>NZ_JBAZRL010000010.1:0-90110 GCF_041662865.1 Pedobacter sp.
GTGGAAACACAAATACACTAAAAGGTCAGCAGACAGGACGAGAGTATTTGTTTTAAAATCATTCCTTGGATGGGCTGTTGAATCGCTTGAAATGTATTTAACGGAGCTAAACAGAAAACCTAAATTACTAGAGTCTGATACCTTTACTTCACTTTATTCTAAAGCTGGACAATCTGTTTACAAAAAAACTATTCTTATTGCAGATGAAATAAATGTTGACCCTATTTTGATAGCATTAATGGAAGTATTAATTACTTGGAGAAATTATACATTTCATTACGACATAGACAACGAAATTCGTGAATCAAGTATGCAATGCTTAATAGATAAAACAGATGAAGTTAAGGCAAGGTTTTCAGGATTAGACATAAATCAACTAAAGACAACTTGGGAAAAAGGAGGAGATTTTACTTTTAAAGAAACAGCTTCTTTAATTAAAGCAACTCAAGACTTTGTAAATTCAATAGACGACTATATATTGGTAAATCTTGATTATTTAAAATTCTACATTGAAACAACTCAAAGACACTTTGGAAATAGTAAACCAAGTAAAACAAGGTATGCATCATTTGACAAAGAAAAAAGAAAGAAATACATAAAAGTCTTGTTGCAAAATATTGCTGGTGTGGCAGACCTTGAAGACAATATCATTAACTCAATTATGAAAGAAATTGAAAAGAAATAACTACTGCTAACATCACATTCGCAATAGGCGGGTTTCCGTGCTCCGTAGACAGTTTAGTGGTAGCCGAAAGTTATGTGCTCCGCATAAACATTAGTGGTAAAAATCTCACCCATCGCAAATCTGCAAAACGTTATAGGCTACTCTAAGACAACGACACGAACGAAAAGAAAATATTAGTATGGAAATAGACAAAGACAATTTACCTTTTGCAAAACGATATGGATTTGAACCTGTTGAAATTCCTTTTCAATCAGACAATATTGACCACATATTACGGACAGAATTATGGAATGCGTTTTACATTTTTATTTACCGCAGACTTGAAAATGCTGAAAGTTATTCAAAAGGGACTTATCGGAGTTTGCATCAAGTTTTATGGATTCATTTTTTTAAAAAGGCACTTGACGATTTTCCACAGTATGACTATCAATTTAGCGACTTCATTAGACAGCACATTGAAAAAGGAACTTGGTATAAAGTTTACGAATTTTTCGAGTTCGTTTTTCGCAACATTGAAGATGGACACACATACCAATATTTAGAGTTTGAAGATTATGTTAATGGGAAATTAAGAGCAAATAATTCAGCCTACACATTAACTGGAAATAAGTTTATTCCTGTAACTAATAAAGCAGAAATTAATGAACTAAAACAGACACAAAGCTCTGCTGAACAACACGGATTAACAGGCATACAAGAACACTTGAATTCAGCAATCGAACTTCTTTCGCAGAAACCGAAACCAGATTTTAGAAATTCAATAAAAGAAAGTATTAGTATGGTTGAAGTAATTTCACGAATAATTGAACCAACCGAAAATACTTTGGGAAAAGCATTAAATAAACTTGACAAACACCAAAAAATAAGTGGGACACTAAAAGCAGGGTTTGAAAAGCTATATGCTTATACCAACGACAAAAACGGCATTAGACACGCATTAATGGACGAGCAAAGTGTTGACTTTGAAGATGCCAAATTCTTTTTAATAGCTTGTTCATCGTTTACAAATTACTTAATTGAAAAAGCAAAAAAGGACAACTTATTAAACAGTAAAAAATAATGACGGATAAAAGAGCAGCCGCTAACACGGGTTTTGAGTCAGGCGGGCTGAAGTGCAAACTAGGAGCTTGGTCCTTCTCATGAAATTTAGTAATAAATTGAAACTTTGCACTCCGAAATCCCGCCTGAACGCCAAGCTAGAAAAGCCGATACAAGGGACGCTAAAAGACAACAGTGCTAAATATGAACAGACAGAAATACGACATAAAAGCCACAACATATTTAGCAAAGACGGTTTTGCCCGATAACAAGCCGACCCTTCGCAAAACCAAAAGAGGCAATTTTATTCAACACACCGACTAAAAAATGTAAATTAGCGAACAAATTAATAAAGAGAATTTTAAATGTCAGAAGACCAAAAGAAACAACTTGAACAGCAGCTTTGGAATATAGCCAATACGTTAAGAGGCAAAATGAATGCGGACGAGTTTCGTGACTATATTTTGGGCTTTATTTTCTATAAATACCTTGCCGAGAAAATGGATATTTATGCAAATAATATCCTAAAAGCCGACAAGATTAAATACAAAGAGATAAAGGAAAATACCAAATATGGCAAAGAATACATTGAAGCCATCAAAGAGGAATCTTTGGAAAAATTGGGTTATTTCTTAAAACCTTCTGAACTGTTTAGCGAAGTGGCTAAACGAGGCAACAGCGATGTAGAAGGCGAAAACAATTTCATATTGGGAGACCTGCAAAAAATCTTGAATAACATACAGCTCTCGACAATGGGAACGGAAAGCGAAGAGGATTTTGACCACTTGTTTGAGGATATGGATTTGAACAGCACCAAACTTGGTAAAACTCCAGAAGCAAGAAATGAAATTATTGCAAAGGTGCTATCGCACCTTGACAAAATTGATTTCAAACTGGAGCAAACCGAATTAGATGTATTGGGTGATGCTTACGAATACCTCATTGGACAGTTTGCCAGTGGTGCAGGAAAAAAGGCAGGTGAATTTTATACACCACAGGAAGTAAGTAAGGTATTAGCAAAAATTGTAACAACAGGAAAAAGCAAACTCAAATCGGTTTACGACCCAACTTGTGGTTCGGGTTCTTTGTTGCTTCGTGTGGCAAAGGAAGTAAAAGAAGTAAGCAACTTTTACGGACAAGAAATGAACCGCACAACTTACAACCTTGCCCGAATGAATATGATTTTGCACGGTGTGCATTACCGCAAGTTCAATATTAAACAAGAAGATACATTAGAACATCCACAACATACTGGACAACAATTTGAAGCCATTGTAGCTAATCCACCATTTTCGGCTGAATGGAGTGCAAACCCATTATTTACAAGCGATGACCGTTTTAGCCAATACGGAAAATTAGCACCAAGTAGTAAAGCCGATTACGCCTTTGTGCAACATATGATTCATCATTTGGCAGAAAATGGCACAATGGCAATTGTATTGCCTCACGGTGCTTTATTTAGAAGCGGTGCAGAACAACACATTCGTAAATACTTAATTGAAGACCGAAATTATTTGGATGCAGTAATTGGTTTGCCAGCAAACTTATTTTATGGAACGCCAATTCCTACTTGCATTATGGTTTTCAAAAAATGCAAAGAAAATCCAAACGATGTTTTGTTTATCAATGCAGCCGAGCATTTTGAAAGAGGAACTCAAAACACATTGCGACAAGAAGACATTGACCGAATTGTTACAACTTACAGAGAAAGAAAGGAAGTTGACAAATACAGCAGTTTGGCAACGCTTGATTTTATTGCCGAAAACGAATACAATCTAAATATTCCTCGCTATGTAAACACCTTTGAGGAACAAGAAAGTGTTGACATTGCTTCTGTTGCAAAGCAATTGCGAAGCCTTGAAAAAGAAATGAAAAACACCGATGCTGAACTAAATGCATTTTGTAAGGAACTTAAAATTGACACACCCTTTTAACAATGGAAAAACAACAAAGCAAAAAACCGCTTATCAGGTTTCCAGAGTTTAAAGACGCTTGGGAACACAAACGACTGAATGAACTTTTAAGCGAAGCCAAAAAGCGGAACGAAGATTTGAAGTATGGCAAAGACGAAGTGCTTTCAGTTTCGGGTGAATTGGGAATTGTAAACCAAATTGAACATTTAGGCAGAAGTTATGCAGGTGTTTCGGTACACAATTACCACGTGGTGGAAGTTGGCGACATTGTTTATACCAAAAGCCCTCTTAAAGCAAATCCTTTTGGAATTATAAAACTGAACAAAGGCAAACCAGGAATTGTATCTACGCTTTATGCCGTTTACAAAGTAAATCAGCAAACGGCTTATGGGCCTTTTATTGATTATTACTTTTCGTTAGATGCCAATACCAACCGCTATTTGCGACCACTGGTAAAAAAAGGTGCAAAAAATGATATGAAGATTAACAACGCTTATGTGTTGCACGATAGAATATTTGCACCTGCTATTCCTGAACAAAAACGCATTGCATCTTTCTTCACAGTTTTAGACAAGAAAATTGCCGAACTTAAACAAAAGAAAAACCTTTTGGAGCAATACAAAAAAGGCGTAATGCAAAAACTTTTTTCGCAAGAGTTAAGATTTAAGGATGAGAACGGAAAGGATTTTCCAAAGTGGGAAAAGAAAAAATTAAAGTACTTTTTAAAAGAACGGAAAACAAGAAATACTAATTGTGAATTTGAAGAAGTTTTTTCAGTTGCAAAAAACAAAGGCGTAATAAATCAAATAGAGCATCTAGGTCGTTCTTTCGCTTCTCTTGAGATTTCAAATTATAAAGTTGTATTACCAAACGATATTATTTATACAAAAAGTCCTACAAGTGAATTTCCATTTGGTATTATTAAACAGAATAAGCTTAATAGAACAGGAGTAGTATCTGTTTTATATGGTGTTTTTATTCCCACTAACAAAAGTATTGGTCTGCTCCTTGACTTATATTTTTCTAATTGGGAAAATACGCTAAACTACCTAACTCCAATTGTACAAAAAGGAGCTAAGAATACTATTAATATAGGAAATACTGATTTTTTAAATGGCTCTGAGATTTCATTGCCAGCTTCTTTGGAAGAACAAATTAAAATTGCTGATTACATACTTGCAATAGATTCAAAGATAAATTACTGTAATATACAATTAGAAAATACAAAGCAATATAGAAAAGGATTACTTCAAAAAATGTTTATTTAATGGCAAAGCAACCCGAACAAATATTAGAAGAACAATTGGTGGCACAACTGCAAAGGTTGGGTTATGGCTTGGTGCAATTGAAAGACGAGAAGGATTTAGTTGGTAACCTGAAGCAGCAATTAGAGAAACACAACAACATACAATTCAGCAAAGCAGAATTTGAAAAGGTGTTGAACATTTTGAGCAAAGGTTCAGTATTTGAAAAAGCCAAAACACTAAGAGAAAAACAACACATTGTAAGAGATAATGGCGACAACTTGTATTTTGAATTTATCAATTCAGAACATTGGTGTCAAAACCAGTTTCAGGTTACACATCAAATAACAGTTGAGGGCACTTACAAAAACCGTTACGATGTTACCTTGTTGGTAAATGGTTTGCCATTGGTTCAAATAGAACTCAAACGCAGAGGGCTTGAACTGAAAGAAGCGTTTAATCAAATCAACCGTTATCAACGCCATTCATTCGGGGCACATTCTGCCTTGTTTCAATACCTGCAAATATTTGTAATCAGCAACGGTGTAAATACAAAGTATTACGCCAATAACAGGCATCAATCTTTCAAACAAACTTTCTACTGGACAGACAATGAAAACAAACGCCTTACCAATATCCTGAACGGTTTTACAAGCGAGTTTTTAGAGCCTTGCCACATCAGCAAAATGATATGCAAATACATTGTGCTGAACGAAACCAATAAAATATTGATGGTGCTTCGTCCGTATCAGTTTTATGCAGTAGAAGCACTTATTGACAGAGTAAAGAACAGCAATAAAAACGGATACATTTGGCATACCACAGGTTCGGGTAAAACCTTGACATCGTTTAAAGCCAGTCAGATTTTAATGAATCTGCCACAAGTAAAAAAAGTCGTGTTTGTGGTGGACAGAAAAGATTTGGATTACCAAACCAACAAAGAGTTCAACAGCTTTAGCAAAGGTTGTATTGACGGCACAGACAATACCAAACAATTGGTTCAGCAGTTTTCAGACGATACCAAACTCATAGTTACCACCATTCAAAAACTCAATACTGCAATCAGCAAAAAACAGTATTTGAGCAAAATGGAAAAACTGCAAGACGAACGCATTGTTTTCATTTTTGACGAATGCCACCGCAGTCAGTTTGGCGAAACACACAATCGCATTAAAGCATTTTTCAATAACATTCAGTTATTCGGTTTTACAGGCACTCCCATTTTTGCCGACAATGCCGTAAAAAATGAATTGGGCAAACGCACCACTACCGAACTGTTTGGTGAATGTTTGCATAAATATGTAATTACCGATGCCATTAAAGACGAAAACGTATTGAAGTTTTCAGTCGAATATGTTGGCAGATACAAACGCAAAGAAACCGCCACCGAAATTGATATTGAAGTAGAAGACATTGACACCAAAGAGTTGATGGAATCGCCCAAGCGATTAGAAAAAATTACCGATTATATTATTGCCAATCACAACCGCAAAACACACAATCGGGATTTTACTGCAATGTTTTGTGTAAGCAGTGTAGAAACGCTGATAAAATATTACGACATCTTTCAACGCAAAAAAGAAGAAGGCAAACACAATTTAAGAATAGCATCCATTTTTAGCTACGCCACCAACGAAGACGATGCAGATGCTAATGGATTTTTGCCCGAAGAACTTTCGGTTGTAGAAGAACCAAGAGCATTGTATGGCTTACAGGCTCACAGTCGTGAAAAATTGGACGAATTTATCGGGCATTACAATCAAATGTTTGAAACCAAATTTTCGACCAAAGAAAGTCAAAGCTTTTACAACTATTACAACGACATTTCTAAGAAAGTAAAGGAACGAAAAATTGATATTTTACTGGTGGTAAATATGTTCCTCACAGGATTTGACAGTCAAACGCTGAACACAATGTATGTGGACAAAAACCTGAAATATCATGGACTGATACAAGCCTATTCGAGAACAAACCGAATTTTAAACGAACAAAAATCACAAGGAAACATTATTGTTTTCCGCAACCTTAAAAACGCCACCGACCAAGCAATTACTTTATTCAGCAATAAAGAAGCGATAGAAGTAATTATAATGAAGCCTTATGAAGACTATGTAAAGAAATTCAATGAGGCATTTATAGAACTGATAAAAATAACGCCAACTGTAAACAGTGTAAACGATTTAAAAAGCGAAGATGATGAATTAGAATTCATCAAAGCATTTAGAGAGTTGATGCGAATAAAAAATATTCTCACTGCCTTTGCTGATTTTAAATGGGAAGATTTGGCAATGGCTGAACAGCTTTTTGAAGATTACAAAAGCAAGTATCTTGACTTGTACGACAAAGTAAAAAGCAATCATCAAAAAGAGAAAGTTTCCATTTTGGAAGATGTGGACTTTGAACTGGAATTAATTCACCGTGATGAAATCAATGTGAATTACATCATTCAGTTGCTCATAAAACTGAAAGCCAGCGTTCAGAAAGACGTTACCAAAACAGAAAAGGAAATTTTCAATTTGCTTAACAGCGATGCACAATTGCGAAGCAAACGAGAATTGATAGAAAAGTTCATCCAAGAAAACTTACCCGTTTTAGAAGATACAGACGACATTCCCGAAGCATTCGACAAATTCTGGAATGAAGAACAACAAAAGGCATTTAACCAATTGGTAAAAGACGAAAATCTATCCGCAGACAAAACCGAAAAAATCATAGAAGATTATTTGTTTGCCGAAAGAGAACCCTTGAGAGATGAAGTATTAGAACTCATTGAAGGTAACAAACCAACGGTTTTAGAACGCAAAAAAGTTGGCGAAAGAATATTGAGCAAGATTTTAGATTTTGTGGACACATTTATTAATGGAATGACACATCGCTGATATTGGTTATTTATTTTGTTAAAAGCCCCCCGCTAGCGCACACCTCTGGCGTGTGAAAATAATAGTAAAATAAAAATCACACACCCTTGAGCCGTAAATATAAAAACTCAATCGAAGCTTTAAAGCCACTACTGTCTTGTTTTTCGTTTAAGTTAATTTTGTTTTCCATAGCTGTAGGTTGTGAATAAAAACCTAAATTAGCTTTACTAAAGAGCCGTAGCAAACCACTGCCTATTGTTAAAAACAATTGATAGCTTGTTTCTTACGCTCAAAAAAATTAATTTATATTTGACTATGGAAACCGCTGAAAAAACAAACCGAACTCACTTAGGCCGTAAAATTAGCCGCATTCGCGAACTGCGTGGCATGAAACAGGAAACCCTTGCTGCCGAACTGGGCATTAGCCAACAGGCAATTAGCAAACTGGAACAAAGTGAAGAGATTGAGGATAGTACGCTGGAGAAAATCGCAAAGGTTTTGGGGGTTACTGCCGAAGCTATTAAAAACTACTCGGATGAGGCCGTGATAAATAATATTCAAAATAACTATGATAACTCCATTATACATGGCGGCCCTACAGTTAATCATAATTGCACATTTAATCCTCTAGACAAGTTAATGCAAGCATTAGAGGCTAATAAAGAATTATACGAAAGGTTGTTGGCAAGTGAGAAAGAGAAAAATGAGCTATTGAAAGGGATTAATTCTAAGCTGTAACCTTATTACAATACAAGACAAAAAATTAAAAAACATGGCACGGACGTGCACTAGCAAGGGGGAACTGCAAATTTCATTGCCCATATGCATGCAAAATGAAGACAATAAGAATCTTAATATTATTTTTAATCTTGTTTTCACTAATAACAATTGCAACAAGCATGTTTCAAAGTTCATTTGACGGTAATAATTTACTTGGTTTTCCATGGGCTTTTTATGAATATCTAGGAGGTAAAAGAAACCCCGAACCTACGACCAGACATAACATCAATATTTTTGCTTTAGTAGCTGACCTGACATTTATATTCATAATATCATTTATTGCTGACAAGATTATATTTAGAAACAAGGGCTCCAGAATTAACTAGCTCGCCCAACAGCGGCTTTGCAAATTGGCGGAAAATCCTTCTCCAACCGTTCCAATCTTTTAGTAATTTTAGCTTAACCGCCAAATCGCAAAGCCGGAAAACGTTATGGGCAAGTTTAACCGATCGCCAAAAACAACAATAACCCATGGACAAAATAACATTCAATCCCGACAAAATTATTGACAGGCTAAAACTCTTCAATTATAAATATGAAACCGAAGGACAGACACTAAAAGTGTTCCTTCCTATGTTTTGCTATTTAAAAATTGACTACAAATCGGATAAAGTAAAATTCACCTCTCATTTAAAATTTGGTTTTCGCTTTGCACAACTTGAATACAACTTTTTAATCTATGGATTTCTACTTTATATTCTTGCTTGGTATAACTGGGCAACCTTAAACAAAGCAGTCTTTCTGCTATTCGGTCTATTCATCGTGCATTTTGTTGTGTGCTTTATTAAAATTGAGACACTAAAACAAATTATTCACAATTGGATTGAAAACGATAATAGAACCAAATAATACAATACCCCCCACTAGAGCACCTCCTGTAGCGTGTGAAAATAATAGTAAGATTTAAAAATTAAAGAGCCTTGAGCCGTAAATAAATTCCATACTAAAGAAGGGTTATACGTTGTAAGCTTTACAACAGTACTTGTTCGCCCGCTATATTGCGATATTTTAGTAGATAGCTTAAATTAGTGCAGCGCAAGTTTAGGTTTTAAATTATTCTTCAACCTTCCCTATCTTTTAGTAATTTTAGCTTAATCGCCAAATCGCTAAGCCCTAAACCGTTAGCAGCAATGCCATGACGACACACAGTACAGGAAACCAAAAGACGGATTAACCAATAAATTAAAAAATTATGCTAGGAGAATTTTTATCAAAAAGAAAAAACAGTAAGCTATTTTGGTTCATTTTGGGGCTTTGCCTTTTATTAATTGCAATAGGCCTAATTCTTTCTCAAACCAATTGAATACAATGAAAAAGAAAACAGCAAGCAGATTATATTCATCATAACCCAGTAGTTCGGGTTTTGTGAGCGAACCATGGCATTGGAAATAGAGTAGCCCAATAGCTTACAGTGGTGGAAAAGGTTTGTTTGAAATTGAGTTTTATGCTGTTTTTTAGTTTTTAAAGGTACGCGTCACAGATGTGCACCAGCAAGGGGTTTGCATTCGTTTTGACTTTACTTAATCTCAGGTGTATCCATCAATAAAAAGCTATATAATTTATAGGTTTTTTTTCAATACTTTTATAAAAAAGGATGATGTTTATCAGACTTAGCTGCTGAAAAATGGGCGGATAGGTCTGATGATGTAAGACCTATATACAAGTTATAGGCAACTATAGACAGACAAAACGCACAGAGTAACAATGACAACAAAGCTTTATATAATAGGAAATGGATTTGACCTTCATCATTATCTGAAGACCAGCTATTATGACTTTGCGAATTATTTACGAGAAGAACATAATGACATTTATTCAACCTTGGAAAGTTACGTCTCTTACCCAATTTCGGAAAATGACTTGTGGTCTAGATTTGAAGAGAATTTAGCAAATCTTGACGCAGAAGAAATTCTATCTGAACATTCGGACACATTACCAGATTATGCAAGTGACGACTTTAGAGACAGAGATAGATATGTGTTCCCTGACATTATGGATGAACACTTTCAGAAATTAACGATTGGACTTTTTTCTGCTTTTCAAGAGTTTATTCAGCAAGTTGAGTATCCCAATTATTCTTGGGAACACAAAATTGAAATTGACAAAGAAACTACATTTTTAACTTTCAACTACACTAATACGCTTGAAAGACTGTATTCAATAGATAAATCTAAAATCACCTATATTCATAACTCTGCTTTTTATGGTGCAGACGAAATTATACTTGGACACGGAATTGACCCTGAGACTTTTGAAGAAAAAAAACCTGAGCCACCTGATGACTTAGATCCTGAAGAATTAGAAGAATGGCATAATCAAAATGATGATTATGATTACTCCTATGACGAAGGGAAACAAAACTTAATGAGATATTTTAAAGCCACATATAAACCAACAAAAGAAATAATAAATCGACATTCTGATTTCTTTGCCAACTTAAAAACAGTTGAAGAAATCTTCGTTTACGGACATTCAATCTCTTCTGTTGACCTTCCTTACTTTGAAGAAATAGTAAGAAATGTTCGTGATGATATAAAATGGACAGTTTCATTTTATAATTTGGACGAACATAACAGACATAAGACAACACTTAACAATCTTGGAATTGCAATTGACAACATTCGACTTATTCAACTTGAAGATATACAAGAGAATAATAAACAATTAAAAATTGAATTTTAACGAGACAAAATGAAGAGAATGGCAGCCTATAACAACGGTTTGGCAAAAGTGGCGGAGAATTCTTCTACAACCTTTCCAATCTTTTAGTAATTTCACTTAACCGCCACCATTCGCCAAGCCGCAAACCGTTATGGGTCATTTATTCTAGGGACAGTATGACACTTAATAATAGAGAAATAATTTTTGTTGCGTACTCGACTGAGAGAAATTGGACAGCTGAATTACCAAAGTCAAATTGGCTATGCGTTCTCGTGGACAATGACCGGCCACGAAATTATATAGACGAAGTAATTTCGAAAATTATTAACAATGACGTTTGTTGGGTAAGTACAGTTGGAAAGAGTTGCGAAAAGAACCATGATTTGATTGACGATGAAATACAATTTAGAGAAGTAGACATTGATAATCTCTATTTACCTAAGCACGACATCATGACCACTTGGCATAATGATTTTGACAATGGAATTTGGTTTTCAATTTTTGCTGCGAATGACGAAGATGTTGAAATCGACAAGGTTGTAATTCTTGACATGACGGACGGAACGGAAGCTGAAAGAATAAACAAACTGATAGAAGGATTTCAAGTGAGTGGTTAGAAAAAACGACCTACAACATCAGCTATAAAACATATGCTGTATTGTAGGTTCTTAACTTGTGTGCTGTTAAATTTCGTCAGCAACGTGGGACAAAGATGTAGGTTGTCTCGTATTGCAATAGGCGGCCTGAACAGTTTCGTATCATCTGGAGTGCAAAATTCAATTGCTGTTCTTCAATTAAATTTCTTACTAAAATACTCGCCCATAAAGCCGCACAAAGCCAATGAAAAGCATATTTACAAACAAGAATGATGTTCCAACAACCGACAGGCTGAAAATTGCGTTAGGCAACACATTTGAGCTCTGGAAAAACGTTGAAGAGTTTACTTTAGCAAATTTTCCAAACGCAAAAGTAGAATGGAATTTTTCCAGTGAAAAGTTTGGATGGAGCTTCCGAATAAAAGATAGTAAACGTGTACTCGTATATTTACTTCCAAGAGATAATTTCTTCAAAACCGCATTTGTATTTGGACAAAAAGCAACTGAAAAAATTCTTGAGAGTGATATTGCTGAATCCATAAAAACGGAACTTAAAGCAGCTAAAGTTTATGCAGAAGGGCGAGGAATACGTATTGAAGTCCGAGATAATGGTAACTTTATAGATCTTCAAAAATTAATTAAAATTAAAATTATGAATTAGACCAACTGCTAACAACCGTTGGCGCAACGATTGGTTTTTTGAAAAAAAAATAATGTCATAGTAACAGCCAACAATGGGTTTGTCAAAATGCCCCCGTTGGTAGTGTCGTCTTTGCGAGGCTTGTTTTTCACAAGTCGAAGCAATCTCCTACTCGCATTACATAGTAATTTGATATGAAATAGCTACCACTGCTAAGATGGATTAAGAAAGGTATTTTATTGAAGATACTTGCGTACATTTAAGAATTGGCTGTACTAATACCAAACCTCACAGAATTCTACAGAATGAAAAAATATCTAGTAACCATCCTTTTGACAACTATTATGAACGTGGCATTTGGACAAACTGAAAAAATAGTTAATAAAACTGTTGCAGACAGTTTTGAGATGAATTATAACGCAGACAATTTTGATGCAATATTTTCGAGCTTCTCAACAGAAATGCAAAACGCGTTACCACTTGACAAAATGAAAGAGTTTTTAGCAGGATTGAAAACGCAAGCAGGAAAAATTACAAAGAGGCAATTTGTAAAATATGAGCAGACTTACGCCTCATACAAGACAAATTTTGAAAGAGCATTATTTGCAGTTAATATTTCGGTTGACAACAATTCGAAAATCAATGGGCTGTTTGTGAAACCCTTCACAGAAAGTAATTTGCCCAAATTAGTTCGCAACACGACAAAACTAATTTTACCCTTTAAAGACGAGTGGACAGTAATTTGGGGTGGCGACACAAAAGAATTAAACTATCACGTTGAAAGCGAAGCGCAAAAAAATGCCTTTGATATGGTAATAACTAACGACAAAGGAAATTCATACAAGACAGACGGAAAAACAAATGAAGATTATTATGCTTTTGGAAAAGACCTTATTGCACCTTGTGATGGAGAAGTTGTTCTGGTAGTTGATGGAGTTAAAGACAATGTTCCAGGAATTTTAAATCCTGTTTATGTTCCAGGCAACACAGTTATTATAAAGACACAAAACAACGAGTATCTTTTTTTTGCGCACTTTAAACAACATTCAATCGTAGTTAAACAAGGGCAAAAAATAAAGCAAGGAGAGTTACTTGGACTTTGCGGAAATTCAGGGAATTCTTCAGAACCCCATTTACATTTTCACATCCAAAATGTAGAAGATATGAATTCAGCAACAGGAGTGAAATCTTACTTCGACAAAATAAAAGTGAATGGTTTAACAAAAATGGATTATTCACCAATACAAAAAGAGAAAATTAGTAACATAAAAAAATAGCGACAACTAACATGGGTTTGGTAAAGTGGACAATATAATGCAACCCTAAATAATAATAAAACTTGACAATTTTTAACTCATGGACAACTCTTTGACTTCAATAACATTAATCGTTGGACTTATTTTTTTTATAGTGGGTTTATTATTTAAAATGTTCCCTCCCAAAAAAATCAATTCAATATACGGTTACAGGACTTCTTCTTCTATGCGTAACCTTGACACATGGACAGTTGCTAACAAATATTCGGCAGGGCTTATGATTTTTGAAGGTATAGGTATGACAATTATTGGAATTTTAATACTTATGTTTTCCGGTATTGGGACAATTGGTACGGGCATATCAGTTGGGTTCGTTATTTTGTTTGTTATTTTACTGATCGTATTGACAGAAAAACACCTCAATAACTTGTTTGACAAAGACGGAAATCGAAAAATTACATAACCTGTAACATGACGTTTAATCAACTTACTAAAAACTGTAATAAATGATAAAATTTATAAAATTTGTTTTTGTGTTAGTTGGTGGAGTTTTTCTGATGGTTGGGTGTAAATGTTGAAGTTTAGCTAACAGTTCTTTTCAAATTGATGTTCCTATTAAAAAAAAGAAAAATTAGTAGAATAACTCCCCATATAATAGCCAATACCCAAGTACTGCCTTTGTGTGACACTAATGATTCTATGTTTAAAAGTGAATTTGTCGATTCATACGCAATGTTTGATCCCCAATGGATCCCAAATGCCAACCATAAAGATTTTGTATTCCAAACAGTATAGGCTAAAAGTAATCCTAATAAGAATAAATAGGTTAATACTGCGGCTCCATCATTCAATCGCCATATATGGTTTAGCACAAATACAATCGCAGAGAGGAATATCCAATATTCTTTTTTCATCTTACTTCCTAAATGCCCAAATAAGTACCCCCTTGTTAAAATATCTTCAGCAATGGATGGTATGGAAGTCATTAAAAGAAGTGTGGGCAATTGCTTAATTAGTGTTTGTATTGTTGGATACACAGCAACTCTTTCATATCCCAATCCTACAGAACATAAAACAGAAAATCCAAAACCAAGTAAACCTATACTTAAACCTTTGATTAAATTATATCCCCAAGCTGATTTTAAGCTTAATCCGAAACCTCCTAAGCCTTTCCAACCTTGCATTAAGGCTAATAAAAAGGCTATAAGTAAAAACCCAACTTTACAAACAGCCATAATCCAAAAAGCGTTAAAAAACTCAGGAAAATGATAAATACTAAAGAGGATAACAAATCCTGTTAAAAAGGACAAAATTGCTTTCTTATTCATACTATATATTTGTAACCTAAAAATATAAAATTTGGCATTTTTTTACAAACTGCAACCAACCAATCTCATCAGATTACCAAAAAAGAGCACAATACAGTCAATATAGAATCTACAACGACACCATTCAAATTTGTAGGAAGTATTGGTCGGCCCAAGCAGGAAACTGGCTTCCTTCAAGCCAATTAATCATCAACAAACAAGGCTTCATTCAAAAAAATTCTAGTGATATCATTTTATATTATAAAAAACTATAGTGCATTTTTTCCTTAGCTTTAAATAAGCAAATCGTACAACTGCTTTCCTACGCACTTGGTTGTCGTTTTGCCAACCATTCAACTACAACTCAAAATGATAAAAAAGAAAACATTTATAGTTAAGCTCTTAGGTAGTTGGAAAAAACTTGGACCAGGTTTGGTAACTGGAGCAAGTGATGATGATCCATCTGGGATAGCAACGTATTCTCAAGCTGGTGCTGCATTTGGTCTTGCTACTTTATGGACTTCAATTATTGCTTTTCCATTAATGGCCTCTATTCAGCAAATGTGTGCAAGAATTGGCTTGGTCACCTCGCAAGGTTTAACAGGTACACTTAAAAAACACTACCCAAGGCCCATTTTATATGTCATGCTGTTGTTTAGCTTTCCTGCTATTGTAATGAATATTGGTGCCGACATTGCAGGGATGGGTGCGGTAGGCAATCTGCTGTTTCCAGCAATTGAGGCTAATTATTTCAGTGTCCTTTTCACCATCATCCTGCTGGGTTTAATCATCTACCTACCCTATCAAAAAATTGCAGCAGTGCTAAAATATTTGTGCATCGTCATGTTGGTCTATTTCATTGTGCCGTTTTTGTATAAACAAGATTTTTCAGCAATTCTCAAGGCTACTTTTATTCCATCTATAAAATTTAACAAAGAATTTATTGCCATTATAGTCGGCATACTTGGTACTACTATTTCACCCTATCTTTTCTTTTGGCAAGCCTCGGTTGAGGTAGAAGAAATGAAAAACAAAAAGAAGCACTTGATAGTGAATAAAAAGATCATTCATGAGATTAATCAAGATGTAGATTTTGGAATGACAGTTTCAGGATTTGTAATGTATTTTATCATTCTTACTACGGGAACTGTTTTATTTAATGGCGGCATTCACCAAATAGACACAGTAGAACAAGCTGCAATGGCATTAAAACCATTAGCAGGAAACTTAGCCTATCTTCTTTTTGCCATTGGTGTAATTGGAACAGGGCTTATTGCAATTCCTGTATTAAGTGGTTCTATATCTTACATCATTACCGAAACTTTTGGCTGGGAACAAGGTCTCGATAAAAAATTTCATGAGGCAAAAGGTTTTTATGTCATCATTGCTATTTCATTAGTCCTTGGTTTGTCGTTAACCTACATTGGCATTACACCAATTCAGTCCCTCATTTATACAGCTATCTTGTATGGCCTAACTGCTCCTGTTCTAATTGCTATTATCTTACACATTTCTAACAACAAAATTATAATGGGAAAAAATGTGAATGGTAAATTGGCAAATTTTCTCGGCTTTGCTGCATTACTAATTATGACAGTTGCTGCTGTACTTTTAATTTATCTGCAATTTTGGGGCAATTAGAAAAGTAGTGCTAAGAAGAGAATTTGAGCTTTTTTTTAAAACCAAATCTTAAATTAGCATAAAAAGAGAAAAATGAACGTAAAAGAAGCATACAACATTTGGTCGGAACAATATGACACAAATGAAAATAAGACGAGAGATTTAGAGGCAATTTCACTGAGGCAAAACTTAAAAGAACAAAAATTTGGTGCGTGTTTAGAAATAGGTTGTGGAACAGGAAAAAATACCGAATGGTTAGTTTCTATTGCTGACAACATTTTAGCTGTTGACTTATCGGAAGAAATGTTAGCAAAAGCTAAACAGAAAATTACTTCAGAAAATGTAAAATTTGTTCAAGCTGACATCAACAAAGAATGGAGCTTCACGGACAACAAAAAATTTGATTTAGCAACTTTTAGCTTGGTATTAGAACACATTGAAAACTTAGATATCGTATTTCAACGACTAAATGAAGTCATCAACTTAAATGGAACTATTTACATTGGCGAATTGCATCCATTTAAACAATACAACGGAACAAAAGCAAGATTCGAAACAGCTGATGGACTTCAAGTAGTCACTTGCTTTAACCATAACATTTCTGACTTTGTACATTCGGCCAAAAAATATAATTTTCAGTTAATTGATATCAACGAATATTTTGATGAAGACGATAAAAATACACTGCCAAGAATTTTGACGATGCTATTTAAGAAGAATTAAAGAACAACGAACGCACACAAGTTTAATAAGCTGTTTGCTAAATATCTTCCAAATCTTTAACCCCAAACGCTAACTACAATTTTACAGGATCTCATTGACATAGAATGAAATTTGACAAGCATTTTCCAACAGAGAAATTAAAGGATTACATAAAATATTATGTGATATCGGAAAATGATGTTGAAAGCGAATACAAAGTTTTTCCTTCTTCTGGACTTGTTATTGGATTTCAGTATAAGGGACAGCTTTCATCAATTAAAGACAAGACTTTAACTAAACTGACATCGGCAGGAATTACAGGTATTGCCGATAGTTACAAAATCTTTAAAAACTCGGCAGACATCGGTACTGTTTTAGTTTACTTTACCGAAATCGGTTTTACCCATTTTGCTTCGCACCCTTCAAACGAACTGTTTAATTTAAGCCTTTCACTCGATGACATTTTTAACAAGAACGAAATAAGTGAGGTAGAAGAAAAATTGATGATAGCCACAACAGACCAGCAACGAATAAAAATTGTAGAGCAGTTTTTAGTAGCACAGCTCAAAGACATTCAAGCAGACAAGCTAATTGTTGAAGCAGTTAAATTAATCTATATGAGTAAAGGAACAATAAGAGTAAAAGAACTGAATGAAAAGCTTTTTATAAGTCAAAGCCCATTTGAGAAACGATTTAGAAAGGTTGTGGGAACTACACCTAAAAAATTTACCTCAATTATTCGTTTCAATTCTGTGCTCGACAACTTGAAAGAAATCAAATCGCTTACTGAAATTTGTTACGAAAACAACTTCTTTGACCAAGCACACTTCATCAAGAACTTCAAACATTTTACAGGAGAAACCCCAGAAAATTTTAAACGCTTCTTATAGAAAAAACGATTTTTTACAATTACAGGAATTTTAAGCAAGGCACCTTTGTATGGTAATTCAACAATCGTTTAACCATTAAAATTTTAAAAAATGTTTACAGTAGAACAAATTAAAGCTGCTCACAGCAAAGTAAAATCAGGTGCCGACTTCCCTTCTTACATTAAAGAAATTAAGTTGTTAGGTGTTACACATTACGAAGCCTATGTAACAGACGGTCATATTGACTATCATGGTGCTAATGATTACATAGCAAAGGTGCCTGCAAAGTACGACCCGTTAGTAATTGCTGACACTGCTAAAAGTGACGAATTTAAAGCAGAGCTAGTTGCACACCAACAAGGTAAAACAGATTTCTTGACATTCATAAAAATGTGTGCGACTTTTGGTATTGAAAAATGGGCAATCTGTATGGACAAAATGACCTGCACCTATTACGACAAAGCAGGAAATGAACTATTGGTGGAACAGATACCACACTAAGAGCTACCTATAACAGCAGTTTGGGGTAAACCGTTAGGTATTAGCTACGGCACCCCAACTTAAATAAACAAATTTAACAACATGGTAAACATAAATTTCTCACCTTTCCCAATCTTAACAACCGAAAGGTTAACGCTTAGACAATTGTCAGCCAATGACGGGCAAACTATTTTTGCGTTACGTTCTGATCCAGCAATAAACAAATACCTTGGCCGACAGCCAAGCAAAACGCTTGAAGATGCATTAAACTTTATTACGAGTGTGAATGAGAACATTCAACAAAACAATTCAGTGTATTGGGTAATCACGCTAACCGATACAAAAAATGTTGTCGGTACGATTTGCCTATTTGACTTTTCCATTGAAAAAAATAGTTGCGAGATTGGATATGAGTTGATGACGAAATTTCAAGGACAGGGAATGATGAAAGAAGCAGCAGCAGCAGTTATTGACTTTGCATTTGAGACTTTACAATTTCAAAAAATAATAGCCTTTACGCATAACGACAATAGGAATTCTACAAAATTGTTGGAGAAATTAAACTTTACAAAGTCAGTAGCAGCTGATCAAGAAATGCCTGATTTTACTATTTTCACATTGACAAATTCGCCAAACAAAAAGCAGGATTAATTTAATTATATAAGAATAGTTACGCTTCAAGAAATGAGTATCAACTAGAAATCTTTATCTTAGGTTCATTAAAACATCCCGCTATGAAAAAACTAATCTTACCCCTATTGCTAATCGTTTTACTTTCCAGCTTTACAATTCATCGTTTACATAAAGATAAAGCTGTGATTATTTGGCAACCCTCTCACCAAACGGATACAGGGGTAGACTTTAGTGAGGCTGCAACATGTAATGCCATCGTTGAAGCTGCAATGGCTACCAAACCCAAATTAAAAGAATATAAGGTTTGGAGTTTAAATAAAGATGGCTTGCACCATAACAATGTGGGTAGCAACACAGTGATTGAACATACTTCTGCCATACTAGATGGTAAAATTTCTGGTTATGCCTATGAGTTACAAGAAGCAAACAAGAAAAAACCAGATGTATTTATTGCAGTTCACAACAACGGTGGCACAAAACGCCATGCCATTTGGGGTTTTATACATGAAGGTGATCCATATGAAGCAGATAATAAAGAATTAGCAGCTCGATTAATTGCAGCGGTAAGTAAGGCTACCGATTTAGAAAATAGAGGTGTACAATTAGATAGCTCTACTGGAAGAAATGATTATCTATGTAAAACTACGGGTAAACGTGGCTTTTATAGCTTAGATGAAAATGTGAATACGGCAAAATATAGAGTGCTCTTAGAAATTGGCGACAATGGTGTGAGTAAAGCATTTTTAGAAAATCCTGCCAATCAGAAAAAAATTGGAGAAGCCATAAAAACTGAACTCAACAACTGGTTAACTGAGAAAAATTTAAACTAAGATATCATGAAAAAACTGTTGCTCTCTTCTTTTCTGTTAGCGTTATGTTTTTTTGTAAACGCACAAGAGAAAAAGATAAATCCCAATTACGATGAAGCTTTGGCCAAAAAAAATGGCGCTGAAGAAAATGGAATGAAAATGTATGTTTTAGTTATTCTGAAAACTGGAACTAATACGACAGCCACCAAGAAAGAAACAGATAGCCTTTTTAAAGGGCATATGGATAACATTAGTCGATTGGTAAAACTTAACAAGTTAGTAGTTGCTGGTCCCTTGGGTAAAAATGATAAAACCTACCGTGGTATTTTTATTTTAAACACAAAATCTATTGATGAAGCGAAAGCGCTTTTAGCAACAGATCCAGCATTCAATTCTAAATTACTCGATGCCGAGATCATGAACTGGTATGGATCTGCTGCCCTTGCCGAATACTTACCAGCGGAAGATAAAATCTGGAAAGCTAGGTATTAAATTAAGGCGAATTCAGGTTAAGCATGTTTCTATTCTTAATCTAACTCAAGCCGTAGCAATAGCTCTTCGTTAACTTAAATCGACCTTGTCCAGTGCGGAAAGCACTAATTATCCTCAGCAGAAACTTTAATAGCGCTGGGCGCAGTCGTGGATTTTTTTGCATACTTTTTTCATCTACAGGAAAAAAGTTTGTCCGCGAAGCGACGGAATGACAATATCTCACAAACCAAGAATATTACTTCGTCATACCCAACTTAATCGGATGGGTATCGCTCCATTGGAGTCCCTTTGGGATAATGCGAATATATATTTCTTCTTAGTGCTTTAAGATTCCCGCCTACGCGGGAATGACGCACTTAACTATACAACTCGTCATACATAACTCGATCCAATAACCATACAGCTCGTCATACCCAACTTGATTGGGTATCGCTCCACAGGAGTCCCTTTGGGATAATGCGAAATATATATTTCTTCTTAGTGCTTTAAGATTCCCGCCTACGCGGGAATGACGAATGAACTTTTATTTTTGACACTAAGTCTGCCCTATAAAGCAGATGCTGAAACAAGTTCAGCATGACTAATTTTGCTACTCTTCTCTTTGGCTATTTGCAAGTTTCCGTTCAAAAAGAACTGTCTTAGACCAAGAACAACCGTCAATCCCCAGTGCCAGCCAATCAAAAAAACAGGAGTACAAAAGAACAATTATCACTGCCGAGCCTTAAACGCAGTGGTTTTGTGCTCAATTTTGCAAATACTTTCATTTATCAATAACAAACAAAATGCAGTGATGTTGTTTTTTTGATGCGTAGAGGGATGTGTGAAAAGGCACATCAGGGATTGACAAGCATTTTTGTATACTTTTGATGCTTCAAAAGTATAATGCCCTGCGGCATAGAGCATAAAATAAAATAAATGGTTGTGTCCACAATAGGCCTACTCGGGAATGATGCATGGCGAAAAAAGAAATTGAATAAATACCTTTACTCCTCTTTCTGTTGAAACTTATAAAATAAATACCCTAAGAACGGTAGAATTAATAAGCTTCCCAGTAGTAATCCCCAGCCTAAACTGTCAACAGTTTTTACAGGCGCAATACTTTCAAAAAGTGAAATTTTATCTCCGTTTTTTAGTCGAATGAAATTCGGAAAATGAGCGTAACTGATGGCCAATAAAATCATGGTTACCTGAAAACCCGCTAAAATGCGTAATACTTTTGTTTTTCCCTTTAGCAATAAATACCATAACAATACAAGCGATAGACTTGCTAAGCTAACAGCAATTAATCCAATGTTATTTTTAAATACCCAATCAATTAAGGGCACATTTTCTGATTTAGCCGCAATAAAAACTAATGCACCAAATAGTACCGCAGCAATATTCATAAACTCTGCTTTTTTGATAAATCGTTTTTTATCTTCATCAGCTTTGCTCTCTCCTATTAAATAAATTGCTGCTAAAAATCCGCATAAGGCAACGGTAAATAAACCAACTGCTATCGAAAACCAATTTAACCAGCTAAATATATAGGCATCTACAAAAGTAGTAGCTTCGGTATCTATGTGACCAGAAAGTACGCTACCGGCTATAATACCAAGAAACAAAGGTGTAATGAAACTAGAATACTTAAAAATTCGATTATATAGCCATTGCATGTCATCTTTAACGGCATCGTAATGTCTAAATACAAAAGCAGTACCTCTGGCAATAATACCAATTAACATAATGACCAATGGGATATGCAAATAAACCGACATGGTGCTGTATATTTTTGGAAAAGCAACAAATAAAATTACAACTGTAATAATGAGCCACATGTGGTTTGCTTCCCAAACTGGTCCGATGGCATGATACATCGTTTTACGTGTTTTACTTCTGTTTTTAGATGACGTAAATAACTCGATAATCCCAGCACCAAAATCGGCTCCGCCTAATAAAAAGTAGAGCAAAATAGCTAGGCACAAAAAAGAGATCACAACATATTCCATAGCTATTTAGTATTTGATGATTTTTGTGATGGACTATATAAAACAGGCACCATTTTAATTTGTCTGTAAAGTAAAAAGATAACAATTACACTTAATGACGCATAAATTGCCGAAAACAAATAAAACGACCAAGCAATACCAGGCATTGGCGTAACGGCATCTTTAGTACGCATTACACCATAAATTATCCAAGGTTGGCGACCAACTTCTGTAACTACCCAACCTGCTTCTAAAGCAATGTAACCTAGGGGAATGGCACAAACAAATAACCATAAGATCCATTTGCGTTCTAGTAACGATTTTTTACGCAACAACGTAATAAAATAAGTGAGTGCTATGAGTACCAATAAACTGCCAATACCTACCATGATTTGAAAAGCATAGTGCGTTACGGCTATTGGTGGATGCTCGTTTTCTGAGATTTTATCAAGTCCTTTTACTTCAGCTTTGAAATCTCCATGCGCTAAAAAACTTAATGCTCCAGGGATTTCTAGCGCATAATTTACTTTTTTATTCTTTTCATCTACAATACCACCAATTAAAAGTGGTGCGGGTTTTTGTGTTTGATATAAGGCTTCCATGGCCGCCAATTTTGCTGGTTGCCTTTTCGCTACATCTTTTGCAGAAATATCTCCACTAATGGGTTGCAAAACGGAACAAATAGTGGCGAAGGTGGCCGCAATTTTAAAAGCTTTATAATGGAAATCTTTGTTTTGCTTTTTTAGAATCATCAAGGCGTGAACACCAGCAACAGCAAAACCTGTGGCTGTAAAAGCGGCTAAACACATGTGCAATGCTTGCGAAAACCAAGCTTTATTGAACATGGCAGCAATTGGATCTATATTTAAGTACTGTCCATTTACAAAATCAAAACCAGCAGGACTATTCATCCATGCATTGGCTGCAACTACCAAAATACCTGATGCCAGTCCACTTACACCAACCACAATTCCTGTAAACCAATGAAACCACTTATTTAACTTATTCCATCCGTACAGGAAAAATCCTAATGCAATGGCTTCAATAAAAAAAGCTGTTCCTTCTAAAGAAAAAGGCATGCCAAAAATTGGCCCTGCATGTTCCATAAACTTTGGCCAAAGCAATCCCAATTCGAATGAAAGCATAGTACCAGATACTGCACCAGTCGCAAAAAAGATGGCTACACCTTTACTCCAAGCTTTAGTAATATGTTGATACACTTCATTATTGGTTTTCAACCATTTGTAGTGGGATACGGCCATGAAAAAAGGCATTACCATACCAATACAGGCGTAAATAATATGGAAGCCCAATGATAGGGCCATTTGCGAACGGGCAGCTAAAAAATCATCCATAGAAAAGGGATTTAATAGTGCAAATATACCCGATAGGATTTTGGATTTAATTAGTTATCAATAAAATAGCTATTAAATTTTTAATATGGAACGTTTATAAATTATATTTATATTTTCGATAAAGCAACATTCAACAAATTAACCCGTCTAGTAAGGTAAAATTCAAAAATGAATAAAATAATTGGCGCTTTTCTCATCCTTTTCACTACAAGTAGCTGCTTCGCACAAGAACTAAGCAAAGCAGATTTTCTAGAAGATCTAGTTTATCTTAAAACAACATTACCTCAGCGACATATCAATTTATTTTCTAAAATCAGCGAAAAAGATTTCAATGCAAAAGTTGCTGAAATTGAACTTAAGGCAGATTCACTTAACTACGACACATTTACCGCTGAACTTTTTAAACTCATTGTAGCAATTGGTGATGAACATACTAGCATTTCGCCAAATTACGCTAAGATCCTTCCCATCAAATTTGAACAATTTGCAGAAGGTATTTATGTCACTGGCATTGATGCAAAAGCTGTAAACCTAATGTTAGGAAAATTAACAGCTATTAATGGGATTTCAATGGAGGAAATATCAAAAAGGTTTAGAACTGTAATTCTACATGAAAACCCGTCTTATTTTTCAGTTAGTCTTTTAAATTATTTGAATAATCCAAACTTTTTAAGGGGCTTAAAAATTATAAATTCAACAGATGAGGCAACTTATACTTTGACAGACACAACTGGCAAGGAAAAAAATATTACACTTAAAACTGTTTTAAAAAGTGAAAATAACAATATGACCTTCAACGAATCTTATTTTTCAATGCTGGCCACAAAAAGCAATGACTTCTATTGGTATGACTATAATGAACAGAAAAAAGTTCTCTACTTTAACTATGCTAAATGCAGAGAGATGGAGAAAAAGCCTATATCTAAATTCAATGAAGAATTATTTGCTCTTATTGAGAGTAAAAAACCAACTAAAATTATATTAGATCTTCGTAACAATAGTGGAGGTAATTCGGCAATACTAGATCCCTTTATCCAAAAAATAAAAAAAAGCTACCTAAATAATAAGAAGCATTTTTTTGTTTTGATAGGAAAAAAAACATTTTCTTCGGCGTTGATGAATGCAGTTGAACTTAAAAGAAATTTATCGGTAACACTTGTTGGGGAACCAACCAGCGGAAATATTAATCATTACGGAGAAGTAAGAGGATTTACTTTACCTAAAACAAAGTTAACTATTGGTTATTCTACCAAATATTGGGAAACTTGGAGAGGAAAAAAGGGCGCATTAACTCCTGATATTAATATTAACTATTCGGTAATTAACTTTAAAAACGCAGAAGACGAGGCGTTGAATTTTATCGCCAAAACCTATAAATAGCCACAATTCGCTGATTATAATTAAATAAATCTTTAAATCTGTGGCTAAATATATTGGAAAAACTATCCAGTAGTTAATTCAGTATATGCTGCAGTCAAACTACGAGCTATTCCGTCTCCTTGCCATTCTGGTGCACCAGGTATAGCAGTTGCTTTTAGAATTTCTTCTTTTGTTTTTCCTGCTTTAATTTCAGCACTCACAAAAGTTAATAAGGACTGCAAGTAATTTTGGAAAGCTTTGATATCAGCTTTGCTCCCGGTAACTTTTTCTGGATCTAAGCTATGTCCCCAAATAAATAAGGTATCATTATCAAATTGCTTTTGAATTTTATCTAGTGCAGTAATCCAGTTTCCAATGTGCGCACCATTATCTTTATCTATATAAGGATATCGGCGATTGAAAACTAAGTCTCCAACATGGGCAATATTTGCATTTTCGAAGTGATAAACCACGTCGCCATTCGTGTGACCTGAGCCATAATAATAGGCGCTTATTTTTTCTTTGCCTACTGGAGCTTTCCATCCTTTACCAAAAGTTATATCCGGGAAAAGTTGCTTTTCTTGGTTTTTAGCCTTCTCCGCTGCTAATTTCTGATTAATTAACGAGTTTTGGTGTGCTACAACATGTTCTGTTATTCCTTTAAAGGAAATATTTCCAGCTGTATGATCACCATGATGATGCGTATTCAGTAAGTATTTGAATGGTTTTTCACCAAGCTTTTTTAATTCTTCTATTACATGCGGTGCAGAACTTGGAAATTGTGCATCGACTACTACAAAACCACTAGAACCGTTTAACCAGCCAATTGTGCCACCTTGCTCAATAAAAATACCTACATCATTGCGTAATGCCTTAAACTGATACGCTCTTGCTAGGTTTGTATTGGCAAAAACATCTGACTTATAAAAAGCAAGCATTGCTGCTGCCAATGCTGAATTCTGAATAAATTGTCTTCTTTGCATTAGAGAAAAATTAAAAAACCACAGAAAAATTTCCGTGGTTTAAATTTAATAAATAATGATTAATTATTATACACCTGTACCTGGTGTTGTTCCTGGTTCATGACCATCACCAAATGCATTTTGCGTACGGCCATGTTTTTTTTCAAATTTACTAGTAATGTTTGAAGATGAGTTTTTCTCGATATTTTCTTCATTTCTAACTTCTTCTTTTTCAGTATCTGGGGTAATCAAATCATTTTTGACTTCCCTGTTCTTTTTAGTTGTTTCCATGATTTTTGTTTTTAAGGGGATGTAATTATATAACAACAATTGCTAATTATTGTTTGATTTGATCAGTAAAATCAGATGGTTATAAACAAAAAATCCCATCAGAATAACACTGATAGGATTAATAAAGTACTACTTTACTTAAGTTAAGAATCTGGCTTTGCCTATCTCCTTTTAACAAAAAAATAATACAATAGAAGGTGAAAAATAAAGCTACCAAAACAAAGCTTAAGTAGATATGTATTCCCATTTTTAAAAAATTCATAAAAGCCCCAGGCCATGCCAATATTTATAGCAACAAGGGCTGCATAAATTTTATATTTTAAGTAAGTGATCTAATTATATCTTAAAATTAGGTAATTAACTTAAGCATCAGCTAATTGTAAAGTAACTTGACACAATATGTAAACAATACAATCCCATCAGAATAACTTTGATCCGATAAATAAAGTAACAACAAAAGAAATTCCTATCCTTATTTAATGAGGATGTAATTTAATTAGGCTTAACTAGAATTGACTTTTAAAATCCTGTTCCAGGCATAATCCCAGGTTCGTGACCGTCACCAAATGAATGAAAACGCCTACCATGTCGTTTACTAAAATTTAAAGTAGATTCAATGGAAGAAGAGTTTCGTTCAAAATTTTCCACGTGTCTTTTTTCTTGTTTGCTTTCAGCTTTTAGATTTCCTTTTTTGCTGTTTTTGTGCGCATTCGGTTCCATAAGATTCATCAGGTTATGGATAAGATGCCTTGCATAACTTATCCCAGTAAAACAAATTTAACGATGTCCAATGTTGTGCTTTCTCTTTAAGGAGAAAACCCATTATCAAAACAGTTTAAATTGATGGGATGAAACTTGACCTTAAAGCTATTGGGTAATTTAAGGTCTTTGAAAAGGAATTTCGTTTTATAAAATTAACTCCGCCCTGGAGCATTAACATTAAACTTAAACCGCTTTATTAATTCTATACTAAATATACTGATTTTTAATAAGATAGCTATGTTTTAAATTATTTTTTTGATTGTGTTACGTCCTCTCGACTGGAGCGTAGCGAAATGGAGAGATCTTTCCCTAAGATTGGGATGAAAAGCGACACCGTTGTTGCGATAGTACGTTGGCATTGTTTTTCAATAAAAAAGCCTTAGCGTAACCACCAAGGCTTTATTTCTTATTATTGATTCTTCGACAAGCTCAGAATGACAAAACTATTAAGCTAGTGCGTTTTGTTTCACCACCCTTTTAACTTTTTCTAATACGTAATCTAGGTCTTCCTTAGTAGTGTATTTACTAAATGAAAAACGCACTGAAGGACGATTAGGATCTGCTTTTATACCATTTAATACATGTGATCCAATGTTAGAGCCTGATGAGCAAGCGCTACCACCAGATGCACAAATGCCATTAATATCTAAATTGAATAATAACATATCGGCCATGTCCATTTCTGGAAAAGATACATTTAATACCGTATAAAGGCTTTTATCAGCATCAGTTTCACCATTAAAAGCAATACCTGGAATTTCTGCTATTAATTGCTCTTTTAAATAATCTTTTAAGGATTGGATATAAGCTTGGTGCTCATCCATTTCTTTATATGCAATTTCTAGCGCTTTAGCTAGGCCTACAATGCCGTATACATTTTCGGTACCACCACGCATATTGCGTTCTTGTGCGCCACCGTAAATCATTGGTGGAATTTTAATATTGCTATTTACATATAAAAAGCCAACTCCTTTTGGACCATGCAATTTATGGGCTGCGCAAACAATAAAATGAGCTTTCAGTTTACGTACATCATGTGGATAATGCCCCATGGTTTGAACGGTATCTGCGTGATAAATTGCATTGTATTTTTCACAGATATCACCTACTTTCTCCATATCTGTTAGCGTACCTAATTCATTGTTGGCATGCATTAACGACACAAAAGATCGTGAATTGTTCTGAAGTAATTCTTCTAAATGGTTATAATCAATTTGCCCTTTTTCGTTAATATTTACAAAGCTCAACTTATCAATAACGCCATCTTTAAGCAACATATTTAGCGTATGTTCTACTGCATGATGCTCTATTTTAGAGGTAATCGCATGTTTAATGCCATAAGCAGAAATACCACAACGAATAGCTGTGTTATCTGCTTCTGTACCACCTGAGGTAAAAAATATTTCTGATGGTGAAGCATTTAGTAAGCCAGCCACCGTTTTTCTCGCCTTTTCTACCAGCGTTCTTACTTCACGACCAAGTGCATGGATGGCAGATGGATTTCCGTAGAAATTTTCCATTACATTAGTCATTTCAGCAATAACTTCTTTGTCTAATGGTGTGGTTGCGGCATTATCTAAATAAACTCTTTTCATTTTAATATGATTATACTAATGTGGTATTAGTTGAGTTGCAATATTTCTTTAATATCTGATATAATTTTATTGGCCAAACCTTCTGCCACAGTTTCATTTTCAGCTTCGCTATAAATACGGATAATTGGCTCTGTATTAGAACGACGTAAATGTACCCATTCGTTTGCAAAATCAATTTTTAAACCGTCTATTGTACTTGTCTTTTCGTTTTTATATTTCTCTTGTACTTTAATCAATAGCGCATCAATATCCATTTCTGGCGTAAGCGTAATTTTATTCTTAGAAATATGATATTGTGGATAGCTACGTCTTAAGATTGAAATAGATGTTCCTGCTTTTGCTAAGTGAGATAAAAATAATGCAATGCCAACTAATGCATCGCGACCGTAATGTAATTCTGGATAAATAATACCACCATTTCCCTCACCACCAATTACAGCATTGCTAGCTTTCATCTGGTTCACTACGTTTACTTCTCCTACTGCTGATGCAGTATAAACACCGCCTGCCTTTTCGGTTACATCTCTTAAAGCACGAGTTGATGATAAATTGGAAACAGTATTACCAGCTGTGTTTTTAAGGATATAATCTGCAACAGCAACAAGTGTATATTCTTCACCAAACATGGTTCCATCTTCATTTACAAAACAAAGACGATCTACATCAGGATCTACTACGATACCTAAATCAGCTCTTTTTTCTTGTACAACTTTAGCAATTTCTGTTAAGTTTTCTGGCAAGGGCTCTGGATTGTGAGGAAACTCTCCATTTGGTTCGCAATACAATTCATAAACGGTTTGTACACCTAAAGCTTTAAGCAAAGCCGGAATAAAAATACCACCGCTTGAATTCACACAGTCGATTGCAATTTTAAAATTTGCTTTTTTAATTGCCTCAACATCTACCAGAGGTAGTGCCAAAATTATATCAATATGTTTTTGTAGGTATGTATCGTTTGCAATAACTCTACCCAGCTCGTTTACATCTGCAAAGGCAAAATCAGCATTTTCTGCTATTTCTAAAACTTCCTTTCCATCAGCATCGCTAATAAACTCCCCATTTTCATTTAATAACTTTAAAGCATTCCATTGTTTTGGATTATGACTAGCCGTTAGGATAATTCCGCCACCAGCCTTTTCTAAAGGAACTGCAATCTCTACAGTTGGCGTGGTCGATAAACCTAAGTCTATTACCTCAATACCTAAACCCTGAAGCGTACCAATTACTAAATTATTAACCATTTCTCCCGAAATACGGGCATCACGACCAAGTACAATTTTCTTATTTTGAGTTTTGTTAATTACCCATGAACCATAGGCTGCAGTAAATTTAACAATGTCGATTGGGGTTAAACCATCACCAGCTTTTCCGCCAATGGTCCCTCTAATTCCGGATATAGATTTTATTAAAGTCAAGTTTTGTAGATTTTTTCAAAAATAATAAAAATTTAAGGAATGACTTCTATTTTAACACACATGAAGGTAATTTTTAAAGGACAAGACGTATGCTTAAAAAATTTAAATCCTAGCTCTTGAAGTACAAAATACTATATTTGCCCATCACAAAATGTTAACTCATCAGCGTAATGCAGCGAAAATGGTTTCAATATTGGTTTAATTCTCCCTACTATCATATTCTTTACAGTCAACGGAATGATGAAGAAGCAGAATTTTTAATTGATAATCTATCTGCTTATCTTAAACCAAAAAGTAACAGTAGGATTCTAGATATCGCTTGCGGAAGAGGTCGTCATTCTATTTATTTGAACAAAAAAGGATATGATGTTACCGGAATAGATCTCTCTGAACAGAGTATTAAATATGCCCAACAATTTGAGCAGAAAAACATGATATGCGCAAATTGGCCTATATCAATTATTTTGATTTTGCGTTAAACCTGTTTACTAGCTTTGGTTATTTTGACACTGAAAAGGATCATGTAAATGCTCTAAAAGCATTTAGAAAAGGATTAAAAACAGACGGTACCTTAGTTATTGATTATTTTAATACACAGAAAATAATTAAGAATTTAACCAATCAAGAAACTAAAACAGTTGATGGTATTGAGTTTCATCTGCATAAATTTGTTGCTGAGGGAAAAATAATTAAGCATATTAATTTTGAACACAGATTAAAGGCATATGCTTTTGAGGAGCGTGTACAAGCATTTTTATTAGCAGATTTTGAGCGTATGTTTAGCAAAAGCGGCTTAACTATTACTGCTATTTTCGGAAATTACGCACTTGATCCATTCGATGAAACAAAATCTGACCGTTTAATTCTTGTTTGTAAAAAAGCATGATAGCAGAGTTGCAACAATTTGATACAGAGTTGTTTTTAAAAATTCATCGCGGCTTAAGCAATGAGTTTTTCGACTGGTTAATGCCATTAATGAGAAACCGTTTCTTTTGGGCGCCATTGTATCTTTTTATCATTGTATTTTGTATCAAACAGTATAAAAAACAAGGTTATTATATTATTTGTATGCTTTTGGTAACTTTTGCCATGGGCGATTTAATTGCATCGCGGATTATAAAACCCAATGTTGCACGAATAAGACCTTGTAATGAGGTGAGTTTATCAAACGAAATTATTCATCGAGTACCTTGTGGAAGTGGTTATAGTTTTCCATCCTCTCATGCTACTAACCATTTTGGAATTGCTGTATTTTTAATCTGTCTTTTTTATAAGCGATGGAAACCAATCTTACCTTTAGGGTTAGCTTGGGCATTTATTATCAGTTTTGCGCAAATATATGTTGGTGTACACTACCCTATTGATACGTTGGCAGGTGCGCTATTAGGAACTTGCATTGGTTTATTTACCTGTTATCTTTACAAAAAATTACAACCCACGGCTTAATGGAAATCTGGAAATTTCTCGTATTATTCTTTTGTGCTTTTTTAGGGGGCTTAGCCATCTTTTTAGTAAAGAATGACAAATCTCAACTGCTAAAACTCATTCTTTCCTTTAGTGGTGCGTATTTATTTGCCATCACAGTTTTACACTTAATACCAGATGCGTATAGCGGAGCTGATAAAAGCGAGATTGGCATTTTCATATTAATTGGATTTCTGTTACAAATATTTTTAGAGCAATTTTCTGAAGGTGTAGAACACGGACACATTCATAAACACCATGATGGGCATGTTTTCCCATGGGGAATAATGATCAGTTTGTGTTTGCATGCTTTTTTAGAAGGGATGCCTTTAGCAAAAGACCAGAATAATGAACTGATTTTCGGTATCGCTTTGCATCATATTCCTGCTGCATTTGCATTAGCAAGCATTTTAGTCCAAAACCATTTTAAGCCAAAAGGAGTTGTTTTTTACATTTTGCTTTTTGCGGTAATGGCACCTGCCGGATATTACTTTAGCATTAGTTTAAGTAATGGCAGCATTAGCGGAATGGAACCTTATTTTAACAAAATGATGGGAATTGTAATCGGAATATTTTTACATATTTCTACTACAATCCTCTTCGAATCAAGTGCCGATCATAAAATTAATAAGCGTAAAATGCTGGCCGTTTTATTAGGTATTGGAATTGCGCTTATTGGTTTTTATACCGCAGGACATTAGGTTTATGACCGCATAGTAGTAACATATCTTAACTTACCGTCTTTCCCGTGAAAACGGGAATCGTAATGCACGCAAAAGACCCTATTCATTACGATTCCCATCCAATAACTATCGGACCAAGTTGGGAACAACGAGCAAATTTAAATCGAACTCTAACGTTACTACAGCTTATCCCCTCATTTTATCCAACAATACATTTAACTCCTCAGCTTCTTCAGGCGTAAGATTAGGCGTTATCAAAGCGGAGAAATCTATTTTCTTGTTTATTTCCTTTAATAAAGATAAACCATCATCTGAGATGATAATATCTACAGCTCTTTTATCATAGGTATTAATGGTTTTCTTCACATACCCTTTTTGAATTAATCGATCTACAATTCTAGAAGTGTCGCTCATTTTATCTACTATTTTAGCCTGAATTAAGCCTATTGTAGATGGGCTAGGATATTGATTTCTGATGATTTTCAACACATTATATTGCTGTTGAGTGATATCAAAAGGCAGTAATGTGTCTTTTACTTGCTGGCTACTCCAATGAAAAGTGTGTGTGATGTTAACTAAGGTTTTTTGGAATACGTTTTCAGATTTTGAGGTTTTTGTTTCTTTTTGTACTAGCATTATTTGTTTTTCGGTTGGTTAGATGATGGATTTGAGGTTTTCTGACCATTATCTTTCCCATAATTCCACGGACAATGCTTGCATTTATTCTTACAGCAATAACCCCTTTTTAAGTGATAAGCTGCTGTAAAAACCATTAGACCATCTTCGTTGAGATAATAATCAGTACCTTCTTCCATTAATTAAGCAATTTAACGACCAAATTAGGAGCAAAATAAGATTGTAACTGTGTACCACTGCCATGCGTTGTCCAAACCTGCTTAGGTGCTACATTTTTAATAGTTTCTAAAATCGCTTTCCAATCTACGTGATCCGAAATATACAATTGTACTTCGTTTTTACTTTGTAAATGTTTCCACCCTGTGGCAAAAATCCTAACTACATTTATGGCTTTTATGTAGCTATGAAAAACCATTGGTGGCACAATGTAAATCATACCGGACTGGTTATTTTTCATCACTTTCCTATCGTAAACTTCGTATTTACCAAGTTGCATTCCCATTTGCTCATAAATTTTTACGAAAGGCATAATACTGTGGTGCACCAATATTCTCTTTTCTGGGCAATGCTGATTGATCATAGCTATTAAACGTTGACTTTTGCCAAGTGCATAGGCACCCAACATAATATTTGTTTTTACGTCGTTTAGCTTTTCAATTTCAGTTATTGCATCAGGATGTTCCGTTTCTGGATTTGCGAAGGTAGTTTCGGTAATTAGCACATCTGCATGTACAAACTCAATCGGCTCACAGGTCGTGTCTTCTTCCAATTTATAATCTCCAGTATATAAATAATCCACCCCTTTATAACTCATCAACACTAAGGAAGAACCTAATATATGCCCAGCGGGATAAAAACTTATTTCAACTCCGTTTACTACAAATTTCTCTTTGTAAGTTTTGATATGGAAATCTGCCGCAGCGAATTTTTTGTACCGATGTTGCATAAAAACTGAAGTCGCTTCGGTGCAATACACATTTTGATTTCCGCCGATTGCATGATCGCCATGTGCATGAGAAATTACAGCATGTACAACCGGTTCTTTAGGATCTAAATAGAAATCACCGTAGCTACAAAACAAGCCAGTTTTAGTTTGAACGATAAAATCGTCTATAATTTGAGTGGAATTTGACATAATTTTAAGTTAGCAGTTTATAGGCTCAAAAACTGCTGATGTAAGTCTAAAACTTGTAGAATAACTGAGCTATTTTCAGTGTTATCAATAAAATAATCAGCCATTTTAGCTTTTTGTTCGTCGGTAAATTGCTTATCCATCCGAGCCCGCACTTGTGCTTCCGTAACTCCATCGCGTTGCATCACTCTTGCTAATTTCAAGCTTAAAGGTGCAGTAACCAATATGTTTTTATCGCACATTTTATACGAACCACTTTCAAATAACAAAGCAGCTTCTTTAAGTGTGTAGGGCACGGATTGCGGCATCTCTTTTTCCCAAGTATCAAACGCCCTAAATACTGCTGGGTGAACTAACGAGTTTAATTTTTCGAGCTCAGCTTTATTATTGAATACAATATTTGCTAGGTGTTGATTGTTTAAAATCCCATTAGGTGAATAACTTGCTGCACCAAACGCTTCTTTTACACCTTCTACTAAAATTAAATCTGTAATCATGAGTTGTTTAGCAACTGCATCTGCATAAAAAACAGGGATACCTAGCGTCTCAAATACTTTGCAAATAGTAGTTTTACCGCTACCAATTCCTCCTGTTATACCTACTTTTAGCATTATTTTTCGATAATAAAATTGATTTTATTAGGTGTTACGCTTAATAATTTACAATAATTTGGAAAACGTGTAATCTTAACAGAAAACTTATGATGACCTAGTTGTTTCCACTCGTTTACATCGACTGTGGCTTCTATAAAATCTTCATCAACTTCTTGATAACTTGATAAAGCTACCATAAATGTAACGGCTACTTTTTTTGGATACAATTTTATATCGTAAAAATCTTTGTTATTGATAACGTTGAGAGGTACTTCTACTGTTTTCTCCGTAAACTCATCAACTGGGACTTTTACATTAACGCTACTTGGGTAAATGCTAATATTATTTGAGCTATTTTGTTTAATTGCAATCCGAGTATTAGTTGGTTTTTGTAAGTTTTCCAATTTTAAAGTATCCGTGTACCACATTGAAATTTTAGCTAATTCTTCTTGCGGACCAGAAATATTTACATAAGCTGGTGTCAATTGAATTTCACTTGAAATGCCATATTGTTTAACAAAACTTAAATTAGATACCAATTTTATTGGCACACGCTTATTTGTTCGTTTAGAAAAATCGAAATACAAGGTGTCAGGTTTAATAGAAATGATTTTTTGCGCACTTCCTAACTGCTTATTAATTTGTGGCAACTGCTCTGAAAACAGCACGAAACTTCTGTTATTTAGCTTTTCTAAACTTACTGTAATGGACTGCGGTTTAATGCGCAACCGAGAGAAAAGCAGTTGCCATCCTGTTCCTTCTACTTGTAAATCAACTACATCTGGCTGTAAAGGTTTAAATGCTTTTTTTTGAGGCTCATCTTTGTATATCAACTCTGTTTTAGCTGTATACATGTATTTATTATTAAGCGCCATAAACAACCAAGCAGCTATTGCACAAAGTAAGCAGGTAATGAGTAATACAAAACGCTTGCGCTCTATTTTAGTTAATTTAATAAATGGCATGGTGTAAATTTACAAAAAAAAGCCGCTCTCTCGAAATTACGAAAGAGCGGCTTTAACATGTAGAGATTAATTATGCTTTTGGAGTTGCTGCTGTTGTAGCTGCCTTAGTTGCATCTAAAGAAACTGCAGATTTATCGAAACGAATTTTTGTTCCACCTTCTACTTCAATTAAAAAAGTAGTATCATTAGCGCCTACTATTTTACCGTGAATTCCAGCGGTAGTTACAATTTTATCGCCTATACCTAAACCTTCAACTAATTTTTTATGGTCTTTAGCTTTTTTTACCTGTGGTCTAATCATAAAGAAATAGAAAACAATCATAATTAATACCATTGGTATGATTGTACTATATAGGCTACTTCCGCCTGCTGCTTGTAAAATTACTGGTGATGTCATTTATTTTGTTTTTAGATTAAATATTGTTGTTGTTTAATTAAATTGTATTGCTAAAACTGAAATTATTTTACCTCTTTTACCTCGCCCACCAAGTGTAATTTAGCTGCTTCTGGATTTGCATTAGAAGTTATAGTCACTACTTTATCTTGCATTCCCATTTTACCAGTACTATCAAATATCACTTTAATAACACCACCTTCACCTGGTTTAACCGGAGCATCTGGATATTCTGGAACTGTACAACCACACGTAGCAGTTGCATTAGTAATAATTAATGGCGTTTTACCTGTGTTTGTAAATTTGAATTCGTAATGTACTTTTTCACCTTGTTTAATTACACCAAAGTCATATATTTCTTTTTCAAATTTAACTTTAGGTGCATCTTCTGCTAAAACTGCAGGTGCTGTACCAGTTACTGCAGCAGCTTTTTCTTCTACTTTTTTACCTGTGCTTTGTTTACAAGCTGTAAAGGCAATTACAACTAATGCGATAGCGAATATTCTTCTCATTCGGTTTTAATTTCTTATTAAAGGTATTAATCTTCTATCAGACCTCTACCTAATTTTTTAATACTATTTGTTCTTTTTAAATCGTTTAAAATTTTATCTAAGATACCGTTTATAAACGAATTACTTTTCGGCGTACTGTAATCTTTTGATAACTCTAAGTACTCATTAATGGTTACTTTAACCGGAATAGATGGAAAATTCATCAGCTCGCAAATGGCCATTTTCATTAAAATAGTATCCATTAATGCAATTCTTTCTGATTCCCAATTCTTAGTTCGCTCTGCAATTAATTCCTGATAAGCGATATCATTTTTCAAGGTATAAGCAAAAAGATCTTTCACAAATCTGCTATCCTCTACCCAGTCGGCACTAATTGGTGTTAACTTATTTTTAAAAGGATCTTCAGAAGTAAAATTCTTTAATGTTTTAGCAATCATGCCTTGCATTACTTCTCTATCTACCGACCAGTTGATGAATTTATCTTCAAATGCTTGAACGATATTTAAATTCTTCAATAAGATTTTACGGAAAATAAATTTGATGATTTCTTTAGAACTTTCTAATGTTTCCTCTCCTTCTTCAAGATAAGCACCATATTCTTTAGTATCCTTTAATTTGATAAAAATAGATTTTACCAATTCTGGATCTGCATGCCAGTTTACCTGGTATTTATTAATTGCCGCAGTATATTCTGGATTTTGCTTTAAGATTACTGCAAATTTATTGTGCAATAACTTCTGATTTGGACTTAAATCTTCTGCAGTTGGCAAATGTTTATTTGCTCTTTCAATCGCATCGTTTGCGGTATATTCTGTTACATCCACCAATAAGGCAAGCATACGGATATACATTTCGTAAACACTATCAATACTTTGCATTAAAGTTTTTTGACTGCTTACTACATCTTTTTTTTCTGTCATGTGCCAAGCAAAAATATTTTGCAAAGCTTTAATTCTTAGGTGCCTTCTGTTTAACATGAATGTAAGAACGAGTGGTAATTTATACCGTTTATATTAATTAATATGATGATTTTATTTTTTTAATGTCGCTTATTCTTTTTTCCGCAATGCGAGCCGCAGCTAAATTAGTAGGTATTTTTTCAGACTTTGATAATTTAAATACTTCCCGAGTTGCATCGTATATGTGCTCTGTTAATTGCATGGTACGTTTTTTGCCAAATCCTGTTAACTCAGAGTAACAATTAATTAACCCTCCAGCATTAATTAAATAATCTGGTGCATATAAAATTCCTTTATCCAATAATAACTGACCATGAACATCTTCATCTGCCAGTTGGTTATTTGCCGAACCAGCAATGATAGAGAACTTCATATTTTTTATAGTTTTATCATTTACTGTAGCTCCCAATGCGCATGGCGAATAAATATCTGCACCAATGGTAAATATTTTATCTGCATCAATTGGCTTTGCTTTGTATTTACGAGCAACTTCATGCAAACGCTCTTCGTTAATATCACTAATGTAAACCTCTACATTTTCTTGTCTCAATAAATCAACCAAGTGCTCTCCAACATTACCAATGCCTTGTACAACCACAGATTTTCCAGCAAGCATATCGGTACCAAAAACTTCTTTAACAGATGCTTTAATTCCTAGAAAAACTCCTTTAGCAGTATATAATGCAGGATTACCAGCACCCCCTAGCGATTCAGGAACACCCGTAACATGGTTTGTTTCCATGCGGATATATTCCATATCTCTAGTCGTAGTACCCATATCTTCGGCAGTAATAAATTCACCGTTAAGATTTTTGATAAAACGACCATAACTTCTCATTAAAGCCTCAGTTTTATTCTTTCTTGAATCTCCGATGATCACTGCTTTTCCACCTCCTAAATTTAATCCAGTAATGGCAGATTTATAGGTCATTGCTTTTGATAAACGCAACACATCTTCTAAAGCTTCTGCTTCAGAACTGTAATTAAACATACGTGTTCCGCCTAAAGCAGGGCCTAAAGTTGTATCATGAATAGCAATAATGGCTTTTAATCCGGTATCGGGATCATTGCAAAAAACCACTTTTTTGTGGCCTGATGCACCTAATTGGTCTAAAACGGAAGTGACGATAGAACTAGTACCAGACATACAAATTTGTTGAATTGACGGTGGCAAAATTAAGATAAAAAAACCATTATTTTACTTTGTTTTTATTAAAAAAAGAAAGTCTTTTGGCTAACTTTACCAACTGATGAAACATCTTTTTTATTTAAACAAATACTTCTATAAATATAAATGGTGGATTATTCCCGGCATTATCTTCGTCATCATTTCGAATATTTTTGCTGTAGTACCAGCACAAGTTGTTGGGCATGCGTTTAATTTAATAACCGAAAATATTTTAATCTATCAGCTATTTAATGGCTTTGATCGTCAACAAATTATCTATGATATTTTTAGTTACAGCTTGTTCTTTTTTGGCGCTTTAATATTAGTTCTTTACCTCATCAGGGGATTGTTTTTATTCTTTATGCGTCAAACCATAATTCTCATGTCGAGGCATATTGAATACGATATGAAGAATGAAATTTATGCGCATTATCAAAAATTAAGTCTAGGTTTTTACCGTAGAAATAACACTGGAGATTTAATGAATCGTGCAACGGAAGATGTAAATAGAGTACGGATGTACGTTGGACCAGCTATTATGTACACCATTAATACAGCAGTACTTTTCTGTTTAATTATCTATTTCATGTTTGATGTAAATAGCAAATTAGCAATTTATTGTTTACTCCCGCTTCCAATTTTAGTGGTTACAATTTACTATGTAAATACAATTATCAATCAAAAAAGCGAGCGAATTCAGGAGCAGTTATCACGACTATCAAGTTTTGTACAAGAACGATTTTCGGGTATTCGGGTAATTAAATCGTATGTAAGAGAGCAACAAACTCAATCTGTTTTTGCAGATGAAAGCATTGCGTATAAGAATAGTTCTATGAATTTGGTTAAAGTTCAGGCGTTATTTTATCCTACCATGCTTTTATTAGTTGGTTTAAGCACTATTTTAACAGTTTACATTGGTGGTAAACAAGTAATGGAAGGCTCTATCACCCCTGGTAATATTGCAGAATTTATAGTGTATGTAAATCAGTTAACCTTTCCAGTAACCATGCTCGGTTGGGTAACTACCTTAATTCAAAGAGCAGCGGCATCGCAAAAAAGGATCAATGAGTTTTTACAATTACAACCAGATATTAGTTCTCACACTGCTGAAACACCTGTTTTTGATGGGAAAATTAGCTTTAAAAATGTAAGCTTTACGTATCCCGATACTGGAATAGAAGCGTTGAAAAACGTAAGTTTTGAAGTAGATAAAGGGCAATTTGTAGCCGTAATTGGAAGAACTGGATCTGGAAAATCTACATTGGCCAATTTAATTATGCGCATGTACGATACTGATTCAGGAAAAATTGAAATTGATGGTATTGAATTAAGAAATCTAAATCTAAGTAATTATAGAAATCAGATTGGCTTTGTACCTCAAGAAGTATTTCTTTTTTCTGATACGATCAAAAACAATATCGCCTTTGGTTTAAGTGAAGTTAAGCCGGGTCAGGTAGAGAAAGCTGCGCAAAACGCCGCAGTATACAACAACATTATAGATTTTGACTTGAAATTCGAAACTATGCTTGGTGAACGCGGAATTACCCTTTCTGGCGGACAAAAACAACGTGTTTCTATTGCAAGAGCCTTAATTAAAGAACCCAAAATATTAATATTTGATGATTGTCTTTCGGCAGTTGATACCAAAACTGAAGAAGAAATATTAGGCAATTTGGGTGAAATTATGAGAGGAAAAACCTGTATTTTAATCGCTCATCGAATATCTACTATTAAAAACGCCGACAAAATCATTGTGCTGGATGATGGAAAGATCATAGAGCAAGGCACACATCAAGAATTGCTTAAAAATAACGGTGTTTATGCAGAAATGTATGATAATCAGCTATTAGAAGAGGAGAACTCATCCATTTAATGCACTTCCATTAAACAGGATTGTAAGTTGCTCATCGTTCCAATAATTTGTGTTTTGAACGAAGTATTGCAGTAAAAAATGTATATTTAAAAACTATACCGTTCACAACGATTTCCCGTTACAAATTCTAATTTTTTCTTGATCCTTACCACGACATTAAGGCGACCTTATAGCGACCTTACCGCGACTTATGTTCTAGAAGAGCTCCTGTTTAGTTCTGTTTTAGGCTAGGCTAGCAATTGGTTTTACTGTAGGCAATTCTTCAAAATTGTAGGTTTTCTAGAACAAGGCACGAATTAAGTACGAAGTTGACCCTATGTGTACAGTATACCGTAAACTACGTAAAAACAGCTTTATCAACTTTTTTGAAAACATGTCCTTTTTATCTACTAAAAATCATTATTTATTAATTTGAATAATTACTGTAATTCTATTTTGAACTTTAATAATTATTGCTTTATATTTACCCCAACCTTAAACTAATTACAACACACAACAATGGGAGATTTTGACAACAAAGAGAGAGAAGAGGTTTTTTCCAAGAAAGTGAGAGCTGGTAAGCGAACTTATTTTTTTGATGTAAAAGCAACACGTTCAGGCGATTATTATTTAACCTTAACAGAGAGCAAAAAGAGATTAGAGGATGGTGTTTTTGTAAAACATAAAATCTTTTTATACAAAGAAGACTTTGAAAAGTTTACAGAAGGTTTAACAGAAACTGTAGAGTATATCAAATCTCATCAGGATGTAGTTGAAAAACGTTATGAATATTCTGAAAATGCAGAATATAATCATACTCCAAAAACTGAAAGCGACGATTTTTCTTTCTAATTAAGAAATAACATATAAAAAGTCCTCTGATTTAAAATCGGGGGATTTTTTTTGTGCTATTTTATGATGCCACCTAGAAAATCTTGCCCGTCATTTCGAGCGAAGCCGAGAACCACGAAGTGCTCAGCGAAGCTAAACCTTTAACCCAACTGAAAGATTTCTCCCTTACGCTGCGCTCCAGTCGAAAAGACGAGGTAGCTAGTACGTTTGCTTTTTCTGCCTATGCATCATCCCTAACTTGATCCGATAGCTATTGGACGGGAATGACGGACCTAAAGGATAAGCTTTTTATTAAAATAATAAACAAAGGTTATTATATTCGTTTAACCAAAATCCTTAATCATGAAATCATTTAAACTGCTGTTCATTTTACTTTTTATTGGCGCTCACCTATTTGCACAAGAAGAAAAAACAGATGCTAAACTCACTAAAATGTTGGCAGAACTAGCCAAAGGTTTTAACGGTGATGTTGGGATGTATGTGAAAAACCTAAAAACAGGTAAAACTGCCAGTTTTAATGCCGATACCATTTTCCCGACAGCGAGTATGGTTAAAGTACCCATCACCTGTGGTATTTTTAATAAAATAGAAAAGGGTGAACTCAGTTATCAAGCGCAATTAATTTATAAAGACAGTTTATTATACGCTGGCGAAGATATTTTAGGTTCTTTTAAAAACAATGAAAAGATTTGGCTTAGTAAGGTTTTGATGTTAATGATTACCACTAGTGATAATACGGCAAGCTTATGGAGCCAAAGTTTAGCAGGAACTGGAACAGCGATAAATGAGTTAATGGAACAAAACGGGTTAAAATATACGCGTGTAAATTCTAGAACACCAGGTAGAGAGCAAAATCGTAAGCAATACGGCTGGGGTCAAACCACACCAAGAGAAATGGCAACGTTACTAACGCTTATTCGTGACGGAAAAATGATTAGTCCTGCGGCTTCAGAACGTATTTACCGTAATTTGATTCGAATTTATTTTGACAAAGAAGCATTATCTGAAATCCCTCCTTATGTGCAAGCTGCATCAAAATCTGGTGCGGTAGATGAAGCCCGTTCGGAAGTGGTTTTGGTAAATGCACCTCATGGCGATTATGTGTTTTGCATTGCTACAAAAAACCAAAAAGATACTTCATGGACACATACTAATGAAGGTACCACACTTATAAGAAAGTTGAGTCAAAAGTTATGGCATTATTTCGAACCAAAATCTGATTGGAAACCCGCAGCTGGAATGGAGAAATATTATTAAAATATGGGATTTACTCGTCATTCCCGTGAAAACGGGAATCGTAATACACAAAAAGCCTCTTATGCATTACAAATTCCATCCGATAGCTATCGGATGAAGTTGGAATGATGCAGCATATGGCATTAATAAACTCAGGTTATAATTAAACTTGCCGAGCCATTAACGTAGAGATAATAAAAAATATATATAAGCTGATGAAAATAATGGTAATTATCCCCCAATATTTAAATAGCGATTTTAATTTGCTTAACGCATCATTTAAACTTGTTTGCTCTCCATATAATACGCCATGCTTAGCTTTAGTAGAATACTTAAACATCAATAAACTCGGATAAAAAACAGCGAATGCATACACTAAGCAAATTACAGTAAAAAAGATACCGCCAAATTTGCCCATTTGTCCTGCCATAAGCATTATTTCTGGACTAGTATTCATTGCGGCACCAATTGTAAATGCGCTAATAATCATAATACCTGTAAAAACAAAACCTACGATAGCTAAAAATCCTGCCCATTTGGCTATTTCATAAATATAGCTACGCATTTCTTCGCTCACTATTAAAGTGGTTTGTTCCTGTGTTTCGTTGGTCTCTTCTAAGTTTTCCATTTTGGTGTCTTTATATTGATTTTCAAAGATAAACATAATAAATATTAATATCTTTGCGCCCTTTGAGGGTGAAAATCGTAAATCGTAAATTTTAAAATCTAAAATATAAATGGCATTACAATGTGGTATAGTTGGCTTACCAAATGTGGGTAAATCGACCTTATTTAACTGTTTATCAAACGCAAAAGCACAGGCTGCAAATTTTCCTTTCTGTACTATAGAACCTAATATTGGTGTTATTACTGTACCAGATGATCGTTTAACTAAGCTTGCAGAGCTGGTAAAACCAAATAAAGTACAACCAAACACTATTGAGATTGTTGATATTGCCGGTTTAGTAAAAGGCGCATCTAAAGGTGAAGGTTTAGGTAATCAGTTTTTAGGAAATATTAGAGCAACGAGCGCAATTATACATGTTTTACGTTGTTTTGATGATGGTAATGTAATACACGTAGATGGTTCTGTAGATCCTATTCGTGATAAAGAAATTATTGATACTGAATTACAGTTGAAAGATTTAGATACTGTAACCAAACGTATTCAGAAAGTAGAAAAAATGGCTAAAACTGATAAAGAAGCCAAAAGAACTTTCGATATTTTAACGGTATTTAAAGCTCATTTAGAAACTGGAAAATCTATCCGTACTGCGAATGTAGAAAAAGACGATTTCGATTTTATTGAAGATTTAGGTTTACTTACTCAAAAACCTGTTATGTACGTGTGTAACGTTGATGAGGCTTCGGTAATTGATGGCAATAAATATGTTGACTTGGTAAAAGCTAGTGTAGCTGATGAAAATGCTGAGGTTTTAGTGATTTCTGCAAAGATTGAATCGGAGATTGCTGAATTAGATAGCTATGAGGAGCGTCAGGAGTTTTTAGCAGATTTAGGCTTAACAGAATCTGGTGTAAATAAGTTGATTAGAGCAGCGTATCGCTTACTTGATTTGTATACTTATTTTACTGCTGGTGTACAAGAAGTTAGAGCTTGGACAATTACTAAAGGGTTTACTGCGCCACAAGCTGCTGGTGTGATCCATACCGATTTCGAAAAAGGATTTATTCGTGCTGAGGTGATTAAATATAATGATTTTATAACGCTTGGTTCTGAAGCTGCTTGTAAAGAAGCGGGTAAATTAGGTGTTGAGGGTAAAACTTATGTTGTTGAAGATGGTGATATTATGCACTTTAGATTTAATGTGTAAGTTTTAAATTTTAAAAATATAATGGAAAGCTATCTCAAAAGGATAGCTTTTTTTATTGGTTTAGGCAATCGAGTCATCGACTGGAGCGTAGCGAAACGGAGAAATCTAATTGGAAATTAACTCCAAAGTTTTCTCCACTACGGTCGAAATGACGATAGCTCAAAAAAAATGATTAAAGCAATATCCCTTTTAAAACTAAAACGGCGATACTAAAGTAAATTACAATTCCGGTTACATCCACCATGGTGGCGACAAAGGGCGCAGATGAGGTAGCGGGATCGAGTTTTAAACGCTTCATGATGATTGGCATCATTGAACCAATTAAACTGCCCCAAAGTACAATTCCAATTAAGGTAAAAAATATAGTTAAGGCAATTAGAAACCAATGTATACCATAATTATACAAATCAAGATTTTGCCATAAAGATATTCTGATAAAGCCAATTGTACCTAAAATTAGACCGAGTAGTAATCCAGAAATTAACTCTCTGCGCATTACTCGCCACCACGATGCAATAGTTACTTCTCCCAGTGCCATCGCTTGTATAATTAGCGTAGAGGCTTGTGAACCACTATTACCCCCACTACTCATAATTAATGGAATAAAAAGAGAGAGTACAACCGCTTTTTCGAGTTCTATTTCGAAGTGTTGCATAGCGGTCGCAGTAAGCATTTCCCCCAGGAAAAGAACAATTAGCCAACTTGCTCTTTTTTTGACAAGTTTTAAAATTGGCATATCTAAATAAGGTTCATCGAGTGCTTCGGTACCCCCTATTTTATGCATGTCTTCGGTGTATTCTTCGTGGGCAATCCACAAAATATCATCAATAGTTACAATACCTAAAAGGATATTCTGATCATCGATTACAGGTAAAGCGACTCTATTATTCATTCTGAACACGTTAATTGCCTCTTCTTGTTGGTCGTTTACTTTTAAGGCAATTAGTCTGTTATCTGTTAATTCTCCGATTTTAACTTCAGGATCTGCTAAGAGTATTTCTCTTATTCGAATATCATCTAAAAGTACTCCTTCTTTGTCAATAACATACACTACATCTATGGTTTCAGAGTTTTTGCCATACCGACGAATATGTGAAAGTACTCGACTTACTGTCCAATCTATTTTTACGGCGATAAAATCTGGAGTCATTAACCGCCCAACACTATCTTCTTTGTATCCTAATAGGTTTAATGCTTCTTTTCTGTCGTTATCTGGCAGTAGACTAAGCAATTTTTTAACTGCATCACCCTTAAGTTCTCCTAATAGTGCGGTTCTATCATCGGGCGGTAATTGCCTAATTATTTCAGTAAGTTTATTGTTTTGAAGTTTTTTAATGATCCGCTCTTGCGTAGGGAAATCGAGGATACGAAATACGTTTACCGCTCTTTTTATGGAAAGTGTTTCGATGAATTTAACTGCGTGTTGTGGAAGTTCATCTATTAAATGCTCTACATCTGAAATGTTGAGTTCGTTTAAATAGGTTTTTAACTGCCTATCACTATCGTTTTCTAACAATTGCAATATTTCGTCTACTAGCAGTTCTTCCATAACTCTATTGTTTAAATTTACATCTTATTTCTATTTACATCGCTCTGCAAAAGTGCCTTTTTCTTTTCAGAAAAGCCAATTATTAATATCCAAAATAGTTTTATATTTTTGCGAAGCGTTAAATAACTGTTCCCGTAGTTCAATGGATAGAATTATGGTTTCCGGTACCATCGATATGAGTTCGAATCTCGTCGGGAACACAAAAAAGGCTTGCAAAATTTGCAAGCCTTTTTATTTTGGTTGATTTTCGGAATTACCTACCCCTCTGGTCATTCCCATGAAGATGGGAATCTTAAAGCGACGTGTAATGCATTACGTTTCCCAATCAAGTTGGGAATGGAGAGCTTTTAAAAAAATCCTGCAATGCTATTGCCAACCGCCGCCTAATGCCCTATATAAAGAAACACTAGCATTTAACTGTGCTGTTTTCAACGTAGTTAAATCTAATTCGCCTTGTAGTAAGTTTCCTTGAGCAGTAATTACCTCTAAGTAATTTGCCATTCCGCTTTTAAAAAGTAAGTCTGAGTTTTTTACTGCCAATTGCAATGTTTTTACTCTGTTTTGAGCAATCGCAAATTCAGATTTAAGATTAACGATCTTGGCTTGTTCATTTGAAACTTCCACCACAGCTCCAATTACTGCTTGCCTAAATAATAAAACCGATTGGTCTCTTTCTACTTTTGCCAATTCAAATTGGGTTTTTAGCTCTTTACGCTGAAAAATGGGTTGGGTGATTCCTCCTCCAACAAGACCGAATAAAGAAGCCGGAATATTAAACCAATTGCTAGCTTGAAAAGAATTTAATCCACCACTGGCAGAAATAACCAAACTTGGATATAATCTTGCGTTTGCAATACCTACTTTAGCATTTGCAATTTTCAATCCTAATTCTACATTTTTTACATCTGGTCTGATACTTAACATTGTTGCTGGAACTCCAGTTGCCAACTGCTCTGGGACAGTTAATTGCTCTAAAGTAGTTGCTCGTTCTATTGCAGAAGGAAATTTTCCTGTTAACGCACTTAATGCATTTTCTTGGATACTTATTTCTTGTGTGATTTGAGGAATGAATTGAGTTGCTCTTAACTGTTGTCCTTCTGCTTGTTGAATTGCTAAAGAAGTAACTTGACCAGCATCAAACTGCATTTTTATCATTTTTAATGTATTGTTAGTTAACTCAACATTTCTTTTGGCAACCGCTAATTGTGCATCAAGCATTAATAACCTGTAAAAACCTGAAGCTACCTCTGCCACAATTCTAGTTTGTACCGCTTTTTTCACTTCAGCAGATTGTAAATATCCTGCGTATGCTGCTTCTTTTTGCTTTTTAATTTTACCCCAAATATCAGCTTCCCAAGTTAAGGCTAAATTTGCATTGTAATCTTCAATATGACTTGTATTTAAAAATTGAGAAGTGCTTAATCCGTTTAAACTATTATCTGAAGGACGATTTGAACTTGCATTAATCTGCAAGTTCAGTTGAGGAATATTTCCCAATTTTGCTCTTTTTAACATCAATTCAGCTGCATCGATATTTTTTAAAGCAATTTGTAAATCGAAGTTTCTAATAAGGGCACTATCTATTAAATTCAGCATTGCTGGATTATTAAAGAACTCTTTAATAGGTAATGAGCCAATGCTAGCATCTTCAGTAGTTTCTGTCCCTCTAAAATTGACAGGTACATCTTTAATTGGTGTTGCAATGTCTTTTGTAAGACCGCAACTACTTAACACCAAAAGCAAAATTGCGAGAGAACCATTTATTATCGTTTTCATTTTATTATATTTTTAATTGTACCATTTCCTTAACCACAAGGAAATTAGCGGCAAGAACTCGTTTAAAACAGGTTGTTCTTGCTGTTGTGTTTGGGTGTTTTGATTATTTTCCATGATTTTCTGCATGAATTTCTGCATGCTCAACTGCTAATGGAGCACCGGTAATTTTTTCTTGTAAAAACTGAAAGATGATAAACAATACAGGGATAACGAATACGCCTAATACTACTCCAAAAATCATCCCACCTGCTGCTGCAATACTAATAGAGTGATTTCCTAAAGCCGATGGACCCACAGCTCTCATCATCGGAATCATACCTACAATAAATGCTAAGGATGTCATGATAATTGGACGCAACCTTAATTTTGCTGCCTCCAGCGATGCTGATAATAAAGATTTACCTGCTCTTCTTCTTTGAATGGCAAACTCTACAATTAGGATGGCATTTTTAGCTAGCAAACCAATAAGCATTACGAGTGCAACCTGTACATAAATATTATTTGAAATTCCAGTTAAACCAATTGCGGCAAATACACCAAATATTCCTGTTGGGATGGATAAAATAACCGCCCAAGGCAAAATATAACTTTCATATTGAGCAGATAATAGGAAGTAAACAAACAATAAACAAAGGATAAAAATGATTGCCGATTGTCCGCCAGAAGAAAGTTCTTCCTTAGTCATTCCAGAAAATTCATAGCCATAACCACCTGGCAATTGTTTTGCCGCAACTTCTTCTACTGCTTTAATAGCATCACCAGAACTATAACCTGGTTTTGTCATTGCGTTTAATCCTATCGAATTAAATAGGTTATAACGTGATGCTGTTTCTGGTCCGTAAACTCTTTCCAATTTAACTAATGTGTTAATTGGAACCATTTCACCTGTTTTATTCTTAACAAATACACCATCCATTGCCGCAGAATTAGCACGATCTGTTTTATCTGCTTGCACAACAACTCTGTAATATTTACCAAAACGGTTAAAATCTGATGCTTGTGCACTACCAAAGTAAGCTTGCATAGTTTGCAAAATATCCTTCACACTAACACCTAATTGGGCCGCTTTAACTTCATCCAATTTCATTTCTAATTGAGGATAATCAGATTTGAATGATGTAAAGGCAAAGGCGATTTCAGGACGTTTCATCAGCTCTGCTATAAAATTAGTAGAGACTGCGCTAAATTTATCTAAAGAGCCACCAGTTTTATCCTGCAACACCATATCCAATCCATCGATATTACTAAAACCTGGAACAGTTGGGAATGTGAATACGAAGAAATTAGCGCCTTTAATGGCTGACAATTTGCCCCTAACTTCGTTCATAATTCCATCTATATCTTTTATCTTACCTCTGTCGTCTGTTAATTTCAATAACACAAATAATACTCCAGACGAAGGACTAGACGATTGTGTAAGCATATTGAAACCTGATAAACCCATTAAGGTTTGTTTAGATTCCATATTACCTAATAAGCTTTCTGCTTGCTTAATTACATCTGTTGTGCGATCTAAAGATGCTCCAGCTGGCATTGATAAAGAGATGGCCAAAAAGCCTTGGTCTTCAGATGGAATAAATCCAGATGGCGTTCTTTTAATCATCACACCTGTGGAAATAATTACCGCAGCCAAACCAACTAATGTTAACCAACGGAAACGAACTAAAAATCGTAACGTGTTGGTATATTGGTTGGTAATTTTTTCAAATCCTGAGTTAAATCCTGCAAAGAATTTCTCTTTAAACGTTTTCTTTTCCGCACCTGTGTGATGAATTTCTTTCAAAAACAGCGCTGCTAAAGCTGGACTTAAAGTCAATGCGTTTACTGCAGAAATTACAATTGCGATAGCTAAGGTAAAGGCAAACTGTCTGTAAAATAAACCTGTAGAGCCTTCCATAAATCCTACCGGTAAAAACACAGCAGACATGACTAAGGTGATGGAAATAATTGCTCCAGTAATCTCACTCATCGCAGCAGCAGTTGCAACTTTTGGTGCCAAATGGCGATGTTCCATTTTTGCATGTACCGCCTCGACGACCACAATTGCATCATCGACGACTATACCAATTGCTAATACTAAAGCGAAAAGAGTTAATAAATTAATAGAAAAACCGAAAATCCACATGAAGAAAAACGTTCCTAAAATGGCCACGGGCACTGCAATAGCTGGAATTAACGTAGAACGAAAATCTTGCAAGAAGATAAACACAACGATGAAAACCAAAACAAAAGCTTCAATCAACGTATGTACTACTTGATCAATTGACTGATCTAATGAATTCTTCGTGTTATATAAGATTAAATGTTTTACGCCTTTTGGAAAGTTCTTTGAAGATTTCTCCATCAGCTTTGCAATAGCAATTTGAATTTGATTGGAGTTAGAGCCTGCTAATTGTACAATACCAATGTTAATGCCTGGTTTACCATTTACTCTGGTGAAATTTGTATAAGAATATGCGCCAAATTCTATTCTAGCTAAATCTTTTAATCGTAAAATAGAACCATCTGGATTGGCTTTAATAACCATTTCACCATATTCTTCTGGCTTGTTTAATTTCCCTTTATAGGTAATTACATACTCGAAAGATTCTTTACTGCTTTCACCAAATTTACCTGGTGCAGCTTCTAAGTTTTTATCCTGAATAACAGCCATTACTTCTTTAGGTGTTAATCCGTAGGTTGCCATTTTAGAAGGATTTAACCAAACTCTCATCGAGTAATCTTTATTACCACCGAAAATACTTGCAGAACCTACACCTGGTATACGTTTAATATCAGGAATGATATTTATTTGCGCATAATTGGCTAAGAAAGTTTGGTCGTAGTTTTTCTCATCATCTGTGAAAAGATCGACAACCATAATTAAGCTGTTTTGCTGTTTTGCTGTAGTGATACCAGCTTGTACAACCTCTGTTGGCAGCTGACTTGTCGCTTGCGAAACCCTGTTTTGAACGTTTACCGCAGCTTGATCTGGGTTGGTGCCCAATTTAAAATAAACTGTAATTACCAGTGAGCCATCGTTACTTGCTGTAGAGCTCATGTAACTCATATTTTCAACACCATTAATAGCTTCTTCTAATGATGGAGCAACCGATCGCAATACAGTTTCTGCATTTGCTCCTGGATAAAAAGCCATAACTTGAACCGCAGGTGGAGCAATATCTGGAAATTGTTGTAGTGGTAATTTAGATAATCCTAGCACACCCAGAATTACTAAAAGGATAGAAATAACCGTTGCTAAAACCGGTCTGTTTAGAAATATTTTGAACATCTTATTATTATTTATTTGAGGCGTTATAAGCAGTTACTGCTTTTGTTTTTTCAGGTTGAATTAAATCTCCTTCTTTTAAGCTTTCGAAACCTTTAGATACAATTTGGTCTCCTGATTTTAAACCATCTTCTACCAAATAATTGGTACCGCTTGTGCCCAGCACTTTTATGGGTTGCTTACTTATTTTATTGTCCTTACCTACTGCAAACACAAATACTTTATCCTGTATTTCAATAGTTGAAGCTTGTGGTACTAAAAGGATATTACTGTGTTCAATCCCAAGTCTCACTTTACCTGTATTGCCCGATCTTAATAAACCTTGTGCATTTGAAAAGCTGGCTCTTAACGTAATAGCACCTGTAGTTTTATCAAACTGACCATCTATCATGTCTATTTTTCCTTCAGAAGGATAAATTGTCTGATCGGCCAAAACCAAAGAAACTGCTGGTAAATGCTTAATTCTATCTGCAACCGAATTGCCTTGGTATTTTGCATTAAAATTGATGAAGTCAGTTTCTGCTAAAGAAAAATATACGTGTACTTCATGAACATCAGAAAGTTGGGTTAACGATTCGACATCTGTTGGCCCCACTAAACTACCTTGCTTTTTAGGCAATCTACCGATGTAACCACTTATAGGCGCTTTAATTTGAGTGTAGTTTAAATTGATTTGTGCGCTATTCACATTAGATTTTGCTTGTTCTACATTTGCTAATGCTATTTCATGTGCAGTCTTTGCGGTTTGTAATTGAAACGAAGAAACTACTTTTGCTTGAACTAACGGAGTTAACTTATCAATTTCAAGTTGTGCATTTAACACGGCAGCTTTTGCCGCTTGTAGCGCCGCTTTTGCTGTGTTTAATTGTGCTCTAAAAGGAAGTTCAGAAATTTGAAATAGCAATTGACCTTTAGTTACTAGTTGTCCTTCGTTCACAAGAACTCTGTCTATTGTTCCAGCAATTTGCGGACGGATTTCTAAATCGGTAGCACCTTGTATAGAGGCTGGATAATCTACAAATGTTTGTTGCGAACTTTGGCTAATTGTAATTACAGGTAATGCAGGTGCAGGTGCTGCTGCCATTTGATCAGGAGCATTTGTACAACTAGCTAAAAACAATACAATTGTGATAACTAACAGAATTACCCATTCGTTAAATAATTTAACATTGTTAGATATTGGAGCAAGTTTGGAGATATGATTCATAATTATGAGATTTTAATTGTTTATTTTAACGTATATAATTTATCTAACAGTGTTAGATTGTTGGGCAAAAAAAAGTTTTAGTCGTTTATGGTTTTAATAATTGCTTTAATAGCACTTCTCAAAATTTGCTGATTAATTTCATCGTTAGCTCCTTTTTGAACTAGGTTGATAGAAACTAAACCATGTATTAGTGACCAAAAAGTATAATATTTTAAGCAAGATGTATCTTCGGACACCGGTTGTTTGGTTAGTAATTTTTCAATTGCATCATAAAACAAATCTGTTGTGTATTCAGCTTCAGGCATCTTGGTATAAAGTTCGCAACAGTTAACTTGCACTCCGTACATCAATTGGTAGAATTCTTTCTCTTCAAAAGCAAAATCCCAATACGCTAGCCACATTGCCTCTAGCTGTTCTTCTGGATCTTCTTTACTATCTCTTGCAGCTTTTACCTTAACACCTAAATGCATATAACCTAGTCTAGTTAATTCAAATAAGATGCCTTCCTTATTCGAGAAGTATTCGTAAATAATTGGCGCTGTGTATTCAATTACATCAGCAATTTTGCGCATACTAAAAGCAGCCCAACCCTCTTGTTTTACAATTTGTAAAGCAGCATCTAAAATGCTCTTGCGAGTATCTTCTTTTTGACGCTGTATTCTTTCTTTACTTCCCATTATAATTTATGTGCTATAAAATAATCTAACACTGTTAAGCAAATGTATAAACAGTTTTAAAAATACTTATCATCTTTTTGTCAGATTAGTTGAAATGTTGTTTTAGAGTTGGCTATCGGCCTTTTTTAATGATTTACTTTTAATCGATTTTTTAAGTTTAGTCCACTGCTCATCAAAAAAATCACATGACATGTAATTAACACCAACTCGTAATGCTTTTAATCCACTTACACCTTGTAGTTCTTCCAATTCTAGCATTTCCAAGTCATCTTGTAAAAACTCTTGTTCTTGCAAATATTTGATATATTCTAAATATTCATTTGCTTCAAAAGCATTAAAATAAACCAATGAAATTTTGCCTGGCTGGGTTAATCTTTCTTCTGTTCCTTTTACTAAAACTTTATCAATTCTTTTCTTAACTACTTCGTAACGAATGTTGTAAGCGCCTTCTACATCAAATCGTCTTTCGTCGTTTCTAAAACTGATATCTATTGGGTTAGAATGTATAAATATCAACTGTGTTGTTAATAAAGCTCGTGGCATTTGACTAACTAAGCCGTTGGTTAAACGAGCCACTTCTACCATTGCAGTTAATTGCCAAAGGCGAATATTTTTTAAGTATAATAAATCAAATGGCACATCTGGTGCGATATCTTGTCCAATATAAATATCGTATTCTACGCCATCGGTTCTAAATTTGGCAAAATAACATGGATATGAATTTTGTAATGTTTGTTGTGCTTCTTCTAAATATTCACTCACAGCAGTATTAATAAACTGCATTGAGGTCTCTAATGTTCTTCTATGTTCAAAAGCAACCCCGTTTTCTGAGTTAATGCTATTAAAATAATTTTGAACGATTTCTTTTGCTTGTGGATGTCCCTTTTCGATATGGGTTAGCATAGGATATACTTCCAATTCAAGAAATTCATTTAGTAATGCTTCTTCACTTGAACTAATGAAATCGTCTATTTTTTTTATCCAATCTTTACAGTTAAATAAAATTTTATCAATCAAATCTAGCGGGATAATGACTCTCAAATTAGTCAACGTTTTGCTTAAAATATCTAACTGTATTTTAAGATCCTCTTTTAAAGCATGATTACGTTCTACGGTTGAATTACGAATATCTATAGCTCCAAATAATGGATAAAGCCCTTTAAAGGTAACGGTTTCTATTTCTTGAGTTTTCTTTTTGCCCTTGCTATTTTTGATAAAGTCCCAAACTACTTGGTTAAATTTCCATTGTACAGATGGTTGTAATGCGGTGAATTTATCTTTTAATACGCTATCCATTCTGGTATTAAATTCTTCAATTCTGTACTGCAACAATTGTCCTAAAAGAGGCAAAGCCGAATGTAATCTCGACAATAACTTTTCATTAACTTCTAAAGCTTCTGTCGAATAAATTTCCATTACACCAGCCAATTGGTTGTTATAAAAAATAGGCACAAATGAATAAGAATGAATACCATTTTTTTGTAGTACTTCTAAAAATGGGAATTTTTCTATTTTTTCACTATCTAGATTATTGAAGAAAACTGGCCTTGGATTGTCCTTATATTCATTTACCAATCCGTAAAATGTTTCTTCTTCTAGATCATATTTTTTAGCAGAATCAAGTAAGATACTTTGTGAGTGTTGATGACTATCAAAAACGAATTTATTGTTCACCATCAAAAATGGCAATAATCCAAATTCAATATGTCCATCACCTACTAAAGTTTTTAAGGCTTGAATTACATGTTCATACGCTTCATTTTCATATGTATGATTAACTAATGCATCTCGAATGCCATCTATAGCATGTTGTAATGTAACATCCGCTAAAGAAATTACAGTAAATCCATCGAATTTAAATTTGCTAAGTGGAATTAGTTTCTGTAATAATTCAATTTCATTCCCCTCTTGTATATGTATAGTTAATAATTCGAAATTTAATTCTGGTAATTTACCCTCATATTTTATATCTATAAATTGGGTATCAGCATTGATATTGTAATAAGTAGTTAAATGTGTTTCTGGACTAGTATAAGCATATAAAATATCATTTTTAAAGATTGAAGTATAGTTATAGAATCTCTCTAATATCATTCTATAAATGAATTGCAATTGTTGTTTTTCTTTAGATGATTCATCGACAACATCCTTGTTTTGCTTTTTCTGCTCTGCATGTAAGGATAAAAATTCGTGAAATGAATCAGTACTAAAGAAAATTTTATCTGGTACAGGTGTACTTAATGCCCAAAATAAGTCTTTCTCATTTGCCATTAAAGGTGTTAAAATGGTGAAAATAAGTTCTAGCGTATCTTTGTACTTTACTAAGTCTTCTGCTTTAATATCATTTTGTAACGCTTCTTCTCTTTCTATTTTCTCTAATAAAAACCGATAAAATTCTGCTTTTAAAGTCTGTTCGGTTTTTAGTCTGCTTTTTAAATAAGCAACTAAAGGCCTAAAAGACAGTGTAAACTCTACCTGGCATGCTATGCAATCATTTTTATTAATTTGGATTACCTCTGTGTTCATCTCTTTCTCTAATTAATACCTAAAATTCATCGATACATAAGGATACCATCCTTCGCTCGAATGCCCCATCACAAAACGAAATATAGTTAAAGATGCAGGTGCAAAATAAACACCTGCGCCAACACCATGATGCCAGACATCTGAATTTTCGTTGTTTTTCCAAACTCGGCCAACATCATAAAATCCCATTAGGCCAACTTGACCTGGTAATACATAACTTACAAAATCGCCTAGTTTGGCTCTTAATTCTAAATTGTTATAAAAACTATGTTGTCCAGCAAATCTAAATTGGCGATAGCCTAAAAGATTTCCCTGTCCGCCTAAAAATAAATTTTGATAAAATGCTGGTTTCCCAACAGTTATTCCTCCACCAAAACGATCTGCTATTACAAATTTAGCTCTTCCATCGATATTTTTATATAATGCAATGCTTGCTGTAAATTGTCCATATGAGTTGGCGTATTTACTTAAACTTTTAAATGCAGACCATTTGAAATCTACGTAACTTCCTAATGTTGGTAAGATCTCGTTATCACGTGTATTATTTACAAAATTAACTACAATTCCGCCATATAATTTATTTTTTGTTACTGTAGTACTATCATAAGAATGTAATTGTGAAAGATTTGTAGTTATTCTTCCTACATTATCTTCATGATCATATTTATATAGTTGAAAACTTGGGCCTACACTAAATGTAGATTTAGGGCGTCGCCATCTTAACCCTGCTTCAATTTGATAAATATTAAACCTAGCTCTATAATATTTTTTATCGCTATCGTATCTTGTTTCGTTTCCAACTCCGAAAAAATTCTGTGTATTATCAGGGGCGTAAGCATCTGCTTTTAATGTAAAATCAGCTTTACCAACAGCTTTTAGCCAATCTCCAAAATAATTAAACCTAAATGCAGTTGTTGCAAATGAATGTAAAAATGAAATATGTTGGGAATTACCGTACGGTTGTTTTCTAAACCCTGGATTAGTAATTTTATAATTAAGACCTAATAACAATCCATCATCTGCATTATAACCTGCATTTAATGTTAATGAAGAGCGATGGTACATATCTTTACCTAAATAAGAAACATTCGATGTATCGGTTGACATTCTTTTACTTAACTTATTTTGATCATCGCCTTCAAACTTAGAGTTACCGTTTTTCCTGCCAAATAATTGGACAGCACGAGAGGAGTTTGGTACTTCGTACACTTTCTTTCCTGCACCAGCAATTACTCTTAATTTAATATTGGATGTTTTGTTATCTAGTAGTAAACTATCATTTCCATCTTTGGTGTATAAACGTATTTCTTTTGTGGTTTCTGGATCAAAATTCCGGCTAAAAATCTCTTCTTTAATATTTCCTTCTTTAGAAATTTTATTGATTTGAACTTTTAAATATTGATTAGCAGAATCCGTAATCACTATTTTTTCGTTTTTATTACTAGCTTGGATATCAACAATTCTGTTAAAAAAATGATAATAGTCATTCATCAATTTTGGCAACGCTGCTCTTCTCTCTTTAAATTGTTTTAAGAATTGATCGTGGCGTAAAGAATAGCTAGGTTCAGGTAGTTTCTTTAATGCTTTTTCAAAAACGTCATCCGTTAATTTGGCGCAAAAATCTTGTATAATTTTATCCCATTCTGACTCTGTAAATTGTGACATTAACCTGCTATTCATCGCTCTGCCTTCCCACAAAAACCAATTAATTTTTTTGATATTTCTTTCAAATCCTTGCATCATTGGTAAAAGCGACGAAGATTGTGCGTAACGTTGAATAAAGCCATCTGTGCTATAAAAAACCATATCACGATCTCTTGGCACCGCTAGGTATTTAGCCCCTTTCTCTGTTTTTTCAGGCTTCCATCTCCATTGATCTTCATGACGATCCCAATCGCCAAGCATTACATCAAGCGCTCTAGCTCTCAACAATAGTTCACCATCATAAGTGTTATCATTATCATCATCTAGTTTCTTAAACATTTTTGCAGTATTGTCCGAATCACCCAGAGGCTCCCTCTCTTCAAGTAAACAAAGTGTATTTGCAAAAAGACCAGAATAATCACCAAGATTAGCATCGGGCGAAACCCAACCAATAATTGGCGTACTGTGAGGAACATTCACGGCATCTGCAATTGTGGGAACAACTAACGCTCCAAAAGGATGCTGTGCAGACATATTATCCTTCACAATATCTTTGGCAAATGTTTCTCTAAGACCCTGTGGTAAAAGAACTTCCGGAAATTTCTCAACACTTCTCAACACCCATTCTTTTCCACTTTTATCTTTTAATCTGAGCGAATGAGATTGGTTACCGCCACCTAATTGTGTTGGGGTTAAACCGCCCTGTATTTCAGAAATACGTAATACTGGAACTTTGGTTTCCTGTGCATAATCTTTCCGGTAATTTTCGCCAAAAAGAAAACGGTGAAACTTGCCCACACTATCATAAGATGGATGAACTTTTATACTAATGCTATCTCCCTTAATTACCTTAAACTCGTTTCTTTGGGTAGCAGCTAATTCTTTAAATGGTTGTGTATAGCTAAATACCTTTTTTACACCACTATCTGCATAAATGTAATACTCATAGCGCATATCATTATTAAATAGCTGATCTGCAATAACGTATCCTTGGCTCATTTCTTGAAACAAGGAATTTTTCCCTTTTTTATTCGGCGTCATTTTAGATCCAGCACCACTTACAATTTGCAGTTGATCGCCTTTAATTAACTGCAAACCATGTTCATGGCCAGCTACGTAAATTACATTCGATTTTTTACCAAAAACTCCATTCACACTTTTCATCATATCTTTATACAAAGGATGATTTAAATCTTCCGGACTTAATAGTGTAGAGCGCAACAGCGGATAAACAGAGCCAATAACTGGTAAAGGAATAACGAGGTTTTTATTGAGTAATGTTAATGGTAATAAGTGATTTCGCCATGTAAAATATCCACCATGTGCACCGTAACTTTGAAACGGATGATGTGATGCTAATATGATGATTTTGTTCTTGTTTTGCTCCATTAAATCTTCCATGCGAGCAATTACTTCATCTTTTGTCTGACAATCGCAATCTGCAGCGGGGTTTGCTTTATTGTAAGGAAACAGCCACCACTCGCTATCGTAAGCTATAATTGTTAATTTATCTGTTAATTTAATTGCCACAGGATCTGGACATCCATTAGCTGGAATCAACCTTAAAAGAGGATCGTTAAATGATTCTAAATATTCACTTTGTGCTTGAATTTTAGCTAATCCATTCGGGCCTGATTTATCCCAATCGTGGTTACCTGGAACAAAATAAACAGCAGCACCAGCATCCCGCATTGGCTTAAATTGAGATTGTAAAATTTTACTTGTTTCTGCTAGATCACCATAACCAGGAATAGCCATTCCATCAGGATATACATTATCTCCTAGGTAAAGTGTAGTCGTTTTACCTTTAATTACATGTTTGGCTGCGTTTTTTAAGGATTCTGCCTGCCCACTATTCATTTCTCCAGCATCGCCGATTAAAATAACTCGATATTTCACAGAGTCTTGTGCAAACACAACAAAACCTTGAAATAAAAATACAATGAGGAGTAGTTTTTTTAACATATTGATATTTTGAACTTTAGCAATTCATTAATTAAGATTTAAGGTTTTTTATAATCGAACCTTAAAATATTTCCGACTTGTGTTTCGCTTCCTTCATTAGAAATATATAAGTTTCCAGCAGCGTCAAAAGCTATTCCCTCTGGCTGATTAAAGATATTAGAACTTAAATGGTACACATTTTTTATTTTCCAATTTGCATCAGTTACTACTAATGCTTTATTAACAGATGAAACGATATACCATTCTTTAGTTAATGGATTCATGGCTAAAGCAGATGGATGAAAAGTGCCTTTCTTTTTACCTGTTAACTTGTCTACCTGGCTCACATCAGTATTAAATGTGCCTGTCGATTTAAAAGAACCATCACTTTGTAGTGTTAAAATGTAACCACTTGTTTTTTTCGTGCCTTTATCTACACTACATTGTTTACATAACACATATAATTGTCCAGTTGTTTCATCACCAAACATACCTTCATATTCACCCTTTGGTACTAAATCTTTCGTTTCTTTAACATTTGTGGTTTCTGGTTTTGATGTTTCGCTTAGTGGAAAAGAATATAAAGTTCCGTTACTTTTTAGCAAAACTGCAAAGCCTTTTATAATAGATACGTCTTCATAATCACCTTTTTTCCCAAATTTGGTTACTTTTTCTTCCTTAGAACCCAATGGTAAACTAAATAAACTTCCATCTTCATCCATTTCGGCATATACTGTTTTATTGTCTCCTTTATTAAATGCTATTCCTGAAATTTCTTGTAAAATATCAGGCATTGGATATTTATGAGGTTTATTCAAATCATAACCTACTGGGCTTTCTGGACCTGGACCTTTTTTCTCTACACATGATAGTGCAGTAAAACTTGCTAAAAATGTAAGAACACTTAACACTACAACATAATTTTTATTTGCTTTATTTTTCAACTTGTTTACCATCTTATTTTACTGTTTTAGCAATTGATAAATACGATATTGAGATTGTATTGGTTCTTGTTTTGTTACGATTGGAATGTTAATCATTTTGTCATTTAATAGTACAGCTTGAACATTATCTTCCAATTGAAGTTTTATCATTGACTTTATTTCCTTTTTTATCGCATCATCAAAAATTGGAAAACACACTTCAATTCTTCGGTAAATATTCCTGTTCATCCAATCTGCAGAGCCTAAATAAATTTCTTCATCGCCTTGATTATGAAAAACAAATACCCTGCCATGTTCTAAGTAACGATCTACAATTCTTCTCACCTTAATATTTTCACTCATCCCTTTTACACCTGGAATTAATCGGCAAATGCCTCTAATTATTAATTCTATTTTTACACCAGCTTGTGATGCTTCATACAATTTGGCAATCAATACCTTTTCTTCTAAATTATTAAGTTTAATAATGATAGAGGCCTTTTCACTTTTTTGTGCATTTAAAATCTCCCGATGGATTAAAGAAATAAACTGCTGTTGTAAATTAAATTGCGCTACCAATAAATACTTAAACTTAATTAAATCTGGATCGGTTGGTTTAACTCTTTTTGCTAAAAAAATAAACAGTAATTCCATTTCCCTCAACATGCCCTGATGAGCGGTCATTAAAATATGGTCGGTATAAAAGTTAGCTGTAGTTTCGTTAAAGTTTCCCGTGGCAAATAAACCAGCATAAACATGACGTAAACCTATTTTTCGTTTTACTAATGCAATTTTAGCATGTACTTTTAAAGCGGTTACACTGTAGCTGATGTCTACACCCGCTTCTTTCATTTTTTTTGCCCATTTAATGTTATTCGCTTCATCAAAACGAGCTTTTAGTTCTACTAAAACAAATACTTTTTTTCCATTTTTTGCGGCGCTGATTAACGCATTTACAATTTTAGAATCACTTGCTACTCGATAAAGTGTAATGTATATTTCTTCAACTTGAGGATCGGTTGCAGCTTCATTAAAAAAACGTAAAACACTATCGTATGATTGATATGGCGGATTGATGAGCATATCTTTCTCCAAAATCTGTTCATACAATGATTCGCCTTTTATAATCTCTGGATAATTTATTTTAGGCCATTCCGGATTACTTAATTTTGGAATATGCACTGGAAATGAAGCGAAGTCTTTTAAATTATGATACCTACCGCCTTCTACTACATTCGCATTTTGCAAATTCAGTTTTTTAGCCAATAATTTCATAGTCAATTCCGGAACCCCTGGCTGATGTAAAAAACGAGTAGCCAAACCAAAATCGCGTTTTTGTAATTGCTTTTCTATTTGATCTGCCAAGTTGCCAGCATACTCATCCTTAAGATCAATTTCTGCAGTTCTTGTAATTTTAAAACTAAAACATCCTGTTATTTCAGCTCCTTTAAAAAGTATATTCAAATTACTTCTTATAATATCATCCAAAAACACAATGAAAGTTTCTTCTCCTATCGTAGTTTTATAAAATCGAGGTAAATTATTGGACGGAATATTTAGAATAATTGTTTCTTCTTTCCCGTTTTGTAACAGATTAATAAGAAAATAGAGTTCATTGTTATTTGGGAAAAATGAAGATTTTGCTTCAGCCAAATTTACAGGTTGTAAAAATGCTAAAACTTGGCTCAAAAAATATCTATTTACTATTGGGTTTAATTCTTCTGGAATATCGTGTCCATAAACAAAGTTGATTTTATTTTCCCGCAGGTGCGGAATAATTGCTGATTTTAAGATTTGTCCGTATTCCTGTTGATGACTTCGAATTGCGGCATTCACTCCTTCTAATAAATCATCTTCAACGTGGATATTGTTCTTCCCCTTTTTGCTCAATTTAGTCAAAGCTAATAAAACTGGCATGCGAACGCGATAAAACTCATCCAAATTGGAAGAATAGATGGAAAGAAATTTAACTCGCTCTAATAGAGGTACATTTTCCCTATTAGCTTCCTGCAACACACGTTCATTAAAAGATAACCAACTTAAATCTCTATCGTAAAAAATGTTTTTTAGTACAGTTTCGGGCATTTTAAGATAGTTTACCGTAGGCGATATAAGAAATTACGTAGGCTAAAACCGCAGCAATTAAACCAAACATGAAAATATTATACGCTATTCTAATAAGTTTGTATTTTCGACCTAACACCACACCTTGAGAATAAACATCGGTAATTAAAGTGCCGTACAAAAATTCATTATCATTCATCACTCTTATCATTCCTTTAGAATAATCGTTTAACGCCATTTTATAGAAATTACCAAAGAAAAGTAGATTTACTTTTTTACGCTCTAAGTCGTTGTCTGTAAATAAACCATCGGGAATTGATGGACGTGTCGCTAAAATTGAAAAGATAATGGTGGATAAACTTACCATCAATAAAATAAATGTTGGAACAATTAAAAAGGCATTGTCTTCTAACCTTCTTAGCACCAAACTCACAATTAAAGATAAAATAATAGAGTTTACTGTAATTAACAACTGTGCTTTATTATCAGCCATATCACTTAACCGCTGATTATTAGCCGAAGTAATTCTAAACATCGTTTCAATACCCTTATCTGGTCTTTTCTTATCTTTTTTAGTTAAAAGTTTTTCTTGTTCAAATGGATTGTCGTCTTTAACTGGTTTTGCTACTTTTTTATCTGTGCTAATTAAAACTGTTTCATCCTCATCTTCATCCTTCAACTTGCTCTTCAGTTTCTCTAAATTTTTTAATTTTTGATCGTTCAGTAACAGAATGCAATAATCAGTATGGTATTGATGATTTTCTAAAAACTCAATATCGGTTTTACGCCACTGCTTTTTACTAATCTCCTTATCATACAGCAACTCTATTTCTTTATGCATAAGTTTGCCTTTTTTTCTGAAATCATCTGTTCCTAAATGGAAAAGGTCTCCATCACAAACAATTTTTTCAAGCTGATTAGTAGGTCTTTGAGGCATTTTTGTAGAAAGAATTACTTGCATTACTTCATCTCTAATAGCAGCTGGCACATCGAGCTTTTTCAAAAATTCTACAGCTAAATCCGCTCCTTTTTGCTCGTGGGCTAAAGGTGCTTCGAAATAACCCGTATCATGGAACCAAGCACCAGTGGTTACAATAAAAAAATCCTTATCGTTCAATTGATAATGATTGGCAATTTGCATTGTTGACTTTACCACATCTTTTGTGTGGCTTAAATTGTGATAAACCAATTTTTCATCGTGGTGAGTATTGAAATATTCCAATACATATTTTTCCACTTCTTGTTGTAGGTTTTTATAATTCATCTTAGTTTTTGAACAGTTTAGAGCTGATTAGAATTCTTTTAAAGGTTATTATTTTCGTAGAACGACAGCTATTTTCTTATTAGATACATAATTACGAAATATAAGAATTTTTATTCATGGCATATCAAAAACCCCATAAAATGAAAATTGTTTTACATGAAAAAATAATTTAGGGCTTTCTTTACAAAACAACCTGTATGTTTAATTGTTAAGATTAGATTAATAAGTTAACTCATGTCAAAACGGTATCGTAAATTTCAATTTTTTCCATTTATTATCTGCCTTATTATTCCACTTGCAATTGGTGCTGTTGGAGGTTTATTAACTATAGAATCTACAAAAACGTGGTATGTTATGTTAAACAAACCTTCTTTCAATCCTCCTAACTCTATCTTTGGACCGGTTTGGACAACATTATATATTTTAATGGGTATCTCATCTTATCTAATTTGGAAAAAAAGGAAAATCTCAATGGGTTATTCTTGGGCATCCACCATTTATGTATTGCAGTTATTGTTAAACTTAATGTGGTCTTACTTGTTTTTTTATGAACATAAAATTGGTTTTGCATTAATAGAAATAGGCATTTTATTGTTGACTATCATCATAAACGCATTCATTTTTTATCGCATTGATAAAGTAGCAGGATGGCTATTTTTGCCCTATATTCTTTGGGTCAGCTTTGCGTCTTATTTAACCTATTCTATTTTTATTTTAAACTAATTTCAAAAGAAAACAATATTTTTATAGGGTGATGTATCCTAAAAAGCTATTCGTTTTCTTCTTTTTGCTTTTGGTGCTACAGGTAAAAGCCCAAAAAGTAGGCTTAGTTTTAAGCGGTGGTGGCGCTAAAGGCTTAGCTCATATTGGCACATTAAAAGCACTCGAAGAAAATAATATTCCGATAGATTATATTACTGGAACATCAATGGGTGGCATTGTTGGGGCTATGTACGCTGCAGGTTATTCTCCATCGCAAATAGAAAAAATTGCTTTAAGTTCAGATTTTCAGGATTGGGTTAGCGGCAAATACAAAAGTGATTATAGCTTTTACTTCCAAAAAAACAGTGCAAATGCCGCTGTTTTAACAGCTAAATTATCCATTGATACCAGTTTAAGACTGAGTTTTAGGTCTAACTTAGTGAATGATATTCCACTCAATTTTGCCTTGTTAGAATTATTCTCACAAGCCTCTGCTATTTCAATAGATAATTTTGATCAACTTTTTGTGCCTTATCGTTGTATGGTTTCTGATGTTTTATCTCAAAAAAGTATTACCGTAAGTAAAGGAAGTTTAGCCGAAGCGGTCAGAGCTACTATGACCGTTCCTTTGATTTACAGACCAATTAAACTAGATGGAAAATATGTTTTTGACGGTGGTTTGTATAACAATTTCCCAGCGGATATTATGAAAAAAGAGTTTAAACCAGATTTCATTATTGGCGCAAATGTTTCTTCTAAAACTTTTAATGAATATCCAAAAAACGATGACAGATTGATGAATCGACTTTTGGTGTATATGTTTCTTTCCAAATCTGATTCAACTTTAGTTGGAGAAAATGGTGTTTACATACAACCCGATTTGGTTGATTATACCACAACCAATTTCACACCTGTTGAAGAGTTAATTAAAAGAGGTTATGATGCAACAATGGCCGATATGGATAAAATTAAAAGGTCAATATCACGACGAGTTACACCCCAAGAGTTACTAGTTAAAAGGACAAAGTTTAATCAACGGAAACCTGATTTAGTATTTAGTAATGTAACCGTTTCTGGAGTTAATTCTCAGCAAAAAAAATACATCGAACGACTTTTCAAAAGTGATCAAGCAACTTTTAATCTTGAAGATATCAAAAGAGGGTATTATAAATTAGTAGCTGACGAAACCTTTGAAACTGTTTATCCAAAAATTTCTTATCACCCAGAAACAGATAGTTATAATTTCGAAATTGTAGCTAAACCCAAAAAGAGTTTTAAAATAGATTTTGGTGGAAATATTTCTTCTAGACCTATCAGCAACGTGTATTTAGGTTTGCAATACAATTACTTAAATCGCAAAGCCTACACATTTGGAACGAATTTTTATTCAGGTAGATTTTACGAATCCGTTCAATTTAGCGGGCGGGTAGATTATCCTTCTGGCTTACCCTTATTTTTAGCTGCAGAGCTAACTTATAACCACTGGAATTATTACAATACCAGCCAAATTTTTATCGAAAATCCACACCCAACTTACATTGAACAAGCAGACAGAAAGATAGATCTAAAATTAGGAATGCCATTAAATCGCAATGCGAGAATTACATTGAGTGCTGCATTTATTAACAATAGTGATAGATACAGTCCTACAAATACTTTTACTGTTGGTGATGTTTTGGATAGAACAACATTTAATGGATTAAAAACTAGCTTATTACTTGAGCAAAACTCACTTAATCGAAAACAATATGCTGATAGGGGTCATAATTTATTCTTTAGCGCAAATTTTTTAACTGGTAAAGAAAATTATACACCAGGAAATGTTTTTGGAACTTATAACTCTTTTGTTAAAAATGCAGTTATTAAACGCACATTTAGAGAATGGGGAAGTATTAAATTAAGCGATGAGAATTACTTTTTCCATACCAAAAACTACACATTGGGTTATTTGGCAGAAGGTGTTATTTCTAATCAGCCTTTATATTTTAATTATTATGAAACACTTTTAGCTGCTCCAGCATTTTATCCTTTACAAGATAGTAAATCTCTCTTTTTAACTAATTTTAGGGCAACAAGTTACCTTGCTGGCGGATTAAAAAATGTGTTTAATATTAAGCGTAATTTTGATTTTCGCTTAGAAGGTTATTTATTTCTACCTTACAAAGAATTTGAAAAAAGTGGAGTGCAAGGTGTTGAGTATGCAAAAGCATTTAGTAAATGGCATTATGCGGGCACTGCAGGTTTAGTATACCATACTCCAGTAGGACCAATAAGTTTAAGTTATAATTTATACGATGATCCTGTGAAAAGAAATGGTGTTTTACTACATTTAGGCTATCTGATTTATAATAAACGATCTTTAGAATGAAACATATAATTATAGTCCTTTTACTGTTTTTGGGCGGTAAAAGCTTTGCTCAAAATGCCGATATCAATAATTTTTTGGTAAAGGAAAGTTTACTAAAAAATAGCAAATTAGCTATAATAGCAGCAGATTCGCTTGATAATCCATTAGAGAAAATAAATGGAACTTACACCTTTAGCATTAGTGGCTTTACTCAGTCTTTAACTTTTAATGATGGTGTTGCGGTATTACCTTTACCTATAGATAAATCAACGTTCGTATACATAAAACATCAAAACGATAGTGGCACACACAGTAAGTTACTATACGTCTACAAAAAAGACGGAAATCTAAACCCTTTTACAATTAGCCGTATATTCTTAATTATCATCCCATTAATCATTATAATTTTGGCTTTTGCCTTTAAGAAATTCATTTATATAGCAATTATATTGCTTTTAATTTTCATGTATTTCAGTTATAGTAATGGCTTAAATATTTCTACATTTTTCGAAACTACTTTCGATTATTTGAGAAATTTAGTGTAGAAGAGAAAGTGTAATTCCTTAAAAAGGCATCCCGATACCAAAATTATATTGCATAAAACGATAACGGTCTGGATTATGAGTGAGGTAATAATTGTTTTTAAAATCACTAGCACCATTTAAAAATTTACCAATTACCCATTGCTCGGAACCTTTAAATTGAGGATCTTTTATTTTCAGTCCTAAATCAAATCTGAAAACAAAAAATTGCACATCAAATCTAAAACCCATACCTGCACCAATTGCAATTTGTTTACCTAATTCTTTAAGTTTAAAGTAGGTTTCAGGTTGAGGATTACCGGGTGAGATATTCCAAACATTTCCCATATCCACAAAAGCTGCACCTTTTAATTTTCCCCCAAACAACTTATTAATCAGCATGTATCTATACTCCAAGTTGCTTTCTATTCGCATTTGACCTAACTGATCTATCCCGTAAGAAGAGTTTCTGGCTTCAGCGCTAGTAATTACTTCTCTATTATAATTACCAGGCCCTAACGTTCTTGCCTGCCAAGCTCTTACGCCGCTAGAACCACCTGCATAAAATAATTTCTCAAAAGGAATAGAAACAGAGTTTCCATAAGCATAACCAACTCCACCATTTATTCTGGCAATAAATTGTCTATCTCCACCTAATTTCTTGTACCAACGAATATCCACTTCTGGCCTAACATATTGATTAAATGGCAATCCAAATATTGTTGCATAATCACCATTTTTTGGATCGTGTTTATTGCCTGAAATGCTAGTCGCTAATTGTAAAAGGTTACCAGCAAGATCTATATTACCTCTAAAATAAATAAAAGACCTATTTTCTAATAGTTTATCCGCATTTAAAGAATAGGCATACTTAATTCCAAGTGTAAAATCTTTACGACCAAGAAGTTTAATGTTGTAAGAGTTTTTTTCGAAGATTTCTTTATTATTATTGTACTTATCTATATCGCTTTTATCAAGAGTATCTATTAAAACATTACCAAAACGATACTCGAAATTAAGTGGTGTAAGTGAGTGTAATTTAGATTTTGTTTCTACCCAGTCATAACTAATAGAGTTAATAAATATCCTACGGACAGTAATATCTTTCTGTAATGCATATAAATAACTCGATGAAAATGTAGTATACGGCATTCCATTTTTACCCATCAGGGGAATAGCAAATGGCACCATTAATCTAGGCACAGTTAAGCTAGCGCTAACAGAAAAATCACGCTGATAAATATCTCTAAATATCGACTGACCATTACCAATTCTAGATTGTAGTCCACCTTTTACCTGAAATTGAAATTTTTCAGCTCCTCTTAAAAAATTATTATTTGTGTAGGTATTACTTAAGGTAAACCCAACTGTACCACTATTGAATGGAACTTCACCTTCAATACGATTGCTCATCGGTTTTTGAGGGATAAGCATAATAACCGGTTCAACCTTATTGCTACTATCCTTTGCTTTGGTGTAGTCTATTTTAACATTCTTAAATACGTTTAATTCGTATAATCTATCATAAGTTAAAGTCTCTTTTCTAATATCATATATTTCACCTTCTCTTATAAAATCATAGCGAACAATAGGGTTTCTTCTAAATTTTTTTGAAAGGTCAGTATACCGAATACCTCTAAAAGCTCTATCATTTAATTTTAGTGAATCTGTAAAGCCTTCCGAATTTGGAGCGATAATAATATTCGTTTCACCAATGGTATAAACTTTATGTTTTAAACTGCTATCTATTGGATTATCAATAATAAGCTTTACACTTACTTTGCTATTATTTTGATTCGAATCTGGCTCGTATCTCACATAAGGTCTTACAAAATCATAATACCCATTTTGACGCATTACTTGATAAATTTGTTCACGCTCATAAACTAATGAGTCCTCATCATATTGCATTCCCTCTCTCAAATGAGTAAATAATGCTTTATTTGATAGATAAAGTGTTTTTACTGTTGTATCAGGAATTTCATAACTTATTCTATTAATAAAAAACTCTGGTCCTTGATCTGCCACAAACCTTAGTTTAGCTTTCTTGTCTTTTACTTCAATTTCAGATTTTACTTTGGCCATAAAAAAGCCTTTACTTTTTAAGTATTTTTCTATCTGAACACGAGAAATTTCAACTAAGTTACTATCTAAAATTGGTGGTGGAGAACCTAATGGTTTGATGTTACTAGTTTTGTATTTGCCGTTTTTTGTATTAAAAAGATTGTATATCGCAACGTTAATTCCTAATCCTTCTGGCGGCCTAATATCCTTTTGCACATAATTATAAGCTTGTTCTTCAAAAGTTTTATCAATGCTATCAATCTTCACTTTTTTAACAATAGATTGGTAATCTTCAATATATTTTGTTGAAGAACATCCTGCGATAAAAACAAGAATAAATAGTAATATTGTAAGAATTTGTACCTGCTGCTTATAGTTAAACTTGTATGCTTTCAAAATCTCAAATCAGTTTTATAAAATCTCTACATCAAAAAAAGTACCGCAAAGAAAGTGGAATATTTATTATTGAAGGTATAAAATCTATCATAGAATTCATAAACTCTAACTACCAACTACATAGTATATATTACACTCCCACACACTTCTCATCCTTACCCAAAAACACCGCAAATATAAAGTTATTTGAGGTAAACAACGTCGAATTAGAGAAGATTAGTACTTTGCAAACTCCGCAAGGAATTTTAGCGTTAGTACATATCCCTGTTAAACAGAAATTAGATGTTAAAAGTTTGCACAACTGTTTTTCTTTAGTGTTAGATGATGTACAGGACCCTGGAAATTTTGGGACAATTATTCGTACTGCAGATTGGTTCGGAATAAAAAATGTAATCTGCTCTGAAAATACAGTTGAAGCTTATAACCCAAAAACGGTACAATCAACTATGGGGTCTTTATGTCGCGTAAATATTATTTATACTAACCTTACTTCTTTTTTTGAAGAAGTAAAACTTCCTGTTTTTGGTGCATTACTAAACGGAAATAATATTTACAAAACCAATTGGGATAAAGAAGGTTTAATTTTATTAGGGAATGAAGGGCATGGAATTAGTGAGGATTTGCTCGAGAAAATTACAATCCCAGTAACTATTCCACGTATTGGTGCAGCTGAATCACTAAATGTGGCAGTTTCTGCTGCTATATTTTGTAGTGAATTAAGTAGAGTTATAAATAAATTGAAATTTTAAGCATTGTGCTTTGTATCCTAACATATAATTGTTATTTTTGTGCCCCGTAAGGAAAAGCATTCCTTTGGAACAACCTTGAATTTTAAAAGGTCGAGTGGCCGAGTGGCTAGGCAGAGGTCTGCAAAACCTTGTACAGCGGTTCGAATCCGCTCTCGACCTCAGATTTTATATTAATTAAAGAAAATAAAGCTCATTATCATGGCAGTAACAAGATTAAAAAGAAAAGACAGATATAATAAAACAGTTTCTCGTCAAGAAGTTAATACGTTGAAATTAGCTACTAACATAGAATTAGGAAGCCGTTCTAAACAATCTAAAACAGATCAGTTAGCTAAAAACAATGCTGTATTAGCTCAATTAGAAGCTAAAGCGTAGTCAATTTCTTTCTTTAAAGTATTAAAGCATCTCAAATTATTTTTGGGATGCTTTTTTGTGCTCCATATTTTGACATTCCTCTCCTCCCTCCTGGATCTTAAAACTAATCCAAAAATAAATTTGCGTAAGTAAATACTTACTTATAGATTTGTAAGTAAACACTTACACAACAAGTATGAGAAGAGATGTATTTCAGGCAATCGCTGATCCAACAAGAAGAGAAATTATAAACTTAATTGCTTTTCAATCGTTAAACCTAAATGCAATTGCAGAAAATTTTGACATGAGCAGACCTGCTATTTCTCAGCATATCAAAATTTTAACAGAATGTGGCTTAGTCTCCATTAAAAAGGAAGGAAGAGAACGATATTGCGAAGTTAAATTTCAAAAACTCAAGGAAGTTTCTAAATGGATAGAACAATATAGTTCATTCTGGGACAACAAATTAGATGCACTCGAAATTTATTTATCAACTAACAAAACTAAAGTAGAACCTAAAAAATAATACTATGAAATCAGAAAATGTTGTAGTTGAAAGAACATACAATGCTCCTATTGATAAAGTTTGGAGCGCAATCACTAATGTTGATGAAATGAGAAACTGGTATTTTCAGTTAGAAGATTTTAAACCTAAAGTTGGTTTTAAGTTTGATTTTCTTGGCGGTCCAGAAGATGGGAAACAATACCTTCATTTATGTGAAGTGACCGAAGTTGTGGATGGTAAAAAAATAACCTATAGCTGGCGGTATGATAATTATCCAGGTAATTCGTTTGTGAATTGGGAATTGTTTGACAAAGGCGATCAAACTTTATTAAGAATAACGCATGCTGGCTTAGAAACTTTTGCTGATTTAGGTGCAGAATTTGAAAAAACAAGTTTCAATGATGGTTGGACATACTTTGTACATACTGCATTGAAAGGTTATTTAGAGCCAGAAGGTTAAGAATTCAATCTAACACTGTGAAACTACTTAGTATTAAGGTGTTAGATTTTTTCATTAATTTTAAAAATGAACGAAAATATAGAAATCCCTCTCCCAAAATTAAATTTTACACCAGAGGGAGAGTTAATTATTAAGCCTTCAGAAACCTCATCTGAAAAAGATTTTGATTTCTTTATAGGTAAATGGAATCTTCATAATAAAAAACTACAATCAAGGTTTACCAATTGTACAAATTGGATCGAATTTAATTCTACACAAGAAATGTATCCAATTTTAAATGGCCTTGGAAACATCGATAATTTTTTAGCAGAATTCGACGGCAAACCATTTGAAGGGATGAGCCTTCGACTATTTAATCCGAAAACAAGGTTGTGGAGCATCTATTGGTCTGATTCAAATACTGGAGTACTAGACCCTCCTGTTTCAGGTTTTTTTGAAAATAACATTGGTCATTTCTTCACGAAAGACGTTCATGAAGGAAAAGAGATTATCATGGCCTTTCGTTGGGATGCCAGAGACAAAAACAATCCAATTTGGAGCCAAGCTTGCTCTATGGATAGAGGATTAAATTGGGAATGGAATTGGTATATGTATATGAGTAAAATGTTATAATTTATTTTAAACATGGAAACAAAAATAACTACTATTGATGAATATATTAATGGCTTCCCACATGAAGTGCAAGAACATTTAAGACAAATTAGAGAAACTATAAAAAATGCAGCTCCGCAGGCAAAAGAAAAAATTAGTTATGGAATGCCTACTTTTTATTTAAATGGCAATTTAATCCACTTTGCAGGTTATAAAAATCATATTGGATTATACCCTGCCCCTCAAGGTATTGAAGCTTTTAAAGAGGACTTATCAATATACAAAGGTGCAAAAGGATCTGTACAATTTCCTTTAAATAAACCAATGCCATTAGATCTTATTGCTAAGATAACCAGATACAGAGTAAAAACTGCAATGGAAAAATCTAAGTAATTAAACCAACTCCTTACAAATCTGTTTAATCAAACCTGGCCCCTCATAAATAAAACCAGTATATAATTGCACTAAAGAAGCTCCAGCATCCATTTTATCTTTCGCATCTTGCGCAGAATGAATACCGCCGACTCCAATTATTGGAAAAGATTTTCCAGATTTTTCTGATAAATAACGAATAACCTCTGTTGAACGTTGAGTTAAAGGTTTTCCACTTAAACCACCCATTTCACTTTTCACTTTTTCTTCTGTATATAAACCGTTTCTGTCTATGGTTGTGTTGGTTGCAATTACTCCAGCAATACCAGTTTCTTTAACAATTTCTACAATATCATCCAATTGCTCATTGGTTAAATCTGGTGCAATTTTTAGTAAGATCGGTCTAGAAATATCGTTTTTTAAATTGCGTTGCTGTAATGTATTGAGTAATTCTTTAAGTGGCTCTTTTTCTTGTAAAGCCCTTAAGCCTGGTGTATTTGGCGAGCTTACATTTACAACGAAGTAATCTACCACATCAAATAAACGATCAAAACATTTGATATAATCGCTTACTGCATCTTCATTTGGAGTATTTTTGTTTTTACCAATATTTCCACCAACAACTATTTGAGGTTCTTTTTCTTTAAGCAAGCGTAATCGTTCTGCCATCACATCAACACCCTTATTATTAAAACCCATTCGGTTAATAATAGCCTCATCATCCTGTAATCTAAACATGCGTGGTTTATCGTTACCCGGTTGGGGTAAAGGTGTTACGGTTCCTACTTCAATAAAACCAAAACCTAAATTGCTTAATGCCTCAACATACTCGCCATTTTTATCAAATCCTGCTGCTAAACCTACTGGATTTTTAAATTTAATACCAAAAACTTCTCGTCCTAATCCTTTTATATGAACATCATAGCTGCTTCGTAGGATAGTTTTTCCGAATGGGAAATAATCATGAAACCATTTTAAGCGTTTTACCACAAAATGATGAACGTTTTCGGGATCGAACTTAAAAAAAACAGGTTTAATGAGGCGATACATAAGGCGAAGATACTCAAGATATGGAAGATGTAAAAGGGAAATTGTAAAATGTGGTCAAAAACCCGTTTTACCTCTTACATTTACATTGTCCCAAAAGCCTTTGTTAACTAAACCCGGTTGAAGCGGAAATACCCCGATTTTTTATCGGGGATTGAAGCGAAAAACGGGACTGATTTAGCCATCATCTACTGCCCTTCATTTTCAAAAACTTATACTTGAAAACAGGCTTAAAAAATCGTATTTTTGCACCCGAAATGATTTCTATAAACGACTTAACCTTCTTAATTGGCTCAAGAGCCTTATACGACGAAGCGAACTGGCACATTAAACCAGGCGATAGAGTTGGACTAATCGGTGCAAACGGCACTGGAAAGTCTACTTTACTTAAAATAATTGTGGGAGAATATGCACCGTCTTCTGGTAGCATATCGATGGCGAAAGATATAAAAATTGGTTATTTGAACCAAGATTTATTATCGTACGATTCGCATCATACCATTTTGCATGTGGCAATGGAAGCTTTTGAACGCCAAAATCAATTGCATGATGAGATTGAAGAATTATTAAAAAAGATTGAAACGGATTACAGCGAAGAGATTTTATATAAACTAAGTGATAAGCAACAAGAGTTTGAGGCTTTAGATGGTTATAATATTGAATATCGTGCAAATGAAATTTTAGCTGGCTTAGGTTTTAGTACCGAAGATCAACATCGTCCGTTAAATACGTTTTCTGGTGGATGGCGGATGCGTGTAATGTTGGCTAAAATTCTATTACAAACTCCTGATATTTTATTACTGGATGAGCCTACCAACCACATGGATTTACCGTCTATTAAGTGGTTAGAAACTTATTTGGGCAGTTTTGAAGGTGCAATTGTTATTGTATCTCACGATAGGTATTTCTTAGATAAAATTGTACGTAAAACAGTTGAATCTAGAAAAGGAAAGTTGACAGTTTATGCTGGTAATTATTCTTTTTACGTAGAAGAGAAATCGTTACGTGGTGAAATTCAAAAAGGTGAATTTAAAAACCAACAAGCTAAAATCAAGCAAGAAGAACGTTTAATTGAGCGTTTTAAAGCTAAGGCGAGTAAAGCTAAAATGGCGCAATCGCGGATGAAAGCGTTGGATAAAATGGAACGTGTGGAAGATGTTGATGATGATAATCCAACAGTAAATTTCAGTTTTAAATTCTCGAAGCCTTCAGGCAGACACGTAATAAAAATTGAACACGCGACTAAAAGCTATCCTAACATAGATATTTTAGATGATGCAGAAGCATTGATTGAAAAAGGTGATAAAATTGCATTAATTGGCGCTAACGGTAAGGGTAAATCTACTTTGTTAAGAATGATTGCTGGAACTGAGAAATTTCAAGGTTCTTGTGAAACTGGTCATAATGTGACGACTACTTTCTTTGCACAACATCAGTTAGAATCATTACATCTTGGTAATACAATTTTGGAGGAATTACAAGCATTTGCACCTAAACATACAGACACGGAATTACGTTCTATTTTAGGTTGTTTCTTGTTTACGGGTGATGATGTTTTTAAGAAAATTAAAGTATTATCTGGAGGAGAAAAATCGAGAGTTGCTTTAGCGAAATCGTTAACTACCGATTCGAATTTCTTGATTTTGGATGAGCCTACCAACCACTTAGATATTCAGTCGGTAAATATCTTAATTCAGGCTTTACAACAATATGAAGGTACGTTTATCGCTGTATCTCACGATAGGTATTTCTTAGATAATGTGGCTAATAAAATTTGGTTTATTGAGGAAGAAAAAATCAAGGAATATCCTGGAACGTATGCAGAATATGAAGAATGGAATAGCAAAAGGGTAATTCCTACACCAAAGCCAATTCCTGTTAGACCTACAGAAGAAAAGAAGCCAAAAATAGTTGAGCCTGCTCCTGCAAATGCACAACAACAATTAAAAAAGCTGAATGAGAAATTGAAAAGAATTGAGGAGGAAATTGCAGCTTTTGAATTGAGTATTAAAGCCGTTGAAGCAGAGTTAGCAAAAGAAGAAGTATTTTCTAGTCAACATAAATTAGATGAGGCTAATAAAAGATATTTAGCAGAGAAAGCTTTATTAGATCACGCTCAAAAAACTTGGGAAGAATTAGCTTCTGAGATTATGGAATTGGAAGCTTAACATGCAACGATTTGGGTTGATATTCTTTATTATCGCACTTTGTACCAGTGCATTTGCACAAAATCCAATTGTTGTGTATGATAATAGAGTATATCAACCTACTATTAAAACGGTTGAATGTTATAACACTAAAAAGGAACAATCTTTCCCCATTATCGCCTTGCGAAGTAGCGAAACCATTACTTTTGAATTTGATGATTTAAAAGGTGGTAGCAAAAGCTATAATTACACCATTGAACATTGTACTTTTGACTGGAAGCCCTCTAAAATTAATCAGCTAGATTATTTAGAGACGTTTAAAGAAGATATTATTTTCAAATATCGCTATTCTTTTAACACGCTAGAAAAGTTTACTCATTATCAACTGACACTTCCAAACGAGCAGATTAAACCTAAGCTATCTGGCAATTATTTATTAAAGGTCTATGAGAATAATGATCCTAAAAAAGTAATCATTACTCAACGCTTTTACATTGTAGATAATTTAGCAACTGTGGGTGTAGAAGTTGTGCCAAGTAGTCAGGTGGAGTTTCGGTTGAACAAGCAAAAAGTGAATTTCACAATATTTCATCCAATGCCAATACAAAACCCATATATGGATGTAAAGGCTGTTGTGATGCAAAATGGAATTCCTCAAACTGCGATTACTAACAAAAAACCAACTTTTGTAAAACAAGGTTCTTTAGTTTATAATGAATTAAACACCAATGAGTTTTGGGCTGGAAATGAATTTCGAAAATTTGATATTAGAAGTTTCCGTTACAAAGCTGAGCATGTGCAAGATTTTTATAAAGATAGTACCTTAAACGTGATTTTATTTCCTGACCAGCCTAATGGCATTGCGAAATATAGTACTCAGTTTGATGAAAATGGAAATTTCTTTATTCGTAATCAAGATGGAAGAGATAATATTACTGATAGTGATTATGCAAACGTTCTTTTTACATTAAATTCCGCAGCTCCTACTGCAAAAGGCAATGCCTATGTTGTTGGTCGATTTAATAATTACATTTTAAATGAGGAAAGTAGATTAAACTACGATTCAACTAAAAAACGTTTTTATGGAAATGTGAAATTGAAACAAGGTTTATATGACTTTAAATACGTTTGGGTAACTGAAGATGGAAAATTTGACGATACTGTTTTTGAAGGTTCGTTTTTCGAAGCCGACAACAGTTATCAGGTATTAGTTTATTACCACAAACCCGGCGGCAGATGGGACGAATTAATTGGATTTAGCAACATCAATTCTATTAAGAAGTAGTTCATTGGCGTCATTTGTTCATTAGTGGCAAATGTAAAAATCTCTCCTATAAAACTGTCTAATTCCAATGAACTAGTACGCTATTGAACTATTTTATCAAACTATATAGTACTAATGAACGAGTGAACAAATGAACTATTGAACTTTCAAAACCCACACACTCACACTTCCTGCATTACAAAAGAATTCTCCAAACCCGTTTTCATCAATTAAAACTTCTTCTTGTCGTTTTTCTAAACTATCAACAAAGGTTTTACCCGAAAAAGATTTCCCCATTTCCATCGCTTTAAAGCCTTCCTCACCATTACTCATTAGTACTGCAATACCAGAATTTGGATGTTCTTCATCACCTTCTCTGGTCCATCCAATGCAATTGTTATGATCTAAATAATCATGTTGTTCACCATACGCCAAATATTGTCTGGCTTTTAAGAGTTTAGGTAATTCTGGCAAGGCTACCAATTCAACACATTTACCGTCATCTTCATAATTTGCACCGTATACATCCGTAAAAAACACACAAGGAATACCTTGTTCGCGTAATAAAATTAAAGCATACGCTAATGGTCGAAACCAAAAATCTATGAATGACTCTAGTGCTTGCAAAGGCTGCGAATCATGATTATCCACAAAAGTAATTGCTAATTCAGGTCTTTTTTGAACCAATGTGTTATCAAAAATTTTATCTAAATCATATTCCTGGCCTGCTGTAGAAGCTAAATAAAAATTGTGATGCAATAATGAATCAAACAATTGTGTTCTTCCACCAGTAATTTCTATGTAGTGTTCCAATTCTTCTACATCAACAATATTCCAGTTTTCTGAAATAATTAAGAAATCTCGGTCGCATGCCTTTTTTAATTCATCTATCCATTCTATCACAAATTCTGTAGAAATATGTTTTACTGCATCTAGCCTAAATCCATCCATTTTACAGGTTTCATAATACCATTTTCCCCATCGCTTTAATTCTTCCTTTACCGCTTGATTTCTGAATTCGATATCATCAAACATTAAATAATCGTAATTACCCAATTCATCTGACGGTACTTTTTCCCAACCTTCTCCATACTCATTTTGAATTGCAAAAATGGCTGTTTCATTTAAATCTTGTGCCCAATCTACTCCGCTAAAACATTGATGATCCCAAATAAATTCTGAATATTTTCCTTGCCTACCAGGGAAAGTGAATTTTGTCCATGCTTCTATTTCCATCACATCAGAAATAAACTCATTTCTATCCTCTGGATTAACTTTTCTGACTTCTATTTTTTCCAATTCATCACCACCGGCTTTATGGTTAAAAACAACATCTGCCAAAACATTAATTTTATATTCATGTAAAGCATTGATTGCTGCAATATATTCGTCTTTGCTTCCGTATTTTGTATGTATGCTATTCTTCTGGTCAAATTCGCCAAGATCATATAAATCATAGGTGTCATAGCCAATTGAATAACCTCCATTACTACCTTTATAAGCTGGCGGAAACCAAACCGAAGTAAAGCCCATTTTGGATAAGCTAGTTGCTTCATTTTTTGCTTTTGTCCATAAATTATCTTGGTCATTATAATACCAATGGAAGTATTGAATGAGCGTTTGATTTTGCATAGCGTGTTTTTTATGAATACTATAACTTAAAATCAACACATATGTTTGGTTTTTGATTAAGTTTTTAAAGAACACTTTTAGGTCTGCCCAATTTATTTCAAAAACTTAATGTAGGGTATTTTGATAAAAAAACACCCAATTTTCTGTAGTTTTGCCAAATATGAGTATAAAAGCTAAAAGTCCAAAAAATTCCCATACGATAATGAATGAATTGGTATTACCTAACGATACCAATACCTTAAATAATTTAATGGGAGGACGTTTATTGCATTGGATGGATATTGCTGCTGCAATTTCTGCTCAAAAACATTGCAATAGAATTGTGGTAACCGCATCGGTAGATAATGTTTCGTTTAAACATGCCATTAAACTAGGTGATGTAATTACAATTGAGGCTAAAGTTACTCGCTCATTTAACACATCTGTGGAGGTTCGCTTAGATGTTTGGGCAGAGAATATTCCTTCTGGAACAAGAGCGAAATCTAATGAGGCTTACTACACTTTTGTAGCAGTAGATCAGAGTGGAAGAACCATTCCTGTGCCTGAATTAAAACCAGAAACTGAAGAAGAAATTGAATTGTACAATGGTGCTTTACGCCGTAGACAATTACGTTTAATTTTGGGTGGAAAAATGGAACCTAACGATGCTAGCGAATTAAAAGCTTTGTTTTTTAAGGATTAAATTAACTCCCCATTTCTAAAATTTTATCGAATTCTGTTGCTTTTAATGGCATAACTGATAATCGACCTTGTCTGACTAGAGAAATATCTTTTAAACTTTCTTCGGCTTTGATTTGCTCGAGTGAAACTGGTCTGGCTAAGGATTGAAATGGAGCTAAATCTACAACTACCCAATTTGGATCACTAGTTGTTGGGTCTTGGTAAAATTCCTTAACGACTTTAGCAATTCCAACCACGTTTTTTCCATCGTTGCTATGATAAAACAAAACTAAATCACCTTCTTTCATCTCTCTGAGATTATTACGAGCTTGGTAATTACGAACGCCATCCCAAAAGGTACGACCATCTTTGTTAAATTTTTCCCAACTGTATTTTATAGGTTCAGATTTGACTAGCCAATATTGTGTTTTTTGCATTTTTAAAGTAATTTTAAGAGCTTTTTTTCTTAAATCGTTGACAAACCGTTGACAAAAATACTGACCATCCAGTTGACATCTCCGCAGTGCATACGATTTAAACTTTCAAAATTTAAACAGTATGAAAACCAGCAATGCCCAACCACAGTCCGAAAACCACTTCATAAAGGAATGGGATGGAGTTCTATCTATCGTTCCCCGCAAAAATAACACATTCCAACAAACCTTTCATATATTTTTATTGGCCAAATCTAGATTTGAATTGTTCACGCTCAAATATATAATGAAAAAAATACGTCCAAAAAAGTGCTTTTGATGCCATCAATACTCCAAAACCAGAAAGGAATGCCAACTACAGTAGTTTTATCTACGTGCAGTGATTACATGTCAAATTAATTATACAATAACTACTTAATTTGAATATTAATTATACATTTATATCATATTAATTTGTAATTATAACATATAACTTCGATAAACTGGCAACATAAGTATATTTACCTTAAACCAATTATTACCTAATTTAAAATGTTATGAAAAAAATAAAGTTTGTAATGGCATTCCTGCTTGTAAGTAGTGCCATATTATTCAGCAGTATGAAAGGTGCAACTACCAGACAACTTTACACCTTTTATGATTCATCACAAGATATCTATATCGATTACAATCCAGCAAACCATGTTGTTACAAGCGTTAGATTTGGGTCTAGTGAAGTAGAGCATCCTGAGCCATTTCTTACCTCGGGTTTTACATATGATGTTACCACATTTCATCTAAGTGTTTCCGGATATCAATATGATCAAGATAATACTACGCTTACCCTTAGTGGAGAATTTGAAAGAATACCTTAAATTAAAGCCGGTTTATAAAAAGCCCGTTCATACGGGCTTTTTTTATGAAACGAAAATTGAATTGGACACTTCCAGCCGCAAAAATTGGCTCATTTCAGATTTGATTAGCCAATGATTCACTTGATATCTTATTTGGTTTCGAATTTACGATTTATAGCTGTTTTTTGGTTCATCGAATTTCAAAAGATTTATTTTATATTTAATTATGAGAAAATCATTGATAATCAGTTTACTATTTATAATTCTCACTTCAACTTATTCGGTAGCTCAAAAAACTTATGCCGATTCAATAAAGAAAGCGGTTCGAATTGATGCGCAAAAATTTAGGTTAAATGCAACTGATTTTAAAAAATTTAGGGATGGAAGCATCAGTAAAAATTCAGATCTTTTTAAACCATATTCTACCGTAAGTGTACCTCAGTTCTTAAAAGATTCGACTTATGTAAGCGCTTATCGCAATGCTACCTATTTAAAAACACTGAAAAGAAGGACTGCTGGCCATCATGTATTGATTTGGGGAACTGCTATTGTAATGGCGCCGACTATTGTTTTTTTAGCTCTTTAAATTGTAGCTATATTAAAAAATAAAGGATTCAAAAGGACGTGAATTGCCAAGACATGTAACACATATGTCCATTTTGACGAAAAAATTAATTTTAGCGCATTCTTTCAGTTCCAGATTTTAAGCCATCGTATTTAGTTGGGCACACCATTTTTTGCTGTAATAAATACACTTCAATTTTTTCAAGGTTGTTACCAACTACTGATACGGCTTTAATAATATCTTCTTTATTAGCGCCTAAATGCCTTTTAAGGAATGAGATTTCGTCTTTATTTATCATTGTTTTATTTTTTGCCATTGCTAGTCAATCGTTTTTCTCCTAACCTATTCAATCTAATCATCAAGCTTCTTCCGATACATCCTACTAACTAAATAAAAAATTGACACAAAAAGTTTGCTCTAATGTGAAACATATTTCAAATTAAATTGTTCAAAATCTTAGATCAATTCATTTTATATCAATTAAATTATTTTACTATGAAAAAATTAAGTTATTTAAGTGTAATCGCCTTACTGGCCTTCACATTTCAAAGCTGTAATTCAAATTCAAAAAATTCGAATGATAGCGCCGATAGTTTAAACCAAACTATGGATACTACTATGAATGGAGATACTACTGCAGATATGGCGGCAGATCAAGATGATACAGAGTTTGCTGGTAAGGCAGCTGTGGGCGGAATGGCAGAAGTTGAGTTTGGTAAAATCGCCTTGAGTAAATCGACCAATGCAGAAGTTAAAGCATTTGCCGATATGATGGTAAAAGATCATGGTAAAGCAAATGAAGAATTAAAAACGATAGCAGCTTCCAAAAGTATTACACTTCCTACTTCTTTAGATGAGGAACATACTAAGAAAATGAACGACTTGAACAAACTGACTGGCCGTGACTTTGACAAGGAATATGTTGATGCTATGGTAGATGGCCACAAAAAGACCTTAGATTTAATGGAAAAAGAAGCAAAAGATGGCAAGGATGCTGAACTTAGAGCATTTGCAAGCAAAACTGCTCCAATTGTAAAAGCTCACCTAGATCAAATTCAAAAAATTAATGACAGTATGAAATAATACCTGTTTGATTTAGAAAAAAAGCCTTCGAAAAATTCGAAGGCTTTTTTGTATAATTATTTTTATCCTTACTTTTCTAGAAATATCTTTTTTGCATCTTGATCATCGTATTTGTCAATTAACTGACTTAATTCAACTTTCATTGCAGCAATGGTTTTGCCGTATCCCTTTTGATCATACAAATTATGCATCTCATTAGGATCTTTTTGTAAGTCGTACAACTCCCAAGAGTTTACTCTTTTATAAAAACGAACCAATTTGTACCGTTGATTTCTTATACCGAAATGAGGAGAAACCGAATGTTCCCCATTTTCATAATAGTGATAGTAGATGGCATTTCGTCCTTTCGTATTCTTGTTCTTAAGTAATGGTAGCATGGATTGCCCTTGTTCATCCTTTGGAATAGAAATACCCGCAGCATCTAATACCGTTGGAGCGATATCCAAGTTCATTACAAAATTAGTCGACACTGTACCCGGCTTAATCACACCTGGATAACGCATGACCATTGGTGTACGGAAGGATTCTTCATAGATCCAGCGTTTATCAAACCAACCGTGCTCTCCCATGTAAAAACCTTGATCTGAAAGATAAATTACAATGGTGTTCTTGGTTAAATTATGTTTATCCAAATAATCTAATGTGCGTCCAATATTCCGATCCAACGAAGTTGCAGTACTTAAATAATCTCGCATATAGCGCTGAAATTTCCATTCAGTTAATGCATTGCCAGTTAGTTTTTGCTGATTAAAACTTGTTTCGATTGGCTTATAATACGCATCAACTTTGGTCCTCTGCTGCACATTCATTCTTTTAAAATTTCCGTCTTTGCTTTCATTTTCATCAGATCCGAACATTTTTAGATCGTAACCCATAATCATGGTTTTCGCAATAGTCATGTCCTGAACTTTCGCGGCTTCTCTATTTGCATACATATCGTAGAAATTGTGAGGCAACGCAAAAGTAACGTTATCGAACTTTCCTAAATCTGTTGTGTCTGGTAACCAAACACGATGGGTAGCCTTGTGCCCTATGACCAAGCAAAATGGCTTAGAAGCATCTCTTTTATCTAACCAATCTTCGGTTACATCTTCAATTACATTGGATACATACCCATCAAAACGTTTTTTAGAACCATCCATCATATCAAAATCAGGATTGTAGTATTGCCCTTGAGCGGGTAAAATTTGCCAAAAATCAAATCCTTGAGGCTTGCTTTCTAAATGCCATTTGCCAATCCATGCTGTTTGATATCCACCTTTTTGCAATTGCTTTACAAAAGTATCTTGATCGCCATTAAACACCGAGCTCTCATTATCCTTAAATCCATTTTTATGGCTGTATTTTCCTGTTAGAATAACTGCCCTGCTAGGTCCACAAATTGAATTGGTTACATAGGCCTTATCAAAACGAGCTCCTTCCTTTGCAATGCGATCTATATTTGGTGTTTGCATCAATTTGCTACCGTAGGCACTTATGGCTTGATAGGCATGATCGTCAGAAACTATAATGACAATATTAGGTCTGGTTTGCGCCATCGAATTGAACGCAAAACCAAAGCATGCTACGAAAAGGAGGATCTGGATTCTAAGTATTTTCATTGCATTATGTTATTAAAATATTATGTCATACATATACAAGCTAAGTACTCAAATATTTTATGCATTTGCAAGCTCTTTTGTTATTTATTGCCCTCACTACCCTATTCACTACATTTTCGATTAACATGATCGTATTTAATACGAAGTAATTCCTTTAATTTTTCGGTTTTCCCTCAACGCAAAGGACATTTCCCATCATGCAAAGGACATTTCCCATTGCGCAAAGAGCTTTTCCCATCACGCAAAGGGCTTTTCCCATCACGCAAAGAGCTTTTCCCATCACGCAAAGGACATTTCCCATCACGCAAAGAGCTTTTCTCATCACGCAAAGAGCTTTTACCATCACGCAAAGAGCTTTTCCCATCACGCAAAGGACATTTCCCATCACGCAAAATGATTTTTCTTACACTAAATTGGCTTGTTTTTTCATAAAGAAGACTGCAAAGATATGCGGAACCATATCTTAAATACAAAGTATAATATGATGAGTGTATTTATTAGAACCTTTTATCTGATAAGGAATTGTACAGTTGAAACACTCATACCAGCACAGACTTCAAAATATTTTATATATTTATTTATGGGAAAACAATTGTTATTCAGCACGTTATTGATATTTTTTATCTCAACTAAATTACCTGCTCAACCTGTAAATAAAGATTCAATTGAGAAAATAGCAATTAAGGACGTTAAAAATCTTTTTAAGTTAAAAAATCCTCAATTGCATAATTTTAGAAAATATAGGTATACCAGTAGCTCAGATTATTTTAAACCTAGCGAGTTAAACGTGAGCAATGGTTCTTTATTAAAAGATTCGGTGTACGTAAATACCTATAGAACTGTTGCTTATTACCAAACGAAAAAGAGACGCACAGCTGCTCATTACATTATTTTAGGAGCAGGAACTGTTGTAGTAGCATCAACAGTTGTACTTTTTGCAATACTAGCAAAAGCGACTAAATAAAAAAAGCGTCCCGATGTGAAGTCGGAACGCTTTAAGTTAAATTTTTGAATTATTTAGTCTTTCTTGTTATCTAAAGCACCCTCTATACGATCGGTTAAATCTAACAAATGGTATTTGCTTAACGAATCGCCTTGCGAAGCAGCAGCAGATTTAATACTGCTATTTAAATCACGTAATTGTCCTTTTACAACAGACATCACATCACTTTGTGAAGCTGTTAAGCCGGTTGGTGCGCCTCCTCTACCTACCAAAATGGCGTTAGTAGCTGTTGGTGCTGGAGCTGGTTTTACAATGGCAATTAATTTTTCTACATAAGCTTTTTGTAGATTACGACGATATACATCAACTGAAGCGTTTGATTTTAACTCGGTGAAAATTGCACCATTTAAATCTGTAAATAAATCTGTGATTTTATACGCTGTTGCACCATCGGCAGCTTCGGCAGCAACCAATTTGCCTAATGTGCTATTGCTTAATAAACGGTTTAACGTATTTCCTTGTAATCTCGCAATTACTTCTAATGGATTTTGATCGATATTATCTAAAATAGACTGATTTAATAACCATTTTGGTGTGGTAAATAATTGTCTGTTTAAGAAATCCATCGCTTCTTTTTGAGTTGCTGCTGGTGTACGTTCGTAAACTAAACCAGTTTGCTCTACCATTTTAGGATTTTCGTAAATACCACCTATGTTTTTGGCTACATGACCCATATAACGACCAAATTGAGTTGTTAATTGACCATACATATTTGATAAATTAGCATATCCTTCGTTTGATTCTTTTGTCCATGCTGGTAAGTTTGGTAAAATCACTTTTAAGTTTTTAATACCATAATCACTTGCTTTCATGGCGTTATCACCTAAATCTTCGTTTTGCGAATGTGGATCATCTGGATTAGATTCGGTACCAAACCATAAACGTCTGTTTTTAGCGGATTCGATTACTGTTTTATTTAATCTCTCAACTTCATCGCCAGGAGTTTTTGTATCTGTATAGTATTTATAACCCCATTCAATTGCCCATCTATCGTAATCGCCAATGCGAGGATATAATCCTTTTGCAGTAATATTATCTTCTGGTTGCGCAACATAGTTGAAACGAGCATAATCCATAATAGATGGTGTATGTCCATTTTCTTCTACCCATTTTTTATTACGTAAATTTTCTACTGGTGTAGTTGAACTTGAACCGTAATTGTGTAATAAACCTAAGGTATGGCCTACTTCGTGAGAAGATACGAAACGAATTAAATCGCCCATTAATTCATCACTAAATACCATTTTACGAGCTCTAGGATCAACTGCAGCAGTTTGAATCATGTACCAATCGTGTACTAATGATTGCACATTATGGAACCAGTTAATGTGGCTTTCCATAATTTCTCCACTACGTGGATCTGAAATACTTGGTCCGCTGGCATTAGCAATTTCCGAAGGTTTGTAAACAATTGCTGAGTGACGAGCATCGTCTATACTCCATGTAGAATCTTGTGCGAATGTTGGTGCTTCTTTAGCTACAATTGCATTTTTGAAACCCGCTTTTTCGAATGCTTTTGCCCAATCGTTAACACCTGCAATTAGATATGGAACCCATTTTTTTGGTGTTGCTGGATCAATGTAATACACAATTTGTTTTTGTGGCTCTACTAATTCTCCACGTTTGTATTTCGCTAAATCTTGTGGTTTAGGTTCTAATCTCCAACGTTTAATTAAGTCGATTTCTTTTACACCTTGTGGATTTAAATCAAAGTCGGTATAACCTACTGTGAAATAACCAACACGAGGATCGGCATATCTAGCTTTCATTGGTACTTTCGGTAAAATAACCAACGATGTATTTAGCTCTATAGTTGCAGAACCTGCAGAAGCACCACCACCGCCTGTTGGCGCTGCTGGACCAAATGGCGAAGGAGCAGCAGTTAAGCTATATGTTTTCATGGTACTGATTTCTACGTTAAGTGGAAAACTACGCATGTTTTGGATGTAGCTACGATCTGATAATTGTGCACCTAACCTAAATCTAGTTTTAGATGCTGGTGAGCTGAAATAGAAAATATCGTTATCGCTATTGATATAATCTGTTACGTCGATTACGCTTCCCGTTTTATCTGGCGTATATGCCGCAATGTTAAAAGAAGCTGCAATGGCTTGGATGTTTGAGTTTTTTAACGACTGATACATTGCAGTGGTACTATCTGGGCTGTAGGTCTTAAAACTCACTTTACGCATAAAAATGCGGTTATTTGGTCCTTTTTCGAAACGGATTACTGTGCTTCCAATTACGTCTCCTGCGTAACCTTGTGCTGCTCGTACATCGGCACCAGATTTAGCAATACGGCTTACCACTAAAATATCTCTACCTAAAGTGGTGTCTGCAATTTCAAAAAAGAATTTGTCTTCTAATTTGTGCGTGGTAATCATCCCCCTGCGGGTAAGTGTTTTATCGGTGATTACTTGAGCGTAAGGTTTTGGTTGAGCCTTCACGTTAGAACCTAGGGCAGCCCCTGGACCTCTACGTGTGGTATCAGCAGCACCACCTTGCGGTCTAACTTGTGCTTGCGCTATCGTTATAGCACTCACAGTTAATAAAATGGTTAGTAAATTTCTTTTCATGTAAATAAGTTAATTTAAAGTAAATATAATGGGCAATGCCTCAATAGCAGGCACAGCGGTATAACTTTATAGTTACAAACCGAAATTTTATAGTATTTGGTAAGAAGATAGGTTTAGATCATCATTCTCACCTCGACTGAGAATCGTAATGCGATGATAGTAAATGCTTATTTATCGCATTACGGTTACCGCTTGCGGGAATGACGGTTAATTTAGAATAACTACTAACTTACTAAGAAGAAAATTCTTGATTTTCGATTAGGCCAATTACATTTCCAAACGGATCATATATACTACCTACCCAAATTGCACCGCCAACATTTTGTGGAGCTTGATGAATTTCGACGCCCAAGGTTTCAAGTTTTTTAAAGCAAGAATCAATATCTTCTACTCCCCAATAGGTAATTGAACTATGCCCGTTACTAAAGTTTGCAGGATCTGGATCTAATCCGAGTTCAAATCCGCCTACGCTATAACCTACATAAAATGTTTCATCAAAATAAGGTTCTATTTCTAACACATTTTTGTACCACTCTTTGGCTTTGGTTAAATCAGTTACATGGTAGATAATTGTGCGGAGTCCTTTTAACATATGGGTTATTGTTTTATTGATTCATCAGTAATTTGTTCATTAATTGTTTAAACCTTATTAATGGATCATTTTAAACAGCATTTCTTTGAGTAATTCTCCATCTGTGGTATTGCCTGTACTATCTAAGCCCTTACTTTTAAGATCGTATTCTCTTAATAAACTAATGATATCGAAAGTCTTTGCATCGCTAAATGTTCTTGCAGCAGCTTCATAATCTTTAATAAAATACGGACTTACACCTAACTCTTTGGCTGCATCGTTTTTATTAGGCAAGTAATGGTATTTTAAGATTTTAGTAAAGTAGGCGTTCAAATTGGCCATGACCATTACCATTGGATTTGCTTTAGGGTTATCTGCAAAGTAATTCACAATTTGATTGCATTTTAACACGTTTCTTGATGCTAGTGCTTTTTGCAATTCGAATACATTATACTCTTTACTGATCCCAATATTTCGCTGAATATGATCTGTTTGAATAATAGTGTCCTTACTAATATTTAGACAAAGTTTTTCGACTTCGTTAGCAATTTTAGAAAGGTCTGTACCTAAATATTCTGCCATAAGCGCTGCTGCTTGTGGTGCAATTTTATACCCTTTCTCTTTAATATGTTCTTCAATCCAAGGCATTAATTTGTAATCGCGAACAGGATCTGATTGAAAAACAATACCGTTAGTGTTTATCGCTTTGTAAATCTTTTTGCGTTTATCGAAGTTGGCATATTTGTAGGCTAACACTAAAATTGTGCTTGGCAAAGGTTTTTCGAAATAGTTAAGTACTACTTCTGCTTCTTTACCACTGCCTTCGGTTTCTTTTGCCCATTTTAAATCTTGTGCTTCTTTTACTATAATGAGTTGATATTCGGACATCATCGGATATCGTTTTGCAGCATTCAAAATCGTTGCCATATCGGTATCTTTACCATACAAAATGGTCTGATTAAACCCTCTTTCCCCATCACTTAGCACATAATTTTCCATGTAATCAACTACTTGATCAATGTAATAAGGTTCTTCACCCTGCAACAAATACAAGGGTTTAAACTTTCTGGCTTTTAAGTCTTTTATAATTTCTACGGCACTCATTTGCGGTAAATTTACAATTTACCATTTACGATTTACGATTTTGAGGCAATAGTTTATTCACAAATATTAACTTTGGGCAATGCCGATATTTAATCCAACTTCTCTTAATCTTCCACATCATCCATTTAAAATTACTCAAAGGGATGATTTGTATTTTATTTTTGATGAGATACGGAAAAAGCATTTGGTTTTAACCCCTGAGGAATGGGTTAGGCAGCATTTTATCCGTTATTTAATTAAAGAGAAAAATTTCCCTGCTTCTTTATTACAGATCGAAGGCGGGCTGAGTTTAAACCAAACTAGAAAGCGTAGTGATATTTTGGTGTACGATAATTTGGGTGAAAAAATAATGGTAATTGAATGTAAGGCGCCATCGGTTGCAATTACTCAAGCTACTTTTGATCAGGCTGCTCGATATAATTCGGTTTATAAAGCGAGATGGTTGGCGGTTAGTAATGGTTTACAGCATTATTATGCGCAAATAGATCATACCAATGCCAAGTTTTTGTTTGTAGCGCAATTACCAGATTATAAGGATTTGTAGGTTTTGTCATTTTGACGAAGGAAGAATCTCTAATGCGGTTAAAGATCCTTCGGCTGCGCTGATAACGATCGCCTACTAAGAATACACTTCTTTCCAGAATTGAGTTTTAGAAGTATAAATTGCCTCGTTACACATGGCTACGCAAATTGCTGCTTGTGTGCCAGTATTTATATTCGAAACAGGTGTTTTATTCTCTGTGATAGCTTTATAAAATTCTTCTAGTGCGTAAATAGTTCCATCTTTTGTGGGTTTATCTAAAATTGGAATCCCGCCATCTGTATTTACTACAATTTTAGTGGCACCGGTTACCCCATCTACAATTCCTAATTGTTTAGCTGTTTCTTTTTCTGGATAGAAAATTCCAGTATTAGGTAATAGATTAACGGAACCTTTTGTGCCTTTTATTTTGAACAAATACCCATCGTGTGCATTGCCACAGGTTGCTCCAAAATTTCCAATCATCCCTGCGTTTTTATAACGTAATGTAGCTTGTATATTATCATAGGTTTCTCTACCATCTTTAAAAACATCAATTCCGCCAGTACCTATAATTTCGTCAGGTTGTGTTTCGAAAGC
>NZ_JBAZRL010000011.1:0-77467 GCF_041662865.1 Pedobacter sp.
CCACGACCTTGAGGAGCTGGTCTTAATCTTTTTAACTGACGACCACCGCCTACCATTATCGTTTTCACGTATAATTGGTTTTCTTCAGGGCGAGAACCTTCATTTTTAGATTCCCAATTTTTGATTGCTGATAATAAAAGTTTTTCAACTCTTATTGCTGCTTCTTTATTGGTAAATTTCAAAATGCTTAATGCTTTCTCAACACGCTCACCTCTGATTAGATCTACAACCAAACGCATTTTACGTGGTGAGGTTGGACAATTGTTTAATTTCGCTAGTGCTTCCATCTCTTAATTATTTTTTCTTATCAGAGTGACCCCTAAATGTTCTGGTTGGAGCAAATTCTCCTAGTTTGTGACCAACCATGTTTTCTGTTACGTATACCGGAATAAATTTATTTCCGTTGTGTACTGCAAATGTATGACCCACAAAATCTGGTGAGATCATTGATCTGCGAGACCAAGTTTTGATCACAGACTTTTTGCCTGAATCATTCATAGAGACTACTTTTTTCTCTACGTTATGGTCAATATAAGGTCCTTTTTTTATCGAACGAGCCATTATTTCTTCCTTTTCTCTATGATGAAACGATTTGAGTATTTTTTCAGTGTACGGGTTTTGAAGCCTTTAGAGTAAACTCCGTTTCTTGAACGAGGTTGACCTCCTGAAGAGCGACCTTCACCACCACCCATCGGGTGATCTACTGGGTTCATCGCTACTGGACGAGTTCTAGGGCGACGACCTAACCAACGGCTACGTCCTGCTTTACCTAATACTTCATTAGCGTGATCTGAGTTAGAAACTGCACCAATTGTTGCTAAACAGGTAACTAAGATAGATCTTACTTCGCCTGATGGCATTTTAATAGTTGCATATTTACCATCTCTAGCTGCAAGCTGTGCATAAGCACCTGCGCTACGTGCCAATTGAGCACCTTTACCAGGATGAATTTCTAAATTGTGTACAATAGATCCCAAAGGGATATTTGCCAATTTCAAAGTGTTACCTACTTCTGGAGTAGCTTTTTCACCCGAAAGCACTGTCTGTCCTACTTGCAATCCCTCAGGAGCAATAATGTAACGCTTCTCGCCATCTGCGTAATGCAATAATGCAATACGAGCGGTACGGTTTGGATCGTATTCAACAGTAGCTACTGTTGCAGGGATATCAAACTTATCACGTTTAAAATCGATTAAACGGTAAGATTTTTTGTGACCACCGCCCATGTAGCGCATAGTCATCTTTCCTGTATTGTTACGACCTCCCGATTTCTTAGAAGATACAACCAATGATTTTTCGGGCTTGGTTGCTGTAATCTCCGAAAAGCTTGCGCCCACCCTAAAACGGGTTCCCGGAGTGACTGGTTTAAATTTTCTTAAGCCCATAGTTATAAATTATTCAATTCTTATTAAATATTCGCGTAATAATCTATTGTTTCGCCATCTTTCAATGTTACAATAGCTTTTTTATATTTCGGGCTACGTCCCGATACTAAACCACCTTTAGTATTTCTTGATTTCATTTTACCTACAACCACCATAGTGTTTAAGGCAACAATGTTCACTCCATACATTTTTTCGATGGCTGATTTAATCTGCAACTTGTTAGCTCTGTGATCTACTCTGAAAGTAAAACGGTTAGCTTTTTCAGTTAATGCAGAAGCTTTTTCGGTTAATATTGGTTTTTGTAAAATTTCCATATTACTTGGCAAATGCCTCCTCCAATGTTTTAAGCGAATCTGCAGTTAACAAAAGTTTACCAGCGTTTAATACATCATAAGTATTTAACTGATCAGCAGTAGTTACTTTTGCTTTCTGAATATTTCTGCTTGATAAATAGATATTGTTATTTTGTGCAGGTAAAACTAATAACGTTTTCTCTCCAGCTAAATTCAATGCATTAACCAAATTGATATAGTTTTTAGTTTTAATGCTATCAAACGTGAAATCTTCTAATACTACCACGCTATTATCAATCGCTTTATATGATAAAGCTGATTTACGTGCTAATGATTTTAATTTCTTGTTTAATTTAAAACTATAGTCTCTTGGCTGTGGACCAAAAACACGACCACCACCATTGAACAATGGAGATTTAATGCTTCCGGCACGTGCACCGCCAGTACCTTTTTGTTTGTATAATTTACGGGTAGAACCTGCAATTTCGTTACGTTGTTTAGATTTGTGAGTTCCTTGACGTTGATTAGCCAAATACTGTTTTACATCTAAATAAATCGCGTGATCGCTTGGAGTAATTCCAAATACCGACTCAGGAAGTTGCACCTTGGCACCTGTCTCTTTTCCTGTTATGTTTACTACTTTAACTTCCATCTGCTTACTTATCTAAGATTACGTAAGAACCTTTAGCTCCTGGAATGGAACCACTAACTACAACTAGGTTTTGTTCAGCATAAACTTTCAAAACTTGTAAGTTTTGAATTTTCACTCTGTCTCCACCAGTTCTTCCTGCCATACGCATACCTTTAAATACGCGAGCTGGATAAGATGCAGCACCCAATGAACCTGGAGCACGCAATCTGTTATGTTGACCGTGAGTTTGACCACCCACACCACCAAAACCGTGACGTTTTACAACACCTTGAAAACCTTTACCTTTTGAAGTACCAACAACATCAACAAAATCGCCTTCAGCAAAAATATCAACAGTAACTGTATCACCTAAATTAAGTGATGCTTCAAACTGCTCAAATTCTACCAATTTACGTTTTGGAGTTGTGTTTGCTTTCGCAAAGTGGCCTTTTAGAGGCTGGGTAGTGTTTTTTGCTTTGGCTTCATCGTATCCTAGTTGAACTGATACATAACCATCTTTCTCTTCGGTCTTAACTTGTGTTACAACACAAGGTCCAGCTTCGATCACCGTACAAGGAATATTCTTTCCTTCGGCGTCAAAAATGCTGGTCATTCCTACTTTTTTTCCAATAATACCTGACATTTTCTATTTTAAATTTAACACCCATCGAAGCAGTAGGGCTTCGTTCAAGGTGGATATACATTCCCCGCTAAGGGACGGCAAAAATAGGAAAGAATTCTTAATTTTCAAATAGTTAGCTCATTATTTTTTCAAATAATTGAGATTATTTTTCTAAGTGTCAGCACAATAGCTTAAAAAAGGGCTTTAATGTGCTACGTCGAGGTATAAACTGGTGATAATCACACACAATACAATTATACCAATAAGCACATACATGTAATCTTTTTCCATTAAGAAACTAAAAATAGAAAAAACAACTCTAGCTATTGGTGTAAAGATGAGGAGTAAAACTCCAAACTGAATAATGGCAAGTCCATCAAATGTTTTTAAACCCTTAAATATTTCGGCTACTGAAGAAAATTTTGCTTCTTCAGGCTTAAAATCAGTATAAGAAACAGGTTGATGCGTATGATTCATTAAAAAAATTATTCCACCAATTAAAACCACGCTGGTAGAAACTATTACACCTACACGCAAAAGTGTTCCCAAGATAATCTGAACATCTTTATCTCCTAAATAGTGTTTGATCTGTCTACTCATGCTCCCCCAGTTAATCCTTTATAAATCATTTGAAGCGCCAAAAAAGTAACTACAATTGCAAATATCACTTTTAATTTATCTGTTTTAGTTCTAATCAAAATTTTTGCACCAATAGTAGCTCCTGCAATAACCCCAATAGTTACTGGCATCGCTATAGCTGGATCGATTTGTCCCTTATGCAAATAAACCAATGCACTGGCCGATGCTGTTACACCAATCATGAAGTTACTAGTTGTGGTAGAGACCTTAAAAGGTATTTTCATGATATTGTCCATACCTATTACTTTTAGAGCGCCAGAGCCAATCCCTAGCAGACCTGAAAGTGTGCCTGCTATAAACATCATTGCAAAACCACCTACAACATGGTGAACTGCATATTGTTTTAAACCATTTTCGGTTGGATAACTACCATTTAATTTAAAATAATTGGCCAGGATACTTGTTTTTTCATCATTCGAGTGATCTATCTTTTTACGGAGCATCATAAATGCTGAGAATAATAAAATGAACCCAAAAATAACAATGATATAATCTGCTTTAATATAGGTAGCAATAATCACACCTACTATCGCACTTGCAGTAGTTGCGATTTCTAAAAACATACCAATTCTCACATTTGTAATTCCTTCCTTAACATAAGCTGCTGCAGAACCTGAAGATGTTGCGATAACTGAGATGATTGAAGCTCCAATTGCATAATGAATATCAACACCTAAGCCTAAAGTTAATAAAGGTATAATGATTACACCTCCGCCAAGACCAGTTAAAGAACCTAATAATCCCGCAAGGAAAGCGCCAACTAATACAATAATGGTAAAAAGCAATACCGACATGTTGGCAAATATACCCGCCTTACTTCGCTTAACCTAGAATAATTTACATTAAGTAAACTACCAAAAAGATGTGCTTAATAGAGTTTTATGATAGATAATGAATGAAAAAGTGGCTAGATATAGTAACCGTATCATAGGTTAAATTAAGGAATTACTAAAGTGTTATATAGGGAATGAATGAATATTAACCTCTGTTTAAACAGTTATTATCTTTAGAGCCAATTTTCCCTAGACAATATTTTTTCATTATAATTGTTTAATAATCAAGGTTACTATCGCTATGAAACAAAAACTACTATCTATCATCACTGTTTTACTATTGGGATTTTTGTCGTTAAATATATTAGCACAAACTCAAGTTAAAACTCAACCCATTCCAGCGAAGACCAAATCGCTCCCTTCAACAAAAACTTATTATCCTAAAAGGATTGATACTGCAAAGAATACTGATTTTAGTTTAAATGGTCAATATCAGTTTATGCTTTCGCGATCTAAATCTTTATATGGGTCTAAATTGATTAACCCAACAAGATTAAATTCGGTATGGAAAAGTGTAAGTGACACTTTACGTAAGGAACGTGAAGAATTAAAAAACGCGAAAGCTAAAGTTATTGAGCAAGAAAAAACCATTACAAGTTTAAGAGCTGAAATTAGCGGAAAGGAAAATACATTAAACGATACTACTGCTAAAGCTGATGAAATTAGCTTTTTAGGTATTTCATTAACTAAAGGATCTTATAGTATTATAGTTTGGTCTATCATTATACTGTTAGCTATCGCTTTATTTATTGTGATTGCTAGATCAACAAAAAACATTTTAGAAGCCAAACATAGAACCCAGCTTTACGATGAAATTTCTGCTGAATATCAAGCGTATAAAGCAAAATCAAATGAACAACAACGGAAACTAGCTAGGGAACTTCAAGATGAACGCAACATTATTGAAGAAATGAAAAGTCGTGGAAAGTAGATGATTATTTAAAAATAGCTCATAAAAAAAGACCCTTAGAAAATTCTAAGGGTCTTTTTTTAATTCTATAAAATCATTAAACTTTGATTTCTACTTCAACACCGCTAGGTAATTCAAGTTTCATCAATGCATCAACAGTTTTAGAGTTAGAGCTATAAATATCTAAAAGACGTTTATAAGCACACAATTGAAATTGCTCACGTGCTTTTTTGTTTACGTGTGGTGAACGTAAAACAGTGAAGATTTTCTTTTCTGTTGGCAACGGAATTGGCCCGCTAACTACTGCACCCGTAGGTTTTACAGTTTTAACGATTTTCTCAGCAGATTTATCTACCAAGTTATAATCGTAAGATTTTAATTTGATTCTGATTCTTTGGCTCATCTTATTTTTATTTATGATTACCTGTTAGAGCTATTAATAACAAGCGATCGGTTTATTTTTGAGTAGTTAGTATTTAGTAGTTAGACAAATTCATCTAACTACTAAATACCAATATCTATGTACTAGTCTTCAGACTTAACTTTACCTTTTGATTTAGCAATTACCTCATCTTGTACGTTTTTAGGCGCTGCTTCATAATGATCAAATTCCATTGTTGAAGTTGCACGACCAGAAGTGATTGTACGTAACTGAGTTACATAACCAAACATTTCTGATAAAGGCACAGTTGCTTTAATTACTTGAGAACCTGCACGAGTGTCCATACCTAAAAGTTGACCGCGACGACGGTTCATGTCACCGATTACATCACCCATGTTTTCTTCAGGAGTTAAGATTTCGATTTTCATGATTGGCTCCATCAAAGTAGGTTTACATTTTGGCAATGCTTCACGATACGCCATTCTAGCTGCTAATTCAAATGATAATGCATCTGAATCGACTGCGTGGAATGAACCATCAATTAAACGAACTTTCATATCAGGTAGTGGATAACCAGCTAATACACCATTCGCCATTGCAGAAGCAAAACCTTTTTCTACTGAAGGAATAAATTCACGTGGAATTGAACCACCTGTAATTTCGTTTACGAATTGTAAACCACCTTTTTCGTAATCAGCATCAATTGGTGAAATAACAACTTGGATATCTGCAAATTTACCACGACCACCAGATTGTTTTTTATATGTTTCACGGTGTTGAGTTGTACCGAAAATAGCTTCTTTGTAGGCTACTTGTGGCGCACCTTGATTAACCTCTACTTTAAATTCGCGTCTTAAACGGTCAATTAAAATATCTAAGTGAAGCTCACCCATTCCTGAAATAACTGTTTGACCAGTTTCTTCGTCAGTTTGAACTCTAAATGTTGGATCTTCTTCAGCTAATTTACCTAAAGCCATACCTAATTTATCAACATCTGCTTGAGTTTTAGGCTCAATTGCTAAACCAATTACTGGCTCAGGGAAGTTCATTGATTCAAGGATGATTGGGTTTTTCTCTTCGCAAAGTGTATCTCCAGTTTTAATATCTTTAAATCCTACAACCGCAGCAATATCACCAGCACCTACATTAGGAATTGGGTTTTGCTTGTTTGCATGCATTTGAAAAATACGAGAAATACGTTCTTTATTTTCAGAACGAGCATTGTAAACGTAAGAACCAGCTTCTAAGTTACCTGAATAAACACGGATAAAACATAAACGGCCTACGAATGGATCTGTTGCAATTTTAAATGCTAAAGCTGCAAAAGGCTCTTTTTCTGATGGTTTACGCAAAACTTCTAAACCTGTATCTGGATTAGTTCCAATTACACCTTCGCTATCCATTGGTGAAGGCAATAATTCCATCACGTAATCAAGCATAGTTTGTACACCTTTGTTTTTGAAAGATGAACCACAAACCATTGGTACAATTTTAGCATCTAATACAGCTGCACGTAATGCATCTAATATTTCACGCTCAGTAATTGAGTTTGGATCTTCGAAGAATTTCTCCATCAAAGTTTCATCATAATCTGCAACAGATTCTAATAATTTTTCTCTCCACTCAGCAACTTCATCTAACATATCATCAGGAATTGGCACTTCAGTAAAGGTCATACCTTTATCATGCTCATTCCAAACAATACCACGGTTGTTGATCAAGTCAACCACACCTTTAAATGAATCTTCAGCACCGATAGGTAATTGCAATGGAACTGCATTACTACCTAACATATCTTTAACTTGTTTAACAACTTTTAAGAAGTCAGCTCCAGAACGGTCCATTTTATTAACGAAACCAATACGAGCAACGCTATAGTTGTTAGCTACACGCCAGTTAGTTTTAGATTGAGGCTCAACACCATCAACCGCCGAAAACAAAAATACTAACCCATCTAATACACGTAACGAACGGTTTACCTCTACGGTAAAATCCACGTGTCCAGGTGTGTCGATTATGTTGATATGATAATTTTGGTTTCTGTATTTCCAACCAACAGTTGTAGCAGCAGAAGTAATGGTAATACCACGCTCTTGCTCTTGTGCCATCCAGTCCATTGTTGCGGCACCTTCGTGTACCTCACCAATTTTATGACTAACACCAGCATAATAAAGAATACGCTCAGTTGTTGTGGTTTTACCCGCATCAATGTGAGCAGCAATTCCGATATTTCTTGTAAATCTTAAATCTCTTGACATTATTTTTTAAATGATTTCTGCGATTTTTAAATGACTACACCGATTATTAATATTGCAAATAACCGGTGTAGTCTTTATATCTATGTTAACTTTAGATTAAAATCTGAAGTGTGAGAACGCTTTGTTAGCCTCAGCCATTTTATGCGTATCTTCTTTCTTTTTAACTGCTGCACCTTCGCCTTTAGCTGCTGAAACGATTTCACCTGCTAATTTTTCTTTCATGGTTTTTTCACCACGTTTACGAGCGTAAGTGATTAACCATTTCATGCCTAAAGCAATTTTACGGTCTGGTCTTACCTCTGTAGGTACTTGGAAGTTTGCACCACCAACACGACGAGATTTAACCTCTACTGCTGGGCTAATATTTACTAAAGCACGTTTAAATACTTCTAATCCGTTTTCGCTAGTTTTTTTCTCTGCGATTTCAACTGCATCATAAAAAATAGAGTAAGCGATAGATTTTTTACCGTCAAACATCATATTGTTTACAAATCTTGTAACCTGAACATCGTTAAATTTAGGATCAGGAAGAATAATTCTCTTTTTTGGTTTTGATTTTCTCATTTCTGTTTCCTCCTAATTATTTTTTCTTTCCTTTAGTTGGTGCTGCAGCTGCTTGTCCTGGTTTAGGACGCTTAGTACCATATTTACTACGACGTTGGTTACGACCAGCTACACCTGATGTATCTAATGCACCACGAATGATGTGATAACGTACACCTGGTAAATCTTTAACACGACCACCACGAATTAACACGATTGAGTGCTCTTGTAAGTTGTGACCTTCTCCAGGAATATAGGCATTCACCTCTTTTCCATTGGTTAAACGTACACGGGCAACTTTACGCATTGCTGAGTTTGGTTTTTTAGGGGTAGTAGTATATACACGTGTACATACACCTCTTCGCTGTGGACAGCTGTCCAACGCCGGAGACTTACTCTTGAACTCCAGTGCTACTCTACCTTTTCTAACTAATTGTTGAATGGTTGGCATTTCTTGCTTTTTGTTTTTTCTATTTTATTTAAAAACTCCCCTCAATGGCCAGCCTACAACGAGGCCACATTAAGGGACTGCAAAAGTAGGAACTTAATTTGTGATAATCAAGGGCTTGTATAATATTTTTTGAGAAAGATTGCAGATGAGCTATACAAAGTAAATGAATGAGTTAGCTGTTTCTTAATCATATTCGTGTTGTGAAGTATTTCATATATTTATTATTCACTTATAACAATCTATGGAAGTTCTTTCAAAACCGTCGAATAAAAGAAGATTTTGTGAAATAACATTAGCGCTACTCACCTGGTTTGCTGTTATACTTCAGCTTTATCTAACCAATGAAAGTGTTTTTAATTTTATTAGTTATTTTACTATTCAGAGCAACATTTTAATAGCTATTAGTCTTACATTTTCTTTGGCTTTACCTACAACCCTTCTTGGAAGATATTTTTCTGCTATTAAAGTACAATCAGCTATTGCACTTTACATTTTTATAGTTGGCTTAGTCTATAATTTTGTGTTGAGAGGTATTTGGGAACCAAAAGGATGGCAGTTGGTGGTGGATAATTTATTGCATGTTGCCGTTCCAGTTCTATATGTTTTATACTGGCAAATTTTCATCCCCAAAGGCACATTACAATGGAAAGATGGAATAGTTTGGGCTTATTTTCCTTTGGCTTATCTTATTTACTCTTTAATAAGAGGTTATTTTGTAGGTTGGTATCCTTATCCATTTTTAGATGTGAACAGAATAGGCTATCATAAAGTGTTTATCAATTCGGGTTTTATGGTAATTGCTTTTATTATTATAGGCTTATTATTAATTGCATTAAATAAGAGTTTTAAGAAAAAAGATGCTTTTTAAACGGTATTTTGATATTCTCGACCTAAAAGCTTGCACCAACTTCAGGAGATTTTTTTCATCAACAATTATCAGTAGCTATTAATAAAAACATACCCTTTGTTTTGGTCTTGTTAAGGTCTCCTTCGGTACTTTTTCGAGAAAACGGCCTTTTTCTCGAACAAGACCTTAACAAGAGTCGAACAAGACCTAAACAAAGGCATTTACCTTTTAGTTTTAATCACTCTTCCAGTAATGAGATGAAATTCGTAAACTTTATACAAACCATCATCGGTTGTTTCGATTCTTTCTATCAAACTCGTTTTACTAAAACCGTCTGTTACTAAATCGCCAATTTTAATAGCTTGAAGTACTTCGTCAGGTGTTTCATCATTTATCCTAATCATGGCTTAATTTTTCATTGCAAAGTTAACTCTTTAAATTAATACCTAATTTTAAATTATGGTAGCTTTAGAAACAATGCGGGAAATTGCTTTAAGTTTTCCAGAAACTAGTGAACAACCTCATTTCGATAAAATTTCTTTTCGTGTAGGAAAAAAAATATTTGCAACCTATGATGGGAAAAAGAATCAAGCTTGTTTACTGTTATCTCCAATAGATCAGTCCGTTTTTTCAGCATTTGATTCAAGTATTATTTTTCCAGTTCCTAATAAGTGGGGACAAAATGGTGCGACATTATTTAATTTAGATAAAGTCAGAGCTGATTTATTTACAGATGCTTTAACAACTGCTTATTGCAAAGCCGCCCCTAAGAAGCTTTCTGAAAAATATAATTCATAAAAAACTCCCTAGCATATCCATACCAGAGAGTTTTATAAACAAAACTTAATTATAGACTATTTTTTAGTCGCTGCTTTTTTAACAGCTTTTTTTGCTTTTTTAACAGCTTTTTTTGCAGATGAAGTATCTGCTTTTTTCTCAACTTTAGCAGGCTTAACAGTTTTTGCTGTTTGTTTAGCAGGTGCAGTTTGTGCGCTTACTGTGTTTACCGTAAATGCTGCTACTAGGGCGATCATTAGAACTTTAATTGCTTTCATTTTTTTATGATTTAGTGATTGTTATAATTATTTAACACTGCTAAATTCTATATCTAAAATGAAGATTTTGTGAAGTTTGTAAATAAGTTCAAAATCTGCTAATTATTTCATTGCCCATTTCATACCCGCAAGTAAATGCTGTAAAAATAAAGGTTCTGTATAACATTCTTTGGTATGACCAAGTGCGGTATAAAACACTTTTCCTCCTTCAAAGTTATGATACCAACTAATTGGATGATCATTTTTCATAGCACCACCTTTATAAGAAGTTTCATCTACTTTAATTAGTACATTAACTGAAGTATTAAAAGATTTGAAGTTATACCATTCGTCTTTGTGTGGCCAAGGTTGAGGTAAGCCTTTTACTATTTTATTTTTAGATTCAATGATATTCAATTTTGCATCTTGCACTTTTGGATGGCTATCGAAAAACCCACCTACCATTTTACCATACCATTCCCATTCATAATTACAATCAGTTGCGGCATGAATACCCACAAAACCGCCTCCATTATTGATGTATTGTTTTAAGGCAGCTTTTTGTTCATCATTAAAAACATTACTTCCCGTTGGGCTTAAAAACACGAGAGCCTTATATTTTTTCAGATTTTCTGGAGTAAATAATTTAACATCAGTTGTTGTATCTACTGTAAATCTATTTTCTACACCTAGCTTTTGAATAGCAATAATTCCATCAGCTATAGAAGCATGATGATATCCTTTGGTTAAAGAAAAAACAAGAATACTTGTTTTTTTTGCTACTTTTTTCTTTTCGATTTTAAAGCCAAAAAATAGAACGCATAATAAAAACAAGATTATTTTTGATTGGAATTTCATGTTAATTCAGCTAATTAATGGAAGGTATTTAAGTATAGTTTTTCTACTTTTTTTCTCGCCCAATCGGTCTTACGCAAAAATTTAAGGCTCGATTTTAAGGATGGATCATTTTTGAAACAAGCAATCTTAACTAAATTTCCAAGCTCTTCCCAACCATAGTGGAAAAATAATTGCTTTACGATAAATTCGAGCGTTAAACCATGTAGAGGATTATTTTTTTGTTCTTGTAATGCCATTTGAACAAAGATAATAGTTTAAGCTGAAAGCAAAAAAGGTGTAAGGTTTAGTTGCCTAATCCTTACACCTTTTTACAAAATTTTATTGATCTATTTATCTTTTGTTAAAACAAAGCTTTGACCTTGTGCTCCTAACGTAAGTTCATTTTTAACTGTATTAAAATCAAATTCTAAATCATTTGCTTCTTGAACAAATTTAGTACCACTTGAAAAAGTTATTGGGAAAGCTGGGTTTGTTCCTATTTGGGCCATTAATTTACCGTCAGCTTTAGTAATTACAATTTTAACTGGTATATCAGGAGAAGAATAAGTGCCTAAAAACACATCTAAATTAGCTGGTGGAGTAGTTGAAACAGCCGCAGTTCCTTCAGAAGTCCATTTGTTATTATCTGGATTTCCATCTGGCAATACTTTTTCTGGATCCAATGTTACTTCAGTAATTTCTTCAGCTGTAGGGTAACGTACCAACCAAGTTGTATTTTTCATCCAAACATCTACTGGAACTTTAACAATTTCGGTTTTACCACTTTTCGATTTAATTTGTAATATAATCGGCATTGGCATTTTTTCCAAGTTTTTCACTTGAATAGTATAACCTGTTATTTTACCTTCTTTCATTACTGGTTTAACATCTCCTAAACCTTGGTCATTTTTCCAGTTATTTAAGAACCAACTTCTCCAGAACCAAGCTAAATCCTCGCCAGATCCATTTTCCATTGAACGGAAGAAATCAAAAGGAGTTGGGTGTTTAAACGCCCAATTTTTAATGTATTGTCTAAAAGCGTAATCAAAACGATCTTTACCTAAAATCTGATCTCTCAAAATATTTAAGCCCCAACCTGGTTTACTGTATAAGTTAATGCCTATGTTAGCTTCAGCCATTCCATCAGGCATTTGCATGATATTTTCGTAACGTGGATTACCGATATTTGCTTTACCGATACGGTTCATATCTGCTGGACGTTGTTTGTATTCACCGTTGTTAAAGTTCTGAGAAGAAATACCGTTGATGAATGTATTGAAACCTTCATCCATCCAACCGTATTTACGTTCGTTTGAACCAACAATCATTGGAAACCATGAGTGACCGAACTCGTGATCAATTACACCCCAAGCGCCACCTTTTTTAGCAGTCCAACCGCAAAAAACAATACCAGGGTATTCCATACCACCAATATTTGTAGCTACGTTAACTGCCATTGGATATGGGTACTCATACCACATTTTTGAATAATGTTCAATCGTAGATTTAACGTATTCTACACCACGCCCGTAGCTATCTACACCATTGCTTTCTACTGGATGTGCAGAAACAGCTAAACCTTTTCTTCCGCTAGGGAAATTGATACGGGCAGCATCTAACACAAATGCTTTTGAAGAAGCCCAAGCTGCATCACGAGCATTTGTAATTTTAAATTTCCATGTTAATTTATCTTTTGCAGGACGAGATTTAGGATCTAAAACCTCAGCTTCTGAACGAATATGAACTGTCGCATCACTTAATTTAGCTGCATTCCATCTTTTTAATTGCTCTGCCGTAAATACTTCTTGTGGATTTAATAATTCTCCAGAACCCATTACTATATGACTTGCCGGCGCTGTAATTGCATAGGTGATATCACCATATTCGCAATAAAACTCTCCACCCCCCCAATAAGGCAAGGTATTCCATCCTAACACATCATCATACACACACATACGTGGAAACCATTGTGCAATTGCAAAAATTTCTCCGTTTTTTGTAGTTAAATGACCTGTTCTATCCGAACCTTCTTTTGGAAGGATGTAAGAATAATCCATTTTAACAGTGATGATATCGCCATTGGCACCCATTGGCTGATCTAAGCGAATTTGCATACGTGTATCTTCCACAATTGAAGTGAATTTAACAGCTGCTGCTTTTTGTGAAACACTGATATTTTGGATTTTGTAACCCCCATCAAATTTCTCACCTTGTGCGCCATAACGACTACGTGAAGGTGTAATTGCATAACCACGTGAAGTTTCTTTAAATGTATTTTGATCTAATTGCAACCATAAATACGGTAATTTATCAGGGCTGTTGTTTTTGTACGTAAGTGTTACTGTACCACTCACCATGTTTTTGGCTTCATCAAGATTAGCAGTAATGTTGTAATCAACTCTGTTTTGCCAGTACTTAGCACTAGGCGCACCATTTGCCGAGCGGAATTCGTTCCCATTCTGTGTATAGAATAATGGTCCAAATGCATCAGCAGGGACATAGTTTGTTGCGGGTGGAGTTGTTGATTGTTGTGCAAAGCTGGTAAGGCTACACGCACTAATAACCACCGCACATAAAAAGGGTTTAGTTATAAATTTAAGCATGTTAATTGTTTTTTGTGCTAAAGGTAATTTCTAATTGAATAAATTCCAATATATATTCAATATTGTTACTCCCATAATTTATTCAACAAAAATTGAATAAAACAACTAATTAGTAGTCTTATATTTAATTAATGGGGGGAGTTTTCTTTGATCTAGCGGTAATTTTAGCCAAGCATGATATGACTTTACGATATAATAAGAGTAATTAAAAGGTCTATCCGCTTTAACCTGTTCTACAGTTGGACGAAATAAGTCTATAAAATTCTTTATATCTGTTCCTTCAAACTTTACTGCGCTTTTGATAGTTTGTTCGTTAAAATTTTTAGTGATTTCTTCTTGATAGTTCTCTTGCTCTGTCAGTTCTTGAATTTTCAATTGTTCTTTACGCCATTTACCATAACCTAAATTAAGGCGTAAACCTCCTTTTTCTTTTGAATAATCTAGCTGACGTGTTGGAGGTTTGTTATCTGGATTGCCCAGGTTACCCAACATTGGAGACATTTTAGTGGAATTAATATCAACTACATTTAAATTATTTACTTGTACTCGGAGATATATATTTTTAGGAAAGAGGTTAGTTAAATACACGGTATCCGTTTGAAAGCCAGCCATTCCAAAAGAGATTAAATCGCCAATTTTAGCAGTAATTGCAAAATGGCCATCCTTATCTGTTAATACTAAAGCTTTGGTGCTTAGATTTTTTATCGATGCTCCTTCTAAACTAGTTGACCTATTATCATTATCAAAAATATTTCCTGTTAGGATATTATTTTGAGCCCATATTTTAATTGGAGCAATTAGTAATAGTATTAAAATTAACTTTTTAAGCATATTCAAATTTAAAGCTCTTTTACCTTAAGCTTCGCTATTTAACAAAATTTAACAGAATGAAATCAATTTATGAACAGCTGTAAATTATTTTAGTTTTTCTTTATACATATCTTCTGCAAAACCAATTAGAATTGCTTTACCATTTTGCTCTACAATTGGGCGTTTAATGGCACTTGTATTTTGCATTAAATAAACAATTGCATTATCAGCCGAATTAATTGCAGATTGTTCCTCTTTGCTCAATTTTTTAAACGTTAATCCATTTTTATTGATTACTTTCTCCCAACCAAAAGTGTTAAACCACTCCGTTAATTTCTCGGCAGTCACACCTTTCTTTTTAAAATCATGAAATTCAAAATCTTGTTGATTGGCTTTTAACCAATCTTGTGCTTTTTTAACTGTATTGCAATTTGGGATGCCGTATACTATCATTTTTGAGTTATAAATTATGAGCCCTAAGTTATAAGTCTGAGAGCAAAATCATTAACATTTAGTGCAATTCTTACTAAAACTTACAATTTCATCACATTTTTATACTGGTTTATCACATTTTTATAATCGATAGATTTACAGTTCTTAAAATTGCGCTATCAAACTCACAATTATGAAATTAAAAGATCTACAAAAGGGAGAATTTTGGATTGCGACGATATTATATGCATTTGCCATCATCGTTCTCATTTCTAATACAAGTAATAGAAATCATGGTTTTGATTATTATTCTTTTAGAGAAGCAAAAGTTTCTTACTCCTATTTTTCAAATTACTTTGTGCCTGGAATTTTTCGAATTTCTATTATTTATTTCACTTTTTTATTGCTTAATTTCTGCATCATCCCAGCCCTTATTCAAAGAAGGAATGAAATCCTCAATTACACTCTAATTTTAGTTTTTACTGTATTTATTGGGCTAGTTAATGGAGTTTGTACAACCTATACAGATGCATATTTATTGGTTCAATACGATACATTACAACAGGCCTACAACCGCATTTTCTTTAGTAGTTTTAGCTATTCAATCTGGCTAATCATCTTAATATCAGCTTATGCTTGTGGTAAAGGTTTTATCATCTACATGATTGAACACAAGGATAAAAATACTCAAAGCCAATACCAAATGAGGTTAGATATTGGCGTAGGATTAGCATTTTGGTTTGTTGGAATGTTGTTATGGCTAACCACGAGATCTGCGTTTGAAATAATTGTTATTTGGACCTTGGTAATCTTTTCAACCATTGGCATCATCATTTACTCCATCTATTATTTACTTCCTTTTATTTACGCTCAAGGCAAAAAATTTAAATCGTTTTTTTGGCAAGTATTTTTTATCAGCATTCTTTTGGCAGTGCCGATGAGCTTTATTTCAATGTTCTTTTTTTACACCAGACCTGAAGGTGTTTTAGTTGTGTTTTTATTCCATTTACCTACACAATTGATTATTAGTGCGCCATTGGCTTGGTATGTATACAAAAGGCGTTTAGCAAGTAATAACGAATTAACTTCTTTAAGAACTGAGTTAGGAAAATCTGATGCTTCTTTAAGCTTCTTACAATCGCAAATCAATCCACACTTTTTGTTTAATGCATTGAACACGCTATACGGAACAGCTTTACAAGAAAATGCAGAAAGAACAGGCGAAGGAATACAAAAACTAGGTGATATGATGCGCTTTATGTTGCATGAAAACGTACAGGAAAAAATTTCGTTAACACGGGATGTTGATTACCTAGAAAATTACATTTCACTCCAAAAACTAAGAACATCAAGATCCGCTGATATTGTAATTGAAACGCAAATTGATGAGCAATTAAATAATCTACAAATTGCGCCGATGTTGTTAATTCCTTTCGTAGAAAATGCATTTAAACATGGCATCAGTTTACAACAACCCTCTCATATTAAAGTGACCTTACAAACAAAAGAGAATACGCTTTATTTTGATGTTCATAACAGCATTCATATTAAACCAGATAACGATCCAGAAAAGTTAAAAAGTGGTATTGGTTTAGCAAATGTTAAACAACGTTTGGCATTACTTTATCCAGGTAAGCATGAGTTAATTATCCGTGAAAGCGCCAAAGAGTTTTTTATTCATCTAACCATTCAGCTGTAAATCATGCGCTTCAAAAGAATTATTCTCTTGGCAATAACATCTGTTTATTGTGCAACAGCTGTCGCTCAATTTAAATTAAGTGGCAAAATTTTAAACTATGATGGAAAAGAAGAACTGAAAGTTAATATTCCTTTGGTTTTTGGATTTCATAAAGAGAATTCTCTTCAAATTCCAATAGGAAAAGATGGTTCTTTCAATTTCGTTTTACCTATAAGGGAAACCAAGTTTGCAAATATCATTTACAAAAGAAAGTTTCATACATTCTTGTTAATTCCTGGTAAAAACTTAATAGCTAATTTAAAAGACACCACACTAACTTTAATTGGAGGAACGGCTTTACTAGAAAGTAAGGTGATGCAAAAGGTTAATGTTGAAGAGTACCCTTTCTTTTTAAAAAACGAAGGGAACAATGAATTCTCTAAGCTCTCATTTTCACAATTAAAAGAACAGGTTTTAAAACCTTATTTTACACAACGTGATAATAAAATCAAGGTAGTTAATACCTCTGCAATTTCACCTAAAACCAAATTGTTAATTGCCACGGAATTAAGATCAATTGCTTACAATTACCTTAATGACTTAGCCAGAACACAAACAGCTAATCGTACAGTTGTAGACAGTTTAATTCTTGAAGTTTTTAATAACGCCGACTTAAAACCACAGGTTTTCCCAACAGGCCCTCAATATTTTGCTTTCGTAGATAATTACATTCGCTTTTTAGAAACGAAAGCTTTTATAAAGATCAAGGCAGAAAAAATTCCTTCAAATCAACCTGTTCCGTACTTTGGGATTAGTTTAGATAGTGCAAATGTAATTGTTAAGAAATTCGATAAAAACTATTGGAGATGGATTGGCGCAACCCATAATTTTCCTTCAGCTATTGTAGAAGAATATACCTATCAACAATTAATAAATCTATATCATGATAAAGATTTAAGACCCTTTGAAGGACTTTCCAATGCATTTAACAGACAATTCCCAAGCAGCATTCATCACCAAGATATTGTTTCTAAAACAACTAGTTTATACCAAACATTAATTGAAAATGAGACCAATGCCAACATCAAAATCATTGATGGTTTCGAAAAGATTAATTCTATCGAAGAGGTCCTTAAACCATTTAAAGGAAAGGTAGTTTATTTAGATATTTGGGGAACTTGGTGCGGACCTTGTAAAGAAGAATTAACATTTATTCCTGAATTAAAATCTCGTTTTAAAGATAAAGATGTAGTTTTTATCTATCTAGATATGGACGAAGAATACAAGGATGTTTCTTGGCGAGAATTCATCAAAATTAATAAAATGGAAGGGATTCATTTGCGTAAAAACAGGCAAACAATAGCTCCTATTTGGAAAGAATTATTAGCAAATGCAATAGATAAAGCTGAATATTATCCTCAATATTTTATATTTGACAAGGATGGGAAATTAGCAGTTACAAAAGCAAATAGACCAAGTTCAAAAGAACAACTTTATTCACAATTAGAGAATTTTTTGAAATAAAATAATTGTTAGCATTAATTAAATAGAATGATTGCAATTGCAATAGACGATGAACCCATAGCTTTAGACATAGTTGCAGCTCATGCTAGCAAAGTGCCTTTTATAGATTTAAATGCTCAATTTACTAATGCTTTTGAGGCTATCACCTACTTACAACAAAACAAAGTTGATTTGATTTTTTTGGACATCAAAATGCCTGATATTAGTGGAATTGATTTCTTAAAAGCATTAAGTAAACCACCAATGGTAATTTTTACAACGGCTTACAGCGAACATGCCGTACAAAGTTTTGAACTTGACGCTGTTGATTATCTGTTAAAACCTTTTTCATTATTTAGATTTTTAAAGGCATGCAATAAAGCAAAAGAGCTTTTCGATCTGCGTAACCAAAATCCAGAAAGCAAAGCTGATTTTATTTTTATAAAAGATGGTTATGAGCAGGTAAAGGTGCTTTTATCAGATATTTTATACATAGAGGCTTCTGGAAATTACACACAAATTCATTTAGCAAACGATAAATTATTGAGTTCTAGAATCACGATAAATGAGTTGACAGAACTTTTACCGAGTAAACAATTTATCCGTACACATCGGGCATTTATAGTTGCAAAAAATAAAATCAGCAAATATGATCGCTCACAAGTTTGGATTGGCCAAGAATCTCTTCCAATTGGTACAACTTATCTTCCAAATCTTAAACTATTCTAGTAAAAAACTAACTGTTTAAACTTTTATTTTTTGAAAGTGAATATCTTTAGTCAACATTTCGCTAAAGTACTATCTTAGAGCTTTAAAATTAAGCTATTTCATCATCCCTTTTAAAATGTTTAAACTGTCATTCAAACAACAAGTGTTAACTGGTTTTGCAGTTTCGCTTATATTTGTCTTTATAGCTGCGTTAGCATCTTATTTAAGCATAAGATCTTTTAATGAAAGTTCTAATTGGATAGAACATACCTATAAGGTTATTAATACTGCCGAAAAAACAAAAACGGAATTAATTAATGCTGAAACTGGATTAAGAGGGTATATCATTACTCAAAGAGCATCTTATAAAAACCCCTACAATAAAAGCATAAATCAAGTTTTAAAGAACGTAGAAGTTTTAAAAACACTTATTAAAGATAATCCTGAGCAATCTTTTAGGGCTGATAGTATTGAATATTATGCAGGATTAAAAGTTGAAGACATGAAAAATATCATTCAAAAGGCTGAAACTATTGGTTTTGAGGCTGGACGTGATGAAATTTTAACTGATAGAGGACAAAAGGTTAAACGTAATTTTTTAAGAATTACAGAAACTTTCATTAATATAGAATTAGCATTACTACAACAACGAAAAAAGGAAAATGAAGAAAAAAGTCAACAAACCATTGTTATAGTTTTATCAAGTTCTTTCATAATTTTCGTACTAATTTTATTTCTTCTTTCCTATATAAGGCGCACATTCGATCAACAAAAAGAAACTGAACGACAAATTTTAAGTACAAATACAGAATTAGCGCAAGTTTCTGCATTAAATGAACACCACAACTGGCTTTTAACTGGAGCTGCCGAAATTAACGAGGCAATGCAAGGAGAGCAAGAGATAGAAGAACTTTCTTCTAATATCATTTCAAAAATTGGAAATTATATTGATTCTGTAATTGGAGCTTTATATTTAGTAGATGATAAAAGAAAAATTCTATACCTCACTGGCTCTTATGCTTATCAAAGCAAACAAAAAAATCATGTCAAATTCGGAGAGGGTTTAGTAGGTCAAACGGCTGTTGAAAAGAAATCAAAATTTATTGGCGAAATTCCTAAAGACTACATTAAAGTAAGTTCTGCATTAGGCGATACTCATCCAGCGTATTTATTTTTAGCACCTATCATCTTCGAGAATAAAACAATTGCAGTAGCCGAACTTGGCTTTTTAATTAAACCTCAAGAAAACAAACTCCAACTCATTAGCAATATTGCCGAAAACATAGGAATAGCATTACATAGCGCATTAGCACATTTGCAATTAAGAGAATTATTTGAGCAAACTCAACAACAAGCAGAAGAGTTGGCAAGTCAGCAAGAAGAGTTACGTACGACTAATGAAGAATTAATGTATAAAACGGATGCATTGCAAGCATCAGAAGAAGAACTTAGGGTACAACAAGAGGAGTTGCAACAAACAAATGCAGAACTAGAAGAAAAAGCACAACTACTCGAAGAACGTAACATATTAATTAATGAAGCTAAAGAAGCCATAAGCATTAAAGCTGAAGAGTTAGAATTAAGCAGTAAATACAAATCTGAGTTTTTAGCAAACATGAGCCATGAGCTCAGAACTCCATTAAATAGTATTTTAATTTTAGCTAGGATATTAAAGGAAAACAGGCCTAATAATTTATCTGAAGAACAAATAAAATATGCTGGCGTAATTCACAATGCTGGTAATGATCTATTGAACCTAATTAACGACATCTTAGATTTATCAAAAATAGAATCTGGCAACATTGATCTGCATGTAGAAAAGATTAAGCCTGTTGAAATCAAGAATAATCTCGAATCGTTGTTTACAGAATTGGCAAATCATAAAAAAATAGATTTCAACATAAATTTAAATCCAGATTTACCAATTAATTTTACATCAGATCAGACTAGATTAGAGCAAATTATTAAAAATCTATTATCAAACGCATTTAAATTTACACCAGAGAAAGGGAAAATTAGTTTAACCATTGGATTAGCTAATTCAAATCAACTGAAAAACGATAATAATTCAAAAAAGAAAAAAGAAAAGCACTTATCTTTTACTGTTAGCGATACTGGAATTGGTATTTCTAAAGATAAACAAAAGGTAATTTTTGAAGCTTTTCAACAAGAAGATGGTTCAACAAGTAGAAAATTTGGAGGAACTGGTCTTGGATTATCTATTAGTAAAGAATTAGCAAGTTTATTAGGGGGAGAAATTCATGTAGAAAGCGAACAAGGTGTTGGTAGTACATTCACTTTATTTATCGTTCAAGATTTAGATACCGGAGCCACAGAGCCTATTGATTTGCCTGAAGAAACTCAGAATATTCAAACTATTATACCAGAAATCAATCCAAATCCGATTTCCACTGCAAGTAAAGACAACAGTTTATTAATTATAGAAGATGATATTGAATTTGCTGATATCTTAAAAACTTATGCGTTAGAAAAAGGATTTCATCCAATTTTAGCACATAGTGGAGATAAAGGATTAGAAATGGCAACCAAATTATTACCTGATGCCATTGTTTTAGATGTAATGTTGCCCGTTATCGATGGATGGACTATCCTTAAAAAATTAAAGTCAAATCCAGCTACTCAACACATTCCAGTACATATGATGTCTGCAGGAGATGAAAAAGAAACAAAAGCAAAAAAAGAAGGTGCAATTGGCTTTCTTAAAAAACCTATTGAAAAGGAAAAATTAGATCAGGCTTTAGATTTATTAAGTGTTCAACATCAGTACGATTTTAAAAATGTATTGGTAATAGAAGATCAAGTCTTACAAAACAATAATTTAACAGAGCAATTAGAAAAAAAGGGAGCGAAAGTCGCACAAGCATTTACTGGTAAAGACGCATTGAAGCTTTTAGAAGGTCACCATTTTGATTGCATAATTTTAGATTTGAAACTTCCAGATATCAATGGATTTGATCTTTTAGATCAAATTAAAATGAAGGAAGAGCTAAAACACATTCCTGTGATTATCAATACAGCAATGGAATTGGATAGAAATGAAATGGCTCATATTATGCAGTATACTGAAGCCATGGTTTTAAAAACAAACAAATCTAATGACAGGTTATTGGATGAAGTTAGTTTATTCATTAATAAATTGCAAAGTCCTGCAGTTGTTTCAAACAGACCACAAAATAATACAGCAAAAAGACCAGCGGCAACTACATTAGAAAAAGCATTAAAAGAAAAGGTAATCTTAATTACCGATGATGATATGCGTAATATATTTGCGCTATCTAGCGCATTACATTCTTACGATATAAAGATAATCATTGCGAATAATGGTATAGAAGCATTACAAAAATTGGAAAAACATCCTGAAATTAATTTAGTATTGATGGATATCATGATGCCAGAAATGGATGGATATGAGGCTATGCGTAAAATTAGAGCACAAAAGAAACTCACCAACCTACCTATTATCGCATTAACTGCAAAAGCAATGAAATACGATCGTGAAAAATGCATTGAAGCAGGGGCAAATGATTACGTTTCTAAACCTGTTGATGTAGATAAACTGTTATCAATGCTTCGTGTTTGGTTAAGTTAAATGCAAAATGAAAAGTATACCTAAGAAAACTGGAGATGGTATTTCTGATGAAGAATTACAGACACTAATTTTTCTGATTAAAAAAGTATATGGCTTTGATTTTAGCAATTATACGATGGCTTCACTTAAACGCCGCATCAATCGTATTATGGATTTGCAAAAATTGGATTATTTCGACTTGAGCAATCACCTCATAAATGATACTACATATTTCGATTTCTTTTTAACAGAAGTTACAGTAAATGTTACTGAAATGTTTAGAGATCCTTCTTTTTTCAAATCGATAAAAGAAAAAGTTTTTCCTTATTTAAAATCATATCAACACATTAAAATTTGGAGTGCTGGGTGTTCTACCGGAGAGGAAATCTATTCTTTATCCATTTTACTTTTTGAAGAAAATCTATATGAACGCAGTTTTTTATATGGAACAGACATTAACCAAGATGTTTTGATGAAAGCCAAGGAAGGAATATACGATCTCAAAAAAATGAAAAGTTATTCAGAAAACTATATTCAAATTGGATCAGGAAACTCTTTAGCAAATTATTATACAGCAAAATATGATGCTGCTTCGATGAGTAGAAAGCTTAAAAAAAACATCTTTTTTTCTATGCACAACTTAGTTTGCGATGGGCCATTTAATGAATTTCAAATGATTTGCTGTCGAAATGTGTTGATTTATTTTAACACCGAACTGCAATCAAATGTGATCCGATTATTTTATAATAGCTTAGCAAATTTTGGTTTTCTATGCCTTGGCACAAAAGAAAGTATTAGAGATAATGAGCTCTTAAAAAAATTTAAAATAATTGACAAAAAGAATAATATCTACCAAAAAATTAATTAAAACAAGTTTAAAATGAATAAAGTCAATCTTTTAATTGTAGATGATAAACCTGAAAATATTATTGCATTAGAAGCAATTTTAGATCAACAGGATATCAATATTATATCCACAACTTCGCCCAATGAAGCGTTAAGAATTTGCTGGGAAAAAGATATTGCACTTGCTCTTGTAGATGTACAAATGCCAGACATGAATGGTTTTGAATTGGTAGAAATATTGAAAAGTAACGCCAAAACTCAAGATATTATGGTAATTTTTGTAACTGCCATATCTCTTGAAGTTAAATATGCACTTAAAGGTTTAAATGCTGGGGCAATTGACTACTTATATAAACCACTTGATCCTTATGTTACATCTGCAAAAGTAGATTCATTCATTCAACTTATTCGCACTCAACGAGAAATTAAAAGCAAAAACCAACAATTAGAAAAATTTCAGAAAGAGCTTATTAAAGCTAAAAATGAAGCTGAACTCGGCAAAAAAGCTAAAGAAAATTTCATGGCAAACATGAGTCATGAAATTCGCACTCCTATAAATGGTATTATTGGCTTAATAAATCTCTTGAAAAAAAGCGAGCTAAACAGTGATCAAAAAGAGATGTTAAATCTTTTAGAAGTTTCATCAGAATCATTGCTTGGGGTAATTAATGATATTTTAGACATTTCTAAAATTGAAGCCGGTAAATTTAGAATTAACTATGCTGAAACAAATATCAGACTTATTTTAACTCAAGCGACAAACTTATTAGACATTAGAGCTAAAGAAAAAAAGCTAGACTTAAAATTAGAAATAGCTGATAATTTACCTGAAATAATTATCGCTGATTCGCTACGCTTGAATCAAATTTTTATGAATTTATTAAGCAATGCTGTAAAATTTACTCAAAAGGGAGAAATTAAACTTAAAGCTGAAGTTTTAGGTAGAAAGACAAATACTGTGCAAATTCGTTTTTCTGTTAGCGATTCTGGAATAGGTATTTCATCAGCAGATCAAGCCAAAATATTTGATAAGTTTGAACAAATTGAAGATCATACCATTGCGCAACATGGGGGAACTGGATTAGGTCTATCCATTGTGAAAAAACTAGTAGAATTAAAAGGTGGCACACTTGAACTAACCAGTAAAGAAGGTGAAGGAAGCACCTTTAGTTTTACAAAATGGTATGAATTTATAGCTGATGATAAAGCGAAACAAGATGCTAATAAAATAAATGAAACCGAAGTTTTATCATCTTTAAAAGGATTAAAAGTTTTAGTTGCAGAAGATAATGTAATTAATAAGTTCGTATTACTAAAAGTATTAGATGGATGGGAAGTAAATTCGGATGTGGTTGTTAATGGATTAGATGTTTTAGAAATACTTAAAACAAATAACTATGATGTAATTTTAATGGACACTTATATGCCAGGGATGAATGGATTAGAAGCAACAGAAAAAATTAGATCTGGTTACATTCCTGGTAAAGAAAATATACCAATTATTACCTTTACAGCTGGCGTACTTGAAACTGATAAAGAGACTTCAGTAAAAGCTGGAGCAAATGATATCTTAAGTAAACCTTTTAAACCTGCTATTTTACATCAAAAAATTAAAATCTATTTGAAATAAATAGTTATTTATTAAACAAAGTCATAGTTTGGGCAGGACCGATAGTTACAAAACTTTTAATCATGGTTACGCCCCTATTTATTAAAGTTGGCAATTCTTTTTGTTCATCTTTATCGAACAAACCCAATACGTAATCAGCTTGTTGACCTTTTCTAAAATTATCACTAATTCCAAAACGCAAGCGGGCATAATTTTGGCCGCCGCAAACTTCTTCAATGCTTTTTAAACCATTATGTCCGGCACTACTGCCTTGTAATTTCATTCTCAATTTACCTAAAGGCAAAGCCAAATCATCAACCAAAACCAATACATTTTCTGGTGCAATTTTCAAATCCTTCATCCAATAGTTAACCGCTTTGCCACTTAAATTCATAAATGTGGTGGGCTTTATCACATGCAATTTCTTGCCCTTAAAACTTACTTCCGCATAATAAGCGAATCGTAAAAGCTCAAAACTTCCGTTTAAATCTTTCACTAATTCATCAGCAATATTAAAACCGATATTGTGTCGGGTGTTAGCATATTCTGGGCCAATATTCCCTAAGCCAACAATGAGGTATTTCATTCTGTAAAGATAAAAAGAAGTTTGTAGTTTTAGTTAACCGTTTTCATTTCTGATTTTATCGTCTTACTAAACAAAAAGCGATGCAAAATTTCTCTTGCATCGCTTTTTCTTGATATCTGCTAACTAGCAGCCGCCAACTAAATTATTTACCTTTAGCTGCTTCAGTTTCTGCTTGTTTTAATGCTCTAGACATACCAACAGAAACGATTGTATCTTCTGGAGTGTTAGTTACAACATAATCACCCTTTTGCAAATCACGAACGCGGAATAAGTTTCCAACCTCCATTTTATCAATACTTACTTCAACTACTTGAGGCATGTTTTTAGGCAATGATTTTACACGTAATTTACGTAGTTTTTGAACCAATTTACCACCCATTTTAACACCTGGAGAAGTTCCAGTTAATTTAACAGGAATTTCCATTACAATTTCTTTATCATCAAATAATTGAAGAAAATCTACATGTAATAATAAATCTGTTAATGGATGAAATTGAGCTTCTTTAATGATAGCTTTAGTTTTAGCACCACCAATAGTGATTTCTAAAAAGTTAGCTTCTGGAGTGTAAATAGCTTCGTTTAAATCGGTACTTAATACAGCAAAGTGAACTTGCTCTTTACCACCATACAATACTGCAGGAACTTTACCTTCATAGCGAAGCTCTTTAGCATCGCGTTTCCCTACGTTCTCTCTTGGAGAACCGCTAATTGCGATTGTTTTCATTTTATATTTATTTATTGTTAAAATTCTTAATTAAACCCTAAATAGGTCACTTATCGAGCCATGCTCATTTACATTGGCAATTGCTTTTGCAAATAATTTAGCCGTACTCAATACTTTAATTTTAGCACTCTCTTGTTTTAACGGAATAGTATCAGTTACGATTAATTCTTCTAACATCGAGTTTTCTATAGTTTCATATGCTTTGCCAGATAAAACGGCATGCGTACAAACTGCTCTCACACTATTTGCGCCGTTTTCCATAATTAAAGCAGCTGCTTTAGCTAATGTACCTGCGGTATCGCAAATATCATCCATTAACACAATATCTTGTCCAGTTACATCTCCAATAATCGACATTGATTCGATTTCATTGGCACGTAAACGACGCTTATCACAAATTACAACCTCTGCATTAAAAAACTTTGCAAAAGTACGAGCTCTGTATGATCCGCCCATATCTGGCGAAGCAATTGTTAAATTCTTTAAGCCTAAGCTTTTGATATAAGGAACAAAAATAACCGATCCATCTAAGTGATCTACCGGAATATCAAAGAAACCTTGTATCTGTGCTGCATGCAAATCCATTGTCATGATACGATGAATACCTGCAGACTTTAATAAATTAGCAACCAACTTTGCTCCAATTGCCACACGTGGCTTATCTTTTCTATCTTGACGAGCTAAACCATAATAGGGTACAACTGCCGTGATGTAATGTGCTGACGCTCTTTTAGCGGCATCAATCATTAGCAACAGTTCCATTAAATTATCGCTTGGCTGATAAGTAGATTGAACCAAGAAAACATCACATCCTCTTATTGATTCATCAAAAGAAGGTTGGAACTCGCCATCGCTAAACCGACTTAAAGTTACGTCCCCTAGTGGTTTGCCGTAAGCTTCGGCAATTTTTTGTGCTAAATCTTTTGTACCGCTTCCGGCAAAAATTTTAACTGGGTTAAATTGCAATGGCATGATTTCGCGGGTATCAATGCTGGTTAAAAAAAATCGGATTGCGTTTTTGTTCACAATCCGAATATGTTTTGTTGCCCGACCAGGATTCGAACCTAGACAAACGGTACCAAAAACCGTTGTACTACCTTTATACTATCGGGCAATCATTTCCCAAATCGTTGTTCTGAAATGGAATGCAAATTTACGCTTATTTTTTATAGCTGCAAGCCCCAAATCAAAAAATTTTCAAATAATTATAAAAGCTTATTTGTTGCGTTAAAAAAGGGTTAATTTTTGTTAAAAGACCTTAACTATTTGTATTTATATCAATCTATTTCTTTATTTTCGGCTGCATTTTTATGTATTAAGGCATTTATTTTTATCCATTTATACAATGAACTATTCAAAAATAAACAACATAGTCGGCTGGATTTGTTTCTTTATAGCCACTTTAACCTACATTTTAACTTTAGAACCATCAGTAAGTTTTTGGGATTGTGGAGAGTTCATTGCGTCGGCATTAAAAATGCAAGTAGTGCACCAACCTGGCGCACCTTTATTCTTAATGATTCAACGCTTCTTTTCTATTTTCGCCATGGGCGATGTAACTAAAGTTGCTTATTTCATGAATTTAGGCTCGGCAATTGCCAGTGGAGCTACTATTTTATTCTTGTTCTGGACAATCACTGCCCTCGCTAAAAAAGTTTTGATAAAAGCTAATGAAGAGATTAGCACAGGCAATTTAATAAGCATAATGGGCGCTGGTGCTGTTGGTGCATTAGCTTATACTTTTTCTGATAGTTTTTGGTTCTCTGCGGTAGAATCAGAGGTTTATGCACTTTCATCGTTATTTACAGCTATTGTTTTTTGGGCTATTTTAAAATGGGAAGCCATTGCAGATGAACCAAGAGCAGATAAGTGGTTACTTTTTATTGCCTATATTATGGGGCTTTCAATTGGTATTCACCTGTTAAACTTATTAACTATACCAGCTATTGCTTTTGTCTATTATTTCAAAAAAACAGCCAAACCAACTACGACAGGTATTTTTAAAACTTTCGGAATTGGTGTCGTTATATTAGCGATCATACAATATGGCATTATCCAATATTTAGTTTCAGCTGGCGCTTATTTCGATCTTTTCTTTGTAAATACTTTAGGTTTAGGATTTGGTACTGGCGTACTTTTCTTTGCTCTTTTATTAATTGGCGGCTTAGTTTGGGGTATTCGTTATTCCATTAAACACCAAAAAAGGATTTTAAACTTAGCTTTATTATCAACTGTGTTAGTGATTTTTGGCTATGGTTCTTTTGCTATGATCGTAATTAGGGCACAGGCTAAACCTAATTTAAATAATAGTGATCCAGATAATGCATTTTCATTTTTAAGTTACTTAAACCGCGAACAATATGGAGATAGACCATTATTAGTTGGACCGAATTACAATTCTATTCCTAAATATAATGATGACGGTAGCAATCCTATTAATATCCCAGGTGGAAAAATTTATAGAAAAGGTGCAACTAAATATGAAGTAGCAGGTATAAAATCTGATCATATTTATGGTGAAAATGAAAATTTCCCTGATAGTATTAAACGCTTACAGCACGAAGTTCTGTTTCCAAGAATGTATAGCGATGACGAAAGACATGTTAAATATTATCAAGATATGATGGGTTTTGATCAAACTCATTTCCCAACCTTTTTTGATAATGTTGGCTTTTTTGCCCGTTATCAAGTTGGGTTAATGTATATGCGTTATTTCATGTGGAATTTTGTTGGCCGTCAAAATGAAATACAAGGTCAAGGGAGTTTATATGAAGGCAGATCATTGAGTGGAATTAAACCTATTGATGCTTTAAATCTAGGGGATCAAACTAATTTACCTCCTTCTATTAAAGAAAGTACTGCTTACAATCGCTTTTTCTTTTTACCACTAATTTTAGGCTTATTAGGTGCAATTTGGCATTTTAAACGTAAACCAGAGGATGGTGGTATTATAGGTTTATTGTTTTTCTGTACGGGTTTAGCGATTGTTTTATATCTAAACCAGAAACCAATGGAACCAAGAGAAAGGGATTATGCTTATGTAGGTTCATTTTATGCCTTTGCCATTTGGATAGGGCTTGGGGTATTGGCGATAAAGGAATGGGTATTTAAAAAATTAAGCGTAAAAAATGCCGCTATCGGCGCTACTGCAATTGCTTTACTTTGTGCGCCAGTTTTAATGGCTAGCCAAGGTTGGGATGATCATAATCGTTCTACAAAAATGGTTGCACACGATATTGCTGTAAGTTATATGGAATCTTGCGCACCAAATGCGATTCTTTTCACTTATGGAGATAACGATACGTACCCATTATGGTACATTCAAGAAGTTGAAAATGTTCGCCCAGATATACGCTTGGTGAATTTAAGTTTGTTTGATACAGATTGGTACATCAATGGAATGAGAAGAAAAGTACATGAATCGGAGCCGTTGCCTATTACCATGAAACCATCGCAATATGTTTCTGGTGTAAGAGATGCGATGTATTATAAAGAGTTCCAAATTCAGGGTTCTGTAGAATTGAAACAAATTGTAGATCTTTTGTTATCTGATAATCCAGAGGATAAAGTTCCATTGATAGATGGCAGCAAAACCAATTTCATTCCAACTAAAAACTGGAAATTAACAGTTAATCCACAAGATGTGATTAGCTCGGGCACTTTACCTGCATCTGCAATGGGCAATATCACACCTGTAATGGAATGGAAATTTAACAAAGGAATTGTTACTAAAGGCACATTAGCCATGCTAGATATTTTGGCTCACAACAACTGGAAAAGACCTGTTTATTTCTGTAGCACTGTTCCATCTGAACAATTTAATGGTTTGGATAATTATTTATATAGCGAAGGTTTGACCTTGCGTTTATTGCCTTTAAAGCAAGATAGCATTGCAAATACTGGAGAACAGCCTATTAATTTAGAGCCGATGTATACTCACATCATGAATAAATTTAAGTGGGGAAATATTAAAAATGCTTCTTATTTAGATGAGCAATCATCTGATGATGTTTCTATTTTTAATAATATGTTTAACAGTTTAATTACTGGTTTAATTAAAGCTGGTAGACTTGATGATGCTAAAAAAGTAGTTCGCAGATATGATGAGGTAATGCCCACCAAAATTTATAGTCTTCGTACAATGATGGGCGTACCAACTATGGCTCAAAACTTATATATTTTAGGTGAAACTGAAAAGGCAAATAATTTGCTAAAAAAATCGGCTGACTATATACAAAAAGAGATTAGCTATTTGGCAGATGTTTCGAAAAGCAAGAATCAGTTGGTTGGAGGTCAAAATTTACAAATGGGATTAATGTACGGTTTAGAGCCAATGGTTAAGGTAGCTGCTCAATACAAGCAACCAAAACTTGCAGACCAATTGAATAAACAGTATGATGCATTGTATAACAGATTTAGTCAATTCTTTGGTCCTGCACCGCAGCAATAAATATACTATTTTGGCAGTATGATACTGACGAATACTAAAAGCCATCAAATTTTTAAGTTTGATGGCTTTTTTATGTTGTTTAATTTTGTTGCAGTTGCCAGTTCGAGCTTAGCAGTTAATAGTTCGAGCATAGCAGTTGATAGTTCGAGCATAGCAGTTGATAGTTCGAGCGTAGCAGTTGTCAGGTTGAACTCGGCAGTTGTAAGGTTGAACTCAGCAGTTGTCAGGTTGAACTCGGCAGTTGCCAGGTTGAACCCAGCAGTTGTCAGGTTGAGTTTGACAGTTGTCAGGTTGAGAAGGATTAAAACTAAAAAAGCCATCACGTTTAGCATGATGGCTTTTTTTATTAGATAGAATAGAATTAGTTTTCGACTACTACACCCATTGCACAGAATTTGTCAATTCTAGTTGCAATTAGTTTATCGGCATTTACGTTTTTCAATTCCTTTAAATCTTTTACGATTTGTCCTTTAAGTGTTTGAGCCATTAGCTCAGGATTTTGATGCGCCCCACCCAATGGTTCTTTCACAATACCATCAATTAAATGGTTTTTGTACATATCATCTGATGTTAGCTTTAAGCACTCTGCTGCTTTTTCTTTAAAATCCCAGCTTCTCCATAAAATGGAAGAACAAGATTCTGGTGAAATAACTGAATACCATGTATGTTCTAACATATACACTTTATCGCCAATACCAATTCCTAAAGCTCCGCCTGATGCACCCTCTCCCACTACAAAACATAAGATTGGCACTTTTAACACAGACATTTCTAATAAATTACGTGCAATTGCTTCCCCTTGTCCGCGTTCTTCTGCTTCTAAACCTGGGTAAGCGCCCATTGTATCTATAAAAGAAATTACTGGTTTATTGAATTTTTCGGCCAATCGCATTAAGCGTAAGGCTTTTCTATAGCCTTCGGGATTTGCCATACCAAAATTACGGTATTGACGTTCTTTGGTGTTTTTTCCTTTTTGATGACCGATAATCATTACAGTTTGCCCATCAATTGTTGCAAAACCACCAATAATGGCCTTGTCATCTTTTACGGTTCTATCGCCATGCATTTCGATGAAATCATCGCATATCATGGAAATATAATCTAAGGTTTGTGGTCTTTCTGCATGACGAGACATTTGTACTTTTTGCCATCCAGTTAAGTTATTGTATAATTTTTTACTGGTTTTAGCCACCTTTTCGTCAAGCTCTGCTAAAGTCGCAGACATATCTACTTTAGTTTTATCGGCAACTTGCTTTACCTTTTCAATTTGCTGCATTAAATCAGCTAAAGGCTTTTCGAAATCGAATGATGTTTTTATCTGTTCCATAAGCGGGTCACAAAACTAAGTAATTATCACGAAACATAATGCAATAAAATTTCCATAAAAGAATGAGCACTACCGAATAATTAACAGTAAGGACTTAAGATAAGTTAAGCATTTTGTATTATTTAGCCACAGATTAACAGATTTCTTTCAATGACAATCTATTAATCTGTGGATTATTATTTTCTGTTTTATTAAAACTTTGCAGGAACTCCTGGTTTTGGCAAGGCTTTTTCGATAAACTCTCTAATATGATCGTTCCCCATTTTTAAATCTGGTTTGCGTAAATACATCATGTGTCCACTTTCATAACCTTCCCAACTCATTCTATCTTTTAATTTTCCACTTGGATCCATTTGCCACATGTTATATTTAGCATTGAAATAATCGCAAGCACCATCAAAATATCCCGATTGAACAAGTACATGTAAGTATGGATTTTGAGCCATTGCAGCACGTAAATTTTCTCCAGTACGATCTCCAGTGTTATCCCATGGGTAAACTGAACCAAACATGTTGTATTTTAAATCGGTTTTATAATTGAGCTCATTGCGGATATACATATTTATAGCTGGTGTAAACGAATGCAACCACGATGTTAATTCTGCATTGTAATCTGGCCCATCACCAGCATCGGCTCTATCTATTCCTTTATATCTCGAATCTAATCGGCCAACGGTAAATCCTTGATCGCGTAACAGTTCTTTCCAAAATAAATTAGTAGATACATCTAAGTTATTTTGCATAATTACCTTTTCAGATATTCCTGAAAATCTAGCCATTTTTGCAGCTATCTTTTGTTTATCTGCTTGCGGTAAAAAACCACCTTTGGTAATTGCAGGAATAAGTTCATTAACGGTAAAACTTTCAACTTCTGGCAGCATATCCGTTAATTTTTTGCTTTGTAAATCCGCAGGCAATTTTTTGTGATACCATGCGGTTGCAGCAAAATAGGGTAAACGTAACGCTGCATCTAGCACTGTTCCTCTTTCCATTCCTAGTTCAGTTGGCGATACCAAAATAACACCATTTAGATACATCCATTGGTTACTTTGCAATTCTAAGGCCAAGCCAGAAACACGTGTAGTTCCGTAACTTTCTCCTATTAAAAACTTCGGCGATGCCCAACGATTGTTGCGGGTTACAAATGTATTTAACCATTCTGCTAAATACTTGATATCAGCTCTTACACCAAAAAATTTAGTGCCCGGAACATCTTTGCTTGTTGCTCGAGAATAGCCTGTATTTACAGGGTCGATGTAAACGATATCGGCAACATCTAAAATAGATGAACTATTGTCTTTGTAGCCATAAGGCTGAACTGGATACCCTTCATCATCGATATTTAAAACAACTGGTCCAGTATAAGCAATATGCATCCAAACTGATGCAGAACCTGGCCCACCGTTAAAAGAAATTACTAAAGGTCTACTCTCTCTATTTTGAACATCCGAGCGTTCATAATAGGTATAAAACAAGCCAGCAATTGGTTTTCCATCTTCATCCCAAACTGGCAAAGTACCTGTTGTAGCTTTGTAAGGAACAGCTTTTCCTCTTATAGTTACCGTATGATTGGTTACCACTGAGCTTTCTGGAACAATTGTTCTTGAGGCAATATTTGTGTTAATTTTTGGCTCTTCTTTAACAGAAGTTGTTGCTGCTGGAGTTCCAGTCTGAGTTGGTCTCGGCCCTTGAGAACGTTGTTGAGCCTGAGCAAAACTCACAAAACTTAATGCGATAAGCGTTGAGGTAAAAAATTTCTTCATTTGAGTTTTTAGTTTGGTTGCTATAAATATCAAAAATTGAAACTCATATTTAGCATCGAACACGAAATTGTTACTCATTCTGATTGTCATTCCGATTTTGGAGGAATCTCTTAGTAGAATTTATCAAATGAGATTCTTCGCTACACCCTGAATAACAATATGTTTATTTCAAAATTGGCGATAATACCTTCTCTTTACCATCAATTTTTTGGGTATAGGTTAACCCTAAAATTTTCGCAATTAGCGGATAAACATTTACGTTTTCGAATGCAGGGATTTTTAAATTCTGTTTAAACTGTGGGCCCCAAGCATAAAAAATTGCATGCATATCAGCAATCGCTGGGTCGAAACCATGTTGACCAAAATCAGGTCGTACGCCATTGATATTAAATACTTTTGGTAAATGCGGAACTAATAATATGTCTCCAACTCTATTGTAAGTATCTTCTTTTCTATTATAGTGCCAGGCTTTGGGGATATTCTTACTTAGATATACATCATAGTTTTGTGCTTCAGCTTTTAATGCTTTATACGTTGGTTTAATAAATGCTTTATCATTTGCATATATATGTAATAGCGCATTGCCTGGTGTAACTTTAAAATGCGTTAAATCTATCGCTTTAGGCAGAGGAATTGTATTTACATTATCAATTGCTGACATGCCATGATCTGACAAAATAACAAAATTAACAGCTAAACCTGTTGATTTAGCCGCATCAACTAATTTACCTACTGCATCATCTACTATTTGCACCGCCTTCCTGGTTTCTTCTGATTCTGGTTTGTATTTATGTGCTGCTTGATCTACCTGTGGAAAATATAAAGCAATAAAATGTGGTCGTTTTTCTCCTGGCAATTGCAACCAATCTTTAACAACAGCTACTCGTTTATCTATTGGAATAATTTCACTGTAATTGTATAAATAAGTTGGTTTTATGCCATCCATTGAAATTTCTGACCCTGGCCAATAAAAGATAGCACTTAACATTTTTTGTTGCTCTGCTAATACCCAAAGTGGTTTTCCGCCATACCAAGAGCTATCTGTAGCCATTGTTTTATCTGATTTCTTGTAGATAATAGCTCTCTTTTTATCGTAAAAAATATTATCCACTACACCATGATGCGCAGGATATAAACCAGTTACAATACCATAATGATTTGGAAAAGTTAAAGAAGGAAAAGAGGGTTTTAAATATTCTGCCTGAACTCCGCTTTCTCTCAGTTTAATTAAGTTTTTAGCATTGTACTTATCTGCTAGATCCCATCTAAATGCATCAATAGAAATTAAAATTACATACGGCTTTTTTTGTTGTTCAATACTATTTATTCTATTAGGAACTACCTTTTGTGTAGTGTCTTGGGCATTTACTGATATTCCTAAAAACGTAAATAATACGACCGCTAATAACTTCTTAATAAGCATTCTTAAAATTAATTTAAAGCTTGTTTACTATAAATATGATATTCTCCAGGAGCTAAAGTTGCACCATATGTAGTGCTAGCCATATTAATAGTTGCTCCACCAGTTGCATCAATCCAAGTTCCATTTGCTCCAAAATCAATGTTTGCAGTTTGATTAGTTACATCGAAATTACCCACTACAACCACTGTATTTGTACCGTTAGTTAATTTGATATATTTAAGTCCACCGCTAACACTATATGTATATGTTGGGCTAGTAAAAATAGTATTATTCTTTTTTAGTTTGATGAATTTAGTATAAGCATCGTATAAAGCTTTCCTGCGGCTATCGGTAAAATAATCCCATTTAATTGGTTTATCGCCTGTGCGACCATTAAAGTCTATGCTTACATCGTAACCAAGTTCGCCAAATTGCCAAATCATTTTCGGACCAGGAACTGCAAATAAAAATGCCGCAGCCATTTCTTCGCGTTTTAAAGCTGTTGTTAAATCTTTAATAGAATATCCAGTAACTACATTACCATAGGTGATATTTTTAAAGTTCAATCGTTCTTCATCATGGCTTTCTATATAATCAACCAGATTTTCGGATTTGCTAAATCCATGTTTAGTATAAAATGCCCAAGAAAAATCAGAAGTTGGTATCCAGCCCATTGTGGCTTCGTTCATGTTGTAATTAAGATTATTCCACAGCATCATCCCATCATCTGCCAATACTTTTTCTTCGCTAGCATCGGCAAAATGCTCTAAAATCACGTAGAAATTATTAGGATCTATACTTTTAATGTAGTTATTATATTCTTTCCAAATTGCAACACGGCTCGCATCATACGCAGCAAAACCAGCATCATTTGTAGAGTAATTTTGTGTAAATCCTTTTGATAAGTCAAATCTAAAACCATCGATTTTATATTGTTGCATCCAAAATTTAACCACATTTTTGACAAAATATTTAGTCGCTGCGCTTTCGTGATTAAAATCATAACCCACATTGTATGGATGTTTTGCATCTACATTATACCAAGGGCTATTTGAAGTGGGTTTACTTCCGTCAAAATACAACTGCACCATTGGCGATTGCCCAAAAGAATGGTTTAATACCATATCCATAATTACTGCAATTCCCTTACCATGACATTCATCTATGAAGTTTTGCAAAGCAGTTTTGGTGCCGTAATATTTATCTGGTGCAAAATAATAAGACACATTGTAACCCCAACTTAAATTGCCTTCAAACTCTGTAACTGGCATTAATTCAATTGCATTTATCCCAAGATCCTTTAAGTAATCTAATTTTTGAAGTGTTGATGCGTAACTATGCTCCATTGTAAAATCACGAATTAACAATTCATATACTACTAAATTATCTTTTGCTGGCCTAGTGAAACTTCCATTTTTCCATGTATAAATTGGCTGATTAGCCTGCATTACACTTACAATTCCAGTTGTTTTTCCGGTTGGATATGTTTTTAGATTTGGATAAGTTACTGATGAAATATAACTGTCGTTGTTAGGATCTAACACTTTTTCGCAGTAAGGATCTGCAACTTTCAATGTTCCATCTACAAAAAACTGATATGCATATTCTGTATTAGGGTTTAAGTTGTCAATTTGAACCCACCATGTATTATTATCTGGTGCTAGTTTCAGCTGATAAGCAGGTAAAGTTTGCCAATCATTAAAATCACCAATCACATATACCGATGATTTTGAAGGTGCATATAAAGTAACAATTGCTGATGTACCACCATTGATAAATACCACACCATCTTTAGCTGCACCTGGCAACGGATAAGTTGGAGTTGTTGGTACAGTAGGTGGAGTTGGTGTTGGATCTGGGACTGGGAACGTTCCCGATTTTTTACAACTAAAAAGTAAAGCGACTATTGCAAACAATAAAGGGTAAATCAATTTTTTCATACTTGGGATTATATTTGGAATCAAAAATACTTAATATTAGGTATTTACGTCTATAAAATTAACTGTAATTTTCATTTCAATAGTTATTTAAAAAAATAAGTTCACAAATGAGCTCTCAATTAATGCCAATCTCTATTTATCAATATGGTTTGATTAATTCAATTGAGCAATTAATTAACGATATTAATACATCAGGCAAAATTTACATTGAACATTTAATTTATGGTTTCGATGATCTTTCTAAATATCCAGAAGATTTTCAAGTCAGTTTTTATCGCATTGTGAAAAAAATTTTCCAAAATATCATAAAATATGCCAAGGCTACAAATGTTATTTTTCAATTGATAGAACATCCAGATTCTATTAATTTATGTATAGAAAATAATGGTAAAGGGAAAAGGATTGGCTTATTATCTAACCGAATAAATTACTACGAAGGAAAAATAAGTATTGAAAAGCAACCAGATAAAGGAACGCTCATTGTAATTGATATACCAACCCAACGTATGTTCACATCTTATTAAAGTATATGCACAATTTAAAATATTACAAGCAACGGAATATCTAACCAAAAAAACCTGCACTACATCTTTTGTTTAAGCTTTTGCGTAAATAAGAATGAAACAGCTAAAATTAAACTAGTATTTATGTAACATAACACATTAATTAGACTACATTAGCTAAAATTAAAAAACTGCCCCTACCACACTTTACACGAAATATGACAAAGAAAGTCAAGTTTACGAATACGAATAAATCTACCTTTTATGCTACCTTACGTAAACGTGTTGATGAACATTTTGATGAGCAACAAATAAGTGTTCATGCCAATGGCGCAATGTGGTTTAAAGCAGTTTTCTTTTTAGGAACCTTTGTTACCTTGTATCTACTAATTTTATTAGGCGGTTTTAATCCATTACTCATGTTAGGCATGGCTATTTTATTAGGCATGTTTGGCGCTTTTGTTGGTTTTAATATCTGTCATGATGCAATTCATAAGGCTTTTTCTGATAAATCATTTATCAATAAATCATTTAGTTTTTTATTTAGTCTAATTGGTGCTAGTGCTTATGTTTGGAGTATTTGCCATAATATTGTACATCACACTTACACCAATATCTCGGGACATGATGAAGATATTGATGTAGCACCAGGCTTAATCCGCTTTTGCGAAAATGAACCTGTAAATAAATTACAACGCTATCAGCATTTTTATGCTTTCGGCTTGTACAGTTTAGCTATGCTATCATGGGTTTTTAGAAAGGATTATAAGAAATTCTTCCAAACAAAAATTGGTTGTCAAGTATCAAATCATCCAAAAATTGAATATTTTAATTTGTTTTTCTTCAAATTTTTATATTATTTCCTGTTCATAATTTTACCCTTAATAGTCTTGGATATTACTTGGTGGCAGTTTATTATTGGCTTTTTAGCTATGCAATTTGCACAGGGTTTGGTATTAGGATTAGTCTTTCAATTAGCGCATGTGGTAGAAGGAACTAGTTTTCCTCATCCAAATAACGAAGGAAATATTGAAGAAGCTTGGGCAGCACATCAGATGATGACCACAGCTAATTTTGCAGTAAATAGTAAACTTGCTGGTTTTATATGTGGTGGTTTAAACAGACAAGTTGAACATCATCTCTTCCCAAAAATATGTCATATTCACTATCCCGCTATAGGCAAAATAGTTAAGGATACCGCTTTGGAGTTTAATCTTCCTTACATAGAAAGCCCAACTTTTTTAAGTGCTTTATGCTCTCATTACCGCATGTTGCGGAAATTAGGTAAGGAAGCATACATAGCTAAAGAAAAGTTAGCCATTATCCCTTGTATCCTTGCACCAAAAATTAGCACACCTTTATAAATAGCTCTTTCTTTCAATCAATCGAACAAAAAAATAAATTATTTGTTAATTGGGGATATAAAATTTCTTAATTTACGATGAACTATTTTAACAACGCATGAGTTTTGGTTTCATTAGCAGAGGTGGCGAATGTGGTGCACTAATCCGCTCAATCGATTGGGCTAAAAATCCTCTTGGCCCTATAGAAAAGTGGCCTCAAAGCTTACGTACTACGCTTAGCATTCTGCTCAACTCTAAATTCCCAATGTTTTTATTTTGGGGGCCAGAATTAATTTGCTTTTATAACGATGCCTACCGCCCTAGTTTGGGTAATGAAGGAAAACATCCGGAGGCGATGGGCCAGGTTGGTAAAAAGGTATGGCCAGAAATTTGGGAAATCATTAAACCATTAATAGATCAAGTGCTTTCTGGAGGTGATGCCACTTGGAGCGAAGACCAACTAATTCCAATTTATCGTAACGGCAAAATTGAAGATGTATATTGGACTTTTAGCTATAGCCCCGCTTATGATGAAACTGGTAAACCTGCGGGAGTTTTTGTGACCTGTACAGAAAGCACCACAAAAGTAAAAACCTTAAAGGCTTTAAGTGAGAGTAAAGATGAACTTGAATTTGCATTAAATGCAGCCGAATTAGGCACATGGGATTATAATCCACTTACTAATAAATTTACTAGCAATGCTCGATTAAAAAGCTGGTTTGGCATTGCTTCGGATGTTGAAATAGACTTGTCTATAGCGCTTAATTCTATTGCCGAAAAAGATAGAGAAAAAGTAAACGATGCCATTTCAAAAGCTCTGGATCACTCATCTGGAGGAAATTATACCGCAAAATATACCATCATCAATGCAAAAACTGGAAAAGAACGGATTGTAAAAGCAAAAGGAAAAGCATTATTTAATGAACAAAATGTTGCCTATCGTTTAAATGGCACATTGCAAGATATTACTGAAGAAGTTGCCGCTCAAAATGCATTTAAAGAAAGTGAAGAAAATTTTCGTAAGTTAATTTTACAAGCTCCAGTAGGAATGATTATTTTGAAAGGAGAGCAACTTTTTGTAGAATTAGTGAATGACGCGTATCTAAATCTTTCGGGTAAAAACAGACAAGAATTTGCTGAAAAAACGTTATGGGAAGCGCTCCCTGAATCTAAAACATTAGGTTTTGACAATATTCTTAAAAATATAATGCAAACTGGCATTACTCATCATGGCAATGAACAACCTATCACTTTAATTAGAAATGGTCAGAAACAAACGATTTATATCAACTATGTTTATCAGCCATTGAAAGATGCAGATGGAAGCATTAATAGGATTATGGTTGTGGCAATTGATGTAACTGAGATGCTTGAAAGCAAGCGTAAAATTCAAGATGCTGAAGAACGAGCTAGATTATCAGCCGCAGCGGCAGGTTTAGGTACTTTTGACCTTGATTTACGTACTGGAGAGATGAACACCTCTGAGCGTTTTGATGAGATTTTTGGTTATAAACATCGAGTTCCAAGAGCTACCTATGTAGCGGCCATTCACCCTGATGATCATGAATTACGGTTAAATGCCCATAGAAGAGCCTTAGATATCGGGCAAATTTACTATGAAGTGAGAGTTATTTGGGAAGATAAGTCTATCCATTGGATAAAAGTTCAAGGGAAAATTTATTACGATGCAGATGGGAAAGCGTTGAGGATGTTGGGCACAGTTATGGACACTACGCAACAACGAAATGCTAAGGAAGAATTAATACGAATTAATCAGCGATTAGAAATAGCATTAGAAGCTGGAAGATTAGGTTCTTACGAGTTAGATATTAAGACAAATAAAATTAGATTTTCTGATCAATTCAATAAAAATTACGGCCTTTTAACTAAAAAGAAGTTAACCTACAATGAGCTACTTAATTTTATTGAGCCAGATTTTAAAGAGAATGTAATTAAAGCGATAAATACAGCTATTTTGGATGGAACAATTTACCAAGCAGAATATCAAATTCGTTGGCCTGATGATTCCATTCATTGGATTAAGGAATCAGGTAAAGCCCAATATGATGAGAAAGGAAATCCGCTTACTTTTATAGGCGTATCTTTTGATATTACTGAAACCAAACAATTACAACAACAAAAAGACGATTTTATCGGCATTGCCAGCCATGAATTGAAAACTCCAGTAACCAGTATTAAAGCTTATGCTCAAGTATTAGAGCGAATTTTGCTAAAAAAAGGGGATGTAATGGAAGCTGGACTCATGAAAAAGATGGATTTACAACTCAATCGTCTCACCAATTTAATTGGAGATTTGTTAGATGTAACTAAAGTAAATTCAGGCAAATTACAGTATAATCTAATCCATTTCGATTTTAATGAAATGGTTAGATCTGAAGTAGAGGAATTGCAACGTGTTACTGAAAAGCATCAAATTATAGAGAATTTAGAAAAAGTTGGATTAGTTTATGCGGACAAGGAAAGGATAAGCCAAGTAGTTACAAATTTATTAACTAATGCAATTAAATATTCCCCAGATTCTGAACAAATTGTTGTGCATACCATGATAGAAAATGATAACGTTGTGCTTTGTGTAGAAGATTTTGGTATAGGCATAGCAGAAAGCAATTTAAATAAGGTTTTTGAACAATTTTATCGCGTAAGTGGAAGTATGCAACATACATTTCCGGGCTTGGGATTAGGACTTTATATCTCTTCTGAAATTATCAAGCGTGAAGGCGGAAAAATATGGGTGAGCAGCAAAGAAGGTGAAGGCTCTAAATTTTGGTTTTCTATTCCGATACAACGACCAATTGCTTAAAAATTAACAATTTAGACTTGATTTTTTTACATAGAATTTAAGATGAACAAACCAAAAAGAATTACTGTTGCTGATGATGATCCTGGTATTTTAGATGCAGTTGGAATGATGCTAGAAATGGAAGGCTATATTGTAAATGCTACTCTAAATGGAAATACTATACTTACTGCTCAAAATGAATTACCAGATGTTTATGTTTTAGATATCTGGATGTCTGGTTCAGATGGTAGAGAATTATGTAAAAAGTTGAAAAGTGAAGAGCGTACCAAACACATTCCTGTTATTTTAATTTCTGCAAGTAATGATTTAAAACATTCTGCCGAAACTGCTGGCGCCGATGATTTTTTGGCCAAACCATTCGAAATTGATATGCTTTTATCTAAAATAGAAAAAGCCCTGCTCAATTAAACAAGGCTTTTTTAAGCAAGTTTGCCCTTATTTACTGTACTTTTTAAATAAACTACTGGCTGTATGCCCGCCAAAACCAAAGGTATTATTAAGTGCATAATTAACTGTTTTGTAGATCGGTTTACCCAAAACAATATTTAAACCTTTCGGTACTTCATCATCCAGTTTTTGAGTATTTATTGTTGGCGGAATAATATCGTTTTTAACAGACAGCACTGAAATAATACTCTCGACAGCGCCCGCAGCTCCCAACAAATGACCAGTCATAGATTTTGTTCCGCTAATAGCAACTGGTAAATCACCAAATAACTTTTTAATTCCTACTAGTTCACTAATGTCTCCAATACCTGTAGATGTCGCATGTGCGTTGATATAATCTACTTCTGCCAAACTTATACCTGCCTCTTCTACTGCTTTTTTCATACCCAAAATAGCTCCTAATCCTTCAGGGTGTGTACCTGTTAAATGATAAGCATCTGCAGCCATGCCGCCACCTACCAATTCAGCATAAATATTCGCTCCTCTTGCTAAAGCATAATCCAGATCTTCTAAAATTAATGCGCCTGCACCTTCTCCCATTACAAAGCCATCTCTATCCACATCAAATGGTCTTGATGCCTGTTGAGGAGCTTCATTATTTTTAGATAAAGCTTGAGCTGAATTAAAACCACCTACTGAGGATTCAGTGATCGCTGCTTCAGATCCGCCTGCAATCATTACTTTAGCTTTTCCTAATCTAATGGTATCAAAAGCATTGATGATGGCTGTATTTGAAGACGCACAAGCAGATACTGTGCAATAATTTGGCCCATGTAATTGGTGGCGAATAGAAATCACTCCGGCTGCAATATCAACAATCATTTTAGGAATAAAATAGGGATTGAATCTAGGTGTCCCATCGCCAGTATTAAATTCTTTTAACTGACTTTCAAAAGTACTTATACCTCCATTACCTGTAGCCCAAATTACACCAATTTCATATCTATCTTTTTCATCCATTGCTTCAAAATCAAGTCCTGCATCTTTAATCGCCTGATCACTTGCTGCAATAGCATATTGAGTAAATAAATCGTACTTTTTGATTTCTTTCTTATCCAAATAGGCTTCTATATCAAAATCTTTTACCTCACAAGCAAAATGCGTTTTGAATTTAGTGCTATCAAACTTGGTAATTGGTCCTGCAGCACTTTTACCTGCAACTATATTCTCCCAAAATTCATTTACCGTGTTTCCTAAAGGTGTAATTGCTCCTAGGCCGGTAATCACTACTCTTTTCATATTTTAATGATTAGCTTTTATCTTTTCTTTCACTAATTGTTGTACCAATTTTTCTATTACTGGTCCAGCAACTAAAATACAAGGTACTGCAATCAAATAGGCAATGAGCCACGACTTCACCCATATTTGTAAAAATGATCAATGAAACCAAGATTTACACCTATTACCGTGAAAGAAATAATGCCAGTAGTTAATAGTGCCATTATTAAGGCAAATGCTATTTTTCTTTTTAGATGAAATGACATCGTTTTATGAGTTAACACTTTCTATCCACGCTGCTCTGTTTGCATTCATTACATTCAAAGCATCAGCTGGGGAAGAAAGGAACAATTCGTATATTTTAGCGGTATCACCTACACGAATTTCAAAATCATTATTCGCAAATGCTTCCAAAAATTCGTTGGCAACTTGTGATGGGTGAATGCCGTTGTGACCACCTATTTCTGCAGAAAGTTCTGTATCAACCAATGGAGGCATTAACTCGAAAACTTTAACTGCCGTGTTTTCTAAACTTAATCTCAATGAAGTAGTATATGAATGTAATGCTGCTTTACTTGCTCCATAAGTTGGCAAAGTAGCACCTGGCACATAAGCCACAACAGATGATACATTTACAATTGCTGCTGCTTCTTGCTTTAACAATACTGGCAATAACGCTTGATTCAATCTAACAATAGAAAGATAATTCGTCAACATTTCTTCTTCTGCAATGCTAAAAGCATCTTTGCTTTGGTCGGCCAAATTATAAACCGAAGCCCTACCTGCATTGTTAATCAATACATTTAGATTTGGGAAATCTTGTTTAATAGTAGCAACTAATCGTTTTACATCATCTGCATTGCTCACGTCGGCTTGAATAGCTGTTACATTAGTTAATTTTGCTTTAGCAGCCGCCAAGCGATTTTCATCTCTACCCAATATAATTACATGGTTTCCTTGTTCACTTAATAATTTTGCTGTTTCGAAACCAATACCTGCACTGCCGCCGGTAATTAATATGGTGTTGTTTGTAGTTTTCATTTTTTATTGTTTTTAAATTTTAATTTATCTTTTATATACCAATCGGTATATTCTGTTTCAAATTTTTTTAATCGATGCTTTGGATCATTTTTTTCATGGATTGAAGCACCATCGTTACATACTGTTTATTGTCTAGCAATTTGGCAATCATCATTGAGCCCTCTGTCATTGCAATCATGGTGAAGGCAATTTGCTCTGCATCCGTATCAGGCTTAAACTCTTTATCTACAATGCCTTTTTCTATAATTTTAACGATTGTTTTTTTCCAGCTTAAAATAGCTTCTGTGGCTTTTGTTCTTAATCCTGCGTGGGTATCATCTGCTTCTACTGCAGTATTTAAAACAGGACATCCTCCTTCTGTAAATGGTGGATTTAAAAATCTCTCGTATCGTTCTGCGTAAACTAGCAATTTGTTTCTAGCTCCTTTTTGTGCAGATAAATCACTATTGATAATGTCAGTTAATTTTTTGAGATTATAATCAAAAACAGCTAAGGCTACTTCATCTTTATTGGCAAAATTACCATAGATGCTTCCTTTAGTTAAACCTGTTGCAGCAGTCATATCATTTAATGAAGTACCAGCAAATCCTTTTTTATTAAAGATTGGTGCCGTTTTCTCAATAATGTATGCTTTCGTTTTTTCTGCTTTTGTCATGATGTATTAAATTGACAGCGCAAATATATACCGATTGGTATTATCTTGCAAATTTATTTTATCAAGATGATTTTGAGCAGACAAAAGAGGTATTAAATGAGGAATCTCATCGAGGTTAATTAATGAGATTCCTCAGAAGCGATAAAATTATAATCTAAACTTTATTCCCCCGTTCATTACAAAACCATCAAGTGGAGCGTAAATATCTCTAAATTGTGGGTTAGTTAATGTGCCTGTGTAAATGGAATCAAAGCGTGTTTGTCGTACATCTAAGAAATTCTCAAAGTTAATGTAGATAGAGAAACGATCCCAAAGTTTTTCGGCCATAAAACCTGTAGTTACATAACTTTTACCGATAGAACCATCGCTTAATAATTGCTTGCTAAAAGAATATGCTTCCAAACCAATTTTCCATTTATCTTCTAATTCGTACATTAAAACTGCATTAATTCGATGTTTAGCGGTTAGCGTATTTTCCATTTTCACACCATTTTGATGTTGATGTGCATCGGTATACGTATAACCTAAAAATAATTTAAAATCTTTATAGCCTAATTTCACGTTAGTTTCTGTTCCCTTACTTTCTATATTTCCAGTTACGTTTACAAACTGATAATTTCCATTGGTAACAGCTAATAACTGTAATGGATTTTTAAGATGTGTAAAGAAAAACAGATGATTAATAGTAAAGGAAATCGTTTGGTTTAATAGCGCAGTGCGATAATTGATATCCAAATTAGCACCATAACTTTTCTCTAATTGATTTTCTGTTTTATTAATCGGCAATACATTTTTGTACTGAATTCTTTCGCTATCTTCTGTAAAAATTGTAGGCGCTTTATAACCTAAACCTCCTCCTAATCGAGAAGTAAGTTTAGGATTAATTTTAAACAGCGTTGATATTCTTGGCAAGAATGCAAAACCATAATCACTCACGTGATCTACTCTCATTCCTGTTTCTATATGTAACCAAGGATTGGCTTTCCACGTATTTTGTACAAAAGCACCAGCAGTAATTTGATTGTAATTTCGCAAAGCGGAAGAAGATAGTCCTTGTTCCTTAAAGCGATCTGTCCATAAATTAATGCCACCTATCCATTCTATTTCTTCGCCATGATTTGCATAATTTGCCTCCGTAAAAGTGGAATATTGAGTGCCATTAAATTCATATCCTGGTGTATTTAACACTCTATTAAAATAACTCAAGCTATTTTTCACTGTAAAATGTCCGCATTTACCTAAATCATGATCTAGTGAAAATTGGGTGCTAATTCGTCGTGTTTTATTTTGTTCGAAATAAGTGTGCAATGCATCAGCATCTCCTTTAATATAGTGCATATCTCCACCAATGCGATCTTCAAAAGTGGTATTTACACCTAATATTAGTGTGGTTTTAGCATTCGGATAAAGAAATAATTTTGGATTGAAAGTAAAACGCTCCGATTTAGGGATAGCTGATAAATCGATATTTGCAGGATCATAAGCGGCATTATTTTGATAAGCAGCAAATAAAGTAGTGCCCACTTTTTCATTACGTTTACTGTAAAATCCATTCAGACTTAAGCCTAATGCGTCTGTTCCATCAAAATGGAAATTTAATTCACTTTCCTTATTTGGAGTTTTGGAAATCAAGTTAACCAAGCCAGCAATTGCGCCCCCACCATATAAAGTGGATGCAGATCCTTTAATTAATTCTACTTGTTTTAAATCTAATGGTGGAATTTGTAATAAACCTAAACCGCTGGCAGCGCCAGCATATAATGGAAATCCATCCTTTAAAATTTGAGTATAACGCCCATCTAAACCCTGAATACGTATGGCGGCATTGGCTGATGTTGCAGAAGTTTGTTGGGTTTGAATACCTGTACTTTCACTTAACATCATTCTGATATCTCCCGGTTTCATGTTGGCTTTTTCTTCCAATTCTTCTCCTGCAATAAATTCAACTCGAGTTGGAATATCTTGAATGCTTCTTGAGCTTCGTGTAGAAGAAATAGTTACTGTTTCTAATTCATCCTTAGTTGCTTTCAATAAAATTGTGGCTACCTCAGTTTGAGTTAATGGAAATGTTAAAGTGATTGTTTTTTCCTCAAATCCAACAAAACTGATAGTGATTTTTTGTATTCCATCTGGAATATTTGTTAAACTTAAAAAACCTTTTTCATCAGCTTGTGTACCAATCGCTGTTCCTCTTATTTTCGCTGTTGCACCAAAGATTGGATTTTTTGTTTCCTGTTCTAAAACTTGGGCTTTCCATGTATTTTGCCCAAAAGTTAGTGTCGTTATAAATAATGCCAATATTGACAATATGATTTTTTTCATCTGTATTTTAATGATTGATGTGAATAGAATCATGTATTGATACATTGTTCTATTATTAAATGAATAATGATATTATTTTGAACTGCCATAAAGATGCTTCGACAAGCTCAGCATGACAAACTTAAATAGCATTATCCGAATTTTGGCGGTTGCCAAATATTTTTTGCCCTCTGTTCAAGAGAAAATTGATGTGTAGAAATTTCATTTTCTACTTTAAAAGTTGTGATTTTTGTTTGAAATGCAACAAACTGAGGTTCAACCACACTTTGTCCGCAACAAGAACATAAGCAAATTGGCGAACAGTTTTCTGCGCTACCTTTTGCTTTATCATGATCTACCTTAACAACTGCTTGTTGGGTAAATTCTTGGGCCGCTAATTCATCGCTACATGGCAATACCGACAGCAATACCACAAAGATTAAATAAAAGACAGCTAGGTTTTTCACCTCGCAAAAGTAGGAAATAAAGATGAATTCTAGAGCCCTACTTTAAGTAAGGCTCCATAATTTTGGCCCAAATAGCATATCCTTTGGCATTCATATGTAGTTTATCCGCTAGAAAAATATCTGTCATTATTGTACCATCAGCGTTAAACATAGCATCATAAGTATTGATAAAATCGGCACGTCTCACTCCTTTAATCATTTCAGCAATCTTTTGATTTGCTTCAACCATTAACGGCCAATATTTCTCTCGTGATGGACTTGGTTTAATAGAAATGTAAGCAATAGGAACTCTTGGATATTTTGCTCGAATTAAATCTATCAAGTTTTTAACTCGATCTACCACCATTTGTGCAGTAGCATTTCCTGTAAAATCATTCTCTCCACAGTAAATAACAACTTGTTTTGGTTGATAGGGATAAACAATATCACCTATGTAATTAATTACATTTGGCAAAGAAGAACCTCCAAAACCACGATTTAAAATTACATGATCAGGAAAATAAGTTTGTGCATCTTTCCATTTGGTAAAAGTTGAACTCCCTATAAAAAGCACTGCCTTTTTTGGGGGGAATTTAATACTATCTTGTTTTTTAAAGTTTTGAATTTCATTGTAAAATGCATCTTTCTGTTGTGCTTGTGCAGCAACAAATACGAAAAGGAATAAGGCAATTAGTTTTAAAGTCTTCATAAATTAAGTTAATTTATAGTTTTTAAGTTGTAAGTACGTATATCAATTGGTTGTAAACTTGGTAAATTGTGAGTTGGTTTATCCAAATAAAAGTAACTTGTTGCAGAATAATCATCAACTCTGTAAAATAATACACCCCCAGGTCTAAACTGCTCGTCTGTAAGCATGGGTGCAGAATTCATCGCATTTAATTTTAAATAACCGGTTTAATTTTCGCTCCTTTTTTATATAAATCTCTCGCTATTTCTAAACTAGTACCACCGAGTTCTTGGATAGTTACTTTAATGCTTTTGTTAAAATAAATTTCATCAGGAACATGATATCTATAAAATGCAAAATAACCCAATTTATTGTCTGCCACTAAACACCCTTGAAATTGATGATTAAAAGTTCCTAAACCCCAAGCAGCGCCGACATAATCTTCTGTTCCTGTTCCATTAATAGTGGGGTATTTGGTGTCTTCATCAATATACATTTTCACTTCTCCCTCGCCCCACCATGTACCACGATAAACAGAATCCGTAATTACGCCAACATTTGTTCCTAAAAATCTTCCCTTGCCTTTTATGAGCGGCAATAGTTCAAAATCTTCTCCTAACTCGCTCGTAATTTTTCTATTCCAATAGGCATGAAAATACAATACATCTGCAGTATGTGGCGGAGTTTCTAGAATATCCACATCAAAAAATAGGTTTACGTTTAACTTACTTTCATTAATAAAAAGCATTTTTACCTGCTTGCGAAATGGCATTGGGATAAAGCAATTGAACGATTTTCCTTCTGGATCACTAAAAAAAGTAGATTCAAAAGGTTTTTTCTGACCTAAACCAATGCCAAAAAAATCTCCAAATGGTACATCAACTGCAGGTTTTGTAGCACCATCCCAAAATATTTGCAAACGAATGGAGCGTAATACTTCTGGACTGCGTTCACTAATTGTGTACCACATTCTTTGCACTATGCCGTTGCCATTGTAATTTACAAGTGTTCGGGTAGCACCAGGTAAAATAGTCTCTGTAGCATGACCTTTTGCTCCATTATTTTCTTTACCGCCATTGCTACTTGCGCCACTTAAGTTTTCGAAACTGATGAGTCTAGATTTCACATTGCTCTTCATTTTAAAGAGCTCTTGTGCATTTGTAACCGTGCTTAAACTCAAAAGAATTAAGGAAATTGTAATTCTTAGCTTTACCATTTCATTGTTTTTTTAACATAAGCCGTAAGTTCATCTGCAATCTCTTTGTGTTCTACTAAAGAAGGATGTCCACCGCAGCCTTTATTAGCTTGTTTTGTAAAGAAATAAGAGTCAATATTTTGTTCTCCGTCAGCATTTAAGGTCTTTTTAACAGCAGTGATATACTTTACTAGTGCTGTTTTCAATTCTTTATTCGCCATTGGGCTAGTTAGAAAAATCAACTTTGCTTTAGGATAATAACCTCGCAATGTTTTAGCAAATTTCACATAAGCATTGCAAAATTTGGTTGAGTCTTGTACACCATCATTTTGTCCTAAACAAACAGTCACCACATCGGGTTGATATTTACTAAAATCCCATTTTATGGTATCTCTTGCCATGCTCACCTTATCAAAAACCTGTGGCATCACTATTTTTTTATCACAACAGCTATGCATTAATCCAATACCCGAAACGGAAGACAAATGCCATTGTGCATTCAAATTACGAGCAGTAGTTGGCCCATAGGCGAGCCACGCATTATGCTGATCGTGCCATTCTCCTTTCCCACAAGCAATTACACTTTCATCACTACCTGCACCGCATGTAATGGAATCTCCAATAAATTCCATCTTACGTTTTTGCTTTGCTGGCAGTGCCACTAATTTTTCGCATGTAAAGCCTACAATTTCAATATATCCATTTTCAGCTTCTGAATTTTTACAAATGGTGACTACATGATCTCCTTTTGTTAAGTTTTCGGCTAATACTATGGTATTCTCTTTTCCTTTTAATTGAATTCGGTAGGCAGGTTGATCATCAACTTTTATTTCTAGATAGTTCAGGATTTTACCCCAAATCATTTCATCGTTAATTTGAAGTGCACAAGATGTCCCATTAAATTTTACTTGCACATAAGCGCCAGAAGCCCAAAATTTTGGTTTTGCTGGATTTGTAAAATCTACTCTGCCCGTGTATTGTATATATGGGTTATCTGCACTGAAAAACTGCTCTTTATGATGTACAGTAAAGTTGCTACAAACTGTTAGCAATAAAATTGAAAATAATAGTTTCATACGATTAAACGAAAACTCTATGACCAGAAAGATTTTCTCTAAACTCTTTTGGCGTACAGCCTTTTTTCTTTTTAAATATTCTATTAAAATTAGAAATGTTGTTAAAACCACAATTGTATGCGACTTCTGCGACAGCTTCTGTAGTATCAATTAATTTTCTTGATGCATGACCCAATCTAATTTCTATTAAACTATCAATAAAACTAATGCCCGTACGACTTTTGAAAAACCGACTAAATGAAACTTCAGTCATGTTTGCTATTCTTGCAACCTCTGCAAGGCTTACTTGCTTATCAAAATTGACATTAATATATTCCATCACTTTTTCTACTCTTCGACTATTATAAGAAAATTCAGCATTGCTAAATGTAGAATCGGATAGCGTACGCATATTTCTAGAAGTAGAAAGGTCATGTAAAATGGACATCAATTCTAAAACCGAATCGAAACCATGTTTCTTATTTAGTTTGATCAATCTCGGGCCAATTGCTTGTGCTGTTTCCTTGGAGAATAAAATACCGCATTTCGATTTTTCAAATAGTTCTCTAATTACACGTAGTTGATTTCGGCGTAGAAATTTTTCATCAAAAAGATCCTTGTGGAATTGAATGGTTACTTCGTGAATTTCTTTGCCGCTTAATTTATAGGTTTCCCAAACATGTGGTAAATTAGAGCCAACCAACACCAACTCGATATCGCCAATTTCTTCAATATGATCTCCAACTACTCTACGTGCTCCACTAGCATTAGAAATAAAATTCAATTCCATCTCTTCATGATAATGCAAAGGAAAGTCAAAATCTTGTTTCTTCCTTTCGAAAATGGTGAAACAATCGCCATTAGTAAGCGGAGTAATTTCTTTTATTATAGTTGAATGCACAATAAATGATTAAATAATATCAATAAACAGGATAAAATAATATCAATATTCAAATATATAACAACTATAGCTAATTCACTAATTAAAAGAGCATAACGAAAGTTAAATAGCAGTTATTTTGAGTAAAACGAATGATGAGGAGATAAAAATATTATAAATGGATAAAATAGTATTATTTTACCCAACGCATTGAACACTACTTTTGATATAAACCAAATAAAACGCTTATGCTTAATAAACTATCTACTAATTTATTGGCAATACTTGTATGCCTGTTATCTATTACTACTTGTTTTGCCCAAGATAAAAAGATCTCAGGCAAAGTATCTGATGAAAATGGATTAACACTTCCAGGTGTTTCTGTTAGTATTAAGAACACTAAAGTAGCAACGGTTACCGATGGTAATGGCTATTTCTCATTGACCATTCCTTCTACTGCACAAACTTTAGTCATTACTTTTTTAGGAATGGAAGGCCAACAACTAGCTATTGGCACTAAAACTTCGTTCAATGTTGTTTTAAAATCTAAAAGCACTACCCTTTCTGATGTTGTAATTGTTGGTTATGGAACCGTTAAAAAATCAGACCTTACTGGTTCTGTATCAAGAATTGAGCGAGAAGACTTAATTAAAGATGCCACAACTAACGTTTTACAAGCCTTGCAAGGAAAAATTGCTGGTGTAAATGTAACACAAAATGATGGTGCACCAGGTGCTGGCTTAAGTATCCGCGTTAGAGGTTCAAACTCGTTTTTAGGAGGGACAGAACCTCTTTACGTAATTGATGGAGTTCCTTTTAATAACAATAGTAGCGGTTCTACACCTCTATCTATTGGCGATGATGAGAAACAAACTTTAAATGCAATGTCTTTTTTAAATCCAGATGATATTGAAAGCATTGATATCCTTAAAGATGCATCAGCAACGGCAATTTATGGCTCACGTGGCGCTAATGGTGTTGTATTAATTACAACCAGAAAAGGAAAAAGCGGCAAAGACAGAGTGGAAGCTAATTTTACGTTTGGACAAGCAGAGGTCTCTAGAAAAATAGATGTGCTTAATGCGTCAGAATATGCCGCATATCAAAATTTGGCTTATACAAATTCGAACAAGTATACAGGTACTGCCTACGCATTACCTTATCCTGGCGCACAGTTACCAGACCCATTAAATCCAGGAAACACTTATTATTCAAAAGGTCCACAAGATTATATAGGAAATAAAAATAATTGGCAAGATCAAATTTTCCGTCGTGGTTTGTATCAGAACTATTCTATCAATGTTTCTGGAGGTGGTGATGCAGGTAGTCATAGTTTAACTTTTAGTTACCTAGATCAGGAAGGCACCATTTCAAACTCGGATTATAACAGACTTAGTTTAGGCTTAAATTTAAATAGAAACATTAGCAAAACGTTTAAAGTAGGCACAAGTACTTCTATAGCACGCACGATTAACAATGGAGTGAAAACAGGAACTGATAAATCTGATGCCGCAAGTGCAGGAGTTATCCGTTCGGCATTAACATTTCCTTCTACCTTATCAGAACCAATAGCATATGATGGGGTCGGCGATGCTTTTATTACAAACCCTTACATTTATGTAAATGATGTTTTAAATAGAGTAAAAGGATTAAATATTTTTACTTCAAACTATTTGGAAGCAACTTTCTTAAAAGATTTCAAATTCAGACAAAACATTGGCTTTAGTTATGCTGGTAGTACCAGAGATCAATATTACCCAAGAAGTGTGTACGAAGGCTTTGCTGTTAAAGGTTGGGGATTAAAATCTGATAATGTTTGGAATAGCGGTGTTGCAGAAAGTATTCTTACTTATGCTAAAAAAATTGACAAACATAGTTTAAACATAGTTGGCGCTGGCACTTTTGAGCGCACTAATGGAAATAGCAAAAGAGCAGAAGCAAAGACTTTCCCAAATGACGCATTAGAAAATGAAAATCTTGCGGCTGGAGAAGTTGTGCTGCCAATTATCACCTACCGTTATCAATCTACTTTAATTTCATTTTTAGGTCGTGCTAACTATAGCTATGACGATCGCTATTTGCTAACTTTTTCTTATCGCCAAGATGGCTCAAGTAAATTTGGAAAAGACAATAAATGGGCGGGTTTTTCATCAGCTGCTGCTGCTTGGAAAATATCGAATGAAGAGTTCATGAAAAATGTTAAAGCCATTAGCGATTTAAAATTACGCATTAGTTATGGGCAAACTGGTAATCAAGGAATAGGCTCTTATGCTTCATTGGCTAAATTGAGCGTATACAATTATCCATTTGGTGGTTCTGTTCAAACTGGTTTAGCCAACGATTTATATGCTGGACCTGCTAATGAGAAATTGAAATGGGAAACGACTACTTCCTACAATTTAGGTTTAGACTTAGGCCTATTTAAAAACAGGCTAAATCTGCATGTAGATGTATACAAAAAGATAACCGACGATCTTTTACAAAACTTAATCATCCCTTCATCTACTGGATTTCAAACCAAGTTGGTTAATTCAGGATCAATTGAGAACAAAGGTTTAGAGCTAACTTTAAATGGTATTGTCTTAAAAAACAAAGATTTTGAATGGAACTCTAATTTCAACATTTCATTTAACAGAAATAAAATCTTAAGCCTAAGTCCAGATGTGACCGAACAATACGGCCGAAACATTTCTACTGGAGATGCCCCATTTATTCAAACTGTTGGCAAGCCAATTGGCGCATTATATGGTTATGTTGAAGATGGTTATTACGATAATGAAGCAGAAGTGAGAAGCGATCCAGCGTACAGCGGATTAGGTGATGCTATCATTTTAAGAACGATTGGAGAAGTTAAATACAAAAATTTAGATAACGACAGAACTTCAATTGCACAAAGCGACAGAACATTTATTGGTGATGTAAATCCCGATTACACCTTCGGTTTTACCAATAATTTTAAATACAAAAGATTTGATTTGAGTGTATTCATTAATGGTGTTCAAGGAAATGACATCATTAACATGAATACTAGATTTAGCGGCAACTTAGGCACCAATAAAAATATCACTCAAGAAATGGCTGATGGCGCTTGGACACAAGGCAAGGATAATACCAATGCTACTGGGCCAAAAATTATGCGTCAGTTCTTTAGAAACCTATTGTTTAGCAGAAGATTTGTAGAAGACGGAAGTTTTGTGAGGATTAAAAACATAACTTTTGGTTATAACGTTCCTCTAAAATCTAAAACGATTTCTAATTTAAAAGTTTCTTTAGGCGTTAACAACCTCTATACATTTACCAATTATTCTGGTTACGATCCTGAGATTAACAGTTATGGTGATAACCCTGCTTTATTTGGTGTAGACCTTGGCGGTTATCCAAACTCGAGAACTTATAACCTTTCTTTACGTTGCAATTTTTAACCTTATTAAAAATATAATATGAAAGCGATTTCAACATATTTTATAGCATTTGTGACTGGTCTAAGCGTACTTAGCCTTAGCTCTTGCAAAAAAGCATTACAAGAAACACCCTATTCTTTTTATTCACCAGAGAATTTTTATAAAAACGAAAGTGATGCAAAAGCGGCAATTAATGGGGTATATGCCGAATTGTACACTTATGATTTATACTTACAACCCTTTTGGAACATCACCATTTTAGATGATGACCATGTATCTGGAGCCGATTGGTTTTTAGGAACGACTGGTGCTGGAAATCCACAAGCCTATTTTGGTTGGCAAGCGCCTTGGATTGGATGTTATACCATTATTGCGAGAGCAAATACGGTGTTAGAAAATGTTCCTTCCATTACAAATATGGATGCAGATGTAAAGAAAAGGATTTTGGGGGAAGCTTACTTTTTAAGAGGATGGGCTTATTTTCAACTGGTACAATTGTATGGTGGCGTACCCCTTCGTTTGAAATCTTTATCGGCAGAAAACCCAGAGGTAAATGTGCCTCGTGCTACAGTTAAAGAAACCTATGATGTGGTCATTAGTGATTTCAAATCTGCCGAAACCAATTTATTCCCATTAGGCCATCCTAAAGCTGGTGAAGCAGGAAGAGTTAATCAGGGTGTAGCAAAAGCTTTTTTAGCTAAAACCTATTTAACAATGGCTTCTGGTGCAGCAACAGGTAACGTTACAGTGCGTGGCGGAACTGATAATGGGTATTATACTTACGCAAAAAATGTAGTAGCTGGTCATGAAGGAATGGATTCGAAAGCACTTTACACCTTAGCAAGAGATAAAGCTGCAGAAGTAATTACTAGTAATTTGTATGCATTAACACCAAGCTGGAAAGACTTATGGAGTATTGCAGGAAGAAACAATAAAGAACAAATGTGGGAGTTACAATCACTTGCAGGAACGGCGTTTATCAATAATTTAAGTGCTTATTTCCCTGCTCGTTCTACCTTCGGGCAAGGCGCTGTTTGGACTACTAATAACCATTACAACGATTACGATATCGAGGATAAAAGAGTATTAGATGGAATTACGCACAATTATACTACGTTACAAGGAACCAATATTTTTTATCCTTTTGAACAATCGGCATTGTATAAAGTAGTAAATGGGGTAACCTATAACAATAGTAACACAGCCACTTCTCAAAGAGCTTATACCATTAAATATAGCGCAGTTGCAGATCCAACAGTAGCTAATAGCGATGCTTTCTTTCCTTTGCTAAGATATTCAGAAGTATTGTTAATGTATGCAGAGGCTGAAAATGAAGTAAATGGTGCCACAACTGCTGCTTATGATGCATTGAACACAGTTCGCTTCCGTTCTTATCCAACTACTGGCACTCCGCCAGTACCTGTTCCAGCAGCTTATGCTCCAGCCGGAATGACTCCCGAGCAATTCCGTAGCTATGTATTAGCAGAACGTGCTCGTGAACTTAACCTAGAAGGGATTAGACGTTTTGATTTAATCCGTTGGGGAATTTATTTACAGGTAATGAATAAAATTGGAACTGGACAGAACAACATTTCGAAGGTTCGTGCAAGAAAGAATTTATTATTACCTCTCCCATTGAACGAATTGAATTCTAATAAAGCCATAGGAGGAAAAAACAACCTTGATTGGTAATTAAACTATTTAATAAAATCATAACTTAAATTTATGAACATGAAAAGATCGCTATTAATAAGCCACCTCGCTCTCTGTGCGATGCTATTTCTGCTTTTGGGAGCTTGTAAAAAGGATAAAGTAGTAGATACTGCACCTCCTACATTAAGCGCAGTAACTAATCTAAACGATAGGAATACGGCAATAACCTCGATTGGATATGGAGAATGGATTGTAATTAAAGGAACTAATCTGAGCACCACCTATAAAGTTGATTTTAATGGTACGTTAGCTAAAGATTCGTTAATTTATGGCGATGATAATACAGTAACGGTTAAAATCCCAGCTCAATTAACAGATCCTATCAATAATCCGATTACGGTAACGACAAAATATGGCACAGCAACCCTGAATTTCCAAATTAAACAACCACCTCCAACCATTACAGGTTTTGATCCTGCAGCAGGAAATCCAGGCGACGATATGACCATTAATGGAAATTATTTTAAAGGTGTTACAGGCGTTACCATTAATAGTGTTAATGCAACCATTGTTTCCAACACACAAACAGAAATTAAAGTAAAGATACCAGCAAATGTTACCTATGGCGCAGTTGTGGTTACCACACCAGTGGGCACAGTGACTACTGATAAAACCTTCGGACTGAAACATTTTATTTATGATGATGGCTTAAAAAATGTGTGGACAAACACCTCTTATTCTTTTACTTCTTTAGATCTCGCCAACAGCGAAATGGTAAGAAGAGGTACAACATCCATAAAAGTGGTACACAAATCATTTTCAGCGGTGAGGTTTAGATTAGTAGCAAAATTCCCAACTGCAGGTTATAGTTTCGTGAAACTATCCATGTATGGTGGTGCTGGCACACAAGGCAAAAAAGTTAGGGTATCATCTTCTAATTTAGGTGTAACTTCAGGTACGTATGATGTAATTTTAAATGAAGGGAAGTGGACCGAATATCAAATTCCTTTAATCAATATCGGAAATCCAGCAACCATCGAATACCTTACTTTTCAAGAATTTAGTGGTTTTGCATCCACAATTTATATTGACGATGTTGGTTTCTATTAATTAGAGAGTAGATGAATCTGAGAAAATTGATTATCCTAGGTTTACTGTTCAGTTTTAACATCGCAGTAGCACAAAAAACAAAAAATGTAGTCATTATTACATTTGATGGCTACCGATGGAAGGACGTATTTAATGGTGCAGATTCAAGCAATCTATTTGGAAAGAAATTCACATCTCAAGATTCGACATGGCGAGTTAAAAAATATTGGGGTAAAACCGAACAAGAAAGAAGGGCAAAATTAATGCCCTTCTTTTGGAGTACCATAGCTTCGAAAGGTCAGATTTATGGCAACCGGAATTATGGCAATTTTGTAAATGTGACCAATCGGTACTGGTTTTCTTATCCTGGGTACAATGAAATATTTACGGGCTATTCAGATACCTTAATTAACTCCAATTCACATCCTGCAAATCACAATATCAACGTATTAGAGTTTTTAAATAAAATACCAGCATTTAAAGGTAAAGTTGCCACATTCACTTCGTGGGATGCTTTTTATAAAATTTTAAATCAAGAAAGATCAGGCTTACCTATCAATTCTGGCTACACAAATGTAAAAGGAGATAAATTGAGTGATGTCCAAAAAACATTAAACGATTTGCAATGGTGGTTGCCAAAAGATTACGGAATGGGTGAAAGACACGATGGCATTACCTATTCTTTTGCCAAAGAATATGTAAAATTAAATCATCCTCGGGTATTACAATTAAGTTTTATAGAAACCGATGCCCTGGCGCATAGCGGAAAATATGATTATTACTTAGATGCGGCCAATTACAACGATAAAATGATCGAAGATCTTTGGAATTACATGCAAAGCGATCCTTTTTATAAAGACAATACTACTTTTATTATTACAGAAGATCATGGTAGAGGATATTTAGACAATTGGCAGCGTCATTATTATACAGTTGAGCATAGTAATGAAATATTCTTTGCGGTGATGGGTCCAGATACCAAGCCACTCGGAGAAATTAAAACCAAAGGACAACTTTATCAAAACCAATTTGCGCAAACTATTGCTACATTTTTGGGAGTGAAATTTGAAAACGGTCATGAAATCGGTAAAGCAATTACAGCAGTTTTACCTCAAAAATAAGCAGCATCCCTATATGAAACTACACAGGATTATTTTAACAGGCATTTTTAGCAGCTTATTTATTTTTGGAAGTAGTGCAACTTATGCTCAATCCTTAAGTGATAAACTCGCCACAAAAGAAACAGTAGCACTCTATAAAAATCTACACAAATTAAGTAAACGCTATACGTTATTTGGGCATCAGGATGATTTAGCTTATGGTGTAAATTGGAAATATGTTGCGGGCAAAAGCGACATCAAAGACATCGTAAATGATTATCCTGCTGTTTACGGTTGGGATATGGCTCGAATTGAACATGATTCATTAAAAAATATTGACGGCGTTCCTTTCAGCAACATGAAAAAGTATATTCAAGGTGGTTATAAAAAAGGAGCTGCAATAACCTTAAGTTGGCACTTTGATAATCCCTTAACTGGCGGCTCTTCTTGGGACACCACTAAAAATTCACTAGCGTCTATTTTACCTGGAGGCTCAAAACATCAAGTGTATGTTTCTTGGTTAGATAAAGCAGCCAAATTTATGGGCAGTTTAAGAGGAAGTAAAAATGAAGCTATTCCTATTCTATTTCGTCCTTTTCACGAGTTAACTGGCGATTGGTTTTGGTGGGGTAAAAACACCTCCTCTCCTGCCGAGTTAAAAAAAGCTTGGCGTTTTACGGTTGACTACTTAAGAAACAAGAAAAAATTGCACAATCTCATTATCGTATATAACACCAATGGTTTTGCCAATGAAAAAGAGTTTTTAGAACGTTATCCTGGAGATGATGTAGTGGATGTAGTGAGTTTCGATTTGTATCAATTTGAAAATCAAGACAAAAAAGCATTTGTAGATACTGTTCGATACGAATTAAACATCCTTTCTAAAGTTGCGAAACAGAAAAACAAATTAGCTGCTTTTGCAGAAACTGGATACGAAGCCGTACCAGATGCAACCTGGTGGACAGAAACTTTATTACCGGCCATCAAGGATTTTGAGCTTTCTTATGTGTTGGTGTGGCGTAATGCAGGCTATGTTCCTTCTATGAAAAAGATGCATTATTACGCTCCATTTAAAGGGCAAGTATCTGAAAACGATTTCAAAAAATTTTACCAAACAGACCGCATTCTATTCGAAAAGAGAGTAGGCTTAAAGAAATTATATTAATCACATTAACGCACAGATGAAACTACAACTCATAGATATTTTAATTCTAGTTGCTTACTTGCTCACCATGGTTCTCATAGGATTTTATATGAGAAATAAAGCAAAGCAAGATAAAGAAAGCTACCTGATGGGCGGCAAAAAGCTGCCTTGGTACATGCTAGGATTAAGTGATGCCAGCGATATGTTTGACATTAGTGGCACTATGTGGATGGTTGCGCTCTGTTTTGTGTATGGTTTTAAAAGCATTTGGATTCCCTGGCTATGGCCTGTTTTCAATCAGGTTTTTATGATGATGTTCTTATCTAAGTGGCTAAGAAGATCAAATGCAACAACAGGTGCCGAATGGTTAAAAACCAGATTTGGGTTAACTGGTAAAGGTGTACAAAGTTCGCATATCATTGTTATTGCTTTCGCCTTAATTAGCTGTTTAGGTTTCTTAGCGTATGGTTTTGTAGGACTGGGTAAATTTGTACAAGTTTTCATCCCATGGGATATCGTAAAAGACTATGTTCCTTTTCATGTAACGGATAAGTATGTACCGCATTTCTATGGTATTGTGTTTACCTTATTTGCCATGTTCTATTCTATTATTGGTGGTATGCACAGTATCGTTTTAGGCGATGCAATTAAATATCTAATCATGACGATTGCTTGTGTTGCTATTGGCGTTATTGCGGTACAACATTTACAAGGGCAAACCTTAAACGTGCCAAAGGGATGGAATGACCCTTTCTTCAGTTGGAAGTTAAACTTGGATTGGAGTAAGATTGCCGCCGATGCGAATAAGAAGATTGCAGATGATGGCTTTAGCTTATTCGGCATTTTCTTTATGATGATGCTGATGAAAGGCATTTTTGCCTCACTTGCCGGTCCTGCGCCAAATTACGATATGCAAAAAGTATTGAGTACACGTAGTCCTAAAGAAGCCAGTAAAATGACAGGATTTGTGAGTATCATTTTATTGCCTATTCGTTATTCTATGATTACCGGACTAACTGTTTTAGCCTTATTGTATTACAATCAACTGTACTTAAAAGGACCAGATGGTGTAACAGATTTCGAACGCATTCTTCCAGCAACAATTAATAACTTTTTACCAGTAGGCGTATTGGGTTTGGTGCTTACCGGATTACTTGGTGCATTTATGGGCACCTTTAGCGGAACACTAAATGCCGCTCAAGCCTACATTGTCAATGATATTTATTTAAAATATGTCAATCCAAATGCCCCTACTAAAAAAATCATGTCGATGAATTATATCGTGGGGATAGTTGTGGTGATTGTGGGCATATTCTTTGGCTTTTTAGCTAAAGATGTAAATAACATTCTACAATGGATAGTGGGTGGTTTATATGGTGGTTATGTAGCCGCAAACTGTTTAAAATGGTATTGGTGGCGCTTTAATGCGAATGGATTTTTCTGGGGTATGGCTGTTGGCGTTGGTTCAGCTTTATTAATGCCGTATGTAACTACAGGATTACCCTTATACTGGTGGCCATTGCTTTTTGTATTGTCAATAATAGGCTGTTTAATTGGCACGTATACTGCGCCTCCAACAGATGAAAAGGTGTTAACATCATTTTATAAAACCGTAAGACCATGGGGCTTTTGGAAACCTATACATGCTGTAGTGGTAGCCAAAGATCCCACTTTTGAAGCCAACAAGAATTTTAAATTAGACATGTTTAATGTCGCACTGGGCATAGTGGCACAGCTTTGCCTTACCATTTTCCCTATGTATTTAATAACAGGAATGTATAATCCTTTATGGATAACTATAGCGGTATTAACCGTCATCATTTTCATTTTAAAAAGAACGTGGTGGAACAGATTAGAAGATTAAGAAAACACGATCCTTTAAAAAACAAACTATACGAATGAAAACTATTTTCGAACAACGCATTGCTCAACTCGCTTTACATCAAGAAGAACTGATTAAAGTACCTAATAAAATGATTGAACCAGGAAACGGTGTATTCAATCGCTATAAAAATGCTGTTTTAACAGCTGCTCATGTTCCGTTCAATTGGAAATACGACTTAAATCCACTAACTAATCCGAATTTAATAGAGCGGTTTGGCATAAATGCCGTACTCAATGCAGGAGCTATAAAGTGGAAAGACAGCTATGTTTTAGTAGCACGAGTGGAAGGAAACGACAGAAAATCTTTTTTCGCAATAGCTGAAAGCCCTAACGGGATAGACAATTTTCGTTTTTGGGAATATCCTTTAGTGATGCCAGAAACAGCTATTCCAGATACTAATGTTTACGATATAAGATTAGTTGCCCATGAGGATGGTTGGGTATATGGATTATTTTGTACAGAACGAAGAGACCCTTCGGCAAGCGAAGGAGATCAATCGGCAGCTATTGCACAATGTGGAATTGCCCGAACAAAAGATTTAGTAAAATGGGAGCGCTTAGCCGATCTTAAGACACCCTCACCGCAGCAACGTAATGTCGTTTTGCATCCAGAGTTTGTACAAGGAAAATATGCCTTTTATACACGTCCGCAAGATGGATTTGTAGAAGCAGGTAATGGCGGCGGGATTGGCTTTGGTCTTTCTTCAACCATAGAAAATGCAACCATTACACAAGAAATTGTGATCGACAAGAAAGTATACCATACCGTTTACGAAGCAAAAAATGGCCTTGGTCCTGCCCCCATAAAAACACCTCAAGGTTGGTTACATTTAGCGCATGGCGTTAGAAACACTGCTGCAGGTTTACGCTATGTGTTGTATTTATTCATGACCGATTTGAACGATTTAACTAAAGTAACTCACAAACCTGCAGGTTATTTTTTAGCTCCAGAAGGCGAAGAACGTGTTGGTGATGTATCAAATGTGGTTTTCAGCAATGGCTGGATTGCAGATACAGATGGGACTGTATACATTTATTATGCTTCTTCAGATACGCGTATGCATGTAGTAACTAGTACCCTGCAACAGCTTATTGATTATGTGATGAATAATCCAGCAGATGGTTTACGTTCTGCAGCATCAGTTGAAACGATTATACGCATCATTGATCAGAATAAAAGTTTAACAGATAAGCATGTACATTTGAATGGAGAATCTGCTCATTAGCATCAAATGAATTTAACCGTACTAACCACATTTGCCAACGAAGTTGAAATCGAATTACACAAGCTATTGCAGTGGTGGATAACCTATACCGTTGATGAAGAAAACGGGGGTTTTTATGGAAAGATTGATAATGATAATGTTTCAACCCCTCATGCTCCAAAGGGATTAGTTTTAAATGCTAGAATACTGTATACGTTTTCCTCTGCTTATCAGCTAACTAAGGAACCTGCGTATTTAAGTATGGCAAATAGAGCTTTTGATTATTTAAGTGCACACTTTTTAGACACAAAAAATGGTGGTTTCTATTGGTCGATAACTTATGCTGGTGAACAATTAGATGGGAAAAAGCAAATTTACGGACAAGCTTTTGCTATATACGCATTGGCTGAATATTATAAAATTACAGCAAATACGAAAGCCTTGTCATTAGCGCAAGGTACATTTGCATTAATAGAAAAATACAGTTTCGATCCTATTTATTTGGGTTATTTGGAAGCCTTTTCAATAGATTGGAAATTGCAAGAAGATCTTCGATTGAGCGATAAAGATCAGAATGAGCAAAAATCAATGAATACCCATTTGCATGTGGTAGAAGCCTATGCGAATTTGTATACCGTTTGGCCAGATGAAACATTAAAAGCTGCCATTAGTAAATTGCTAGCTAATTTTAAGCAACATATCATTGATCAAAAAACAAGTCGCCTGCATTTATTTTTTACGGCCAATTGGGAAGTAAAATCTACCGTCACCTCTTTTGGACACGACATTGAAGCAGCTTGGCTCTTACAAGAAGCCGCAGAAAGCATAGCAGATGAAATAGAAATTTCAACGTTTAAAACCATTGCGGTGCAACTCACTGATGCTACAGAAAAAGGTTTGGCCAAAAATGGTGGCCTTTGGTATGAATACGATACGGCAACACAACATTGGATAAAGGAAATGCACTGGTGGCCACAAGCAGAAGCAATGGTTGGTTTTTTCAATGCCTATCAATTAAGTGGAAATGAAAAATACATACAACATTCCCTACACAGTTGGGAGTTTATTAAAAACTTCCTAAAAGATAAAAAGAATGGCGAATGGTATTGGGGCTTAAACGAAGATTTTTCACTACTACAAGGCGAAGACAAAGCTGGCTTTTGGAAATGTCCTTATCATAATGGTAGAGCATGCTTGGAGATCATGAAGCGTGTTACCTTTAATAAAAGTAGTTAAGCATTGGTCTTAGTTTTAACAATTCGAACTAAAATTACAAAACTTCTTATTTTTCTCTTATTTGGAAAGTGAACGTACCAACTCCGGGAGTTCCATCATTTGAGAGGCCATTAATAATCCCAATGTATGTTCCTGCAAAATCTGAAGTGTAAAAATTTAGTTCACCATGACCATTTTTATCAATATTTATGGATGGCGACCAATACAATACATTTCTAAAATCTGGAATACGGCTATTAAACTGTGAAGCTGTTTCATAAGATGGGCTATAAAACTCTCGCTGTAATTGCAGTCCTTCATAATCTAACACAAGAGCATTTGGATTAATCTCAATATTGGCAAGATTGCTTTTAAAACTAGTGAGATTAATAATACCGTCAAATTTAGATGACCCATAATTATAAACTTCAGGTACTATTTCTAATTTTTCTATCTTATTTGGATCAATATCCATCACTTTGTTCATGTTAAAATAAGGAACACCATCTAAAAGCACTAATGGGTCTCCATTTAAAGAAACATCCTTACCCAATAATCTTACTTGAAAATTCCCTTGACTCTTAGAAATAAAAGTTTCTGTTACATATTCTCTAAGGGTTTCTTCAAGTGTTCTAAAACGGGTATAATCATTTAACCTATACGTTTTGAAAGGTTTTCCGTAAAATCTTGTGGTATCAACAATAGGATTATTAAATTGATTTAATTTATTTCTCGAATAGACATTTTGAATTTGCACGCCCAAACTATATGCCTTTAATTCATCAAGTAAATTTGCTTTTACCTGGAAATCTGGAAAATCGAACGTTGTATATTGCTCAGAAAATGGGCTCAGAATTGAAATGATTGAAGTAGTATCAGCGTTACTGTTTGTCTGCACGACAAGTTCATTTATTCCATTAAATTTTTTGGTATTAAATACAAAATGCCCATTCGCATTACTCCTACTTTCATAAAATTGCACTCTAGAACCTGGCACACCCAAATAAATAGCCTTGTCTTTTACAGCAGAGCCATTCTTATCTGTCAATTTCCCATTAATTAGATGACCATTTAATTCTGGCAAAAATTTAAATTGAGGCATTTTATTATTTAATACATCACTCCAAGTAAATCTACGCCATCCTTGTGTAAGCAAAAGATTATCTAAAGCAATAGTATTATCACTATTATTCTCTAAAAAGTAATAACCAGGAGATTCTATGCTTCCTTTTAATTCAGAATTCAACCAAAAGTAGCTCACTATATTATTTTGATCCATTCCCTGTAATGAATCTAATTTTCTCACAGCAATAGAAAGATTAGCAGAAATTACTTCTTGTTTTTCATTTTTTACAGACAGATTAATACTTACTTTCTTTCTAGAATCATATTGCTGAGAATCAGAATGGGTTTCAATTTTTAGTTGCTGGTTAGGTTTTTTAAAATACAATCTTTCACAAACAGCTTGTGCATTTTCATTAAATAATGTTAAATGAGATAGGCCTACACCAAGTTGTTGTTTATTTAATTGAAATGTAGCCTTACCATTAACAATATCCGCTGTTTCTGCAATTGCTATTTTGCTGCCATTATGTACAAATAGATAAACTTTTCGGTCCTGTAAATTAGTTCCAATAGTTAGTGTTATTACTTCCCCATCAACAAGAGATAATGTATATCCTAGTTTTTTAGGGGTTGGCAATGTCTTTGTAATGATAGTATTATTAGCCCCGCTCACAATTGCCCTATATGTATGGTTAGCTAATGGCGTAAATGCAAATTTACCCATTCCAAATTTAAAAGTCTGAAACCTAGCTACAGTGTCATTTTTCTGGTCAACTATAACACCTTTTAAGCTCACTCCCTTTCCATCAGACCCCAAAGCCTTAAAACCAACATTACAAGAAAGCCCCTCTACCATATCTCCACCTTCTGGGAAAAACTGCACATCAACATCAGTTCTTATCTTTTTTTGATTTTCAATCGGATTTAGGGCATTAATAAGAATAATTTTCTTCTCAAAAAACAGATTTGCTCCAAAATTTTGTATCCAATTAGTGTACGCTCTAAACTTATATGAGCCACTTGTGCTAGTTATTGGGATGGATAATGATCCGTTCCCGCTCCCATTTTTAAGTAAAACTTTTGATTGTAAAACAGGATTATTGTTTTGGTCTAGAAGTTCCACATAAGTAACCTTACTTAAGTCAACAGGTTTATTCGTACTTGCATCAACATTATAAATCTTAAACCATAAAAGTTCTCCCGCTAAATATTGTTCTTTATCAGTGTGGACAAATATTTTTTCTTGAAATACATTTTGATAATAAGCATCAAAAGAATTTTGCACATTTTTTAATACCTGAGCCTTAACAGTTAATTGTATAACTACCAATAAGAATGTAAGAATTAGCTTAGGATATATTCTGCTCATAGTATTCATTCTTTATTGCCAAAAATTTGGTTTTTTATTTGCCCCTCTTAATGTACAATCTGCACACTCTCTCCTTGTTCCTGTTATGCCATTTGAACTAAATTCTATCGGTATAAAAGTGCCATCATTAAATCTATAATAAAAAGCAGGTAACACTTCTTCAGGTGTTCCACAATCATACGGAAAGGTGGCAATCCAATTTGGGAGCTTATCATTTGTCACATATATTCTTTGTTGTTGAATAGTTCCTGCCCCTATAAAACCAATAACCGGTTCAGAAGTATCTGCAGTATTATGTACATTCCCTGTTAATTGAGATGGTTGGGCATCAAAAATAGAACCTAAATTTTCTGTGTTTTTTCTTAGATTTTCCCAAAAATCATATGCTTCTTTTGTTAATGCGTACTGTTTAACAAGAATGCTATATTTTTCTTCTAATTTTTCGGAATTTGAAGGGATTAGGATTAATGGGCTTTGGTGAATAACATCTTGACTTAGTTTTGCGGATGAACCCAAAATAATTGCATTTGATTTTCCACTTCCCCAACATTGGTAAATATTCTCTAAAGTGGCCTGGCGACTAACAATGCCCTGTCCAGGTTTATAAATAAGGTTTGACTTATTTTTCGCATAAAAAATCCACGCATCCTCAAATTCCCAACGATAAAAGATTGTTTTATTATTACTATCATGTGTACTTACGTGTAATTGGACACCATTGCTTCTAATTTCATACCCTACATTATCAATTGGTGGTGACACCTTAGCTTCAATAAAGCTAGATAGATAGTTCACACCTTTAGTAGTTTTTATATTTATCCTATATTTTTTAGTTGCATTTAGGTTTAAAGGTGGTGCGTTATATACCCCTGGAATTTCCTCCTTTAATAGATAACTTTCATTTGCTTCGCTTTCAATTGTAACTGTTGCACCAGTTTCAGGATTTACAGTATTCTTATTAGCAATCACTACTGTTCTGCTTAATTTAATAAAAGTAGAATCCGTTCCTGTATTAATAAATCCTTCTACAACCAGTAAATTATTGTTAGTTGATGTTACTTTTGGATTGAAAGATTCTTTACATCCAATTATTAGCAAAATAGCAAGCATAAATAATATTTTCAGTTTCTTTTCCATGAATTAAAATTTTATGTTGTAGCTGACAAAAGGAAGTATTGATGCAAAAATAGAGAGTTTATACCCATTTATAGTCCCATTTTCTTGTGAAAAATAAGTAGAATACGCATTTTTTCTCCCTGTAACATTATATAGCCCAAAGGTAAATGAGTTGTGAAAACGTTGATTAATCTTATGATTTCCCTCCACATTAAATGAAATATCAGTGCGAAAATAGTCGGGAATACGATAGGCATTTCTTTCAGAATAATAAACCCTTTCACTTCCCCCATAATAATACTTAGCAATAGGCAATGTAATTGGGCGGCCTGTGCTATACGTTACATTTAATGATAAATGATACCGTTGTTTAAAGCTGTAATTCCCCGTAAAATTAAAAGCATGTGGTTTATCGTAATTTGCTGGATAATATGCTCCTGAATTTATCAATTGAGTACTTGTTAAATCATCCATTTTTAACATCGTTCTTGAATAAGTGTAGCTCATCCATCCAGTAAGTTTTCCCGCATTTTTTTTCACAAAAAACTCAACCCCATATGCTTTCCCTTTGGTACTAATTACATCTGTTTCTATATGATGATTGAGTACTAAAGTTGCACCACTTTTATAATCCAAATAATCCTTTAGTTTTTTGTAATACACTTCTACAGATGTTTCAATGGCTTGTGCATTAAAATTCTTGTACAAACCAAGCGACACTTGATTGCCTAATTGAGGTTTAATATTAGGATCACTTAATTTCCAAACATCAGTTGGTGCAATTGCAGTTGTATTTGATAATAAATGTATGTATTGTCTTAAGGTATTATAGGCAGCTTTAATTGAAAAATCTGGCATTAAATTATATCGTGCAGAAACCCTTACCTCTGGCCCTTGATAGGTTTGAATGAGTTTATTCTTTCCATACGCAGTAGTTCCAGTTAAATTATCTTCAGTTACGGGTAAATTAGGCACATAGTTATTAATTAGTTGTGGGCCTAAATAATTATAGAATGAATAACGCAAACCTGCATTAACAGAAAAAGCATCTGTAATATCAAATTTATCCCCAAGATATACAGCACTTTCTAAGGCTTGCTCAGAAGGTAGTATATCTTGTGTAACCAATGAATTTACCCCAATTGGCTTATATGTGCCAGGATTAAGTTTATAATAAATAGATGAAAAACCAAAATTTAGGATGTGCTGATTAGTTAAACTATAGCTAAAATCTGTCTTAAAACTAGTTTGATGAATGTTAAAATTAAGGCTATACGCATTAACATGATTTACATCGCTCTTAATATTATAATCGTACATATCGGTAGCAATTATAAAAGCAGCATTTAATTTAGCATTAAAAATATGTTTCCATTTAATAGATGCATTTTTATTGCTGTAATTATAGGACGTATCGCTATTTAGTTTAAAGTTATCTTTGCTAATGTAACCAGACAAAGAGAGTTCATTCTTCTCATTAAATTGATGATTAATTCCCACATTAAAATCATAAAATGAAGCCTTACTTTGCTCATAATCTTGCGGTAGTAATTTGATTAGCCAATTTGAATATGTAACCCGACCACCTAAAATAAAGGAGGTTTTATTACTGTCTATGGGCCCCTCTATATTAAACCTACTGGTAATTATCCCTATACCAGCCGAACCTGTAATTTTCTTTTTGTCTCCATCCCTATTCGTTACTTCTAAAACAGAAGACAATCTACCCCCAAATTTTTCTGGAATGGTGCTTTTAAATAGCTGAACACCTTTTACAAGATCAGCATTAAATGCAGAGAAGAAACCAAAAAAATGGGATGGATTATAAATTGTATTATCGTTTAATAGAATTAAATTTTGATCGGTAGAGCCACCACGAACATTAAAGCCTGTACTCGCTTCTCCAACAGATTGCACACCAGGAAGTGTTAAAATAACTCTTAATACATCTGGCTCTCCAAATAAAGACGGTACCCGCTTAATCGCTTTAATATCTAATCTATTAACGCCCATTTCTACCCCCTTTGTATTAGATATCCTATTCGATAGAATTTGGACTTCTTTTAACGTTAAAACCTGCTCTCTTAAGTCAATATTTAGTTTTCCATCCTCATATACCATTATTTGTCGTTTAGTATCATTTTTACTAGTTGCTTTTATGGTTAAAATGTGTGCCCCTCTTGGTAAGGTTAAAGAATAAAATCCAGATGGATTAGAAACCACTTCTATTTTTGGGTTTTCTGTAGAGATGCGTGCCCCAACAATTGGTTTTTGTGTGGTCGATTCGCGTAAATAACCAGTAATAGTTGCAGGTGTGTTTTTAAGTGTGTTTGTTTTTATTCCTATCTCATACAATTTATTTGCGGTAGTGGCTTCTTGAATGATTTCAACCTCCTTTACATAACCACCGGAAGTATTTGGCTTAACAGGTGGATTAAGCGGTAATTTTGAGCGATCAGTTTCATATCCTTGTGCTAATTCTGGTTGAAGGATAATACCCTTTGTTAAAAAAATAGCGTTCTTGTTAAGTATAAAATTAACACCTATAGGTTCAAATACTTGATTTAACACATAAAAAAGTGATTTCTGATCCAATTTTATAGTTATCTTCACACCATCCATCACTACAGGATCATAATAAAAATGCAATCCACTTTTATGCTCTATGTCTATTACAAAATCATTTAATGTTGCCTGTTTAAAATCTATACTGTACAGCTTATCTGGCTTATTCTGAGCAAAAAGCCCAGTGCAGTTCAATACCAAAAAACAACAAATACAAGTATTAAAGCAGATTAAACGCATATTCAATTAAGTAATCTTTCAAAATAAGTAGCCATAATTACCATGGCTCGTTCTGGATCATTTTTAAATTTAATTTTACGCTCAGCTAAATGTCGTTTCAATTCGTTTTTTCTCTCTTTAAATAAACTTAAAAATGAACTCTCATTATCAAATTCATAGTATTTATCATCTCTTTCTAAATAATAAGTTGTTTTAGGTTTAAAATAATAGGGGGTTTCGGCATTAAGGGTAAACTGTAATTTTTTTACTCTTTTCACTAAAATTCTTAATTTCCCTTTATAAATCAAATCAAAAAAACCACTTTCAATTGGAGCAGTTTTAGCAGCTGCTATGCCTATGTACACAAAGTGATGATTATTGATATAAAAATCTGATACTTTCTCACTCACTAAGCTAAATAGTCTTGATTTTCCATATAAAACCGAAACTACTTTATCTAGATATAAATCGTACTGTAAAGGGACATTATTATATCGAAAACCATCATATATAACCGAGCCATTACTAAAGTCTAAGTCCTGAAAATAGGCTGATCCATCTACCGATGAACCATAACTTAAATAAGCTGGTCCATTAAAAAGCATAGATTGTGCTTCAATTGATGTATTAAAAAATGTTTCAACTTTGTTTATCGCCACATTTTCTATACTACCTTTATCACTGCCTTGAGCATGCACCATACCACTAGCTATTAGATTAAGGCACATAATGCTCACTAAGAAATTTATAAATCTATGCATAAAACGGAAAATCCTTACTAAGTGTAAGTATAACTAAAAAAAATTACATTAAATATCGAAGATTAAGCAATCTATTTAAAGAGAAAGATTGGTTTAGTTTAGAAAGAATAAATAGGATAAATATACAAAACACTGATTTTAGTTTTAATAACGTGAACCAAAATTACACGGAAATCATCTCGTTTAATTTTGTTTTTCTTTTATCTACGCACCTTTGCACAAATTAATCCAATTAACGCAAAACAAAATAGTTCAGCATACATTTACGGAATGCTGAACTATAGCGCACAGAGGACGCTTGAGCTAAATGGGTTTCGACAGAAGACATTGCTAAGAATTGTTTCCCTAAGTCAGTCATTTTTTAGCCCTATTTAAAAGATTTAACCCTTAAATTTAGCAATTGGATTTTCTCGACTCTATTTTTCCTTTTTTCCTAATGAGAAAAGGACTTTCCGTGATGGGAGATTGGCATTTCCCATCGGGAAAAACCAAATTTCTGTATCGAAGAGTGCTTAAACTACAGGGTTTTGACAAAATTAACCAGATTTTGTAGCAAATGATATATGCTACATTCAATATCGAATATAAGTTATTGAATGGATGATTGAACTAAGTACGACATTGATAATAAAAATAGAAAGCCAAAACAAAATAGTTTAGCATTAGCAATTAAGAATTAATTAAAACTCCTTAACATCCATTTTTTAAAGTCAGCATTTTCTCGTTGACTTACATCCATTTCTAAATTTAAAGGAGATTTTAATATAATTTTTGTTTTTCTAGAATTTATTATGCTAACCTTTTTAATGACTTCCCTATTTACAATAAAAGAACGTTTTATCATATAAAACTGACCTCTAGGTAAATAGTTTATACTTTTAATTAAAGTATCATTCCAAATAATTTTTTCTCCTTGTAAATTATATGCAAAACAGTTTTTGTCTTCAATAAAAACACAGGCTATTTCTGCAAATGTTTTTTGAGAAATTGACTCATTTGTATAATCTTCTAAAAGTGCCTTAGGAACACTTTTTTGTTTGTTAAGTATATGCCAGTGATAAAATAAATATGCATTTAAGATAATGAGCATTAATACAATTTGCTGTAGATACCTACTAAAATAAACCGTATTCAAAATATTAATTTCATAGAAAGCGAAGTATATTGTTGCCAATATAATTGCCGGTAAAATCGGAAAAAGCACACCGCCAACTAATTGCCTAGGCATTCTTATTTTGTAACTTCTACCCCAAGGATAGTAATAATCTAAAAAACTGGTGATTCTAAAAACTAGCGAAATTAATACATAAGCCATAACAGCATTAATTAATAAGGCACTATAATAATATGGATTTGTAAAAATAACTGCATAAGTATGTTTATCCTCATAAACTATAAGCAGGTGTGAAGACAAAAATGCAAATGGTAATTTTATAACATAGTTAGGGTATTTAACTGCGCCAGCAGCTTTAAACCATGGTGATTTCTTCATATAAGATGTATTAAAAGGTAGGTGTAAAGATTTAGTGAAATCGATAATTGAGATTTAAACGTTTAAAAAATCTGAAGCATTGCTTAAAAATTAGGCAAATAGCTATACCAATATATAAATATTTTGCAAGTGTTTGAAACAAACACAATCTCAGAAAGATTAGGTATTAAGCAAGAAATAATCTTTAAAAATTTATCAACTGTAAACTGATTCTAATTAGTGAATAAGATTAACTATTAGTTATTTAATTATTGTGAAACATCAGTTATCAAAAATAATGACATCGTTCAGCAATTAAATCCTATTTGGGTCTTAAAAAATTTTGATGTTGACTTTAACTTAATGGCTTACTATTAACCTTAATTTACAATGAAAAAATTTCCATTTACCAACGCAGGCTTTCTAGCCTTGCAACATGACCTCTATAGTTTAAGTGATGAGGTTTTAAAAATCGAAGCCGATTTAGTGCTAAATTATTTTGACTATTGGATGGACAACCACTTTGAGCTAAGCAATAATCAATTGTCTTATCTTAAAGCCATAGATCCAAGAGCAAAGCCACTGCTAATTTTTAATACTAGTTTTGCTATTGAAAATAGATTACCCATTATTCTGAATAAAGCTAGAAATAGCAATGACAGTGAACAAGGAAAAATCATTTGGCATAAAAGCACACTAAGCGCAAGTTCTGGAGGACATACTGGATATAAAGCAAGTGGTGCATTAGAAATAAATATTGCTTATCAACTTGTAGAAATTCATCAGCCTGTTTTTGTCAAGCAATTTTAGTTATGAAGTAATTTAATTCCCTTGCCTTCATTTGTGTGAAAGCAAGGGAATTTTTTATTTAAAGTTTCCTTACTCAAAATCTATCCCTTCTTATCTATTGAAAACAAAGCAGGTGGCTACCAACTTTACTATTAACCAATAGGCCACCCACTTTGTCTAAATCAAATATAATAAAAAAGCATCTAACTAAACAAATATGTTTATACAAGTTTAACCTATAGTCTAAATAACTATTTGTAAAATAGCTCTAACAATAGTTCTAGCTATTTTTTGAGCATGTCGCATTTCACCCTAATGATTGTCTTTTTTATAGCAGTATTATTTACTGTCTTCTTGATAATTTAGCTTAACTAAAAAAATAAATCAGATGAAAAAAGAAAAAACAATTTTTTGGATCTCAACGACAATTATCTTCTTAATGGAAGGCGTTATGCCAGCTTTAACCTCACAAACTGAGTTGGCAAAAGAGGGAATCAGGCATTTAGGATATCCTGAATATTTTGGGAATGCTCTAGTGGTTTTTAAAGTTTTGGGCACATTAATTTTAATGATTCCTCAAGTGCCAAAGCGTTTTAAAGAATGGGCATACGCAGGATTTGGATTTGATTTCATATTTGCGAGCATTAGTCACGGCGCAGTAGATGGCATTAATTTTCAAACATTTTTCCCATTAATATTCTTGGGTATTTTAGCCATTTCTTACGTGTATTATCATAAATTAAATACTAGTGCCATTAAATACGACTAATTTATGTTATTTTTTTTAAGCATGAGGGGGATTGCCGCAGTCGGTGAAGAACCTCCTTCGCAAAGACGGGCTCCTTTAACTAAAAAAGCTTCTCGAATTCTTGAGAAGCTTTTTTTAAGTTTTTGTCGTTATCCTAATCCGATAGCTATCGGATTTATTTAAGGGGTCTTTCTAATAGCTGCTGAAACGAGTTCAGTATGACGGATTGATAGCTAAAAACCTAAACTATTCAATGCTTTATCAACTAATAGACCATCAACCGCTTTTAAATTAAAGGTTACTTTACGTTTCGCTTTTAATTTAATCACGAATAACTCTGAATTTCCTTTTATGGTTTGTTTATCGCCTATGTTTACAAAAGTAGGATATAGTGCTTTTTTACCATTGGTATGTAATCTATCATAGGTTAGATTTTCCATATCCTTAACGGCTAGGGCTTGTACACTTACAAATTCAAAGTCTTGCGGGTTGTAAGGCAAGCCAAAACTTAATGCGTTTACACCACTTAGATTATTTCCTTTTACAGTTATCTCTACGGTTTCACCTTCGTTATAGCTAGACTTTCCAGCGCTTAACGTAATGCTTCCTGCTAGTTTTTCATTCTTATCAATTTCTACGCCTCCATCTAATTGTACGGCTACGTTCGAAATATCATACGCATCTATAAGATCATTTTTATTAATATCACCGTTACTAATGTAGCCATCAAAATCGCCATCGCCTTTGCGTAAACCAGTATAATTGGTGTATGAGGTGATGTCATTTCCATCTATTAATTTATCGTTATTAATATCGCCTGGAATAAAGCTCTCTGTTCCTGGAACTTTAAATACATATAATTCTCTTCCCGAACCAAAACCACGCACACCTTCCGTCACTGCAATTTTGATGTAACGCACTGTTGGGTGATTAGCAAAATCAAATGTTTTTGTATCACCATTTTTTGCCCAATCAAATTTACCAGCTTCTGTCCATGTCGTTTTATTACTACTGTAATAGATAGTGCCTTTCAGCAACACGCCATTTCCTCCGCCAATGCGTGGTAAATAGTTTAATTTCTCTATCTGATTTACACTTTTCAGATCGATAACCATATCAAATGGCACTGCGTTTTGATCCCATTTGGTATGCCAGCCGTTGTCTTCATCAAAATCAAATAGTTTATTAATTCCTGCTCCGCCTTGATTTTCTGCAGTAGTTTCTCCTTTAATTCCTTTAATTGCAAATTGTAATGGGTTTACTGTTGTAGCAGCGTTAATATCTACCCAATTAGAATAGCCATCTTTATTGGCTGCTCGTAACTTAAATGAATAGGCAGTTTCTGGTTTTAATCCATCGAATAAAAATGTAGTATCCTTAATGGTGGTGTACACCATGTTGTTAAAATCGATTTCATAAAAATCAGCATTGCTTACTGCTTTCCAAGATGGTTTTAAGGTAAAAGCTGCTGTATTTTTTGCTGAAACTTGCGCTAGTGTTGGAGCAGTTAATGCACCTGATGTGATACGATCTTTATCCGCCGGTGCGAAAACGAAGCCTTTAATTTGTACCTTAATTGCATTTGTACTAATGTCTGTTGGTGCTAGTTTTACCAGCAACTGAGGGTTTTTAGTCATGGCCACCTTTTCAAATTCGCTTCCTTTGGTTGCAAAGCGATTTAAGTCTGGTGCAGCATCGAAAAAATATCCATTTTGTAGTTTTGCAAATTCAACAGCCGATTTTGCTGCTTCTAATTTTACACTTTTACCACCAACAGTTGCTGTAACTTTTTGAGGTTGTTCGGTTACGTTTATACTAAATGAAGTTGATTTCTCTTTTACAAAGCCATCAAAATCACCTTGGGTAGGATTGATAGTAATTGTAGCATTAGTTTTATCTACCGAAGAAGAGATTAATGTTGTTGCACCTTTACCTAATTTGTAGGCTTCGGTTTTTCCATCATCATCATATTCTGTAAAAGAGCTAGTGCCTGCTGGATAAACTTCGTAACTACGTACTGCTTTATTAATTTCTGAAACATTGTTATTTGCGTTTACCATTGGAATAATTGCTCCGCTTTTTACGAAAACAGGCAGCTTCCAAATCGGCGTCTTAAAACTATTGATTACGGTATTTCCAGTATATTTTTCTCCTGAAAGGTAATCTATCCACGTTCCTTCTGGCAAGTAAATATTGTTACGAATATCATTTCCTTTTTCATCAGCTTGTGTGGCTTGGTAAATTGGCGCTACCAAAAAACTAGGGCCGTATAAGTATTCATATTGTGTTGCAGTACCTAATGTAAAAGCATTTGGATGGGTTAAAAATAATGCCCTGATGATTGGCAAACCATTTACTGCTTCTTTTGCAACGCTATAACTGTATGGTAATAACTCTGATTTAAGTTTTAAATAGTTACGATTGATGGAGGCGGCTGGTTCTCCT
>NZ_JBAZRL010000012.1:0-33481 GCF_041662865.1 Pedobacter sp.
TATACCCCATCCCCCCAACAGAAAATGTCGTCCCGTACCGCCAGGGCCAAAGTGGACCATTCCCCTTGGTCCGCTAACCTTATACTAACAATGAAAATCTACATTTCTATTAAGAAATAACAGTTTTGAACTATCCAAACGCTTTTATTACAAATAAACTAAGGCAAAACAAGGGTTTATGCGTATCTTTGTACACTAATTAAAAAACGATGAAAATCAATTTTGGATCAAGAAAGGAAGTGTTAATACATGTTGAGAAATACATGCTTAAAATGATGCCTACCTATTTGAAACCTATAGATACCAATTGGCAACCCTCAGATTTTTTGCCAGATTCTACTAGTGAATCTTTTTATCAAGATATTAAAGTACTAAAAGAAAATGCAAAAGATCTTTCTTATGACTTAGTTGCAGTATTAATTGGCGATACCATAACAGAAGAAGCTCTGCCAACTTATGAATCATGGTTAATGACGATGGATGATATTTCTCGTGATGAAGAAGGTGGATGGGTTAGATGGAATAGAAACTGGACAGCAGAAGAAAATCGTCATGGAGATCTATTGAATAAATATTTGTATCTGTCTGGTAGAGTTGACATGCGCCAAATGGAAATTTCTACGCAATATTTAATTGCTGATGGATTTGATATAGGTACTGGACACGACCCTTACCGTAATTTTGTTTACACTAGTTTTCAAGAATTAGCTACAAATATTTCACATAGAAGAGTTGCATCTTTAGCTAAAAAAGATGGCGATATATTATTGTCAAAAATGTGCGGTGTAATAGCAGCTGATGAATTACGTCACGCCAAAGCTTATAAAGATTTTATGTCAAAGATTTTTGAAGTGGATCCAAATGAAGCGATGATTGCATTTGAAGACATGATGCGTAAAAAAATTGTTATGCCTGCTCATTTTTTACGTGAAATGGGATTGAAAATAGGGCAAACTTTTGGCCATTTTACAGATGCAGCTCAACGTTTAGGCGTCTATACAGCTATTGATTATGTAGAAATCATGCAACAACTAATTGAAGAGTGGAAGATAGATAGCATGAAAGAGTTAAATGAAGCAGGAGAGAAAGCTAGAGATTATATTATGAATTTGCCAGACCGCTTATTACGTGTTGCTGAAAGAATGAAAAATCCAACAATGGATTATAAGTTTAGTTGGATTCATGCTTAAACTCTTTATGAGAATATAACAAAAAAGGCTAGATTAACTAATCTAGCCTTTTTTGTTATTACTATATTTCTTTATTACATATTTCTACGGTACTGGCCCCCGACTTCATAAAGAGCTTTACTAATTTGTCCTAATGAACAAATTTTGCAAACTTCCATAAGTTGCTCAAAAATATTATCTCCAGCAATAGCTGATTTCTGTAGATTCTTTAATACTTCGGCAGTTTTAGTAGCATTTCTATCTTGAAAAGCTTTAAGTGTAGTAATTTGGTATTGTTTTTCTTCTTCCGTAGCTCTAATTACTTCACCTGGTACAATTGTAGGTGAACCATTTTTATTAAGAAAAGTGTTTACACCAACTATTGGAAATTCTCCAGTATGTTTTAAGGTTTCATAATATAGACTTTCTTCTTGAATTTTGCCTCTTTGATACATGGTTTCCATCGCTCCTAAAACACCTCCACGATCATTAATTCGTTTAAATTCTGCTAAAACTGCTTCCTCTACTAAATCTGTTAAATCTTCAATAATAAAAGCACCTTGCAATGGATTTTCATTTTTTGCTAAACCTAATTCGCGATTAATGATGAGCTGAATTGCCATTGCTCTACGCACTGATTCTTCTGTAGGTGTAGTAATTGCCTCATCATAAGCATTTGTATGTAGTGAATTACAGTTATCGTAAATGGCATATAAAGCTTGCAAAGTTGTTCTTATATCATTAAAATCAATCTCTTGCGCATGCAAAGAACGGCCAGAAGTTTGAATATGATACTTCAATTTTTGTGAGCGATCATTACCTTTATATTTATTTTTAATAGCCTTCGCCCAAATTCTACGTGCTACTCGACCAATTACAGAATATTCTGGATCAATACCATTACTGAAAAAGAAAGATAGGTTTGGTGCGAAATCATCAATATTCATTCCACGACTTAAATAATATTCTACAAATGTAAATCCATTACTTAAGGTAAACGCCAATTGAGAGATTGGATTAGCTCCAGCTTCTGCAATGTGATAACCTGAGATAGAAACTGAATAGAAATTTCGAACTTTTTCATCTATAAAATATTTCTGAATATCGCCCATCATCCTTAAGGCAAATTCCGTAGAGAAAATACAGGTATTTTGTGCTTGATCTTCTTTTAAAATATCAGCTTGAACAGTTCCACGAACAGAGCTAATTGCATAAGCTCTAATTTTAGCATATACATCTGATGGCAAAACTTCATCTCCAGTTAAACCTAACAACATTAGGCCTAAACCATTATTGCCTTGTGGTAATTCCCCTTGATAAGTAGGGCGTTCAATTCCTTTTACTTTATATATTTGTTTGATTTTAGCTTCAATTTCTTGCTCTAATCCATTTTCTATGATATATTTTTCACATTGCTGATCAATAGCTGCATTCATGAAAAACCCTAATAACATGGGAGCAGGGCCATTAATCGTCATGGATACAGAGGTGGAAGGGGCACAAAGATCGAATCCTGAATATAGTTTTTTTGCATCATCTAAAGTGGCAATACTTACCCCAGAATTGCCGATTTTGCCATAAATATCAGGACGAATATGTGGGTCTTCTCCATATAATGTAACAGAATCAAATGCTGTAGATAGACGATGTGCAGGTTGACCTAATGATACATAATGGAAACGTTTATTGGTTCTTTCTGGACCACCTTCTCCAGCAAACATACGTGTTGGATCTTCACCCTCACGTTTTAATGGAAAAACACCAGCTGCATAAGGAAATTCTCCTGGAACGTTTTCAGTCAATAACCAACGCAAAATGTCTCCCCAATCTTCATATCTAGGCAGGGACACTTTAGGTATTTGTAATTTCGATAACGATTCGTAATAAAGTGGTTGTTTAATTTCTTTATCACGTACTTTATACACAAAAAATTCTTCTTTATATTTCTGTTTTGTAGCTGGCCATTGGCGAAGTAAACGCTTACATTCTCCATCTAATTGCTCTTCTAGAAAAGTGTAAGCTTCTTTTAATCCTTCGCCGAAGTTTTTAAAATCTGTAGAAAAATCAATTACTCCCTGAAGTTGATATAGTTTTCTGGCAATTTTACATTGTTTATCTACCCATTCATTATAGGTTTCACTGGCTTCTGCAATTTCTGATAGATAACGAATGCGATCTGGTGGAATGATGTAGATCTTTTCTGATTGACTAGTAGTCATTTCCATTTCTGATATGAAATCTACCTTAGTTTTCTCTTTAATACCTTTTAATAAAGCTACAAAGAGATTATTCATTCCTGGATCGTTAAATTGTGATGCCATAGTTCCATATACTGGAATTTCTTCATCCTTAGCATCGAAGAGATTATGATTACGTTTATATTGTTTGCGTACATCACGAAGTGCATCTAAAGCACCGCGTTTGTCGAATTTATTGATGGCTACTAAATCAGCAAAATCAAGCATGTCAATTTTTTCCAATTGTGTAGCAGCTCCAAATTCAGGTGTCATGACATATAAAGAAATATCGCAGTGTTCCGTAATCTCTGTATCTGATTGTCCAATACCAGAAGTTTCGACGATGATTAAGTCGTAACCTGCGGCTTTGCAAATATCTATGCTTTCCTGAACATTTTTAGAAAGCGCCAAATTAGCTTGGCGAGTAGCTAATGAACGCATATAAACTCTTGGATTATTTATTGCATTCATGCGAATTCTATCGCCTAATAAAGCCCCGCCAGTTTTTCTTTTAGAAGGATCTACTGAAATAATTGCTAGTGTTTTATCTTTTACTTCAATTAAAAATCTTCTTACTAATTCGTCAACTAGTGATGATTTACCAGAACCACCTGTACCAGTTATGCCTAAAACAGGTGCTTGATTTTTTAGCGTTAGCTTTTTTAATTCATTTACAAATTTCTGCGCACCTTCTGGATCATTTTCTGCAACCGTAATTGCTGATGCTATACTTTTAACTTCTTTATTGGGAATATTTTCGAGTTCAGTTGTAATTTCTTTGGTCGTAATAAAATCGGTTTGCTCTAGCATATTATTAATCATGCCTTGTAAACCCATTTTACGGCCGTCATCTGGAGAATAAATTCGTGTAATGCCGTAAGCTTGTAATTCTTTTATTTCTGAAGGAAGGATTACACCACCTCCGCCAGCAAATATTTTAACATGTTTTGCACCTTTTTCTTGCAACAGGTCATACATGTATTTGAAATATTCTATATGACCACCTTGATAAGATGTCATGGCGATACCTTGTACGTCTTCTTGTATGGCACAATTTACTACTTCTTCTACGGAACGGTTGTGACCCAAGTGAATTACTTCTGCTCCTGATGATTGTAAGATTCGACGCATGATATTAATGGTTGCATCGTGTCCATCGAAAAGGGCGGCAGCGGTAACAAAACGAATTTTATTTTTTGGTTTATATACTTGAATTTGTTCCATGAAGGTTTTTGTATTTGGTAGGCAAAGTTAACAAAAAATCCTCACCCACTAACCCTTCTCCTAAGGAGAGGAGAGTACAAGATGGAAATTAATATTGGATAAATACAGATGATGTAATTCTTTTAGCAGGTGCTAGGTTTCTTTTTGACAGGGCTGGGTTTCTTTTTTACAGGGCTAGGTTTCTTTTTGACAGGGCTGGCTTTCTTTTTGACAGAGTTGGGTTTTATTAGTAAAGAGAAGGTTGTACCAAAGGAACTCCTTTGGAGTTACAGTTGGTGAAGAACTTCCTTCTAAAGAGGAGATAATAGCGATCTCGCCTTTCAGGCATCTTTCTAAAGAGTGGAATTGCAAAGTTGGCGATTTGCAACTGAGGTTTGTTGCATAGGTTTTTGTTTTATAAACCTGATTGAGTGGATTAGCCCGGAATGAAACGCAGTGGAATGAGGACTATAAACGAAAGCAGGGCTAACGTTGTTTGTTGCCCTGCTTTTGCTTTTCGAAAAAAGAATATTTTATTGATGTGTAAGCTCTGTTATTGGCGTACCTATACTGCCGCTTGGCATTTGAATGTGTAGCATGGCGGCTAAGGTTGGTGCAATATCTGTCATGTAATGGGTTTCGTTTGTTTTGCCTGGCTTCACTTTCCAGCCCATAAATACTAATGGGATATGTGCATCGTAATTATACCAGCCGCCGTGACCTATACCTGATGATGAGCTGGAGTTGTACCAGGCTGGGTTGGATATAATTTGTATATCGCCACTTAGCTTTGGGTTGTATCCATTTTCTAATCTGGTTTTTAATATGCTAGGTAATGTTGTGTTTTGCAAATTATTTAAGTCTATAGCGTTGGTTACACCTCTTTGGGTTTTTAAGTAGTTAATGGCTGTGGATTTTACTGCTGCAAAATCTACGGTACTGTTATCGATAACTTTATGGTTGAATATTACTTGATCGTTTGAGATATTGAGAATAGATTTTTTGAGCTGAAATTTCTGTTGCAATAGTGAATCTAATCCTTTGACCATTGCTCTTGTGGTGTATCTTTCGGCTGGAATATTGTTTTTGCTTAAAAATTCTGGTGCATGGGCAACTCCATGATCTGCGGATAGGAAAAATAAGTAATTTCCTTTGCCTACGGTTTTATCTAGGTAGTTGAATAATTGTTCTAGGTCTTTATCTAATCTTAAATAGGTATCTTCTAATTCTATAGAGTTTGGTCCGAATTGATGGCCTACATAATCTGTTGCTGAGCAACTTATTGCTAAGAAATCTGTAATTGCATCTTTACCTAAGTTTTCATTTTGTACTGCTAGTTTTGCGAAATCTATAGTCATTGTGTTTCCATAGGGTAAGCTTTTAATCATTTCGTAATTTTTGCCAATGTATTGTTTGGTTAAATGTGGAAATGATGATGTGGTTTCGCCTTTGAATTTAGCTTCGTAGGAAACATTATCTGAATCGCTATTGATGTAGGTGTTTATTGGGTAGAGTGTGTTCCAATCTTGATTGAAGAATTTATCTGAAACTTTTTGTGCATTGTAATCATTTACCCAATTAGGTAGTTGATTCATATAATGTGTACTTGTAATCCAATTGCCTGTTAGACCATCATGCCAATATGCGGCATTAGCGGCATGGCCTCCTGGCAAGATTGAGCCACGATCTTTTAAGGAAATACTAATTACTTTTCCTTGAAAATTAGTTGCTAAGCGAAGTTCGTCGGTAATTGTAGTAACTTTTAGGTTTTTTGGAGACATTTGACCTGCATTTGATGTACTGCCAACTGTTTTTTCGTCTTTATCTTCTGTACAATACATATCTCTACCTAGTGTGGGATCGTACCATGAATTGGCTATTATACCATTTAAAGCTGGAACGGAGCCAGTATAAATTGATGAGTGACCGCATGCTGTTTGCGTAGGTAAATAAGGTATAATTGTATTTTCTACGGAAAATCCTTCGTTTAAAAGTCTTTTAAAACCTCCTTTTGAATATCTGTTATAAAAACGATATAAATAATCCCATCGCATTTGATCTATTACCATGCCCACTACTAATTTTGGACGAGCAATGGTTGTAGGATAATTTGAATTAGTGCTTGTTGTTGTAGATTTGGTCCACTTTTGTGCAAAACTTGGGCTAAATAAGCCTAAAAGGAATAGAAAAAATAGGTATTTGAATCTCATTATAAATTGGTTTAACTGTCGGTAAAAATAACAATCTGATTGTGAAGTAAATGTGAATTCTATATAATTTATTATAATATTTCTGCTACAACAAAGGTGCTGCCGCCCACAAAAATTAAGTCTTTTGCTATTGCTTTGCTTTTTGCTTTTTGAAATGCAGCTTGTACGGTAGTGAAATTTTTTCCTTTTAGACCAAATGCAGCTGCTTGACTGGCTAGCTCTTTTACTGGTAATGCTCTTTCTAAATTTGGTTGACAAAAGTAATAGGTAGCATTTTTTGGAAATAAAGCTAGTACGGCTGAGATATCTTTGTCTTTGACCATGCCAATTACTATGTGCAAATTCTGGTGTGGGGTGTTTTTAATGTTCTGCATTACTTCTGTAATGCCTGCTTTATTGTGGCCAGTATCGCAAATTATTAACGGATTTTTACTTAAAGTTTGCCATCTGCCTTGTAAACCAGTTATGTTTTTAACGCTTTTTAATGCTGCATAAATAGATTCGTCAGGTATGTTATATCCTATTTCTTTTAATTTAAGAATGGATTCAATTACTGTGAGTATGTTTTTTAATTGATAACTCCCTGTTAAGTCTAAGGCAAGGTTGGAATAGATTAATTGATTTTCTTTGTAAACATTGACAATTAAGTATGCGTTTTTTTGATGTGCATTTTCGATGTGCAACGAAGAACCTGCAAAGCTGAGAGATGAATTTTCTGCTTTAGCTTTATTGATAAAAACTGCTTCAGTTTCTGCTTGTTTTTCGCCAATGATAACTGGAATGTTTTTTTTAATAATGCCTGCTTTTTCAACTGCAATTTCCAGTAAAGTATCCCCAAGAATGTTAGTATGATCTAAGCTGATGTTAGTGATTACAGAAAGTTCTGGAGTGATAATATTTGTGGAATCTAATCGGCCACCTAAGCCAACTTCGATTACAGCAATATCAACTTTCTCTTTTGCAAAATAATCGAATGCCATGGCTACGGTAACTTCAAAAAAGGAAGGCTCTATTTCTTGAATGATTTCTTGTTGGCTTGCTACAAAATCTGTAACAAATTGCTTAGCAACCATTTTTCCATTGATACGAATACGTTCTCTAAAATCTTTGAGGTGAGGAGAAGTATATAACCCTGTTTTATAGCCAGCTTGTTGTAAAATTGCAGCTAACATATGCGATGTGGAACCTTTACCATTGGTACCGCCTACATGAATGCTTTTGAATTTGTTTTGAGGATTATCTAGCTTAGCACACATGGCTAGTGTGTTATGTAAATCTTTTTTTAAAGCAACAGCGCCAACACGTGTAAACATTGGAAGTTTGCTGTATAGATAATCAAGTGTTTGTTGGTAGGTCATTGGTGTTATTTGCAGACCACAAAAGTAGTAAAGGTTAGGTTATTTCAACTCAAAATTAGTTTACTTTAAAGTAAAAAGTAACTATTCCACTTCTATCAGTTCCGCCAATTTCATTTTTTGAAAGTGATGAATTGAGTACAGCTTGTAAGCATTTTTTTTGCAATTCAGGGTCTGTTAAGGTAGACGTTCTTAAATATACTTGGGCATTCGTTATTCTTCCCTCTTTATTGTAAAATGCTTTAATAGAAATTTTTCCAGTTTGCTGACCATCGTCTTTTGGTGTGACTAGATTATTAAATTTACTTAGTGGAATTGGCGAATTCCCATTTCCAGAACCACCATCTCCATAATTTGGTGCTAAAGGATCTCCATTTATACTTCCCTGATTACCTGGCGTTGTTCCTGTACCATCGCCTTGTCCTTTACCATTGTTTTTATTGCCTTTGTAAAGTGCATTTGGATTAATAGTAGGTTGAGCAGGTTTATTTTCTGTAGCACTTGTTGGTGCATTACTATTTTTAGTTGCTTTTGTATTGATAGCAACAGCATCCTCTGAATTTTGTGTAAGTACATCCTTTGCATCAACTTGTGATGAAGTTGTTGGGGTTACTTTTTGCTCAGGAGTAACTTTATCAGGTAATTTATTATTAGCATTCGGATCCATTGAAGGTTCTTCAATACTTGTATAATCGCTACCAATCCCTGTTGCAGATGTACCGTAATTAACTACCATGCCGCCCATGCCAGGAGGTTCTTCTGGTTGAAATGCACCAATTACCCAAATAAAACTCAAAGCAATAAATAGAGCCATTAACCCTGCAGATATTGCAATTGCCTTTGGATAATTATTTTCTTCGTCCGTAGTCATCATTATTTTTTAGGCTCTACAGCTACAACAAGCTTTAATTTCATTTTGTTTGCGATATCAGATACCTGAAATCCATCTTGATAAGTTACATTACGTGCTACATATAAAATTACAGTCAAATCAGGCTCAATTTTTTGATATCGCTCTAATTCTGTTTGTAATTCTGTTAACGTTACTGGTTTTTTGTTGATCGTATATTTTAAATTATCATCTATAGTTACCGTTACTGCTTTTTTAGCAGTAGATTGTTGACCACTTGAAGACTGTGGCACCAAAAGCTTAACAACTGTTGGATTGACTACTGCAGATGCCAATAGAAAAAACAGCAGCAAGAAGAACATGATATCATTCAGCGCAGAGGTATGAACCTCAACTGTACCTTTTTTTCCTTTGCGTAAATTCATTATTTGCCCGGCTCTTCTAATAAATCTATAAATTCAATTGCATCGGTTTCCATTTTAAGGATGATTTTTTCGACCATCATATTTAAAATGTGATATAAAACGTAGGCTACAATCCCTATAATTAATCCTGTTGCAGAAGTAATCATTTTGGTGTATAAACCACCTGAAATAGTTCCAATTTCAATTGCACCTTTAATGGATACATCATGGAAAATAGTGATTACCCCAATAATTGTACCCACAAAACCTAGCATTGGTGCAATACCTGCAATAATACCTAATATGCCAATGTTCTTTTCTAGTTTAGAAACCTCTAATTTTCCAGTATTTTCAATTGCACCTTCAATATCTTTAATTGGTCTGCCAATTCTTTTTAAACCTTTTTCTAACATTCTAGCCAAAGGCGATTTTGTGTTTTTACATAAAGCAATAGCACTATCTAATCTTCCCTCGTGGATATTTTGTCTGATTTGAAACATTAAATTCGATTCATCTTTTGATGATTTACGAATGGTTAAATAACGCTCAGTAAAAATAATTAAACCTAAAAACGCTAATAAAGCTAGCGGCAGCATTACCCAACCGCCTTTAAATAATAAATCTATAAAATGTAATTCTGGTTGAGCGGGTGTTGTTGGAGCAGCAATTCTATTTGCGGAATCTATCACGCTTTTTGCTGTATCTACAGCGGCCATTAACAATGTAATCATATTTATTTTTTGTGTGTTTTTGGTTTAATAGGTTGGATGTAAATCGCTCGGTTTTTCAATTTGGTCCTCAAACTATCTCTGTATTTTAATGACTCTTGATTAGTTAAAAAAGAACCAGCGCTAATGTTAATCATTGTTTTAGATAGCTTAATCTTTTTAGCGTTCACTCCTTGTGTAGCTAAATTTGCAATAATTCTATTTGCTTTTTTCTCTGTTGCAACTGCACTTACCAATACTTCATAAATCATTACTTTACTACTATCAATAGTTGTAGTAGCAGAATCTGTTGTTAGATTAACCAAATTGTTGTTTTTTGCAAGACTATCAATTTGTGAAGAATCAACTTTATTTCTTAACGAATCATTTGGTACTGTTGGTACATTTTTATCTTGTTTTCCTTCAAAGTTATTTCTGATGTATTTATCAAAAAATGGAGGATTTATAAAATAAGCGATCGCACCAGCGGAAATAATAATAAGTAGTACGATTAGAAATTTAATGAAAAAAGGAAGACCTTTTTTAGTTTCGGTTTCTTCTTCTATAAATTCTTCAGTAGCCACCTCATCTAAATCCTCTTCTTTTTCTTCCTCTTCAGTAGTTTCAATTATTGGAGGAATATTATTTTGTTCATATATTTCAACTGGTGATTCAAATTCAGCTATTTCATCATAAACTGGTTGCTCATCTAAATTATCAGTAGTTTCCTGACCAGGGTTTTCTTCTTCTAACTTATTTTCTTCCTCAATTTCTTCAATGGTGTTTTCTTCAATTTCCTCAACTGGAACTGTATTTTCTTTTTCTTCAGTTTCTGAATTAATTTCAGTTAAGGTTGGCAATCCATAAAATTCGAAACCAAAGTTGCTTTCTTGCTCCGGAATGAAAGTTAGTTCATCGTTAACTAATTTTAATTTTCCAATTGGTTCTAAATCAGCTTCATATTTATCTGCTAACTCTGCATGTATTTTCTCGGCAAATTCTCCAATATAGTAATTGGCAGAATCTGTAGTTATATTTCTTTTGTTGCTTATGAAATTGGCTAATTCTACTTGCTCTTTTAACTCTGTTGTAAATGCTATTGTATATCTAGGTGGAACAAATGCATGTTTATCTACATCGTATTTACCAGGTGATTTTTTTTTATACAGCGTACCCAAGCCAGCAATACCCACTGTTTTGCGGGTTTGTAAAAGCTCTGTTAGGTATAATAATATATCCATTCTGGTAAAAATAAATTTTAATTCGGTATCAACCAATAATTAATTTCTTAACCTATTAAAATGAATAGGTTAAACCACCAAAAATATTTAAACCATTTACACGATAATACAAATACTTACTATATTTTGTATTGAGTAAATTATTGGCTTTTGCAAAGACAGAAAATTTATTGTTGATTTTGTAATCTGCACCAATGCCTAAATCTACAAAGCCTTTTACATTTACAATACTTTCTTTTGTAAAATCTGGAATAGGAGGATAAGTACCAGCAGCCGTTGTTGGATCTGCAGAGTACACTTTAGCATTGCTATCACCTTGTATAGCTACACTAGCATTAAAATTTAGCTTTTTATTGTAAGTGTATGAAAGATTAGAACCAATACGAAGTTGTGGTTTATAATAACTTTCCTGCTCCGAAGCTGCTTTATAATCTTCAATATTTAATTTACCTGTCCATTTTAAGGCGTCACTTACTTGCACTGAAATTTCTCCTTCTAAGCCTAATAATTTCATTGTTCCGAAATCATAAATCACATCAAACTTATTGAAATCGGCAAAATTGTTGACGAATAAAGGCATATCAGTTATTTTCTTACTATAAAATCTAGCTTTGTATCCAAAACCTGGGCCACCAGTTCCTTTTATACCACCACTAATGCTTATTTTTTCTACACTGTTTTGTATAGCGATATTGCTATTTAAGAATGGATTTTCATCGGTAAAATTTTTCAATGTATTGCGATTAACATCACCTTTTACTTCACCAAATATTTGTAAGAAATCAGGAATTAAAGTGAAATCTGCTGTAATAGCAGGGAAAACTCTAGTCGCTGAAAAATCTCCAAACTCCTGCACAAAGTTTATTCCAGCTGTAATTTTAACTCCTTTAGCTTGTAGTTTTACATAAGGGTTTAAGCGCAACAAGTTATTAGATACGCTTGTGCTGAAATCTTTTGTGTTCCCAATTTCAGCCGCTGCTGCTAAACCTACATTAAAACTGCTAATTCTTTTGTTCAAATATCCTGTTAAGGTTAATGCTTGTTCTTTCGCATCAAATTTATCATTGAACATATATGCGTTAACTTTCGCCGCATAACTTAATGCATTTTCATCGCCAGTATATTTATTTACTGCTTCTCCTTCTAGTTCGAAAAAATTTAATACTTGCCTTTCGGGATTTGGATTTAAAGTTGGTTTTAAATCATCTATTCCATAAAAATACAAACCATGCCTTTCGTAATTCAAACGACCACTCAGCGTTGCTTTGTTACCAATACTTCGTCCAAAAACACTTAATTGTTGTGTATTTTCATTTTGCTTATTAAGTTTTCCTTCTTGACTAAAATGTCTGAAAAATGCTCCAGCTTGTAAAGCTTCATCACGACCAATATTTATGTAAGCTTCCCCCAGTATTGTAGCCAAAGAACCAATTCCTCCTTTTACATAATTGTTTACCAATTTGGCTGCACGTTCATCTGCCAATTGCTGCGCTTGTAATTTTTGAATATCAGAGTTAAGTTCTAATTTCCGATCGGTAAGTGTGTAGTTAAACTTAGCTTTATATGTTTTGATATTGTCTAAATCGGGGCTTCTTCTCAATTTAACCGCTTCTGCTAACACAGGTTTATAAGGTCTAATGATTTCAACTTCTTCTGTTACAGCTTTTTCAGGAGGTTTAACGTCCTGTGATTTTGCCGTAAAAGTAACTGCAGTTAAAAAAAATAAAGTTGTATATATGGTTTTATTTAGTCTCATCTTCATCGTCTAATTTAGTTTTGCTAATTTCTCTTTGGCTGTTGGAATAATGTCATCCTTGCCTTCGTAATTGTCTATGATACTTAATAAAGTGCTTTTTGCTTGTAATTTGTCTTTCAGCGCTAAATAATTATCAGATAATAAAATGAATGATTTAGCTACCCAATAATCGTAGGATGGCATGTTGTTAATCAAATCGAAACAAGTTTTTTGCGAAGTTTTGTAATCGCCTTTGGCATATTGTACAGCGGCCAAATTGTATTTTGCCTCTGCTGCAGCTAAGGTTTTGGTTTTAGCCACTACATTGCTAAATGATTTAACTGCCTGAACTGTATCTGCTTTTAGTAAATACGCTTTACCAAAATATAAGTCCGAGCTATTTTTTTCTTCTTCAGATGCTTTATCAGAATTTTTAATGAGATCAGCGTATTTAAGCATATCATCAGGCATATTTAAGGCATTATATGCTTTTAATAAATTATTAATTGCATATGTATAATGCACTTTATAATCTGCTGTAGTTTCTAGTCTTTTTAAGTAAACGATTGCTTCGTTGTATTTTTTCTCATCCATTAATACTTTTGAAACACTGATTAATGAACGTTCGGTATAATCACTTGTCCAATCGTTAAGAATGTAATCGTAATCTGCAATTGCTTCTGCAGAGCGACCTAACTTTACTAAAGATTCTGCTCTGATAAATTTAGCTTCTTTATCGTGAATGGCTTTAGGGAATTTCTCGAAATAAGCATTTACAGCTTCATAAGTGCCTTGTGCATCGCCTTTTAAATATCTATTATTAGCCGCTTGGAAGACGATATTATCTTGTTCACTCATTGAATAATTTCCCAATGGGGTAGTTGCAGCATAGCTGATGAAACCATTCGCATCGCCTTTATCTACATAAATATTTTTTATTGATTCTAAAGCTTGTTTCGCTTCAGGAGCACTTGCGTAATCTCTAATTACTTTTTTGAATGATTCTAGCGCTGCATCATCTTGATCTTGATTGTACTGTACTAAACCAATGGTTACTAAAGCACGAGGAATGTAACTGCTACGTGGATATTTTGCCACTAAATCAATTAAATCAGATTTCGATTTGTCAAATTCTCCTTTATTAAAATACGTATATGCAGTTTCGAAACCAGCATCGTCAGCGTAGTTTGAACTAGGGAATTGACTTAATAAACTTTGCATGGTTGCAATTTTCGCATCATCTTGTTTTTGCAAACCTTGTATCATACCACGTTGAAACAATGCATAATCTTCGCCAGTTAATTTACCGTTGATGATTTTGTTATAGTTTAACATGGCTCCATTATAGTTTTTATTCACGAAATATGAATCTGCTAAACGGATAGTTGCATCAATTACTGTTTTTGGATCTTTATCATCCCCGCTTAAAAAACGTTCGAAATATGTAGCAGCTTTTGCATATTTTTCATCTTCGAAAGCAGCGTAGCCTAAAGCATAATTAGCGAAATTGTACACTTCAGTTTTTTCTGCAGCGGGTATAGCTAAGAATTTTTCGAAGGTTTTAACTGTTTCACCAAACTTGCGCAATTCGTACATTGATTCTGCCATCCAATACACACTTAACGCATAAATTTCTTTATCCTCTGGAAAATTACCAGAACGTAAAAACATAGATAAAGCGTTAGGGAAAGCCCTTTCGTTATAAAATTCTAATCCGCGGAAATAGGTTACTTTTTGATATGCTTCTTTTGCCTCAGGAGTTTTGCTTTGAATAGGCTCTAAAATATCAATAGCTGCCTGATAATATTTACTGGTTAATAAAATCTCTCCCAATAAAGTTTTTGCTTCGTTTATTCTTTTCGAGGCAGGAAATTGCTTTAAAAAGCTTTGTGTAGATTCAAGTGCTTGAGAATTAAACTCTAATTCATAACTCAGCTTTGCATAATTAATCCACGCTTCTTCTTGTATATTCTTATCAAAATCTAGTCTTGATGCTCTGAAAAATGCACTTCTTGCTTTTTCTTTATTGTTTAATTTTAATGCAGATTTACCCAATATAAACATCCCGTTTTGAAGATAAATATCATCGGTATTTAGTTTTTCTAATACTGGAACAGATTCTTTAAATTTTCCATTTTGGTATAAAGCGTACCCATATTGATAAATGAAAAGATTGTTTTTGCTTTGACCTTTATCTTTAGCATAAAATTCTGCAAAATATTTTTCGGCATTTTTAAATTCCGATTTAGCGAAATAAGACGCAGCAACTAAACTTAGCATTTCAGGTTCAAACTGCTGTTTAGTTTTTGCCATTGAAGGAATTGCATAATCAATTACATCATCATAACGTTCATCCAAATAATACATAGAAGTAATGTAATATGGATAACTTGCTTCGTAAGTAGGAGAGCCTTTTAGCTTTTCGAAATTAGCTAGGGCAGTTTTATATTCTTTATTTAGATAGTTGATATAGGCGAAGTAATAAGTTGCACTTTCTTTAAATTGAGAATCTTCTTTTTTAACAATTTCAAATAGTGGTTCAGCTTTTTCATAATTCTTCAACTCGAAATACGCATAACCTTGCTTAAATTGATATTCAACTCGTTGTTTTTGTGAAAGTGAACTCGGTTCGGTTTTTTCAAACCATTCTAGCGCTTTTGCATAATTCTTTTGTGCGAAATAAGATTTTCCAACATGGAAATATGCCAGTTTTGTATTAGGGTTTAGGGGATATTCTCTAATAAATTCAAGAAATAAAGTTTCGGCATCTTCATTTCCTAATTCTAACGCACAAACTGCTGCATAAAATTTAGCATTTTCTTTTAATAAAGATAATTCGGCGTTGCTTTCTAATTGTGTACTTGCTTTGCTTCTTATTTGCTCTACTAGCTTAAATTGTTGAGCAGCCGCTACATATTTTTCATTTTGAAGAAGCTCTAAACCTGTTTGATAATTTTTATTGAGATTTACTAATGGACTTACTTGGGCAAAACTGGCGCCGATACCGCCAACTAAAAAGAGGGGAACTAAAAGGTATTTCTTATGCATAGGTTTCAAATATGGTTGGTACTAAATTATAAATAGTATCAAAGCTTATCAACATAAGTAATTAACAACTGTTGATAACACAGGTTTAACGAATAGATTTTGAAATTGGTATAGATTATTCAGAAAGTATGACAGTTTGGAAGTCAGAAAATATGACTCAAGCACAAAATAATTTATACGAAGTACTTTTAATCATTTTGACTAGCCAGCAAATAAAGTACAGCCATTCTAACCGCTACACCATTTTCTACTTGCTCTAAAATGATAGATTGTTTGCTGTCTGCAACATCACTGGTAATCTCTACACCACGATTAATTGGTCCAGGATGCATAACTACAATTTCCTTGTCGAGATTGTCTAGGATTTGTTTGTTGAGGCCATACATCATGGCGTATTCGCGTTGGGAAGGGAAATATTTAATGTCTTGTCTTTCTAATTGGATGCGTAGCATATTTGCCACATCACACCAGTTAAGTGCTTTTTTTAAATTGTGTTCAACTTTAACACCTAATGAGGCTATGTGTTTTGGAATTAAGGTTGTTGGTCCACATACCATCACTTCTGCGCCCAGCATTTGTAGACAAAGTATATTTGAAATGGCAACTCTCGAATGCAAAATATCACCCACAATTACTACTTTTTTGCCTCTCACATCGCCTAGTTTTTGACGGATTGAATAAGCATCTAATAAAGCTTGTGTGGGATGTTCGTGTGCGCCATCGCCCGCATTAACAATTTGTGCTTTAATATGTTTACTTAAAAAAACTCCAGCTCCAGCATACGGATGACGCATCACCACCATATCAACTTTCATGGCTAAAATATTGTTTACCGTATCAATTAAGATTTCGCCTTTACTTACCGATGATGAAGAGGCTGCGAAATTTACAACATCTGCAGAAAGCCTTTTTTCAGCCAATTCAAATGAAAGCTTAGTACGAGTAGAGTTTTCGAAAAATATATTGGCAATGGTAATATCCCGTAAGGAAGGAACCTTTTTAATGGGACGATTAATAACATCTTTAAAATTATCAGCGGTTTCAAAAATCAATTCAATATCATTCAGGTTAATATCTTTAATGCCTAAAAGATGTCGGGTTGATAATTTTTCTGCTGCCATTTTTTATGATAGTTTTTCTGATAATAAAGTCACTTTGTCTTCACCTTCGTTCTCTTTCCAACTCACCTTAACTTTTTGTGAGTCAACACAATCTACTTGTTGTCCAATGTAATTTGGTTCAATGGGTAAGTGTCTAGAAAATCTTCTGTCAATTAAAACCATTAATTCTACTTTTTCCGGTCTGCCGTAAGCCAACAATGCATCCATAGCGGCACGAATTGTTCTGCCAGTCCACAATACATCATCAATTAAAATGATTTGTTTGCCTTCGATAATAAAATCTATCGTGTTGCTGCTTGCGGTAACTAAACCGTCTTTTCTTCTAAAATCATCCCTAAAAAAGGTAATATCTAAATTTCCTTTTTTAATGGATTTTGTCTTTAAAATTTCAGAAAGCTCTTGGTGTACACGATCTGCAAAATAAGTTCCTCTGGGCTGGATGCCAATTAATACAGTATTAGTAAAATCGGTGTGGTTCTCAATTAACTGATGACAAAGTCGCTTAATTGTGATTTGAAATTTCTGACCGTTTAGCAGGGTTCTCTTTTGCATTGAACAAGGATTGGGCAAATATAGGGAAATGTTTTAATTTGAAAGTTGAAATGTTGGAATTTGAAGAAAAGACATTTTAATTGTTGGTTAAAACTGCTTTAAAAGTTACAATAATAGGAACGTGGTCACTGTGTTTAGTCCAATATTCGTACTCTCCAATTTCTACTGCTTGCAGGTTTTGCAATATATCTTCTGAAACAAAGCAATAATCCAAATGATAGGGTTTATCTTGATGTCTGTACAAGTAAAGCGTTGGGTGTGTTTCTAAACCTTGAGTTTGTTTGTAATGTGAGTGATACACACTATAAATTCCTTTCTCTTCCAATAATTTTACGACAGCTGAATGGTTACCAATTCTTCTGGGTTTATCCCAAATTGTATTGCTATTAAAATCTCCTATTAGGATAGTATTTGTTTGACTAATTAAAGAATCATAATGATGAAGTGCCTTCCAAACTTGTTCCACATATTTTCCATCTTTATCCTCTGGATTATTTGCCCAAATGGCGAATAGATTAAAATTGATCACTCCTTTACTAACATTTATAGGAGCAATTATTCTTAAATTTTCATTGTGATTATCTAATACTGTTAATTCGAAATCATGGTATGAAAATATTCCTAATCCCTTATTTTGATTTTTTCCAAACCATACCATACTTGTAGGTTTTGGAAAATCTATATCGAAATAAAATTTATCAGGATGCTCACATTCTGGAATAACAAGTATATCTGGCTGATGAGCCAAGATAAGCTTAGCTTTTTTTCTAAAAGCCATATTACAATTCCAAGTAACAATTTTCATATCCACTAAACGAAGATAATTCAATTATTTGCCAAATAAAATCGATTATCTTTGTATATGCATCCTGTAATACTTTTTGATGGAATTTGTAATCTCTGTAATGGGGCAGTGCAGTTTACGATTAAAAGAGACAGTAAAAATATTTTCCGTTTTGCATCCTTACAAAGTGAATATGCCGCTGAAAAAATTGCTCCATTTAATATTGCTCCAGAAAACTTAGATAGTTTTATTCTGTTAGAAGAGGGTAAGGTTTATCAACGATCTACTGCAGCATTACGAGTTGCTAAAAAACTGAACGGATTATGGCCTTTGTTATATAGCTTTATAATCGTACCTCGTTTTATTCGAGATGCAGTTTATAATTACATCGCTAAAAACCGCTATAAATGGTTTGGAAAACAGGAAAGTTGCTGGGTACCAACAACAGACTTGAAAGAGAAGTTTTTAGACTAATTTTCTGGTCTATTCTTTCTTGGAGTCCAAAGCCATAACGATAATAAAATAAGTGGTATTATAATACTTAAAGCAATTACAATAAGTATTGATCTTTGATTAACAATATCTTTATCCGTTGCATTTAAGATATGAAAGCCTTCTTTTATTGCAAATAAAGTAATTAAAGAAACGATAACGGCTAAAATTTTTCGCATAAATTAAGGAGTTCCACTTAAATATCGTTGACTATAATTTATTCCCATCAAATCGTAGCGCTTAAATTGAGTTTTTAAACGATTTAAAAAATCAGAATAATTCCTTTTTTCTTTTGGACTCCATAAAATCTCACTTAAGGCATCTAATCGTGGGAATAATTGATATTCTGCTTTTGTAGGACTAGCAATATATTCCGACCACAAATTCCCTTGTCCACCCCAAACATATTTTGCTTGTTCAGCATCTAACTCAGCTGGAATAGGATCATATTTATAAACATTTTCCAATGGTGAATATTTTGCAGCTGCCAAACTGTCGTCCTGTAAAAATTGCTTATGATTAAAATACATCATGTTTTCTGGTGTCATAATCACTTTGTGCTTTTCTTTTGCAGCTGCGATACCACCTTTTTCACCTCTCCAACTCATTACAATTGCATTTGGTGCCAAACCACCATCTAAAATTTCATCCCAACCAATAATTGTTTTTCCTTTACTGTTTACGAATTTCTCTATTCTATGAATGAAATAACTTTGCAAAGCACTTTCGTCTTTTAAGTTGTTCTCTTTCATAATTTGTTGAGCAACTGGAGAACTTCTCCACCAAACTTTCGAGCCTTCATCTCCGCCAATGTGAATATATGGAGAAGGAAATAATACCATTACTTCTGCTAATACATCCTCTAAAAATTTAAAAGTTTTTTCTGTTGGCTGTAAAACGTTATTGTATTTGTTCATCATACCCCAGGTTTCTGCAACGGCGTACTTTTTGTTGGGTTCAGTTCCTAATTCAGGATACGCAGCTAAAAGAGCCATGCTGTGCGCAGGCATTTCAATTTCTGGGATAATAGTAACGTATCGCTTTGCAGCATAAGAAATTACATCTTTAATTTCTTCCTGTGTATAAAAACCTCCATGTCTAATGTTATCGGTTTTAATGATTGCATCCTTTGGCATGATTTTAATTTCAGCAGGTAAAACTTCGTATTTAATATTTTCATTTCCTTTTCCAGGCCATAAACCAATGATACTCCCATTTCTCCATGCGCCAATTTCAGTTAGTTTAGGGTATTTTTTAATTTCAATTCTCCAACCATGGTCATCTGTTAAATGCCAATGGAAATAATTCATTTTATGCAGGGCGAGATAATCAATGTATTTTTTGACAAATGCAACATCGAAAAAATGGCGACTAACATCTAAGTGCATGCCACGGTAATCAAAACGAGGATAATCAATAATATCTACAGATGGAATTATCAAGCTGCTTGAAGTGTTTGAACTAGGCAAAAGTTGAATAATAGACTGAACGGCATAAAACAATCCTTGTTCTGATGGGGAACCTGCATTTATAGTGGAGCTTAAAACAGAAACAAAGTATTTGTTTGGATTAGCATACAATTGATTATTAACAACAAGAGTAATCGTTTTTGCTTTAGCAACTTCGTCTATTTTATCTATAACTTTTAGCTTGAAGTTGTAATACTTTTGAATGTAGTCAGCTAAGTAGTGTGCAGAGTTTTCAGCGCCTTTTGTTATGGCAAAAATGACTGTATTCTTATCTATAGTAAAAGTATCCTTTGGAAATGTTCCTGGTTTTAGTTCTACAGGTTGCGGAATAATATTTACTTGTTGTGCGAAAAGCTTAAATGCGAAGCTGATGAATAAAATTAAAAATACTGTCTTTTTCATAATGATAACTGATTTTCAAAAATAGAAAATCTGAACAGCTTTTAGGCATTGGAACAGAAATGTTATTAAGAATTATGGACTTAATTAGAAGCGGGGGGGTTAAAACAAAAAAGCTCCCGATTTTCATCGAGAGCTTTAAATTTATTTAGCATTTAAAAAGCTTATTTTTTCTTTTTGCTTTCTTCGCCTTCCATTTGCTCTTTTAATTGAGCTAGAACGCTAAGATCACCTAGAGTAGATTTCTCTACAGAATCTTTTACTTTTTTAACTGCACTTACAGAAGCTTTAGCTTCTTTCTTTTTAGTAGCTCTTTCTTCAGCAGCAACTTCAGCTTTAGCCTCTTCCCAAATACGGGCGTGAGATACAACGATACGTTTAGCATCTTTGTTAAACTCAATGATTTTGAAGTCATTAGTTTCTTCAGCTTTGATTACAGAACCATCTTCTTTAGCCATGTGTTTAGTTGGCACGAAACCTTCTACACCGTATGGTAAAGCAATAACAGCGCCTTTATCAGTTACTTTAACTACTGTACCTGTATGAACTGAATCAAGGGTAAAGATAGTTTCGAAAGTATCCCAAGGGTTTTCTTCTAATTGTTTGTGACCTAAAGATAATTTGCGGTTTTCAACATCAAGTTCTAAAACTACAACATCTAATGTATCACCAACTTTAGTGAATTCGTTAGGGTGGTTAACTTTTTTGCTCCAAGATAAGTCAGAAATGTGGATTAATCCATCAATTCCTTCTTCAATTTCAACAAATACACCAAAGTTAGTCATGTTTTTAACAACAGCTTTGTGTTTGCTTCCAATTGGATATCTTTCTGCAACAGCTCCCCAAGGATCTTGAGTTAATTGTTTAATACCTAAGCTCATTTTGCGCTCATCTCTATCTAAAGTTAAAACTTCAGCTTCGATTTCATCGCCAACTTTTAAGAATTCTTGAGGTGAACGTAAGTTTTGTGACCAGCTCATTTCTGAAACGTGGATCAAACCTTCAACACCTGGAATGATTTCTAAGAAAGCCCCGTAATCAGCTACAGTAACAATTTTACCTTTAACTTTAGAACCAACAGCTAAGTTAGCATCTAAGTTTTCCCAAGGGTGAGGAGTTAATTGTTTTAAGCCTAAAGCGATACGTTTTTTCTCATCATCAAAGTCTAAAACAACAACGTTGATTTTTTCATCTAATGATAATACTTCTTTTGGATGCTCTATGCGGCCCCAAGAAATATCAGTAATGTGAAGTAAACCATCAACACCACCTAAATCGATGAACACACCGAAATCTGTAATGTTTTTAACAGTACCTTCTAACACTTGACCTTTTTCTAATTTAGAAACGATTTCAACTTTTTGGCTTTCTAAATCGTCTTCAATTAAGATTTTGTGAGATACTACAACATTTTTAAATTCGTGGTTGATTTTTACAACTTTGAATTCCATTGTTTTACCAACGTAAACATCGTAATCACGGATAGGTTTAATGTCGATTTGTGATCCTGGTAAGAATGCTTCTACACCCATGATGTCAACAATTAAACCACCTTTAGTACGGCTTTTCACGAAACCATTGATAATGGTGTCATTGTCAAGCGCAGCGTTGATGGTTTCCCAAGAACGTTGTGTTTTTGCTCTCTTGCGAGATAAAATCAACTGACCATTCGCATCTTCTGGAGCTTCTACGAAAACATCCACTGAATCGCCAATTTTCAAATCAGGTGTATCTCTAAACTCTGAAGTAGAAACTAAACCGTCAGATTTGAAACCTACGTTTAATACTACATCTTTGTTGTTAATAGACACAACGATACCACTAATGATTTCGCCTTGTGTGATTTGGTTGAAAGTATCTGTGTACATATCTTCAAACTTTTTACGGTCTGCGTCACTGTAGTTACCAAATACTTTATCATCTGCATCCCAATCAAAATCTTGATCTGGTGTTGCTAAAGATGATTTGATTTGTTCGATAGAAACCGAATCAGCTTCTGACTCAATTGTTTCTTTCTCGGTTAGACGAGCGTCTGCACCTTGTAGTTCGGCTGTTTTAGCCTCTAGTTCTTTTTCTGCTACTTGTTTTTTAGCCATTAATTAATAATCTCCTTTGTTCCCTATTTAGGGACTGCAAAGGTAGAAATTTCTTTTTTAAAAGAAAAGATTTTTTTAATAAATGTTGCTGATAATTAAGGATATAGTAATTACTAGTACGCGTTAAAGAATATTGAAATACCAATTTTTGGAAAAGCAATACCCGTATTTCAATTTACGTTAGTCCCGCCTATCACTTTATTCGCTACGTTCGTGCTCGCTGCAATCGGGTTTAAAGAACAAAAACAAGGATTAAACCCATGATATTATATTAAAATTTACTTTTTATGATAGACTGCTTTGGTGAATCCCTCACCAATTAATGTTTTTTCATCTAAAATCATTAATAAAATTGTGTTTTCTTGCTGTTTTGTTTTAATCATATTATCTTCAATAACATAAGGAGCAGTAAACAAAGTATCTACATACGTATCTTCAATAGTTACTGAATCCTTCGATTTAAAATCAAATGATAAGTATTGAGAGTCACTGTCACTCGTAAATTTACCATTGATGTCCTTTTTAACTATAAAGCTCACATAGCAGAAATAACCAATAATTATAACAATTACAGCAGAAATCACCATTAAGAACTTGTTATTCATTAAAAACTTAAAAATAAAGAATAACATAATAAGAAGTACAACTGTAACTAAACTTAAAAAAATGATGTTTGAATTGTCTTTAGTGGCTTTTTGTTCAACTATGTGTTTTGTTACAGGCGCTTGTTTAGTTGGAGAAGCAGCAATTTTTGTGAGATATTCGCTACTTACATAACCTTCTCCATTGGTAACTTTAACTTTAAAATATTTGGTGTTAGCGGAATCTAAAACCATAACATTTTCGTTTTGCGGGATAAATCCAATTATTTTACTCTTTGGATCGCTTGTTTCTCTAACATTTAATTTATCTGCTTTGACTTTATATAAATCTTGGGCATTTAAGCTTAATGAAATGAAAAGTAGAAAAATAGAAAGGAAAAAGTTTTTAGTCATACTGTAGATGGTTTGTGTACTCGTTAAAAATTCTGCTAATATCGGGGTAATACTATAGAAATTTTAATTTTTACTAATCTAAAGTTAACAACAAGTGAGAGTAAAGGTTTTATAATAATGATCTAGAGAGATACAAATTTGGTTTATTTCCACTCCGCTCTATCCATAATAAAACTACTTTCTTGTTTTTTGAATCCGATTTTTGGATAATATTCTAGAGCAGTTGGAACTGATAAAAGTAATACCATAGATTGTTCCCCAACTTTTTCTTTAGTGAGATTAATTAATTTTCTGCCAATTCCCTCATTTTGATAATCTTTTCTAATAGCAAGATCGGCTAAATAACAACTCCAAACCCAATCAGTAATGCAACGTGAAACTCCAACCAATACATCTCCATCCCAAGCAGTTACTATCAAATTAGAATTACCGAACATCTTTTGAATCCTTTCCCTGTCATGTGTTGGCCGTGGTAGGCCTGCATTATCATACAATTCAATAATTAAATCGGCATTAGGTCGTTCTTCGAAACTGTATCTAATATTCATATAGAAAATGCATTAAATTATTTAAGCAACTCATCAATTACTTTATCCAATTTTACTTTGTCCTTCTTATAAGGCGCTAAATCAAATAAAGCAACTTTTCTAAATTCAATTGGATGGCTTTCGCTTTGCAAAGAAATAAAACCTTCAGTTAGTCTTTTTCCATCTTCCTTAACTTTCGGATCATAGTTCGCGACACTTCCTCCTCCAATTTGTGGTTTTGTATACGTTAATACCAGTTCATTATTCACAAAATGTTTAATAACCGAATCGCCTAAAACTAAAAATTCTGCCGTAACCCATTGCTCGCCATGAAAAGTTTTTGAATTTGATTCTAAACAATGGGCCATGGTTAATTTATCGTCCATGTAAATTGTTGTGCCAGGGGTACAAACATTGCTGGTATGACGTTCATGCGTTCCATCACCACCTAATAATTGACCTTCGATTGAAATAGGAAAGTCTTGATCTTTGAGCATGGTTATCGGGTCTTGACAATGTAACATTGCTCCGCTGTTTCTCAATGCCCAACCTTCGCCACCTTTAACTTGTTCGCCCACAAAGCGATATTCTACCCTTAATAAGTAATAAGAAAAAGGTTTTTTATAAAAAATATGCCCGTATTGTTGGTTAAACTCTCTGTAGCCATCATAACTCACTTTCATTACACCGTTTTCTACACGAAATGTATTGGCGTAATTTTCTCCAACCTCATGTTTGGCAATTTTTATAGTCCAATCTTTAAGGTCTTTTCCATTAAATAGATTAATCCAGCCTTTTTGTTGGGCTTGTAAGGTGCTATTGCAAATTAATAAGGCAATTAACACAATCGATTTTAGAAAATAATTGAATTTCATACGGCATTTTAATTTGCCTGTAAAATACCAATTTATTTTAATATCCCTAAATTGGAAAATGCTTGAGGAGAACTAAATTTTTTCTAAAAAGGGTTTAACTTTTTCTAAAGCAAAATCAAGTTGTTCTTCTTCAGTGATGTCTGTATTATCCAAAATAATAGCATCTTCTGCTCTTATCAAAGGACTTTCTACCCTTGTAGTATCCGCGTAATCGCGATGTGCAAGATTTTCGAAAACTTCTTCTAAAGTAGTCACATTATCACCTTTTGATAATAATTCCTTATATCTACGTTCTGCTCTGATTTTTGGGTCGGCAGTCATAAAAAATTTAACTTGAGCGTCTTCAAATACAGCGGTACCAATATCGCGGCCATCCATTACAATGTTTTTAGATTTGCCCATACGCTGTTGTTGCTTTACCATATCGTGGCGCACTAGTTTATTGGCAGAAACCTCACTTACATTTTCAGATACTGGCATTTGCCTAATTTCTTCAGAAACTTCTTCTCCATTTAGAGTGATATGAGATTCATAATCTCGAGCATGAAAATTCAATTCAATGTGCTGTAAGGCATTTTTTACAGCTTCATCGTTGTTAATATCAACCTTGTTGCGAATAAAAAATAAAGTTACCGCCCTATACATCGCACCGCTATCGATGTATATGAAATCTAATTTTTTAGCCAAGGCTTTTGCCAACGTACTTTTTCCGCAAGAAGAATAGCCATCAATTGCTATAACTAGATTTTTTCTCATGTATTGCAAAAGTAGTATTTTGAATTAATTTTTGGAAAGTATTTATGAATGATCAAAAGCTATCTAGAACTTTTAAGGTGTTCGGTTTGTTATACTAACTCATTTTAAACTAAACGCAATGTTATTATCCGAAAGAATGTTAAATGCTTTAAATGAGCAAGTTAAAATAGAAGCAGAATCTTCTCAAATTTATTTGGCAGTTGCCTCATGGTTAGAAACTCAGCCAGGATTAGAAGGTTATACCGAATTTTTTTATAAGCAAAGCGATGAAGAACGTCATCACATGTTAAAATTTATACACTATATAAATGATAGAGATGGACATGCTATTATACCAGCTTTAGTAATGCCACAGAATAATTATTCGCAAGTTATTGATGTTTTTAGAGATTTTTTGAAGAATGAATTGGAAGTTTCTCAATCAATTAATGATTTGGTTGAATTAGCATTGAATGAGAAAGATTACCTGACATTTAAATTCTTGCAATGGTATTTAGATGAACAATTGGAAGAAGAAAAAATGGCTAAAACCATACTTGAAAAATTAGAATTGGTTGGTAATGATAGAGGTGGAGTTTACCAATTGGATAAGGATATTGTGAGCTTAAGGAAAAAAGTAAGCGAAACAAAAGAGGAAAGTGGAGCTGAATAATTAAGATGTTGCTACATTTGTATTATGATACCGGTTAAAGAAGAACTAATTAAGGAAGTAACTTTTAAAACATCGCGAAGTGGGGGAAAAGGCGGACAAAACGTAAATAAAGTATCGAGCAAAGTAGAATTGATTTTTACTATTGCAAATGCTTCTTTTTTATCTAATGAAGAAAAAAGTTTATTACAAGAAAAATTATCGAACAGATTAGATACAGAAGGTAATTTGCATATAGTTTCTCAAGAGGATAGGAGCCAACTTTTAAATAAACAACGAACATTGATTAAGTTGATGAATTTATTAACTAAATCTCTGCAAGTGCAGAAAAAACGTAAGCCTACTAAAATTCCTAAAGCTGTGATTGAGAAAAGATTAACAACTAAATCACTCACTTCTTCAAAAAAGGAAAATAGAAAAAAGCCCGGACTAGATTAGTCAGGGCTTTTTTAATATTCTAGAAAACCTTTTAGTTAAACCTATAAAACATAGAAATTGTACCGTATTGATGCGCTTTTGCAGTACTTTTTATTTCTTTTGATTTAAAAACTAAACCATAATCAAAGGTAAAACGAGGAGTGCTGTAATTAAAGCCTAATTGCTGTGCAAATACCACTCGTTTTGGTTCAAAAGTTACTGGACTTTCATCATTAAACATACTTCCTTGAATAGTAGCGTCATAAGCAACTACGTTAAGTTGTGGTTTGGCATAAAAAAACAATTCATTCTTTACCAATTTAGTTGTTTTCGCATTATTACTAATTGCACTATTTGTGTATGAAGAATTAAATAACTGATTAATGTTTCCCGCTCTAAACAAAACACCAATTCCAGCGCTACTAAAAGTTGTACCTGCATTAGCATATCCTTCAAATGAGAAATCTAAATTATTTTTTGCTGAGCGATGTAATAACTGTGTGTATTGTGCAGAAAGATTAATGGCTAGTTCGTTTTTAATCTGATATTGCCAGCCATCAATCGTATAAAAACCAACAATATCATGCAATAACTTTTGTCCATCTTCCCCTAAAGAATTTGGACCAACTGTACCTAGCTCTATTCCAGTTTTTAAAATACGTTCGCTTTTATAGAAGAAATTTACATTTCCACCAGCATATAAATAACCTGCAAACGGACGATCTTGTTTATTTGGATAAGGTGCATATCCAGAAATAGGATTGTACATTTTTTGTCCAGCAGAAATCTCGTAAGTTAATTTCTCTAATTTTTCACCCAGTTTTTGTTGATCCGTCGCATGACGAAAATAAATAAACAATCCATTGGTATAATAACGATCCTGTCCGTAAAAAAGATAAGCGTCATTATCGCTTTTAAAGCCAAACTCATTTTTAAAAGTTTGGGCGAAACTACTTAAGCCTACTAAAAATAATACAGCAAAAAATAAGGAGAGTTTTAATCGCATTGGCTTAGGCAGTTACAGTTGGTTTTTTTATTGTTAAATCTTGTGCATTTTTCACTTTATCTTTCATAAGAGCTAATTCAATTACCTCTCTCATTTCACTAACATAATGAAATTTCAGATCTTTTATATAATCTTCTTTAATTTCTAAAATATCTTTTCGATTAGATTTACATAAAATTATTTCCTTAATATTCGCTCGTTTAGCAGCCAATATTTTTTCTTTAATACCTCCAACCGGTAATACTTTTCCACGAAGTGTGATTTCGCCTGTCATGGCTAAATTAGATTTTACTTTACGTTGTGTAAATGCCGATGTTAATGCGGTCAGCATGGTAATACCTGCCGATGGGCCATCTTTTGGTGTAGCACCTGCGGGTACATGTACATGTATATCAAACTGATCAAATAACGCATTATCAATGCCAAATAAACCTGCATGTGCTCTAATGTAAGCCAAAGCAATAACTGCTGATTCTTTCATTACATCACCCAAATTACCAGTCAGTGTTAACTTACCTTTTCCAGGACTTAAACTTGCTTCAATAAATAGAATATCACCCCCAACAGACGTCCATGCTAAACCAGTTACTACTCCAGCAACTTCGTTACCTTCATAAGCATCTTTATCATAAATAGGAGCGCCCAAAATGCGTTCTACATCGTCTAAATTCAAAGCTGCTTCATACGTTTCTTCCATTGCAATTTTGGTAGCAATACCACGTACTAACGAACCGATTTTCTTTTCTAAACCACGTACACCACTTTCACGAGTATAATCTTCAATCACTTTTTCAATTAATGAAGTTTTAAGCGAAATATCTTTAGATTTTAAACCATGAAGTTCCTTTTGTTTTGGCAAAAGATATTTTTTAGCAATTTCTATTTTTTCTTCTATCGTATATCCATTTACTTCAATAATTTCCATACGATCTAAAAGTGCAGGTTGTATGGTGCTTAGTGAGTTTGCGGTTGCGATGAATAATACGTTTGATAAATCGTAATCTGCTTCAACATAATGATCATTAAACGCATTGTTTTGTTCTGGGTCTAAAACTTCTAGCAAAGCTGATGAAGGATCTCCTCTAAAATCTGAACCTACTTTATCAATCTCATCCAATACAAAAACTGGATTTGCTGCACCAGCTTTTTTAATCGATTGGATAATTCGACCTGGCATTGCGCCGATATATGTTTTTCTGTGACCACGAATTTCGGCCTCATCTCTAATGCCTCCCAAAGCCATACGTACATATTTACGGTTAATTGCTTTTGCAATAGATTTACCCAAAGAGGTTTTTCCAACTCCTGGAGGGCCAACCAAACATAAAATAGGGGCTTTCATGTCTCTTTTTAATTTCAGAACAGCCAAATATTCTATAATACGTTGTTTCACTTTTTCTAAACCAAAGTGATCTTTATCTAAAATGCGTTGAGCACGTTTTAAATCGAAATTATCTTTTGTAAAATCATTCCAAGGTAAATCGAGCAATAGCTCCAAATAATTCATTTGGATAGAATAATCTGGCGCTTGCGGATTCATTCTGCCTAATTTTTCTAGTTCTTTAGCAAAATGATCAGCAACATGCTTTGCCCATTTCTTCTTTTTGGCACGAGCTTCTAATGCTTCATATTCTAAATCAGATGAATTTCCACCTAATTCTTCCTGAATGGTTTTTAATTGTGCGTTTAAGAAATAATCACGTTGTTGCTTATCTAAATCGGTACGAACCTTAGATTGAATTTGATTTTTAAGCTCTAACATCTGCAATTCAGAAGTTAAAAGCTCCATTACCATTTCAGCACGTTTACGCAAATTGCCCATTTCGAGCATTTTTTGTTTATCAGCAACATCTGCATTCATGTTTGAAGAGATGAAATTGATCAGAAAGGAGGTGCTTTCGATATTTTTTAATGCAATCCCAGCTTCACTCGGAATATTTGGTGAAAGCTGAATAATTTGAGATGACATTTCTTTAATAGATGCCACTAAATTTTTAAATTCTTTATCAACTTTGTGCTTTGATTCGGCGAATTTTGCAATTATTACTTTGATATAAGGCTCAGATTGAACTTCTTCTACCAATTGAAAACGTTGTTTACCTTGAATGATAACAGTTGTATTGCCATCAGGCATTTGTAGCATTTTAATGATTTGTGCTACAGTACCAACGCTATTTAATTGCTCAAATGTTGGGTCTTCTATGGATACATCGCGTTGTGAAACCACACCAATAATTTTATCGCCTTTGTATGCTTCTTTTATTAGTTTGATGGATTTATCTCTTCCAACAGTAATTGGTATAACTACACCAGGAAACAAAACGGTATTTCTTAGTGGTAGGATAGCAAGTATTTCTGGCGTTTCTTCATTGTTCATCTCATCTTCGTCTTGTTGAGACATCAGTGGGAAGAACTCAGTATCTTCATTTATTATGGGTAGTGCGTGACTAAAATCAAATTGATCTTGTTTGCTCATTTATTGGCCTTTTAAAATAGTATAAAACGACAAACTGACAGCGTTGCCGTAAAAAAGTATTAATTGTGTACGATCAGATATATTTTCAACTCTTGTGCCAAAAACGAAAACATGAATTGTGCCTGTTAAAAAGTCAGCCTAAAAAAATTGACTTCTATATATCATATTTAAGCTAATTTAGCGTTTACCTTAATATTTGCAAATGGTATGATAGTTGCAATGGGGTAAGTATACTAAAAGTAAACTGGCATTTATTGTTCCTTTGTTAGGGATTTTGTAATTTTAACTAAATAAAACGCTTAATGGATTATCTTAAAAAAACATTTTTATTATTATTTATAGTTTCTGCTGCTAGTTCCTCTTATGCCCAAGGTAATTATGAGAAAATGGGTACACAAGCGTGGATGAAAGGAGATTATAAAACTGCAGTAGCTCAGCTAGAAAAAGCAGATAGTTCTGATCCAAATAATATAAACGTGTTAAGAATGCTAGCGTATTCAAATTTTCAATGTGGAGACTTTGAAAAGGCAATTACCGCTTACAGTCGCTTAATTGTTTTAAAACCAAGTGATTATTCAGCTTACTATTATCGTGGTAAAGCAAGATTAAATATTGCAAATTTACCTAAAGAATCGCTTAATCAAATGAGAGAGAACTTTTATACGTCTGCGATAAAAGATTTTTCTAAAGCAATTGAGATAAATGGTGAGGAAGATACTCAGATTTTACAAAATAGGGGTATTGCTTATAAGGATTACGCTATTTTTAAATCTTACAAAATTAAAAAAGCAGCAGAAAAGGCTGCAGTTGTAGTGATATTCAATAATTCTATTGCTGATTTTCAGAAGGTATTGACGATACAACCCTTACGAAAAGATATTGTTTCTTTAATTGATTATGTAAAAGCTCAAATTACTAGCTTGAAATAAAAGTAAGAAGTAGATAAATAGAAAAGCCTCCCGAAGTTTCGGAAGGCTTTTTTGTTAGGTAAGATTTTAAAGATTTAAACTCGTAAACATCCCCGAAAACCTCTAGCTGCATAATAAGATTCTGCGCCATTGTGATAAAGAAATACAGTATTATAACGACGATCGCAAAAGAGAGCACCACCCAATTTTCTAATAGGTTCTGGTGTGATAATCCAGCTTGATGTTTTTGTATCGAAATTTCCTATTTGTTGTAATTCTCGGTATTGTTCCTCTGTTAAAATCGTAATTCCCATATCAGCTGCCATTTCTACTGCGCTATTTTCTGGTTTATGCTCTTTTCTTGCTTCCAATGCTTGATGATCGTAACATATACTTCTACGGCCTTTTGGGCTTTCTGCCGAACAATCGTAAAAAATATATTCATCAGTCTTTTTATCGTTCCCGATAGCTATCGAGACAACATCTGGTTCGCCACCGGTTATTTCCATTTCATTTAGCGACCATAATTTCTCGCTATTTGCTTCTAGTTTTGCTTGCACATCGGCCCATTCTACATCTTTATGTCGGTTCATATTTTTTTCAAATCGACTTTTTAAGATACTAAGTATTTCTGCTTGTAGTTCTGACGACACTTCTCTTTTTGCAGTATTCATGTGTTACATGTTTTTGGTAATTTAATCATTCAGTCCTTTTCCTTCAAAAATATGAGGGATACATTTTTCAACTCTTGTTTCTCGAGTTTTAGCTTGCTTTGGTGCGGAAAAATATAATAAATATGCTCTTTGTCGACCTGGAGTTAAGGCATGAAAAGCAGTTTTAAGCGCTGGGATTTCATCCAACTTATGTTGAAATTCTTTCGCAACAGGAAATTCAGTAGTCTTTTTGAATTTGGCTTTTATTCCGGCTTTTTCGATTTCTATAGCTTCAAAAATGTAAGCCTTCAAGGTAGCTTTCATATCGATTATCTCCCGAACATTGGTAAACCGAATTTGACGAGCAACTTGTACATTTTTAGTTTGCTGGATGAGTATCTCGTTAGGATCTTGTAGCAACACACCTTTGAAAAATAAATACGCACAATATTCTTTAAAATCATGAATTAAAACGATGTTGCTATTTTGAAATATATAGCATGGAACGCCCCATTTCAATTCTTCAGTCAATCCACAATCCAGCGCAATTGTTCTCAGTTGTAACAATTCCTCCTGCCATTTCATAGCCTTATTAAAATAAAAATCAACTTTAGGATTCATGTTTTTAGTTATTAACTGTAGTAGTTTTTCTATCTGTAGGTCTAAAATACCAAGATATTACAGTCAGAATAAGTAATAATGTTGGTCCAAAAAATTCTTTTGCACCATCGCCAATGGCTAAATGAGAAAAGATAGCTCCCGACATGGTAAAAAAGAAACCAGAATAGGCCCATTCTTTTACTACCGGAAATTTAGGAATAAGCACGGATATAACTCCCAAAATTTTCCAAACTCCAATTATAGTGAGCAAATAAGCAGGGTAGCCTAAGTGCGTAAACATAGTTACCTCATCTTTTACTTTTAATGCTTGTACTATTCCGGTAGATACCATACCTAAGGAAAGCCAAATGGTAGCAATCCAATAAATGATTTTAGTTGTTTTTGTGGTCATAAGGATATTATTTTTTCCGATAGCTATCGGGATTACTTAAGATATCTTGTATTCGATTATGCGCCATATTTATACCTTGAGCAAAAGGTAAAGCAAGGATTTGATTTCTAAGTTCAACAGATTTATACACAACAT
>NZ_JBAZRL010000012.1:33491-72333 GCF_041662865.1 Pedobacter sp.
AGTTTGCTAGTATCGTCGTTCAGTTTTTCAAAGGTTAAAAATTCAAGTTGGATGCCAAATGGGGTATTTTCCATTTCGAAGGTTCGCGTAATTTTCTCGTTTGGTATAAATTCATGGATTACGCCATTAAAGCGATGTTTATTTCCTTTTGGATCAGTCGTTTCAAATTGATAACCACCATGATTTTTGTTTTCCAATTTCAATACTCTTGTTCCCATCCATTGCTCTACAATTTCTGGTTCTACATAAGCTTTAAAAAGCAAGTCTAATGGTAAATCAAACTCCCGTGTAATGTGTAATTCCTGTTTCCCTTCCTCAGCATTAATTTTTGTTTTTCGTTCCATACCGTGTTATTTTTTATCCTGATAGGTTTTCATTATACTTTCTAATTTATTAAATCTGTCGTCCCACATGTTGCGGAAGGGTTCAATAAAATCGGCCACTTCTTTCATTTTTTTTGCATTGATGTGATAAGAAATCTCTCTTCCGTTTTGTTCTTGCTGCAACAATTCGCACTCGGTAAGTATTTGCAAATGTTTAGAAACGGTTGGTCTTGCAGTATCAAAGTTCGATGCGATTGCACCTGCTGTCATAGATTGTGAAGCAACCAATATCAAGATAGCCCTTCTCGTTGGATCCGCTATAGCTTGAAATACATCTCGTCTTAAATTCATTTATGTAGTTATTTGACTACAAATATATGCGTAGCTATTTAACTACGCAAATTTTTTTATGATTTTTTTCTGTGGTATTTTGTTAATGCTTCATTTTTAGTCCTTACAAGCACATTGTGTCATGTTAGTGATGAATTGTCAATCGTTTTTAGTGCACTGAATAACAAAAAAGAATAAGGAAACAAATGCTTGCAAAGGATTTTCTTATCTCTTGTCCGTCATTCCCGTGAAAACGGGAATCGTAAAGCGATAAAAATGCCTGTTATTGCATTAGGATTAGCTGCTCTGAGCACTTCGTGGTTCCCAATCGAGTGGGAATGACGAGTGTAGAAGAAAACCTATTTAAACTTACCAGTAATCTGATATTTCTTTTCATCCATCAGCTTAATGTGCTGTGTCTTTTTTATCTGATATAAACTATCTGGATAATAACTCAAACTATCTTGTGATGTATATAAATCATTCGTGTTGGTTACAAAGACTTTAATAGCCATCAATTTGTTGCCTTTATAGGTTATTTCTAGTTTCTTAACAGGAATTTTTTCGCTATTTGAAGTATATGTTGTTATACTATCTGTTTTGGTTAATTTAAAAGAACCTCTCCACGATGCTTTATTAATATCTGCATCGATAAATGATCTAAATTCCTTTTCCCAGTTTTTGATTAATAGTTTTTTTTCTTCGGCTTTGCCATTTACAAATACCGTTTTATCAATAGCTTGATTTGCTTTTGTTAAACGTGTCGCTTCTTGTTTAAAATAGCTTTCCATATCAAAATATGTTTTAGCTGATATTTTATCTTGTTCTTTTAACGTACATGCGCTACAAAAAAGCACACAATAAGCAAAAATGAGTTTCTTCATTAGACTAAACAATTTCCTGTCATGATTTCAGGAATATCAATACCCATAATTTTTAAAATAGTAGGAGCAATATCACCTAGTTTCCCATCAGCAATGCTTTTGTAATCTTCATCAATTAAAATACATGGAACTAAATTCGTTGTGTGTGCCGTATTTACAGAGCCATCATTATTAATCATAAACTCCGAATTACCGTGATCTGCTAAAATAATAAACGAATATCCATTTGCCACACCAGTTGTTACAACTTGTTCTGCACAAGCATCCGCTGTTTCTACTGCTTTAACAACAGCATCAAAAACGCCGGTATGTCCAACCATATCTGGGTTAGCGAAATTTAAACATACAAAATCTGGCCAACCACTTTCTAGTTCTTTATTTATAGCTGAAGTAATTCCAGCAGCACTCATTTCTGGTTGTAAATCGTACGTAGCCACTTTTGGCGAAGGCACTAAAATTCGTTTTTCATTTTCAAACTCCTTTTCTCTTCCACCAGAAAAGAAAAATGTAACGTGAGGATATTTTTCTGTTTCTGCAATGCGGATTTGATTTTTATGATGTGCTTCTAACACTTCGCCTAAAGTATTTGAAAGATCGTCTTTTGTAAATACAACGTTAACGTTTTCAAAACTTTCATCGTACGTGGTCATGGTTACATAGTACAAAGGCAATTTTTTCATTCCAAAATCTGGATAATCTTTTTGGCTTAACGCCGAAGTAATTTCGCGACCTCTGTCTGTTCTATAGTTAAAACAAATTACCACATCATCTGCTTTAATGGTAGCAGTTGGTGTTCCATCTGGATTGGTTAGAACAATTGGTTTGGTAAACTCGTCGGTAATACCTTCATTATATGATTTTTGGATAGCTTCTTCGGCATTGCTAGCTTTCTCGCCAACTGCATTAACCATTACATCATAGGCTAATTTCACTCGTTCCCAACGGTTATCTCTATCCATTGCATAATAACGACCAATTATACTGGCAATTTTACCCGTAGCGGTTTTTAAATGATTTTCTAAATTTCTAATAAAACCTAAGCCAGAGTTTGGATCTGTATCTCGTCCATCTAAAAAAGCATGAATGAAAACATCTTTTAACCCTTTTTCGTTGGCTGCATCACATAATGCTTTTAAATGATTGATGTGGGCATGTACACCTCCATCAGATACTAAGCCTATAAAATGAACTGCTTTATTATTTTCTTTTGCATAGTTAAAGGCATTTACTAAGGTCTCGTTACTGTGCAAAGTTCTATCGGCAATTGCTTTATTAATTCTGCCTAATTCCTGATAAACTACTCTGCCAGCACCTAAATTCATATGTCCAACTTCCGAATTGCCCATTTGTCCTGCAGGTAAACCAACGGCTTCGCCAGATGCTTCTAGCTTAGAATTTGGATATTTTTTTAAAATAGAATCGAAAAATGGAGTATTGGCAATATAAGCGGCATCAGATTTATCTTTTTTTCCGTAGCCCCAGCCATCAAGAATTAACAGTATGAGTTTTTTAGCTTTCATTTTTAAATTTTTGTATCGGATAAACGAATAATAACTTCGATTTTAATTCATCATTTACCATCACAAATATAAACCTATTAAGGCTTTAATAGAAAGTTTTTAAACATTATGATTGAATAAATGGCATAATTTTAGCTAAAGAATTGTTAGTTTTATAACACACATGATGAAACCGGTACTTGCGTTGTTGCTGTTACTCCTGCATTTTCCCTCAAATAATACGCTACAAGCAGATATTATTGACGATTTGTCTGTGCAATTTAAATTAGGAAACTCTAAAGAAATTGCTAAAAACTTTGCAGCATCTGTAGAATTAATCATCATAGATCAAGAAGATGTATACAGTAAAGCACAGGCAGAACAGATTTTAAAAGATTTTTTCGTAAAAAACCCACCAAATAAAAGTTCCATAATACATCGCTTAAGTACAAACCCAAACTATCGCTTAGGCATATTTTCTGTAGTTGCCAAAACTGGGAAATTTAGGGTAACAATTACCTTAAAGAAAAACCCTGCTAACGTTTTCTTAATCACCGAATTAAGAATTGAGCCTGACAAGGAATAGTATTTTAAACAGTTAATTGCTAATTTTGAATTAAATTTTACTGTTTTGGATAAAAAATTAGTTGATCAGTTTATCAAAAATGCTATTGCCGAAGATGTAGGTGATGGTGACCATACTTCGCTTTCTACTATACCTGCTAACGTTCTAGGTAAAGCAAAGTTAATTGTAAAAGAAGATGGAATTTTGGCCGGAGTTGAACTTGCGCTCGAGATTTTTAATCAAGTAGACTCTTCCTTAAAAGTTGATGTTATGCTACAAGATGGCGCTGCAGTAAAACACGACGATATTGCTTTTACAGTAGAAGGAAGTACTCATTCAATTTTATTAGCAGAAAGATTAGTATTGAATTGCATGCAACGTATGAGTGGTATTGCAACTAAAACTAATCGCATCGTGCAGTTATTAAAGCCTTACAAAACGCAAGTTTTAGATACACGCAAAACAACACCAGGTTTACGCTATTTAGAGAAATGGGCAGTTAAAATTGGTGGGGGTGTAAATCATCGCATTGGTTTATATGATATGATTTTAATTAAAGATAATCATGTTGATTATGCTGGCGGAATTACAAATGCCATTATTGCAGCAAACAATTATTTAAAACAAACACATAAAAAATTAGCAATAGAAATTGAGGTTAGAAACTTAGATGAATTAAATCAAGTTTTAGCTCAAGGAAATGTTGATCGCATTATGCTTGATAATTTTGAATTACCCTTGTTAAAAGAGGCAGTTGATTTAATTGATGGCAGATTTATTACAGAAGCTTCTGGAGGGATTGTCGAAGAAAATGTAGCACAGTATGCGGCATGTGGCGTTGACTATATCTCGATGGGTGCTTTAACTCATTCTGTAAAAAGTTTAGATTTAAGTTTAAAAGCAGTTTAACCCTATAAATTCTACCATCTTGAATCTTATTTTTTTAGTATAATTGTAGGTCATGATTTCGATCTATTCCATTTCAGCTTTAATTGCTGCTTATTTACTCGGCTCTATACCAACAGCAGTATGGTTAGGTCAGGCTTTTTATGGCGTTGACGTAAGGGAATATGGTAGTGGGAATGCTGGTGCTACAAATACCTTTCGTGTTTTGGGCAAAAAAGCGGGAATAGCCGTAATGTTCATCGATATTTTTAAAGGTTATACCGCTACTAATCTTGCACACCTTATTGGCTTATCTGTAACAGGACCACATAACTCAACTCAGTTCGTAAATTATCAATTGGCTCTTGGAGTAATCGCAGTAATGGGACATTTATTTCCCGTTTTTGCCGGCTTCAGAGGAGGGAAAGGAGTTGCCACACTATTTGGGATGGTTCTAGCAGTTAATCCAGCTGCAGCAATGTTGTGTGTTATTGTTTTTGTGACAGTTCTATTAACGACAAAGTATGTATCGCTAAGCTCGATATGTGCAGGATTTACCTTCCCCATAAGTGTAGTGTTTGTTTTTCAGTCTTCGGTGAAATCTGAAGTATTGTACGGGATGTGTGTTTGCTTACTTATTTTAGTCACCCACCAAAAGAATTTGGAAAGGCTACTTAAAGGCAAAGAATCGAAAGTTTATCTTTTTAAAAAGAAGCAGGGTTAAAACTTTTTCAAACTATCTACCATGATATTTGTTAAAAAGAAATACTAATAGATTTAACCTTTGATACGCTCTAAATTTAACTATTTACTATGAAAAAATTAATGATAATAGGTCTTGCAACTGGTTTGTTAGCAATATCTTCTTGTTCTACAGTTCCTTTAACTGGCAGAAGTAGATTAAGTTTAATAGATGACTCGCAATTACAGCAACAAGCAGCTATTGGATATGCGCAGTTGTTAAGCGATCCTAGTACAAAAGTTGTTTCTACAAATTCTTCTCAAACTCAAATGGTGAAAAGAGTTGGGGCGAGAATTGCCGCTGCGGTAACTCAATACATGAATCAAAATGGATATGGAGAGCAGATTAAAAACTATAAATGGGAGTTTAATTTAATTGAAAGTAAGGAAATTAATGCTTGGTGTATGCCAGGAGGAAAAGTTGCTGTTTATACTGGTATTATACCCATAACTAAAGATGAAGCAGGGTTAGCCACTGTAATGGGACATGAAATTGCCCACGCTATTGCACAACACTCTGCAGAGAGAGCTTCTCAAATGGCATTGGCACAAGTTGGCGGTGCAGCAGTTGGTGTTGCTACATCAAATAAATCGGAAACCACACAAGCAGTCGTTAATCAATTATATGGGATAGGTGGTCAATTGACTATTTTAAAGTATGGTAGAAATCAGGAGTTAGAAGCGGATAAAATGGGATTATCATTTATGGCCATGGCTGGATATAATCCTTCTACTGCAGTAGGTTTTTGGCAAAGAATGTCTCAAGCCAGTTCTAACGGAGCGAAACCACCTGTATTTTTAAGCACTCACCCAACTGATGAGTCTAGAATTGCACAAATTCAAAGAGATTTGCCAGAAGCAATGAAATATTATAAAAGCAGATAAAATTAAAATAAAAATATAACAAAGGGAGAAAGAGATTTCTCCCTTTTTATTGCCCTAAAACTTTCAAAATAGCTGAAGCTTTTAACAAACATTCTTCATATTCAGATTCTGGATCTGCTGCGTAGGTTATTGCTCCACCAACTTGAAATGATAGATATTGTTCTTTTTCATTATATAAAATGCTGCGGATAATAACATTAAAATCAAAATTGCCACTTGGACTAATACAACCAAAAGAGCCTGAAAAAGCACCTCTTTTGCTTTTTTCATATGCATCTATCAATTCCATCGCTTTTATTTTTGGTGCGCCAGTCATAGATCCCATCGGAAAAGTATTTTTTATGGCATCAATAAAATGAGTGGTTGGATTAAGTTCGCAGCTAATTGTAGATATCATTTGATGAACCTGAGGAAAAGTGTAAATGCCAAATAATTCATCAACTTTAACACTTCCTTGAACAGCGCTTTTGGTTAAATCATTGCGAACCAAATCTACTATCATTACATTTTCAGCCTGTTCTTTAATGCTTGATTTTAAAGCAATTTTAATCTGCTCATCTTCAACAGAATTTTTGCTTCTTTTTGCAGTGCCTTTTATAGGTTGAGAAATTAAACGATTATTACGTTTGCATAAAAAACGCTCTGGAGTTGCCGATAAAATGTACTTATGATTAATTTTAAAAAATCCTGCAAATGGAGTAGGAGATAGGGTATTCAATTCATTGTAAACAGCCAGTGGATTTATTTCAGCATGGTTTGCAAAAAACTCCTGACAAAAATTGATTTCGTAAATATCACCTCGCTTAATGTGAGTTTTTAATTTTTCAACTGTTTCGATATACGTTTCTTTATCAAACTTACTTTCAATTTTTAAATTGGGTTTTGAAGTTGAATGATTAAGTTTTATCTGATGAATTATTTCAATAATTGAAGGATCGCCTTTAATTACTTTAATTTCATCTCCCTGCAAAGCGATTAAATAAGTGGGTATAAAGAAAAATAAATCTGGGAAATTTAATTGATCTGTATGTTGAGAGCTTAAATCTTCAACTTCGTTTTTAAGTTCATAACTCAATAAACCGAACATCCAATTTTTATGTTCTTCATAAAAAGAGTGAAGTTTATCAAAAGCATTTCCAGCATTTGCTGCTAAAGTATGGTCGCTCCCGATAGCAATCAAGCAATCATATTGCGTATAAGGGTCACTATATTTATTAGAATCTAAACAACAATACACTTCAAATGAAGTTGCCCATTGCAAGGCTTTTTGTTTAAACACATTAATTTCAGCGTTGTTCATTTATCAGCGTAAAGATAATTAAATGTGTTTAGCAATGCTGGATAAGTCTTCAAATTTTAAAAGACTAAAAAATGAATTTGTAAGATATTTAACCAAAAATGGAACTTAATAAATAAAATATTTCGTTCTTATTTAATGGTTTGGAAATGTAATTTGTAAATCCTGAATTTATAATTTTCTCTTTGTCCTCAAATGAAGAATAAGCGGTATTTGCAATTATAGGTATTGTTTTGTTAAACTGTCTTATTAACTCGAAAGCTTCAAAGCCATTCATAATGGGCATTTTAATATCCATAAAGACTAAATCAATGTTGGCATTGTTTGTACAAATTTCAACTGCTTCTTGTCCATTTTTTGCTCTTAAAATCTTATAGTTTTTCAATTGAAGTATTTTCTTGAGCAATAAAAAATTAATGTCATCATCTTCAGCAATCAGAATCGTTTCATTCTCAGCTTTGCTTAATTTGTAAATGTTTTTTACTGAATCTACATCTACTATTGATTCATCATATTTCAATGGAATGATAATTGAAAATGTAGAACCAATTCCTGGCGTTGATTTGACATTAATACATCCACCTAATAATTCAACATAAGCTTTTGTTATAGATAGTCCCAGACCTAATCCTGATATTTCTACGGAGAACTCGTCTTCCACTCGCCTAAATCTATCAAAAATGATTTTCACATTATTCTCATTAATACCTAATCCTGAATCTTCTACCCATATTTCTAAAAGTTTGTCTTCTTCATTTACTTTATAACCAATAGATACATGCCCTTTTTGGGTGAATTTGATTGCATTAGTAATTAAGTTTGTTAAAATTTGGGTTAATTTAATTTCATCTGTAAGAATTTTATGTTTTAAGGGTTCTTTATTCTCATGAATTAAAAATTCTATGCTTTTTTCTTCTGGAATGGTTATTTTAATGGCACGGTGTAATTCTGAAATGCATTTATCTAAATCAAGAGATTGATAATTCGGAGCGATTTGCTTTGAATCAATCTTCGACATTTCTATTAAATCCTCAATAATTGAAATCAAATTCTTTCCACTATTTCTAATTATTTTTAAGTAATCCGTTTTGTCTTTTTGGTTTAAATTAGGGTCATTAAGTAGATCACTAAATCCCATAATGGCATTCATTGGTGTTCTAATTTCATGAGATAAATTTGCCAAGAACGAGGACTTTAGCCTGTCACTTTCCTCAGCCTTTTCTTTAGCTATTTCTAATTGCTTTTTTTGCTTATTATTTTCCTCAAAGAGATTTCCAATGTGTTTAAACTCTCCATGTGTCTTTTTTAAACTTAAAATAGAACTTTCATTTTCCTTTTCTAAGGTACTTGTAATGAGTCTTAAAGGTTTGTAAATCCATCTTCTGTAATAATAAAAATAAATTAAGAAGTTTAGAATTGTAGCAATAATTATAATAAAGAGTATTTTCTTTGTGTTATAAAAATTTAAATTAAATGGTCTTTCAAAACTCAAATTGCCAACCACATCACTTTTCCAATCTTTTAAATTTAAACTGACTTCAATAGAATTTCCATCATTTAAATTCGGATAATTTGTATCATTTACTTTAATTTTTGAGCTAGATATTTTTTCTAAATTTTGAATGAAATTTTGATTTAAAAGTCGAGCCATAAAAAAATACCCTGATGGCTTTGATCTATTCTTTTTAGGATCATCTGATGGGTGGATTGTAGCCCCAAAAACCTCGATTACTCCTTCAGGTATTTTCATATAAAATCGAACCAACTTCGATTTATAAAGAGTTGGCATAATTTGCTTAGGGATAAAATCAATAGATTTTAATTTGGAAGATGTAGTTTTGTTTAGTAATTCTTGGTTTAAACCAAAAATACCTATATAATCTACTTCGTAAGTAGGAAACTCTTTTTCAATATAATTCTTATACCATTTTTGATCTCTGGTTTTGGTAAATTCTACTAACTCATCCCAAAAAGTAACATCTATAATTGCAGCAATATGTGTTTTAGAATTTAACTCAAAAATCGAGTTAGCCTCATTCTGGTATTCTTTATAAGCAGATTTGTAAACCTCTTTTTCTTGTTTTTTTGTATAGAAATACAGAAATAAAAAAAGTAGAAAAAATAATGCTGTTGTGCTTATTATCAACAAGAGCAACCGATAATAAGTATTCAGACTTGAGAGGAATCGCATTTATTTAGTATTTGGCTTCAAAAAATAAATATAACAGATAATATCTTAAATATTTATAAATGCAACTTTAATTCTAGCTTATAACCAAAAAAGCCCATTGAATTTTAGTTCTATGGGCTTTTTTGGTTATAAGAATTTTGTTGTTATCTCAATGTTAACGTTTGTGTTCTGTCTGGTCCAACAGAAAGATATTTAATAGGCACTTCTAATTCTTTTTCTAAAAACGCGATATAATCAGCTAATTGACTAGGAACTTGATCAAGCGAAGTAATTTTTGTTAAATCTGTTTTCCAGCCTTCAATAGCTTTTAAAACAGGCTTTGGTTGAATAGAAATAATATCATAAGGCATATAATCTATTGTTTCTCCATTGTGTTCATAATGAGTACAGGCATAAATAGTTTCAAAACTATCTAAAACATCCGCTTTCATCATAATCAATTCTGTTACGCCATTTAACATAATTGCATATTTTAATGCTGGTAAGTCAATCCATCCGCAACGGCGAGCTCTACCTGTAGTTGCGCCAAATTCATGACCAATTTGACGTAAGTTTTCACCAACTTCATTGTCTAATTCGGTAGGGAATGGACCACCACCTACACGTGTACAATACGCTTTAAAAATTCCAAAAACATTGCCAACTTTATTTGGCGCAATACCTAAACCAGTACACGCACCAGCGGTTGTTGTATTTGATGAAGTTACAAAAGGATAAGAACCAAAATCAACATCTAATAAAGTTCCTTGAGCACCCTCTGCTAAAACTTTTTTTCCAGCTTTTAAATAGTCGTTAACAAAATGTTCGCTATCAACATGAGGAATGTTTTTAATAAATTCTATTGCCTCAAAAAACGCAGCTTCTTTTTCTGTTAAATCATATTCAAATTCGTAATGCGAAAGAATTTCTTTGTGTTTCTCTACTAATTTAGTGTAACGAGCTTTAAAATCGGGTAGGGTAGTATCGCCAACACGTAAACCATTACGGCCAGTTTTATCCATATATGTTGGACCAATGCCTTTTAAAGTTGACCCAATTTTACCAGCTCCCATTTTTTGCTCATTTGCTGCATCTAATAATTGATGCGTCGGCAAAATTAAATGTGCTTTACGAGCAATTACTAATTTTCCGCTTGCTACTGGATCATGGCCAGCTTTTTTTAGATTATCTAATTCTCTTTTTAAAATAATTGGGTCAATCACTACACCATTACCAATAAGGTTCATGATGCCTTCATTAAAAATTCCAGAAGGAATAGTGTTTAGTACAAATTTTTTACCGTCGAACTCTAATGTGTGACCAGCATTTGGACCACCTTGAAAACGGGCTATCATATCGTATTGTGGACTTAAAACGTCAACAATTTTTCCTTTGCCCTCATCGCCCCATTGCAGGCCTAGTAGTACGTCTACTTGCGTCATTATTTTAAATTAAAAAATAGAAATGTTATGAATTGAATAATTAGTTTGCATTTTTTTGAGCGGTTGTTGCTTTAATTGTTGCAGCAGCACTGCAATCAAAACAAACTCCGTACATGTTTAAAGAATGATGTTTAATGTCGAATTTTAATAAATCTCCAACCATACTTTGAATTTGATGGATACGTGGATCGCAGAACTCAACCACTTTACCACAATCGATGCATATAACATGATCGTGCTGATGATATCCATAAGATTTTTCGAATTGCGCCATGTTTTTTCCAAACTGATGTTTGGTTACTAAATCGCATGATACTAATAGTTCTAGCGTATTGTAAACCGTAGCTCTACTTACACGATATTTTTGGTTTTTCATATGGATGTAAAGCGTCTCTACATCGAAATGATCATTTCTAGAATAAATTTCTTCTAAAATGGCGAAACGCTCAGGGGTTTTTCTTAAGTTTTTATTTTCGAGATAGGCTTCAAATATTTTTCTAACCAACTCATTGGTATTCTGTCCAGACATAGTTTTAAACTCCTCTCCAAAGGTATGTAAATGATTACACCGATTAAAATGATTTTACCGATTAATAATTAACAAAGTGTAAAGATTGTTAATACATTTTGTCAATTAGCTAATTGTAGTTATTGGGCATCAAATCTTGTAACTCCGGTTACACCCTTTACTTCTAGCAAATTTTTAATCAAATTATCTAAATGCTCTTTGTCATTTACAAAAATCATAATCGATCCATCAAAAATTCCATCATTTGTATCAACTGTAATAGAACGCATATTTACCTTAAAATCGTTAGAAATTACTTTTGTAATGTTATTAATTAACCCTACATCATCAATTCCAATAATATGTAAACCAGTTAAAAATGTAAGTTCTTGTTGACCGTTCCATTTTGCTTTTACTACCCTGTAACCATAGTTTGCCATCAGCTGGGCTGCATTTGGGCAATTAGTACGATGAATTTTAATGCCTTCGTTTACCGTTACAAATCCAAAAACATCATCGCCAGGAATTGGGTTACAACAAGCTGCAAGTGTATAATCTATCTTTTGTAAATCTTCACCAATTAATAAAATATCAGATTCGGGACCCTTAACTTTGTTTAATAAAGCCTCAACCTGTTTACCATCGTTTTTATAATCATTACCACGATTCTCAATTTCTTTTTCACTAGAGAGGTAATCCTTTAAATCTTTCAACTCAATTTTTCCATTAGCTACCGCGATGAAAAGATCTTGTGTAGATTGGAGCTTAAAGAAATACGTGAGTTTATTTAAGTTATCAGTATTGTATGTAATTTTTAAAGATTTGAGTTTGCGCTCTAACGTTTCCTTACCATTTTCAGCAATTTTCCGTTTTTCTTCTTTTAAGGATGACTTAATTTTTGATTTGGCCTTAGCAGTAACTACTATATTTAGCCAGTCTTCTTTAGGAACTTGCTTGCTAGACGTGATAATTTCTACCTGATCGCCATTTTGTAACTTATGAGAAAGCGGTACCAATTTATGGTTTACCTTAGCGCCAATACATCTAGCGCCTACATCGGTGTGAATTTCAAAAGCGAAATCAAGAGCTGTTGCCCCTAGAGGCAATTGCAATAAGGCGCCTTTTGGGGTAAAAATGAAAATCTCATCAGAAAAGAGATTCATTTTAAAATCATCTAAAAAGTCAAGTGCATTAGCTTCCGGATTACTTAGCATTTCTCTAACTTTTTGAATCCACTGGTCTAATCCGTTATCGTTGCTCGATTCTTTATATTTCCAATGCGCAGCAAAACCCTTTTCTGCAATTTCATTCATTCGTTGCGTACGAATTTGTACTTCAACCCATTGGCCTTTAGGACCCATTACTGTAGTGTGTAATGATTCGTACCCATTCCCTTTTGGAGATGAGACCCAATCTCGTAAACGATCTGGATTTGGACGATATAAATCAGTAACGATAGAATAGGCTTTCCAGCAATCTGCTTTTTCATGTTCAGGCGCACTATCTAAAATAATTCGAATGGCAAAAAGATCATATACTTCTTCGAAAGGAATATTTTTCTTTTTCATTTTATTCCATATCGAATGGATAGATTTTGGACGGCCAAAGATATTTGCTACCAATCCCTGCTCAGCTAAAATTTCATTTACAGGCTCTACAAATGTTTTTATGAATAAATTTCGTTCTGCTTTTTTCTCATTTAACTGAGTGGCGATGAATTTATACGTATCAGGCTCAAGATACTTCATTGATAAATCTTCCAATTCAGATTTAATCGCATATAATCCTAATCGATGAGCAAGGGGAGCGTATAAATAAATGGTTTCCGAAGCAATTTTTAGCTGCTTTTGCCTCGGCATAAAATCCATGGTACGCATATTATGCAGGCGGTCCGCAAGTTTAATTAAGATTACACGAACATCATCTGCTAAGGTTAAGAGCATTTTTCTAAAATTCTCAGCCTGTAACGAACTATTGTAATCAAAAACTCCAGATATTTTGGTTAAACCATCAATAATCTTAGCGGTTTTCTTGCCAAACTCACGCTCAATATCATCCAATGTAATATCTGTATCCTCAACAACATCATGCAATAAAGCACATACAATGGATGTTGTACCCAATCCAATTTCCTCTGCAGCAATTTGGGCAACAGCTATAGGATGATAAATATAAGGTTCACCGGACTTTCGACGCATATCTTTATGGCTTTCAAGCGCCATTTCGAATGCTTTTCTAATTTCTTTCTTGTCTCCTTTTTGTAATGTAGATTTAGAAGCACGCAAAAGCGCACGATACCTTTTTAAGATTTCCTGCTTTTCCGCCTCAATATCAATCACTAAAGTGCTCTTCATTTGTTTTTTCTAGGTAAAATTGTAGTAATTTAAGCTATAAAAGATTATATTCGATTGTAGATAAAACGAATATATAAAATTAGCTTTAACTTTGTATAGGCATAAATTTATGAAATATTATCGTCTCTTTATTCTGTTTATTGTCATCATTGCTTCAAATGCGGTAAAAGCACAAGAAAGCAGTGCAAGTGCTATTTGGCCTGTTTTAGGAAAAAATGATACAATTAGAGTAGCTGCTACAAATGATAATGGCTACATGATACCATGGATTGGTTTAGATGAAGTTGTAATTAATGGTAAACGAATTTGGCATTCTGCCGAAGAACAAGCTGCTTATAATAGATTAAGGTACAATGTATTAAAGGTAATGCCTTATGCATTATATGCTAAAAGAAGATACGAAAAACTAGAAAGCGATTTAGCAACAGTTACAGAAAAGAAGGATCAAAAGAAATTGGTAAAAGAATGTGATAATGAAATTAAAAACATGTTTAATACCGAAATAAAAGAACTGACCATCACTCAAGGTCAGATTTTAACCAAATTGATAGATCGTGAGCTTGGACGTACAACTTATGATATTGTCAAGCAAACAAAAGGAGGCTTCGCAGCGTTTTCCTACCAATTAGTGGCTAGGGTAGTTGGTCACAATTTAAAAAACACCTACGACCCTGTTCAAGAAAGAGACATTGAATCCATCATTGTCAATTCTGGTTATTATCAATAATTAAAAATGAATTCAACTCAAACCATCTATCCATTTAAAGCAAAATTATTAAGTGGAAAGGAAAAAACCTTGTCTGATTATAAGGGAAAAGTGCTGCTAGTTGTAAATACAGCTTCCGGTTGCAGCTTTACACCACAATTAAAAGAATTACAAGAACTTAGAGATAAATATGCAGATCAAGGGTTTGAAGTTTTAGGTTTCCCCTCAAATGATTTTGGTAGACAAGAACCGTTAGACGGTGCAGCTATAAATGAGTTTTGCGAAGTAAACTACGGAGTTAAATTTCCAGTTTTCGAAAAGGTAATGGTGAGAGGAAGTCAAGCCCATCCGTTATTTAAGTTTTTGAGCGAAAAGAAACTGAATGGACATCTAAACTCCTCTCCGAAATGGAATTTTCATAAATATTTAATCAATAAAACCGGCGAAGTAGTGGATTATTTTTATTCTTTCACAAAGCCAAATTCCTCAAAAGTAAAAAAGAAAATTCAGCACCTGCTGGATGAAAAATAAATAGAATGAAGTTAGATATACTTGTTTTTGCTGTACATCCTGATGATGCGGAATTAGGCTGTTCTGGAACCATTTTAAAACATATTGCCTTAGGAAAAAAAGTAGGAATTGTTGACTTTACGCGTGGCGAATTAGGTACAAGAGGTACTGCAGAAACACGTGATGAAGAAGCAGCAGATTCTGCTAAAATTTTAGGATTACATGCTCGTGAAAACCTAAAATTTAGAGATGGTTTTTTCAAAAATGATGAAGAACATCAGCTTGAAATCATCAAAATGGTGCGTAAATATCAACCAGAGATCATTTTGACAAACGCTTTGCATGATCGTCACCCAGATCATGGTAGAGCCGGAGATTTAACAAATGACGCTATCTTTTTATCAGGATTAGTTAAAATTGAAACTAAGCTTGATGGAGTTACGCAAGAAGCATGGCGCCCTAGATTAATTTTGCAATACATTCAAGATCGATACATCAAACCAGATGTTATAATTGATATAACTGATGTTATGGATAAGAAAATAGAATCTATAAAAGCCTTTAAAACTCAATTTGCTAGCAGTGATACGAGTGAGCCCCAAACATATATCTCTACTCCTGAATTTTTTGATTCTGTAATTGCTAGAGCAAGGGAATTTGGTAAAAACATTGGTGCTAAATATGGCGAAGGCTTTACCTCTAGGAAACTGTTAGGTGTAGAGAACCTTTTCAATTTGCTTTAAATACGTATCTCTTGCCCTATTGATTTTGGTTTTATAACAAACTAGATAATTATTTGTTACTCTAAAAACGAATAATTATGCCAAATATATTCTCTTCTCTCAAAAATGCCTATCAGCTTTTTAAACACATCGATTTTAATCAGCTAGATGCTTTATCAAAAAAAGTAGATTTACCCAAGATGGTAGAAACTATATCTGCTTTAGATGATAAACAATTATCAGGCATGATGAAAATGATGGATGGTAATACTAAAAAGAAAGAATTACCACCAATAGAAGGAGACTTTTATCATTTAGGTGATGAAGCGTTAAAAGATGAAGATAGAGCGCTACAACTAAAGGTTAGGGCTTTTTTAGAAAAAGAAGTAAAACCAATTGTGAATCATTATTGGCTAAAAGCTGAATTCCCTTTTGAACTTATCCCAAAACTAGCTGAATTAAACATTTGCGGTTTAACCTATCAAGGTTACGGCTGCGCCGGAAAATCTAATTTAATGGAAGGTATTCTAGCTATGGAAATGGCTCGGGTTGATACTTCTATTTCTACTTTTTTTGGAGTACAAAGTGGTTTAGCTATGGGTTCTATTTATTTATTAGGATCTGAAGCGCAAAAACAACAATGGCTTCCATCTATGCAACAATTTAAAACAATTGGTGCGTTTGGTTTAACCGAACCAGAAGTTGGTTCGGCAGCGGCGGGTGGATTAACTACCACTTGTAGGAGAGTAAATAATAAATGGATTATAAATGGTCAAAAAAAATGGATTGGTAATGCAACTTTTGCCGATATTTTGATCATTTGGGCTAAAGATGAAGAAAGTAATGAGGTGAAAGGTTTCATCGTAAAAAAGGACAATCTAGGTTTTGCAGTAGAAAAAATGATGGATAAAATGGCACTACGTATTGTGCAAAATGGATTGATTACTTTAACTAATTGCGAAGTGGATGAAGAAGATCGTTTGCAAAATGCCAATTCATTTAAAGATACTGCAAAGGTTTTAAAAATGACTAGGGCAGGAGTTGCTTGGCAAGCAGTTGGTTGTGCAAGAGGTGCTTATGAAGCAGCATTAAAATACACACAAACACGTAAACAGTTTGGCAGACCAATTGCTTCTTTTCAATTGATACAAAATCATTTGGTAGAAATGCTTTCTAATTTGACTGCTATGCAAACGTTGTGTTTTCGCTTATCGCAGCTGCAAGACCAGGGTTTATTGACAGATGAACATGCCTCTTTAGCCAAAGTTTTCTGTTCTATGCGAACTCGCGATGTGGTAAGTAGAGCTCGAGAAGTAATGGGCGGCAATGGAATTTTGCTAGAATATGATGTTGCTAGATTTGTAGCTGATGCAGAAGCTATTTATTCTTATGAAGGAACTAAAGAAATTAACACCTTAATTGTTGGAAGAGCGATTACTGGTTTTTCTGCTTTCGTTTAGCAGCATATATAAAAGCCGCAGTTGACAGATTTAATCTGCACAACTGCGGCTAAAATTATTTTATAAAATTATAAACTCGGTAAAATCTTCTCCATTACTTCCATTCCTTCATCAATATGTTTTTTCTCAATACATAAAGCAGGGCGGAAACGAATAGTTTGATTACCACACCCTAAAAACATTACATTATGTTCAATTCCTTTTTGAATAAAAGCATTACGCATATCTTTATTTACAAAATCGAACGCACAAAGTAAACCACGACCACGAACATTGCTTATTTTACTATGTTTTGTAGCTAGTTGTGTTAAATGCTGTTTTAAATAATCGCCTACTTCTGCAGCATTTTGACAAAGTTGATCTTCTTGTAAGATATTTAAAATTTGTGTAGAACGAACCATATCTACTAAATTACCACCCCAAGTAGAGTTGATGCGTGAAGGTACATTAAATACGTTTCCTTCAACTTCTTCTACCTTTTTACCCACCAAAATTCCACAAACTTGCATCTTTTTACCAAATGCTACAATATCTGGACGAGCTTGCTCGCTAAAATGCTCGTGGCACCAAAACTTACCAGTTAAGCCTACACCAATTTGTACTTCATCGTAGATTAAAAATGATTCATTTTCATCTGCCAGTTGGCGCAGTTGAATTAAAAACTCTTCACGTAAATGATTATCACCGCCTTCAGATTGAATTGGCTCAACGATAATAGCGCAAATATCATCTTTATTCGCTGCAAAAGCCTGTTTAATCTGCGCAATCGAGGCTTCCTCTGATTCTATCGCAGTTGCTAAGTTTCCATCAATCAAAGGGAATTTTACTTGTGGAACCGATACTCTTGGCCAGTCGAACTTTGCAAACCATTTTGTTTTATCTGGTAGTGTATTCGTTAAACTTAGCGTATAACCAGTACGACCGTGAAAAGCTTTTTCAAAGTGTAATACTTTAAAACCTTTTTCTTCTTTGTATCCTTTAGCAAAGTTTTTTTGAACTTTCCAATCCATAGCAACTTTAAGTGCGTTTTCTACGGCTAAACCTCCACCTGCAATAAAAAAAGCATGTGGTAAATAATCCGGAATACCAACTTCCCCAAAGGTTTTTACAAACTGTGCATATTCCTGAGTATATACATCAGAATTAGATGGATTAGCCATAGCTGCTAACAATAGACTATGTTTAAAGGCTTCATCATTAATCATTTTTGGGTGGTTGTAGCCCAATGGAACTGAAGCAAAGCAGGTAAAGAAATCTAATAATCTGCGATTGTATTTCGAGTCGTAAATATATGCACCATTACTTTTCTCCATATCATAGGTGAGGTCGAAACCATCTGCTAAAATATGTTGTTGCAAAGTTTGATTTACTTGATCTGGTGCTACACTAAGTTGATACATAAAATTTATAGTTTTGGTATGTTCAAAAGTAATAAAATGTGCCAAATTATCAAATTTAAGCACTATTTGAGCTTGAAAGATAAAAACTAGGTTTAAACGATTTAAAGTTAGTTTTTGCCAAAAAAATGTTTTGCTTTTATAAATTGTGGAAAAATACTAAGAGAGAATTATGCCTAATTTCTTCCTAATTGTTCAAAAAGGAGAGCATATTATTTAAAAAATTCCTTAATAAATAATACCTACCTTACCCTACATTTAAAGAGAAGAGTTATGAGATACGGAGTGGTAATTAGTTTTAATTCTGCTAAAGGAATTGGTAATATAAAAGATAGCAGTACAAATATAGAATATGGGTTTGCAAAGGCTGATTGCCCACATGAAGTAGAGATTTTAGATGAGGTAGCGTTCGAAGTAACAACCGAAAACCATAAAATGAGAGCAATTAACATTAAACCCTCTTAGGGTTGCGTCATTCCCATCTTCCATTACGGGAATAGCGATGATGATTAAACCTGAAACAGTTTTTCTTTCATTCCTAAAATACCCAGCAAACCTCCAGTATGTAAGGCTAGAACTTTAGCATCTTTTTTAAAATAGTTTTTACGAGCTAAATCATAGATAGCATAAAATAGTTTGCCTGTGTAAACCGGATCTATCAGCATTCCTGTTTCAGTACTAAAAGTTTTTATGAATTTTAATAATTCTGGAGTTGTTTTGGCATAACCGCCAAAGTGATAGTTGGTATGTAAATGTAATTTGCTCACATCATTTTCATGTTTACTAATTTCTTCAGCAATAAAGTCTCCACCTTTTAATATAGGAATTACATGAAGTTGAGTTGGTAAGTTTTGGAGATTAATACCTTTTAATAATCCAGCGGCTGTAGTTCCAGTACCAGCAGCACAAAATATATAATCGAAAGGTTCTGTAAGTTCAGTTATAATTTCAGCACAACCTTTTACAGCTTCTTCACTTGCGCCACCTTCATCAATAAAATAGGCTTGGTCATCGCTACCAAAATGGGAAGTAAAAAGAAGTTGTTTATTCTTATAATTTTCTCGATCAGTAAAAATGAGCTGCATTCCAAATAAATGGCAGAGCAGTAGCATTTCATTTTCAACCTGCTCACCACGTACAAATGCAGTAGCTTTTAAGCCAGCCCTTGCCGCCGCTGCTGCGGTAGCCACTAAATGATTAGAGTAAGCGCCACCAAAAGTAACTAAGTGCTTTTTCCCTTTTAATGTTACATCTTGTAGAATGTACTTGAGTTTACGCCATTTATTGCCCGAAATGTATGGGTCAATTAAATCATCTCGTTTAACATAAACGGGGTTTAACGATTGAAAACTGATTTGCTGTACTGGACTGTAAATTTGCATTAAATAAAAAAAGCTTCCCCAAAGAGAAGCTTTTATGTTGATGATTTAAAATTTTATTTACCGAAACCAAAGCCAATACCACCATTTACATAGCTGTATTGTGCTTGAGTATAAGAAGCATATATTTTAAAGAACGATAACTTTAACTGAAAGCCAAGTGACGCTTTTAAGCCACTGATATCATTATTTTTAATTACTACTGGATCAGTATATGTTTGTGTGCCATTGGGATTGCCAATAGTTGGTGCATCAAAATCATATGTACCTAACGCACTTAAATTAGAATTTGATGTATTGAAACCTACACTAGCAAAAGGCGTAAAGAACAATAGATTTTTAGATATAATTGCATCTGCACTAAAGCCGTTAATTTTAATATCTAACTCTTGATTAGCATACTTGCCATTATTAATATCTAATGGTAAGTTATAGTTTAATCTAGTCAAACCTAAAGCAACAGCTAAATCAAAAGGCAATAGCTTATCTTTTTTACCCATAATTAAGGGTAGCACTTCTACTTTAGCACCAATACCGAACATATTAATTGATCCAGCATCTTCACCTAATTTAATATTAGGAACTAAACGTAGTGAAACATCAATGTTTTTTGGTAAACCTACTGTTAATTGCACCTGTGGAGAAGGAACGAAATGTATACCTGAACCTTGTGGCAATCTAAATGTTTGAGTAGGATCTGCATTAAACTTCATTAAAGCACCTTCATTATCAACTCCAAAAGCAGTTGGGCCTGTAGAAGATGATGGATTTACTGGGCTCACATTTTGAAGACCTAATGTATTTACATCGTAAGTTTGATCAGATTTTGGTACAAATGCTAACGTACCTGTAATACGTAAATCGAATCGTAAAAAACCTTTCGTCTTAGCTGATGTATTCCAGCCGGAGTTTAAGCCAACACCTAATCCTTTAAAAAGGGGGTTGATGTACGCATCTACAAGTTTTGTAGCATCTGCAGGACTTGCTTTAAATAGGTCGCCTACGTCTTCTTGTGCCAATAAATTTAGGGGTAATAAAAAAGCGCTTACAATCAATAAAGATTTAAGCGCAGTTAATTTTTTTTTCATAGTTTTTATCTGTTTGATTTTCAATCACGAAAGTATATCTTTCTCATCAGATAAGGAAAAAAATTAAGTACTATTCTCACATTTTCAGTAAAAGCTTTCATAGGCACAATAGTTTAATACATCTTCCTTAACAAAAAACAAGCCAATCTATTTTTTTAAAAATTATCAAATTGTTAATCCTATTTTTGCAGCATGGAAAACAATATTATAGAGCAAGAGGAAGAACAAGATTTATTTGAGCATTTTAATATTGTTGTCGATAAAGGACAGTCTTTGCTGCGTATTGACAAGTTTTTGATGCACCGTCTAGAAAATGCGTCAAGGAATAGAATTCAGAATGCAATTGATGCGGGTAATGTACTAGTTAATAAGAAAACTGTAAAATCGAGTTATAAAGTAAAACCATTTGATGAAATTTCTATCGTGTTTGCGCATCCGCCACGCGATACAGAAGTTTACCCTGAAAACATTCCAATAGATATTGTTTATGAAGATGCTGATTTATTGGTAGTAAACAAACCTGCTGGTATGGTGGTGCATCCAGGTTTTAATAATTATACAGGTACATTGGTTAATGCGTTAGCCTATCATTTTGAGCAATTACCAACTTTACCAGGTAATGATGGTCGTCCAGGTTTAGTACACCGCATAGATAAAGATACATCTGGTTTGCTGCTAATAAGCAAGAACGAAATTACCATGACCAAACTGGCTAAACAATTTTTTGATCACAGCATAACCCGTAAATACATTGCATTAGCTTGGGGCGATATAGAAAAAGAAGGCAGAATAGAAGGTTACATTGGTCGTAGTTTAAAAAACCGCATTGTAATGGATGTGTATGATGATGAAGAGAAAGGCAAATGGTCGGTGACTAATTATTCGGTTTTAGAACGTTTAGGCTACGTAACTTTAGTAAGCTGCCAGTTAGAAACAGGGCGCACACATCAAATTAGAGCACATATGCAGCACATTGGACATCCATTGTTTAGTGATGCAAATTATGGTGGCGATAAAATTTTAAAGGGCACAACGTTTACCAAATACAAACAGTTTGTTAACAATTGTTTTGAGATTATGCCTCGTCAAGCTTTACATGCCCAAACTTTAGGTTTCATTCATCCAACTACAAAGAAATACATGGAGTTTGAAGCGCCTTTACCTGCAGATTTTAAAGCCGTTTTACTTAAATGGCGAAATTATTCACTACAACCGCAGTAATGTATGTCGCATATTTTATTTAACGATGAATTTTTTGCTGCAGATCATGCAATTATAAAGTCAAGTAATCGTGGGTTCAAATTTGGCGATGGACTATTTGAATCGATGCGGATGTGTAATGGTAAATTGCAGTTTGCTGAGCAACATGCAGATCGCTTAAGAGCAGGCATGAAAGCGTTGAAGATGGAAGGCTACGCTTTGCTAGACGAATATTTTCTAAGACAAAAAACGACAGAACTACTTAAAAAGAACAAGTTTAACGGGAATGTTCGTTTTCGTCTCACGATTTACAGAGATGGGGAAGGCTTATATACACCTCAAAGTAATAAAGCAGGTTACTTGCTAGAAGCGATTCCATTAGAGCAAGCACAATATGAATTAAACAAAAAAGGTTTAATTATAGATGTGTATGATGAAATTACTAAATCCATTAATAAACTAGCTAATTACAAAACCAGCAATGCTTTATTGTATGTAATGGCAGGTTTATTTCAAAAGCAACACCGATTGGATGAGGCTTTGATTTTAAATCAACATGGTTTTTTATGTGAAAGTACGATCTCTAATGTATTTGTAGTGTATCAAAAACAAATTTATACACCAGCACTTTCCGAAGGTTGTGTGGCTGGAGTGATGCGAAGTGTAATTTTACAACTTGCCAAAACACACGATTTACCTCTAATTGAAGCACAAATTAACCCAGAAATCTTAAACGAAGCTGAAGAGGTTTTTGTAACCAATGCAAGTAGTGGAATTAGATGGGTGATGGGTTATGGTAAAAAACGTTACTTTAATGAAGTAGCCAAGACGCTTAGTGCGAAGTTGAATGCTTTGCTTTAAAACACCTTGCTCGTCTTTGCGAAGGAGGTCCTTCAACCGACTGTGGCAATCTCCCTCATACTTATAAATACAAATAGGAGATTGCCACGCTACGCTCGCAAAGACGATAGCCTTACAGCATCTCCCAAATCATAATTAATTCCAAGAAATAGCTAGGAAGCGGAGAGTCAAAAACAAAAATCTCACATTCTAGTCTCGGTTAATTTATCTTTGTATTTTATTATTTACAATCACTTTATCGGACTGAAATTTGTGTAATATAGCATACACACAAATGTAACCGATATGAAAAAATTACTCATCGTCGTTATGGCTTGCTATGGCCTAAACGCTCGTTCGCAAACGAACGAATCCAAAAATTATGTACACCTGTATTCAGACTCTACTGTCTATGCTCAAAAGATTAGGTTACGACCTGATTTTGCAGGCTCATGGATATTAAGAGTCGACTCAAGGCGTATACCCGTACAACAAGTAAAGTTCTTTAACAATGAAGATGGTTTCTTTGCCAACACGAAGAAGTTAAACTTTTTTGGGGAATCCTCTTTTTCGGAAAGAATTATTGAGGGTAAGATCAATCTTTATCAGCAGGTAGTGTATGATCCCATTCAATACGATAGAGATTACTACAGGTTTAGAGATAGAACTCGCCAAACAGTTGATACACGAATGTTCTATAACAAAGGTCTTTCAGACTTGAAAAAGGTCAATTATCCTAATCTTGTAGCAGACATGGCAGATAATTCGAAAAGTCTGGACATGTTAGAAGCCTATCGTAGAAGTAGAAGTACTGCTGTTGCTATGTATGTAGGTGCAGGTGCTGCATTTATTGCAAGTGCTGTCACTCTTTTTTCTGGTTCTGGACTAAAACAAAATGGTACTACTTTCGGAAACATGCCCAAGTATGAAACGAAGAGTTCTACAGTAAGTTTCTTACTATTGGGTATTGGTAGTGGCTTAAGTTTAGGCGGCTATTTAATTCAGTCCAATGGCTCAAGAAATATAGAAAGGGCAGTTGAGGCTTATAATAATTAATAAAAGAGTATGATGAACAACAGGCAGCGCTGTAATTGGCCTGCCTGTTGTTTATATTTTTCGCGTCATCTCGACTGTAGCGGAGAAATCTTTCTTTTAGCTCGCCGCCGCTATTACTTTTAAGATTCCCGTTTTCACGGGAATGACGAGCATCGGTTTGGGACATGCATTCTTTACAACCGCATCCCCCTTAAAAACTCATCAACCAACATTCGCTTTTTACCTTCGTATTGCACATCGGTTAGAGAGATAAAGCCATCTTTCGTAGCAAACTTTAAATATGTTTTTCCGTCAGTTAAAAATGCACCTGTAGAAATACCAGGTTCTTTATCCTCTAGCGTTGCATTAAAAATCTTTAACGTTTTATCATTTAAAGTCGTAAAAGCAGTAGGGTAAGGGCTTAATCCACGAATGTGATTATACACTGTTTGATTTGATTGGTTCCAATTTACCTTGCAAAAATCCTTAAATATTTTCGGTGCAGCTTTTAAGTCATCGCTTTGTGGTTGCGGTACCTCGTTATAATCATCAGCCTCTATAGCTTTAACTGTTTTAACCAATAAATTTGCGCCAACCACCATTAACTTATCATGTAAACTTCCAGCGGTTTCATCGTCTGTAATTTCTACCGCATCAGAAAATATGATATCGCCTGTATCAATCTCTTGTTTTAAAAAGAACGTTGTTACGCCACTTTCTTTTTCACCATTAATAATAACATGATTAATAGGTGCAGCTCCGCGGTATTGTGGCAATAAAGAGCCATGTAAATTGATAGTGCCTTTTGCCGGCATATTCCAAACAACTTCTGGCAACATTCTGAAGGCAACCACCACAAACAAATCTGCATTTAAAGATGCTAGTTCTTCAATAAACAAAGGATCTTTTAATTTTAAAGGCTGCAAAACTCTTAAGTTGTTTTCTAGAGCATACTTTTTTACCGCACTCTCATTTAACTTTTGCCCACGACCAGCAGGTTTGTCGGCTGCGGTAACTACACCAACAATATCTAAACCTGCTTGTTGTAAAGCACTTAAAGAAGCAACGGCAAAATCGGGCGTACCCATAAAAACTATTTTCATCACTATTTGTTCAATGGTTGTTTTAATGCTACAAAATAACTAAAAATTTCACTCATATTCTTTTTACTATATGGTTCCAACTTCCGAAGTCATTAATTCTAGCAGCTTGGTATATGTTCATCCGGCTCAACCGGGTATTTATAGAAAAGGAAAACCAGGGCATTTTTATTATGTAGATAAAAATGGCGAGCGGATAAAAAATGAATCAGATTTAGAAAGGATAAAGAAATTGGTATTGCCACCAGCATGGACAGATGTTTGGATTTCGCCTAGGAAAAATGGTTATTTACAAGCCATAGGCATAGATGCTGCGGGCAGAAAGCAATACCGTTACCATACCGACTGGACATCTAGACGGTCTGACCATAAATATTTTAGACTCTTAGAATTCGGTAAAGCTTTAACGCATGCTCGTAAGCAAATTGCTAAAGATTTAAGAAGAAAAGATTTCGATGAGCGCAAAGTACTAGCCATTTGCTTACAAGTAATGCAGAAAACGTTAATTAGAATTGGGAACGAAAGTTATAAAAAGGCTTATGGTAGTTATGGACTAAGCACCTTAAAGGATAATCACTTTAAAGAAAACGGAAGTAAATCGACCTTAAGTTTTGTGGGTAAAAAAGGAGTGAAGCAAGAAGTGCAATTGAACGATAAAACCTTGGCACAGTTGGTAAAAAAGTGTAAAGATATTCCCGGACAAGAGTTATTTCAGTTTTATACCAAAGGCAAAGCGCATAAGTCGGTAGATTCTGGAATGATTAACAATTATATAAGAGAAATTACAGGAAGTGATTTTACGGCTAAGGATTTTAGAACTTGGGGTGGAACATTGGAAGCCTTAAGACAATTAGCAAGTTGTTCGGTTAAAACTCCTGATTTGCCTAAAAAGAAAGCTATTGTAGAAGTGTTAGATTGTGTGGCGAATAAACTGGGCAATACCAGAGCGGTTTGTAAAAGTTCTTACGTGTATCCGATGTTATTGGAAACTTTTGAGAATGAAGGATTGCAGAAATACTTAATGAAAATTAACACAGTAAAGCCAGATAGCAAGACAGCAATGGAAAATGATGAGAAAGTGTTATTGCAGTTTTTGAAACAAGCAAAAGCGACCAAGAAAAAGTAATTATCTGTTTAATAGTGCTTGGTAAGCCGTTTCGAAATGTGGTGTTGGCATACCTAGTTTTTTTCCTTCCCTTACAACATAGCCAGTAATGGATTCTAGCTCCGTCTTTTTGCTGTTAAATTGAAAATCTCTTTGCATAGATGAAGTTGTGGCAAAAGGAAGCGATTCATAATGTGCCATTGCTTTATCAATTGTGTGTGGCTCTACCTCAATATTTTTAGCTTTGGCTAGCGCAGAAGTTTCACTGACGAAATCTTGAAGTGCCGTTCTATTTTCTTTCAATAACTCGCCAATGGGTTTGTTGTAAAAAGATGTTGCGGTGGCTATACAGGATAAAAAGATGAATTTCTCCCAAATGAGTTTAGAAATATTAGCAGATAAAGTGGCCTCAATTCCTGCAGACTTTAATAAATCTTCTAATACGATTAACCTTTCATCGCTTGCGTTATCAAGTCCAAAATAAATTTCTTGTCTGTTGCCCATGTTTTCTACCACTCCAGGTTCTTTGATTGCCGAAACGATGTAAGCGCAACCTGCAGGCACCAAATGATTTGGGAATTGTTCTCTTATTTTCTCTACGGCTTCAACTCCATTTAATAAAGGAAGCAATACAGTTTCTTTACCAATGCAAGGCGTCAATTGGTTTAGCATTTCTACTAAATCGTAACTTTTAGTACATAAAATGATATAATCGGCAATGCCAATTTCAGCGGCGTTATCAGTAGCTAAAAAAGGTTTTGCGAGAAAATCAATATCTCCTTTGATAACGGTTAAGCCATGCTCCTGAATTTCTTTTAAGTGTGCTCCTCTAGCAATAAAATGAACTTCAATGTCATCGTTTCCTGCATAAGCTCTTGCTAACAGTCCACCAAAATAACCTCCAACTCCGCCAATGCCAGCAACTACAATTTTTGTTTTATGAGTCATTTCTAAATGAGAGCTTTTGAATTAATTAAATAAGCAAAGAAAAAAATAATTATTTCATATTTCTTTTGATAAGGAATGCGGAGATTATACCTCCTACAATTAATCCAATAGGAATATAAAATTGATTTGGAGATAATAGGTAAAAGATAACAGCAAAAGCAAACCCTATCCCAACTCTAACTAAAGCTATATTATAGAATGGGGTTAAGTGTTCGATTTTATCCGCTTTTCGTTGAATAGATAAATTTTTAATCACATCCTCTATAATTTCTCCCGGGATGCCTTGTTTTTCTAAACGAGCATAAATAATTTCTCGATCTACACCTGATTTGGAAAGCTTTAGCGCCTCTAAGTAAGCTTTTTTCTTTAATTCTTCAGCCGAAAGATTTGAATTTTGTTCATGCATCATGTGTCACTATTATTTTTTTACCGAATGAACAGGTTGTTCACTGTTCTCTTTCTGCTTAGCTGGATTTTTAGTTTTGGCCATCGCAGGATCTTTCGTATAAATTTTATCTTCCGTCTTTTTAACCACTTTATTGCCTTTATCTACTTTACCTTTAGGCTGCGGTTCTAAAAAGTTGCTTGATACTTTTTCGCTTTTCTTTGTTTTCTCGTTGTTCATAGCTTTTGGAGAGTGAATGTTAAATGAAAGAATACTAGGTTAATCTTATCAGTGTCATAACAAACGATAAACAAGCTTGTTTGGCCAAATGGAACTTAATCCGTTAATCGTCATTGCGAGGCACGAAGCAATCTTACAGCTATGGCGGTTAGGTAAAACGCTTTAAGATTACTTAAAGTTATTTTTATTATTTTTATTGGTGTTCGTGAGATCTCTCTACGTTCGGTTGTCTTCGTGCCTCGCAATGACGATATCTTCAATCAACTAAGGATACAATAAATACTTTTTACGCATTTGTTTGTACTGACTTAATCCTGGTTCCCAACTTGCTCTAATCTCTTTTTCAGAAACACCATCAATAATTTGTTGTCTAAAATTGCCAACACCAATTCTCGCTTCAATTGTACCTACTTCGGCACTTAATTTATTGTTAAAGAAATCTTCTTTACGAGGCGATGCTTTATACAATTCCATAATCCAGCTTAAGTTTAACATTTTTGTCTTCCTAAAGTTTGAAACATCGTAGTTTCTTAAATCTAAACCATAACAAACCTCATTCATAAACAATGGAGTTTCGCTCATGCCTTTAATACTTTTAGGTGTAAACGAGAATGCAAATTTTCCTTTTAGGTAAGGAGCACCCACAATTGTAAAGGGATATTGTGTACCACGACCGTGATTTAAATACGTTCCTTCAAATAAACAGGTAGTTGGGTACAATAAAATAGATTGTTGTGTATTTAAATTTGGTGATGGTTTTACAGGCAACACATAAGGCATATCGTGTGTATAGTTTGCATTTTTAATCACCGTGATTTTACACTTCATTTTGTCTTTTAACCAACCTTCGCCATTTAACATCTGCGCATATTCGCCTAAGGTTAAGCCGTGCACAATTGGAATAGGTTGTAAACCAATCCCCGATTTATATTTAGGATCTAAAACTGGTCCGTCAATGTAAAAACCATTCGGATTTGGACGATCTAAAATCATCACTTCTTTGCCATCACGAGCACAAGCTTCCATTACATGTTGTAAGGTATTCATATAGGTATAAAAGCGAACGCCCACATCCTGAATATCAAAAATCATGATATCTACATCTGCTAAATCTTCTTTAGTTGGCGTACTGTGTTTACCATATAAAGAGATGGCTTTGATGCCAGTTTTTGTATCTACGGCATCATCTACACTTACACCTGCACTTGCATCGCCTCTAAAACCATGTTCTGGACCAAATATTTTAACAATGTTTACACCACGTTTAAGTATGCTATCTACTACAGTTACGTTGCCAATAATAGATGTTGGATTAACCACCATGCCAATGCGTTTCCCTTTTAGTAAAGGCAAATACTTTTCAGTTTGCTCGGCACCGGTCATAAATTTTTTCCCAGCTTTAGGCTTGTCAATATTTTCGGCCTTTACTTTGTAAGGATTAGGTACATTAGGATTCAATTTAACTTTTACTCCTTGTCCGCAAGCAGCAAGGGCAAAAACAGTAAGTAACGATGTAAAAAGGACAGATAATTTTTTCATTTCTAGATTTTTTAAAGAAGTATACGCTAAATCGAAATCGAATTAGCACTTTTGCTAAGTTACAATTTATTACAAAATTTGAATATAGAATATTTCATAGCGAGGCGAATTGCCATAAAATCTGAACGTACATTTAGTAAGTTAATTGTACGCATAGCGATAGCTGGTGTAATGCTAAGCTTGGCTGTGATGATACTTTCTGTTGCGATTATTAAAGGTTTTAAAACCGAAATACAAGATAAAGTAAGAGGTTTTATTGGTGATGTACAGATTTACCGTTTCGATTTAAATGGTTCTTTTGAGAAATCTCCTTTTGTACCTAATGATACTACACTACAGTATTTAAAAAACAATACAGACTTAGAATCCTATTATCCATTTGCTACCAAGCCTGCTATTATTTCGGCTAATGGTGAAGTGGAGGGTATAAATTTTAAAGGAATTGATCCTACCTACGATTGGCGCTTTATTCAAAAGCATTTAATTAGTGGAAAAGTGATTGACTTTGCCGATAGCGCTGCAAATCAAATCTTAATATCGGAGTATACCGCAAACCGATTAAAGCTTAAAAATGGAGATAGCTTTTTAGTGCACTTTGTACAAAACCCGCCTAAAATAAGAAAGTTTAAGGTAGTGGGTATATATAGTGTAGGTATAGAAAACATTGATAAAAACTTTGCCATTGGCGATATTAATATTATTAGAAGTGTAAATAATTGGCAACCTAATCAGATGGGTGGGATAGAAGTGAGGATAAAAGACTTTGCTAAACTAAAGCCTGTGGCTGATGATGTGTATGCCAATTTAGAACTCAAACTACGGTCGAGATCTGTGAAGGAAAGTACCCCAGAGATTTTTACTTGGCTCTCCTTGCTCGATGTAAATACAAAAGTGCTGCTCTTTTTAATGATGATTGTTGGGGTAATTAATATGGTTACTGCTTTGCTCATTATGATTTTAGAGCGTACCACCATGATTGGTTTGCTGAAAGCGATGGGTATTTCTGATTTTAGTGTAATGAAAATCTTTTTGTACAATGCCATTTACTTAGTAGGCATTGGTTTAGTGTTAGGAAATATATTAGGTTTAGGTCTAGCGTATTTTCAGCAGTATTCGCATGTGTTTAAACTAGAGCAAACCAATTATTACTTGTCGTACGTGCCTATAGAGATACATTTTATAGATGTGTTGCTGTTAAATCTTGCGACTATTGTGATATGTTCGGTTGTGTTGTTAATTCCTTCGCTGTTAGTGAGTAGGATTAGTCCGCTGAAAGCGATACGGTTTAAATAAGCCCAAACTCGTCATGCTCAGCTTGCCTGGGCATCTTAATTCGGTCGTCTTTGCGAAGGAGGTTTTTCGCCGACTGTGGCTCCGCAGGAGTGCCTTTAGCACAATCTCATTGTTGTTTTCTTTTGGTAAAAGTGCCAACGCACTGGCTTGTCCGCTCTTTGCCGCGGGGGCATCAAACTTTTCCCTTGATGGAAAAGTATGCAAAAGATCAAGCCAGGAACGATGCTTCCACGCTCTAGGCTTGCGCATGGCCCGCCGTTCCTGTCTGCCCCACACTCTTGGACAGTGCTTTCCTAAGGTCGTCATGCTCAGCTTGACTGGGCATCGTAATGCATTAGTAGGTTTTTCTTGGAATGACGATGGTTAAAAGTTGGCCACGGCACTGTCTTGCCTCGGCTCGCCGCCGCCGATGGGGCTCCTTCTTTATCCTTGATGATAAAGAAGCAAACAATCAAGTCAGGAACGATGCTTCCACGCTCTAGGCTTATGCATGGCCCGCCGTTCCTGTCTGCCCCACACTCTTTGGAACAGTGGTTGGTGTTAGGGGCTGGTGGGTTACAGGGTTGGTAAAGTTCACCTCCTTAACCGTCTTTGCGAAGGAGGTTCTTCACCGACTGTGGCTCCGCAGGAGTGCCTTTAGCACAATCTCATTGCTGCTTCTTAATTGATTTGAGAATAATAGTTAAAAGTTGGCCACGGCACTGTCTTGCCTCGGCTCGCCGCCGCCGAGGGGCTCTTTCTTTTCTCTTGATAGAAAAGAAACATCCCGAGCTTGCGAGAGCATGAATACCAATAAAAATATAAGAACTGATGAATAAAATCAAGTCAGGAACGATGCTTCCACGCTCTAGGCTAACGCATGGCCCGCCGTTCCTGTCTGCCCCACACTCTTGGACAGTGATGGTATGATAAATCATTCGCAAAAGATGGCTGGTTATTAGTCCAAACTCGTCATGCCCAGCTTGACTGGGTATCGTAATGCATTGGTAGGTCTTTCTTGGGAATGATGATAGTTAAAAATCCAACGCACTGGCTTGCCTCGGCTCGCCGCCGCCGATGGGGCTCCTTCTTTATCCTTGATGATAAAGAAGCAAACAATCAAGTCAGGAACGATGCTTCCACGCTCTAGGCCTACACATGGCCCGCCGTTTCTGTCTGCCCCACGCTCTTTGGGACAGTGGTTAAAATGTTAGGGAAATGCTTTTATTTTCTTATCTTTTCTTCTCGTAGTGAAGGGCAATTACTCCACTTGCAAATGTTTTCGTTTCTATTAGTTTTAGTTTCGTGATTGTTGTGATGTTTTTAAATAGAGGAATTCCTTCTCCAAGTAAAACAGGATTGACAAATAACCAAAACTCATCAATTAAATCATGTGCTAATAAGGAATGAGATGCAGTTGGACTGCCAAAGATTAAAATGTTTTTTCCGTCTCGGTTTTTGATGCTGTTGATGTTGTCTTCTAATTGATCGCTAATTACTGTGGTGTTGTCCAATCCTTCTTCGCTGATGGTTCTGGATAACACAATTTTTGACACATTCTTGTACCACACCGAATGTTCTTTGTCGTGTTTGGATGCATTTGGTTGTTCGGCAGCAGTTGGCCAATAACTTTGCATCATGTCATAGGTTACACGTCCATACAATGCTGTGTCGGCTTTGTCCGTTAGGGTGGAAACAAAGTCGAATAACTCCTCGCTTATGTTGATCCAGTTCATTTCTCCGTTAGGTCCTGCTGCGAAACCATCGAGAGAAGAGTGCATGAAAAAAATTAGGTTTCTCATTTTGTTTTGGTGTTGGTGATAAAATTTGTTGCTTGCAATATAATAAGATGTGTTGATTTCACCTACGACTGAAGGTTGCTTTATTTAAATCTTAGTATTACTTCACACGTTACAGGCGTGCGCCAGCTTGGGGGCAGCTAATCTCAAAGCGTTGCTTATTTATAAAGCCATTTTCTAATTAGTCTAGTATAATTAGGCATCAGTAAATAAACCATTATTAAAACAACAGTACCAGAAATAAAAAACGAGTTCACATACTTGTTTTCTGGAAAATTCAATGCTTTTAAAATAGGGAGCACAAGTAAAGGAATAAGGATGGATAGGGGGTAAATGGCCGACCATGTCACTAGATACTGTTTCCAACGGACAGGTACAGTGTGCTTTTCACCTTCATTAGCGAAGAGAAAATCTAAACCAGATTTGATAAAGAATTTATCATTTTTTGTAAATAAAGGTTTTACTTTTTCAATTAAATGTTTCCTCTCTTTAGATTCCATCCAGGTAGTCAAATGTTCAATCGTATCGAACCTTATAATTACGGTATAATTAAATGTAAGATTTGGAATGGGACGAATGATTTGCCAATCAATATTTCCAATAAAACTTCTACATATCGGACCAATTTCATTCAACCAATCTTCGTATTGATCCTGTTTTCCATCTAAGATATGATGGCTTATGACAACTGTTGCGCCTTGATTTTCCATATGTTAGTTTCTTAATGTATTCAATGTACACTATTCACCGAAAATAGCACTTATGGCTGACAATAAAGTATAATTACTCCACCTGCAAAGATTTTAGTTTTGACTTACTTAAGCAGCGTTCTTCCAATAAAAGCGAGCCACTGTCTGCAAGAACTGAATAAACTCTCACGCTTTAAGATTGCTTCGTGCCTCGCAAAGACGCTTCCCTGTTAATTTCATGCTGATAATAAAGTATAGTTACTCCACCTGTAAAGGTTTTAGTCTGGACTAGCTTAAGCAGTGTTCTATCCGATAAAAGCGAGCCACTGCCTGCAAGAACTGAATAAACTCTCACGCTTTAAGATTGCTTCGTGCCTCGCAATGACGCTTCCCTGTTAATTTCATGCTGATAATAAAGTATAATTGCTCCACCTGTAAAGGTTTTTAGTCCGGATTAGCATAAGCAGTGTTCTATCCGATAAAAGCGAGCCACAGCCTGCAAGAACTGAATAAACTCTCACGCTTTAAGATTGCTTCGTGCCTCGCAATGACGCCTCCCTGTTAATTTCGAGCAGATAATAAAGTATAATAGCTCCACCTTTAAGGTTTTAGTCTTCACTAGCTTAAGCAGCGTTCTACCTTTATTTTTGGTGCTGTTGATGTTGTCTCCAACTATTCGATACTCACTGTAGTATTTTCCAAACCTTCTCCACTATTTGTTCTGGTTAATACAATTTTAGGTTTCAGGAGCTTTTAGGTTTTTCTATTCTCCTATCTTTTTTATCTTTATGTTAATTATTTCCTTATGAGGCAGCGATTTTTCTGTTTAATCTTTTTGTTGTTCACGACAGCGTTGATAAGTCAAGCGCAACAAGACCCACGCATAGCCACCTACTTGGCAGCAAAGGGCACCATGAACTATACTGAATTACATAAATATCTAGACAAATTATTTCCAGAATGGCAGTTGTCTAAAATGATGAACTTATGTACAATTATTTCTGGTCGAATGAAGGACAACAACCCCGAAAGTGGATATAAGTACCTTTATCAGCGACGTATTTACGAAGCCGCTAGGGTAGATAAGTCTACAGATAGCAAAGAGGCAATTGCCAAGAAAATTGTAAGCATGTGGACCGTTTACGAGCAACTTAATTTATTGAAATGCAACAGTACGCAATTTGATGTAATGGATGGTAGTCTGTTAAAATATGCAATATCCTACAAATTCACTGAGTTTATTGATGAAGCTATTCGTTGGAAGGTTCCTTTAAATAAAATAGATTATACTGATAACCGCACGCTTTTGGATTATGTTCAATACCATGTAAACAGAAATAAAGGCAATGCCCTCGAGGAGCTGTTTCAAATTTATTATGAAAAGTTGCGCTCAGCAGGAGCAAAACACAGAACAGAGTTGTTGAGTGATGGAAAGTAAAGTAGAAGTTTCAAGACGTGAGTAAATTGTTAAGTGTTATCCTTGCTAGTACAAGCCTATGATATGTATCTTTATTTATAATTGGAATTTACATTTACGACTGAAGATTGCTTATTTTAAATCTTACTATTATGATTGTATATAACGTTTTACGACTAAAAGAAGTTGCGGAAAACGAAGAAGAGTTCTCTCAGCTGTAATAAATATAGTGAAAAGTTGAAAGTTCCGTCGACTGTAAAACCGGAATTTTTTTTGAGCCGCTGTTGTATGCAGTGTTTTAGTCTTACATTACATTTGCGATAAGATAGAATAAGCATAATACAGATAAGAAAAGGGAGAAAAGTGAAAGTCTGGTTTGTCGCTTGATTTTATTGCCGTATTCGTCTCTTTCTAAACTATTCCATTCCTGTTCTCCAGCGGCGTATCTATGAATTTCCATTTGTCTGTAATCAATATAAATCATGAAAACCATATTGAGAATTGGAAATATAATCGTCCATAATTTAACGTGTGGTGCATCATTTGGAAATGTACCAAGGACTAAGAATGCACCGATTAATACATTATTGAAATTAAATATTTTATCATGAATTCTATCAAAAGTATTTTGAATTTGGTCAAGTGAATTTTCTACGCGTCGATCAGATTTGTCTAACAATTTGTATGTGTCTGACATCATCTCATTGGTTTCTTCTCTAACGTTTATTTTCGCAAGAGAGTTATTGATTTGTTCAAGCAATCTTATAGCTTCTTTATCCATGATGGTATCTTTAACATTGCACATAACGTTTGGCTAATTTGTGCAGAAAAGGCATTATTTGCAAAATCATTTTCAGCCCGTACTAAATTAAGTAAATAACAGATGAATTAACTTAAACCACCGGTCAGCCATTTTTGCACAAATTTGCTGTTATAAGTAGTTTATTTTTCATTAGTTGGTTCATCATAAATTTTAAGACTTGCCTTTAATTTATTAACTGCTAAGTCAATTAATTCCTTTAATGCAGTCGCTTTTATCACGAGCCCCAATCCTAGTATCTGTTGAACTCCTACGTTAGCATGTAAAGTAGGTATCGCTTGCAGTTGTCCATGTTTAATCATAGTCTCTGTTACAATTCCAATTAACTTAAAATGTCCGCCAATTGGGGCGAAAACTGGACTACCACTTGAGCCTTGAAATACTTGGGCATCAATAACGAATAATTTTCTAGAATTAAAATCAACCTTAGGATAACTTGCTATATAACCTCTTCTCAATAGTGGTAAATTATTTGTCACATCAAATCTATTTTCTGGATAGCCGACAAACCAAACGTCAAGTCCAGGCATTAATTGGTCTTCGTTGAAATCAGACAACATATCATGTGTAAGGTTTTTATAAAAGACATTATGCTCAGGTTGCGTAATTATTGATGCATTTATACATGCTAAATCAATTCCTGCATCAGGATGCTCTGTATAAAGTGCAGAAAAATCCTTACCTGAGAAAGTATGGATATTCCCAAAGTCTGGGTTACCAGTTTTAGTCTTATGATTAAAGTTAAATGCAATGCTACCTAGAGGATTTACAAATACATGTTTGTTTGAGATTAGTAAAGTCACGGACCTTCCTTCAGGGTCATTTAACGGAGCGTTGAGAATAAATCCAGTTCCAATCGCCTCTCCATTTCCAGTTTCTGATGGAATAGTAATTCTAGTTGTTGTGAAAAATATTTGCTCTTCAAATTTGTCTGAAATCATAGTTCGTGTTGTTTTAAATTACTTATAACTTATAAATATGCGAAATAATTATTATCTAAAACCTTATTTAAGCAATGTAGTGTACTTTTTGTTGTTGCGCCAATAATAGTGTATAACTAATACAAACGTTTACACACGGATATAAATTCTAATCTATTATCAATAAAACTAAACCTTCTATTTTTCTTAATTATACGGGAAACCGTAACCTCAAAAAAGGTGAGGTCATCATATGAATAGAGAGTAGCGTTAAAACTAAAGGTAACTTAAGCAACCGATAAAACCAAATGCATCAAAGCGTTAGCCCATACATTCAATTTACTCATCATCATTTCCACCAGGTTGGGTTTCCCAATATTGCTCTTTTGTGATCCCATAGTAAATACAAACATGGTCTACTGTTACTTTTTTAGGGTCGATAATTCCAAATGTTCGCTTAATTTTTTTTATTTCACGAAAGCTTTTAGTGTCCTTACATTCCAATAACCACATAATGTTAGTGGCGTCAGAGAAGATGCCTTTTTTTTTCATAGCATAAATTTTAAAGGTTAATAGTTAGTAGTGGCTACAGGCAGAATTGTATCAGCGTAACGATTAGCAGCTTGTAAAATTGGGGAAATGATACGGTGGGTAGCGGCTAAAAACTAAATTAGATGTATGGGTATACTTGTTCCACAAACTAGGGATGTCGTATGTCGTAAAATCCCATTTGTTTGCTTTACAAGGTCTTTAATATGTCAAACAATTGAGATTATATACAATATGTACGCCATCATATGCTATATGTACGTCATCGTATACCATATGTGTGACATCTTATGCTATATGATGCTCTTCTTATACTATATGATTGACATTTCTTACGCTACAAAAAGGAAATTAAAATAACCAAATACTGGTTTTTCAATTATGCGAAGGGCATTTTAGGAAACAAAGTGTGTAATTAGCTGCCCATAAAGACTTCCACATCCTTCCAGATCCTTTCATTTCCTATCAATCCTTCCAATACTGCTTAATACTGTTAAAATCCTTTCAAATCCTTCCACTTACCGTCAGGGTAAATTGCTTTTATCGCCGTGCTAGTGTAATTTGATTTTCGAAGGCAATGCAGTCTTCATTTATAAAATTTACCGACTATGAAAATTTCTAAATTGATTTTAAATTATCAGAAATACAACGATGCAAAACTAGATCAGAAAGCACAAGCTATTATTGCTGCATTAACAGGGAATGCCAATTTTGTAACTACCTCACCAACATTGGCTGCATTCACTGGAATTGCTGCCAATTTTTCGAATGCATTAACCGCAGCAGCAAGTAGAGACCGTGTGGCAGTGTCGTTAAAGAGCGATGCCAGAGAAGCACTGTTGAACAGTTTCCGTTTATTGGCTATGAGTATAGAAGCTTCGGCAGAAGGCAACCGTTCAAAGTTGGTGAGTTCGGGTTTTGATTTGGCAATTGAGAGTGATAGTGCGTTAAGTCTGTCGCCACCACAAGAATTTACTTTAGCAGATGGGACGAAACCGGGAGAAATTAAGTTTAGCATTAAAGCGGTAGAAAATGCGAAGTCGTACATTTTTGAATATACTGAAGAGCCGCTGACTTTAGAAAGTAGCTGGATTTCTAAAGGTTCATCTACCCGTGAATATACGTTTACCAATTTGCCAAGTGGCAAGCGCATTTACGGTCGTGTGGTAGCTATAGGTACACGTGGGCAAGAGGGAACAACCAATGTGTTGACGAGGATGGTGCAGTAGGGGATAAAATTCGTCATTGCGAGGTACGAAGCAATCTTACAACTAAGGGTGTATTGTATTGTGCTTTAAGATTGCTTCGTTCCTCGCAAAGACGCAAAGAGGTAAGACGCATTAAGATTGCTTCGTACCTCGCAATGACGGCATATATAATTTTTTAATCTTATGAAACTTAATGTAGAATTCTTAGCATAAATGGGAAGAGGAGGTTGTGTTTACATCATGGCAAACGTTTTCAACACTATTTTATATACTGGTGTAACATCTGAATTGGAAAATAGGGTTTGGCAACATCAAAATAATTTTTATCCAAATAGCTTTACTGCTAAGTATAAATGCCATAAGCTAGTATACTTTAACCCTTTTTTTAGCATAGAAGAGGCAATTAATGAAGAAAAGCGAATTAAGGGTGGTAGTCGCTCAATGAAAATAAAGTTGATTACAGATTTGAATCCTACATGGATGGATTTATCCATTTCCTTCAGGTAAGAATGCTTAGGTCGCAATTTCTTTAGCTTCGTCATTGCTAGACAGGAAGCAATGCTACAACTATGGGTGTTATTGCATTGTGCTTTAAGATTGCTTCGTTCCTCCAATTTTCTGATCTTCGTCA
>NZ_JBAZRL010000013.1:0-68792 GCF_041662865.1 Pedobacter sp.
TTATCTAAAACGCCTGCTAAATAGGCGGGCTGATTTGCTACAATACCTAAACTTCTGCCTGCTAAGCGAGCAAAACCTACCACCATGTTTTCGGCGTAATCTTTATGTACTTCTAAAAAGCTATCGATATCGGCAACTGCCGAAATGATTTCGCGAACATCATACGGTTGTGAAATATTTTGAGGCAATACTTCATTTAGTGCAGGGCGATTTTCATCAGCAATTTCATAGGGTAAACTTGGTGGAAGTTCTTCGCAATTTTGAGGAACATAACTTAATAGCTTTTTAACATGACTGATGGCATCGAGCTCATTAGCACATGCAAAATGCGTTACTCCAGATTTTGTAGCGTGTGTTGTTGCGCCACCCAATTCTTCAGAACTTACTTCTTCATGCGTAACGGTTTTTACCACGTTTGGCCCAGTTACAAACATATAGGAAGTGTTTTCGACCATTAAAATAAAATCGGTTATAGCGGGTGAATATACTGCACCACCTGCACAAGGCCCCATAATTGCAGATAATTGAGGGATAACACCTGAGGCTTGTACGTTGCGGTAAAAGATATCGGCATAACCACCTAAAGAAACTACACCTTCTTGAATTCGGGCACCACCACTATCGTTTAAACCTATAATTGGAGCGCCGTTTTTCATAGCCATTTCCATTACTTTACAAATTTTCTCTGCGTGAGTTTCTGAGAGTGAACCGCCAAAAACGGTAAAATCTTGAGAGAAAACATAGGTTAGCCGACCGTTGATAGTTCCATAGCCTGTAATTACTCCATCACCAAAATATTTTTCTTGTTCCATTCCAAAATCGGTGCTACGGTGTGTAACTAGCATTCCAATTTCTTCGAATGAACCTTCATCTAGTAAAAAATGAATACGTTCACGTGCAGTTAATTTTCCCTTTTTGTGTTGACTATCTATACGAGTTTGTCCGCCACCTAGGTGTGCAGTTTTTATTTTATCTTGAAGGATTTCAATTTTGTTTTTCATCTCAAAGTATCAATTTTTAAAAATAAACATTACCAACGATATTGCAAACGCGTTGTAAATACATCGTCTTTTAAATCTGTTTGGTATGCTGTTAATGTAGTGCTATTATTAACTACACGCTCATTGTACACTGTAAATTTTAATCTGGCATTTATAGCACAGGTAATTCCGTAACCAAACGTGCTGTATTTAATGTCGCCACCAGTGGTGTTGTTGCCTGCAAAGCCGATGGCGTTTTCTTTAATTTTTGTATTAGGGTCATACACATCATAGGCTAACAAAGCGGTGAATCTGCTTTTCGCGATTTGCTGAGTAAGCCAGAAATAATATCCATTGAAATGACGGAGATATAAATTAGTTAAAGGTTGTGTTGCAAAACTTTGACTTGCATAAGGACCTGCTAGGCTGGTTGAATTAGCAACACCAGGTTGTGTACCTTGTACATATTCTGTTTTGAAAGTTGTGGTGCCAAAAGTGTTATCGTATTGCAGTTGTAAATTAGCGCCGTAATAATCGCGGTTTAAATTTTTATTTATGTTTTCTGTTTTCACATTAGCTACAAAACCATTGCCATTGTTAGTAAAATAGGTATCGGTATTGCTGCGGACTGTTCCTTTGTAAACTGATGCTCCAAAACCTATGTGTAGTTTTCTATTTGCTAAACTATCGAACTTGAAATTTAAACTAGCTACAATATCTTTTCTAGAATCGTAATCTTTAGCCGAAAGTCCGCTACCGTTTACAAGCGCAATATCTGCCGTTAAAAACTTGAGTATTTTTTTAGAATTAAACGTAAGCATTGCACCTAAATCTCTTTCTCTTGGCATTAGCGTTTGAAACACTCTTGCACGTTCTGGAAAATCTCTGTAGCCAGATGAGTACACAATAGAATATCCAAAAGGGCGATTGAATAAGCCGGCAGTTAGGATTAATTCTGGTATTTCTGGAGTGTGCAATTGAATAAAGGCATCCATTAAATTTACACCGTTTTGTGTTGCATCTATTTGAAAAACAATGTTGGAGAATTTATCAACTCTATCGATTTTTAACCTACCTCTACGTATCATAAAACGGCTATCGCTGTTGGCAGAAAAATCTCCACCAGAAAAAGATGTAATTCCGCCAGATTGTGCTTTTTGATACTGTGTTTGTAGATAACCAGTTATTTTTATGTCGTGCAAATCATAAGATGATGGTGCATTATTGCTTTGTGCTAACGTTAAAAACGGACAAAAGAGGAGTAAAGAGAGTAGAGTTTTTCTCATGAAAATCAACGTTGTTTTAAGGCGGTTAAATTACGGTTAATCCACTGTTTTTCTGCACAGATTTAAAACTTTTAAGCATGGTTACTATTTCTTCCAGTATAAAAACCTAGTATTAAATTACATTTTAATTACTATTTTATTTGATGATTTGCATGTTTTGGAGCTATTTTTGGAGAAATCTGGAAAATTAACTGATTTATGTTTTTAAGAAAATACCGTGTACTTATTGTGCTAGCCTTTATGGGCATCTTTACTGCGAAGATGGTAATTTCTGGAGCACCTGTATTTTTCGCTCATTTTGATAAATACTTTATGAATGCTGTGATTATGCAGCTGGAAGCAGAAAATCATGGCGATGATGCTGGTAAAGCAAATGTTAAATTCGCAGATCACAAGTTAATGTTTCAACGTTACGATTTAACTTACGTGCCAGTTTTAATAGACTATGGTGTTAGCAATAGTTTTATTGAACATTCTCGGCGCTACGTAGATCCTTATCACCCTTCGGTTCCAACACCGCCTCCTAACTTTTCATAATTTTTATTTTCATCGGTTTTACATGCAAAATATTTTTTCGCATGGCGATGGTATGTATTAAAATTATTAAAATTTAATAGGTTTTTATGGAAAATAGAAATTCGACCTTCTCTAGGTTCGAAGTAAAAAAATATATCTTAAAAAAGAATTTAAAGAAAGACTTGCCATCGAGTGTGGTTGTCTTTTTAGTAGCACTGCCTCTGTGTTTAGGTATTGCTTTAGCCTCCGGTGCGCCATTATTTGCTGGTTTAATTGCTGGTATTGTAGGTGGTGTAGTTGTTGGTTTGTTAAGTGGATCTCAATTAAGTGTTAGTGGCCCTGCTGCAGGGTTAACTGCTATTGTTTTAGGTGCAATTGCTAGTTTAGGTAACTATCAGACATTTCTGCTTGCGTTGGTTTTGGCAGGAGTTTTTCAATTGGTGCTCGGTCTTATTAAGGCCGGCACCATTGGAAATTATTTTCCTTCAAGTGTTATTACGGGAATGCTAGCCGGAATTGGTTTATTGCTTATTCGTAAGCAGCTTTCTCATGCTGTTGGATATGACAAGGATTATTTTCTAGATGAAAGCATTAGCCAAAAAGGTGCAGAGAATGCAATGTCGGCTATCGGAAACGCCTTAAATGCAATAAGCGTAACTGCAACTGTAATAAGTGTAGTATCAATACTTATACTCGTTTATTGGCCAAAAATCAAAAAGTTAAATGTAGTACCAGCACCCTTCGTTGTGGTTGCCTTGGGAATTACTTTAGCTATTGTATCTAAAAACACTAACTATGCTCTTACTCAAGAACACATGGTAAATATTCCAATGTTTAGTGGTTGGGAAGAATTTAAGGGCTTATTTACTACCCCAGATTTTGCGGCAATTGGCCGATGGGATGTTTGGATTGTTGCTGCCACAATTGCGGTTGTAGCAAGTTTAGAAACCTTACTAGGGATAGAGGCGGTAGATAAAATGGATCCAATTAAACGTGTAACGCCAACTAACCGTGAACTTATAGCTCAAGGTCTTGGTAATATCACGAGTGGTATGCTTGGTGGTTTACCAATGACATCTGTAATTGTAAGGAGTTCTGCAAACGTAAATGCTGGGGCAAGAACAAAAATGTCGGCTGTATTTCATGGATTGTTATTGCTTTTATCACTTATCCTAATTCCTGGCATCATTAACATGATTCCTTTAGCTTGTTTAGCTGCTATTTTATTGTTTACAGGTTACAAGCTAACGAAAATCTCTTTATTTAAGGATATGTATCAAAAAGGTTGGGACCAATTTATTCCGTTTTTAGTTACTGTGCTAGCAGTGGTTTTAACCGATTTATTAAAAGGGGTTGCAATTGGTATGGCATTTTCTATCTTCTATTTATTACGTACGAATATGCGTAATCCTTTCTTTTATAAAGTTCAAGAAGAAGGCAATAAAAAGAACATTAGAATTAAGCTTGCAGAAGAGGTATCATTTTTAAATAAAGCGGCAATTCAGGTATTATTAACAGGAATACCAAAAGAAACAAATGTAATTATAGATGGTTCTAACGCTAGGTATATAGACCCAGATGTATTAGAAACTATTTTTAATTACAAGCATAATGCATATACTAAAGGCATTATTGTAACTTTGGAGCATATTAAAAGCCATTATGTTGTGCCAAAGTTGAATACGAAGATTGTAGAAAAAATTAATTATTAAAATTATGTGCGCAAAAACAATAGAAACAAAAGATATAACATACAATAGCCTTTTGCAAGGCAATTCAGATTGGGTTGAAGATATGATTAAGACAGACCCAACTTATTTCGATAAATTATCTGCTGGACAAAATCCACCAGTTTTATGGATAGGATGTTCTGATAGTAGGGTCCCTGCAAATCAAATTACGAATACTTTGCCTGGTGATATATTTGTACACAGAAACATAGCCAATGTGGTAGTACATACCGACATGAATATGTTAAGTGTACTTGATTATTCGGTTAATGTGTTAAAAGTAAAACATGTAATTGTTTGCGGCCATTATGGTTGCGGTGGTGTAAATGCTGCTCTAGGGAACAAACAAGTTGGTATCATCGATAATTGGTTAAGAAATATTAGAGATGTGTATCGCATGCATGAGAGAGAAATGTCTACCATAAAAGATCCAGAACAAAGATCTAACAGAATGGTAGAATTAAATGCCATTGAAGGTGCAGCTAATGTAATGAATACTTCAATCGTACAAAATGCTTGGGCTAACGGTCAAGAACTTTCCATTCATGCATGGGTTTATAGCTTAAAAACAGGAAAAATTAAAGATTTAAAAGTAAGCAGTCATAGTCTTGATGATGTTTCACCAGCTTTTAAAGTAGGTCTTTAAGTAAATGAGTGAAATGGAAAATCCCAAGCTTAGGTTTGGGATTTTTTGTTTCAAAAATCATAATGCATAAAAAACCCGCAACAGTTAATGTTGCGGGTTTTTCTATTATAAAATTAATTACTCAGCTAAAAAAGGGTAACGATAATCTTTAGGTGGATCAAATGTTTCTTTAATTGTTCTTGGAGAAACCCAACGCAATAAATTAATCATAGAGCCAGCTTTATCATTTGTACCGCTTCCTCTTGCACCACCAAATGGTTGTTGGCCAACTACAGCGCCAGTACACTTATCATTAATGTAAAAATTACCAGCAGCATTACGTAAACGGTGAGTAGCTTTTTCTAATGCATATCTATCTTGACCAATTACTGCGCCAGTTAAGGCATAAATAGAAGTGCTATCGATAATGTCTAATGTTTTATCAAAGTCTTTATCATCATATACAAATACGGTTAAAACTGGACCGAATAACTCTTCGCACATGGTTGTATATTTAGGATCATCAACCACTAAAACAGTTGGTTCAATGAAATAACCTTTGCTGTTATCGTAATTTCCGCCAGCAATAATTTCTACACCTTTATCTTTTTTAGCCGCATCAATATATTTAGCTAAACTGTTAAATGATTTCTCATCGATAACCGCATTAATGAAATTGCTGAAATCTTCTGTTCCGCCCATTTTGAAAGTAGCCAAATCGCGAAGCATAAATTTCTTAACTTCTGGCCAAACACTTTTAGCAATGTAAACTCTACTTGCAGCAGAGCATTTTTGTCCTTGATATTCGAAAGCACCACGAATAATTGCTGTGCTAGAAACTTACGCATCTGCAGAACCGTGAATTAAGATAAAATCTTTACCACCTGTTTCACCAACAATTCTTGGATAGGTTTTAAATTTATGAATGTTGTTTCCAATCGTTTTCCAAATATCTTGAAATACTCCTGTAGAACCTGTAAAGTGAATTCCAGCAAAATCTGGGTGAGAGAAAATTACATCTCCAGCATCAGGACCAGAAACATAGACTAAATTAATAACGCCATCAGGTAATCCCGCTTCGCGGAAAATTTGCATTAACACATTAGCTGCAAAAATTTGTGTATTTGCTGGTTTCCAAACCACAACATTACCCATCATTGCTACCGAAGTAGGTAAATTTCCTGCAATTGCAGTAAAGTTAAATGGAGTTAAAGCAAATACAAATCCTTCTAACGGACGTTGCTCTAATCTATTCCAGCTACCACGAGGAGAAACTGGGGGTTGTTGTTTGTAAATTTCAGACATATAACTCACGTTGAAACGTAAGAAATCAATCAATTCACAAGCTGAATCAATTTCTGCCTGGTATGCATTTTTGCTTTGCCCCAACATCGTTGCAGCATTTAATTTATAACGGTAAGGACCAGCAATTAAATCTGCCGCTTTTAAGAATATGGCAGCTCTATGTTCCCAAGCTAAGTTTTCCCAATCCGCTTTTGCAGCTAAAGCAGCATCAATTGCCATAGTTACATGGTTTTTGTTCCCCTTGCTATAATTAGCTAAAACATGTTGATGATCGTGAGGAGGAGTAATTTTTCCTTTTTCTTCGGTAAAAACTTCTTCTCCGCCAATATACATTGGAATTTCAATCACTTTTGAGCGACTATCAGCCAATGCTTCTTTTAATAATTCGCGTTCTTTGCTTCCTGGTGCATAACCCAAAATGGTCTCGTTAACAGGTGCTGGTACGTTAAAAAATCCTTTAAGCATAAATTAAATTCTTGTTTGCACAAAGATAGGTTTTTTGGCTAAAGCCTATGTGTGTTGCATGTCAAAAATATTAACCGTAAATAGACCGATTTTGCATAAAAATAAAGTGTTGCTGTTGTTTTTTAAATTATCCCTATTTTTGAAATCGAACATGATAAACTACTTACGCCTTTTACTTTTTCCATTTGCTATACTATATGGTTTTGTGATCCTGTTAAGGAATAAACTATACGATTGGGGAATTTTCAAATCTACCAAGTTCGATTTGCCAGTTATTTGTATAGGCAATTTAGTAGTGGGTGGCTCTGGTAAAACTCCTACAACAGAATATATAGTTAGGCTATTGACAGATTATAAAATTGCAATCTTAAGTAGGGGATATGGACGGGAAACAAAAGGGTTTTTTCTGGCGGACAAAAATTCTACAGCAAAAACCATAGGCGATGAACCGATGCAATACTTTCAAAAATTTCCAACTATTACAGTGGCAGTTTGCGAGGATAGAGTGAAGGGAATTAATTTATTGAAAGATACTCACCATGTGATTTTATTGGATGATGCATATCAACATAGAGCGGTAAAAGCTGGGTTTAACATTTTGCTTTTTGAGTTTGATAAATTAATGAAAATGCAATTTCTTCTCCCAATGGGGAATTTAAGAGAGCCTTTACGTAATTACAATAGAGCAAATGCGGTGCTAATTACTAAAAGTCCAAATCCTGTAAATATGGTTGATCAAGTTGAGGTGAGAAGAAAAATTGATACTAACCTAAATCAACGAATTTCATTTTCATCCATTAAGTATGGAGAATTGACACATTTATTTACAAAGGAAATTAAACATGATATTACTTCTTTTGAGATTTTTTTACTGACGGGAATTGCAAATCCAAAACCATTATTAGTGTATTTAAATCAATTTTCGGAGCATATTCATTCATTTGAATACCCAGATCACCATGATTTTAGCCAACAAGATATTAATGATCTCATAAAGGCGTTTAATGAACATCCTGCTAAAGAAAAAATTATAATTACAACAGAAAAGGATAGCCAACGTTTATTAGGTGATAATTTAACAGATTTACTGTTAAATTTGCCAATATACTACCTGCCAATTGAAATAGAATTGGCCCCAAAAGATAAATTTACCTTTGATAAAAATATACTAGATTATGTTGCAAGTACTAAAAGAATCAGTTGAATACCTAAAAAATAAAATAGGGGAATTTGAACCCGAAATAGGAATTGTTTTAGGAACAGGCCTTGGCGGTTTGGTGAAAGATATTGAGGTTGTTCACAGCATAATGTACTCTAGTATTCCTAATTTTCCAATTTCTACGTTAGAATTTCACTCTGGGAAATTAATTTTCGGAACCCTAAAGGGAAAAAAAGTAGTAGCCATGCAAGGCAGATTGCATTATTACGAAGGTTATTCGATGCAACAAATCACTTTTCCAATTCGGGTGTTAAAAGCATTGGGTATTCTGCACTTGTTTGTTTCAAATGCGGCAGGTTCGTTAAACAAAGACTTTAAAAAAGGCGATTTGATGATTATTAATGATCATATTAATTTGCAACCAGAAAGCCCGCTTCGCGGGATTAATGATTCTGATTTAGGTCCACGTTTTCCAGATATGAGCCAGCCATATAATCGTCAATTAATTGCACAAGGACTAAAAATCGCGGAAGCAGAAAAAATTACTTGCCATCAAGGAGTGTACATTGCAGTAACTGGTCCAAATTTAGAAACTAAAGCAGAATACAAGTATTTAAGAATAATTGGAGGCGATGCTGTAGGGATGAGTACAGTGCCCGAAGTAATTGTAGCAAACCACATGGGCCTACCAGTTTTTGCAATTTCTGTTTTAACTGATGAAGGATTTCCAGAAGAGTTGTTGCCTTTTAGTTTGGAGGAGATTTTAGAAACTGCGGCGCAAGCAGAACCAAAAATGACGCGTATTCTTAGTCAGCTTATCTCTAATTTATAATGCGAAAAATTAGCATATCCATTCTTTTTTGTTGCTTCATTTTATGTTGTACAAATGTATTTGCACAGGATTTGAAAACTAGTGTAACCAAAAATAAAGAATTGGATTCTTTACGAAAAAAAGAAGAAGGTGGTACCGATTCGGTAGTGTTTAGTTCTAAATATATTAGGTATACCACCCATAAACTCACTAAAGATAGCATCCAAACTTTGCCAATAGATACTGGTTTAACAGGCATACAAAACTTTAGTGTGTTGGCTCAACCTCGTCACCCAACAGTTGGTACTGGAGTTATGGGTTTGGCTGCAAGATCTTTATTGTTTGAGCCCTTAAAAACAATTGGATTTGATGCAGGTTTTCATGCTTTAGATTTTTATATTTTAAATCACGAAGACGTTAAATTTTACCAAGCTCGCACACCTTTTACCAGTTTATATTATGTAAATGGATCTGATAAAGAGCAAGTTTTAAAGCTTACACACTCACAAAACATCAAAAGAAACTGGAATTTTGGAGCTAATTTTAATAGAATTGGGGCAAACGGTTTTTATACTCATCAGCGTGGTGATGATTTAAATGCAGCAATCTTTACCTGGTATCAATCTCCCAATAAACGTTATAATTTATGGCTAGATGGCGTATTTAATACATTAAAAGCACAAGAAAACGGGTCAATTGTAAAAGAAAACATTTTTACAGAAAATAGTACAACATTGGTTGATAAACAAGCAGAATCAGTTCGCTTAAATTCTGCAAAACAGCTTTGGCGTAAAAATTCTTTTATGTTAAAGCAAAGTTATTTTGTTGGTCGTATAGATAGTACAGGTAAAAGCACTACACAAAATATTTTACCAACAAATAAAATAACTTATACATTAACCTATACCAATAATTCTTATTCTTTTAAAAAGGATGAAATTGATGCTTATAAAGTTTTACCTAAAGGTGTAGATTCTGTTTTCACGAATGATTCCACAAGCGTAAAACATATTCAAAATGAGTTTATTTATAGCTTTTATTTAAGAGCAAAAGGAAGTTCATTTATTAAAAATGAGTTAAAAGTTGACGTAGGTATTCGACATGATTTTTATGATTATAACCAGTACATTATTCTGAGAGATAAAACCAATTCTTTTAAATATCCAAATACATTCCAAAACATCAGTTTATTAGGTAATTTGGGCTATCGCTTTAGCAATAGAGTGGATTTCAACTTAGATGTACAACAAATTTTTCAAGGGGAAAACACAGGCGATTTCTTATACGAAGCTAAAAGTAACTTGCTTTTAAGTAAAACAGCTGGACGCATTGTTTTAGGTGCTTACTTGCAAAATAAATCTCCTGAAGAAATTTATAATAGATATAATAGTAACCATTACAGTTGGGTTAAAAATTTTGATCGGACTAAAACTGCAAACCTATCTTTTAATTATATAAATGAACGGTTTAATATAGATGCTTCCGCTGCTTATTATTTAGTTTCCAATTATCTTTATTTTATTAAAAATGGAACAAATGGTATAGAACCTACTCAAGAAACTGGTGATATTAACATGCTTAAATTGAGTTTAGGTAAGCGTTTTACTTACAAAACATATCATTTAGATGCGTATGTGGTATATCAAAAAACTGATAGCAAAAACACATTAAGAACGCCGGAAGTGTATACGTTTAACAGTATTTATAAAGAGCAAACCTTTTTCAAAAGATTGAAAACACAAATAGGTTTCGATATTAGATACAATACTCCATTTGTAGCTTCCTCATATTCTCCTGCCGCAAGTCAATTTTATAACGGAGATAACATCACTTTCGGGTCTAAACCAGTTGTGGATGTTTGGGTAAAAGCAGGTTTGCGCAGAGCGAATCTATTCCTTAAATACGATTATGTAAATCAGGGATTATTTAGCAATGGTTTTTATACTGTAAATCGTTATCCAATGCCAGATCGATTATTGAAATTTGGTGTAAGCTGGAATTTCTATGATTAACAAAAAGGCTTCAGATTAACTGAAGCCTTTTTCAATTTAAAGTTTTAACTAGAAGGAATAACCAACCGCAAAACCTATAATTCTGTTTGTCGCTTTATTATTATTGTTTTCACGACTATCTTTAGGAACTAAGTTTGATAGACCTAAGCCATAATTTGCACCAACAGAAAACCCATTGTTTAATCGATATGCTAAACCAAAATTAGCGCCAAAATCTGTACTAGTTAAATTATCGCTAGTCTCATTGCCAAATTTCAGATCATTCTTTTGAGTTCCTAGCTCAGAACCAGGGCCATCAGTAACTTTAACTTTACTTTGGCCATCTATATTGAATCCAACATATGGTCCAGCACTAATTTGTAATGCTCCAGCATTCCCAGTAGGGATACGGAATACGGCGTTTACGGGAACTTCAATAGCCATCAAATTTACAGTTGAGGTACCAGTAATGGTCGTCGCTCCCAAAGGAAATGTGCCTTCTAATTTAGTTCCTTTGTTTTGTAAGGAAATTCCTGGTTGAATAAAGAAATTATTTCCAACTCCAAAATCACCAAAAACGGTAAAGTTGTATCCAACATTATTTTTGGAGAAATCATTTAATGAGCTAACATCGTCGCCAGAGTAATGAATTCGTGATAAATTAACACCCGCTTTAATACCAATTCTAGCATCGTTTCCGGCCATTTTGTTCTGTGCAAAAACTCCACTTGAAATTAAAATAATTGCTCCACTTAATACTAATTTTTTCATCTTCTTTCTTTTAGGTAAATAATTCAATTTAAGTATTGGTATCTACCAGATAGTTCCAAAAGACATGCCAAAGAGTTGGATATCAAATCGATTAAATTATAATTGACTGATTTTTAGTTTATAATGCCGTTCTGTAGTTAAGAATTAATTATAGCTATAACTTATGAAAAGTGTATAGAGAATAGTAATTTTTGAACCAAATTATAATTTCTGTTTAAGTCTTCTGGGGTTTTTTCTTTGCCGCTGGAAATAAAACATTATTCAGAATTAATCGATAACCAGGAGAGTTTGGATGTAAACTTAAATCAGTAGGTGGGTCGTTAACTTGGTGTTGGTAATCTTCCGGGTCATGACCTCCGTAAAAAGTAAATTGTCCCTTACCAATTTCGCCATGCAAATAACGTACTTCATTACCACCTTTATTTTCTCCCAAAACAGTAATGCTAGGTTTTACTAAGCTCTTTCTAAAAGCTGTCGTTTGCCCCATAAAACCTTTAATCACTTTATCATGATCTTGTGTAAGCATAGTTGGAACTAAATCCCATTTTGCAGAGAAATCAAATAAAGTGAAGTAGTCGTTACTTTCTATAAAATTACGGGTTTGCGTAACATCAATATCAGAGAATTCATATCGCTCAGGGTTCATATCAATCTTAAAGTCCTTAAACGCTACACTATTATTATAATTAAGTTTTGATTGAGCGTTTGCATCAGTACCATCGCCATCAAACATGCTTTCTGCAATATCAACCCCTTCTGCTGCAAGCGCAATGTCAAAACTGTCGGTGCCTGAACACATAGCAAAAAGAAATCCGCCGCCAGCACAAAACTCCTTAATCCGTTTTGCAACTGCTAATTTCATTTCAGAAACCTTTTTAAAGCCGTTTCTTTTGGCAGTAGCCTCTTGATTTTTTACATCTTCCCGATACCAGGTTGCATTTCTAAATGAAGCCCAAAACCGTCCGTACTGACCAGTGAAATCTTCATGATGTAAATGCAACCAATCGTAACCTGTTAATTTGTCTTTTAAAACCTCATCGTCATAAATAATATCATAGGGAATTTCGGCGTAAGTCAAAACCAATGTTACCGCATCGTCCCAGGGTAATTTGCTTTTTGGCGAGTAAACGGCAATTTTTGGAGTTTTCTCCAATTTTACCATTTCCATATTTACATCAGGATTATTGATTTCATTTAAAATCGCATTCACTTTTCCATCTGCTAAAATTTCATAAGAAACACCTCTTATTTTACATTCGTCCTCCACAGTTTTTACATATTTCACTAAAAAGCTACCTCCTCTATAATTTAACAGCCAATCTACTTCTGCTTGTTGTTTTATGCTCCAATAGGCAATTCCATAAGCTTTTAAATGGTTTTTCTGATTTTCATCCATATAAATCAATATAGAAGATGCTTTTGCAACAACAGAAAATAGAAGGATGATAAATAAGAAAATATATTTTTTCAGAATCATAATAGGACAAGCTATACGAATGTATATTTTTTGAAGACCATTCTGAAATTATTATGCTGATTAAACGTTAAAATGCAGTATTTCATATAGATTTATAATTTCTTGACAGGATTTATACTGTATTAGTTAGGGCTTTCGTTTCATTTTGCTAAATTTGCTTCCCAACGAAAAATTATACAATGAGCAAAGCAATAATAAAAACTGAAAAAGGCGACATGACGGTTGAGTTCTACGAAAAAGATGCTCCTAAAGCAGTTGCAAATTTTAAAAAGTTAGCCAGCGAAGGCTTTTATGATGGAATCGCATTTCACCGTGTAATTCCTAATTTTGTGGTTCAAGGAGGTTGTCCTAACTCAAAAGATGGTGCAACAGGTATGGCTGGTACTGGTGGCCCTGGTTATAAAATTGATTGTGAATTAGATGGCGAAAACCAATTTCACGATCGTGGTGTATTATCTATGGCTCACGCTGGAAGAAACACTGGAGGATCACAATTTTTCATCTGCCATAGTAGAGCAAATACTGCTCATTTAGACCGTGTACATACCGTTTTTGGTAAGGTGGTAGAAAATGTAGATATTGTTGACGATATTAGACAAGGCGATAAAATTTTATCGATAGAAGTTTTAGAAGATTAGAATCTCAAAAGAATATGAATTTAAGAGGAATTGTAGCCGTATCTGGCAGACCAGGTTTATTTAAACTTGTTGGACAAAATAAAGCAGGCTACGTTTTAGAAAGTTTAGATGCACAAAAACTAAAAATTGTGGCTAATATTTCTACAACAAAATTAGCTTCTTTAGAAGATATTACCATTTATGGTGAGGATGAAGAATTGAAATTGACAGATGTTTTAGCCACTATTGCGGCAACGAAAACCTCAGTGCCAGATGCTAAAGCTGATGGACCAACATTAAAAAAATTCTTTTTAGAAGTTGCACCAGGACATGACCAAGAAAAAGTTTATACTTCTGATATGAAGAAAATTTTAACTTGGTATCACTCATTAAAAGATATGCCTTTATTTACTGAGTCAGCGCCAAGCGCAGAAGTAGAAGGAGCAAAAGCGGATGATAAACTTGATGCGAAACCTAAAGTAACGCCAAAAGCAAAACCATCTAATGCAAAAGCACCAACTGCTAAATCATCAGCGCCAGCTAAAAAGGCAAGCATGACTAGCAAGAAAGGCGTTTAATCGCGTAGCTTTTATAAGTTATATTAAAAACCAGTTTGAAAGAACTGGTTTTTTTAGTTTATCAAATACCATAATATAATCACCATAATTAATGAAACGATTATAGCAATGTTCATGTATTTACGCTCTTTAGAAGTATCAGTTCTAAACTTATATTTTCGTTTATAATCACTAGGTAACATAATAATTTCTCCTTTTTTTAATGATGAAAAATGGAATGTTTTTCCATAAAGCAATCTTATTTGCAATACTTAGCAAGCATTTGTTTAGCTTCTTTGTTGCCTAAAATTACAGCTTTCTTAAAATCTGCACAAGCACCTTCTTTTTGATTAATACTTATCCTTGCCAATCCTCTATTCATATAAGAGTTTTGATTGGAGGGTTTAATCTCCAGTGCCTTAGAGAAATCGGCAATAGCTCCAATAAAGTCTTTTTGATAACCACGTAAAACTCCTCTCTGAAAATAAGGTTCTTCAAAAGTCGGATCTAATTTAATAGCTTTATTGTAATCAACAATTGCTTCTTTAAATTTATTCAAATCTTTATTGGCATTGCCCCTTACTAAATAAGCCGAAGGATAACCATCTTTTATATTGATAGATTTATTGATGTCCGTAATAGCTCCTTTAAAATCTTTTAAAACATATTTGCTCATACCTCTAACGAAATAGAGAATTTCATTCGTAGAATCTATTTTTATCGCTGCAGTGAAATCAGCTATTGCTCCTGTATGATTGTTAAGATCTTTTTTTGTTAAACCCCTGTTAAAATAACTACGCCAATTGGTAGAGTCTATTTGAATAGATTTATTGTAGGCATCAATAGCACCCGCATAATCTTTCTGAGAATACTTATCTACTCCCAAGTTAAAATAATCGATGCTATTAACAGGATTTAGGTTTTGAGCCTTACTATTTATGCAAATAAATAAAGCTAAAACGGTTAGTGGTAATTTAAGCATGATGATAAGGTTCGTTCTTTAAAATTGTAAAAGCTCTATACAATTGTTCTACAAAAAATAACCTCACCATTTGGTGAGAAAATGTCATGTCTGAAAGCGAAATGCTAGTATTGGCACGTTTATATATACTGTCATCAAAACCATATGGGCCGCCAATTATAAAAACTAAGTTTTGCACACTGCCAATCATTTGTTTGTTTAAGTAAGCAGAAAAGGAAATCGAACTATGTTTTTTGCCTTTTTCATCTAATAATACAACCACATCTGTGGGATTTAGATATTTATAGATAAATTCTGCTTCCTTATTTTTTTGCTGTGCTTCGGTTAAATTTTTAGTGTTTTTTAAATCAGGAATAATTAAAATACTAAAGTTGATATAATGCTTTAATCTATTCAAATACTTCTCAATCCCTTCAATCAAGTATTTGTCTTCGGTTTTACCAACAGCTATTAATGTAATTTTCAATGGATAATATTTTGTTTAAAGCTACAAAATTTACCTAATTAAGGTTAATGAGCCAGTATATTTTACATCTTGATTGTAAACGTTTTTTCCAAGAATGATGTAATAATATGTCCCAACTGGAACGTCTTGATTTTGACGTGTTCCTTTCCAGTTTTCATAGATATTATAGGTTTGAAAAATACTTTCTCCATTTCTATTGTATATTAAAAGTTGATATTTTTTGAGATTGAGGACTGTTACCACAAATTCGTCATTTATCCCATCGCCATTTGGAGAAAATGTATTGGGTACAAACAAGGCTGCATCTAGAATTATTAAATCTCCAACCTCTGTAGAATTAGAACAACCTTCATCAGCATATGCAGTCAGTTTAACTTTATATTTGCCACTTTTAATATACGTGTGTTTTGGATTTGCTTCATTGGATGAATTTCCATCTCCAAAATTCCAAAAATAAGAATCTGCATCCTTTGAATTGTTTTTGAAAACGATAGGTAACGGCGTAGTAAATTTAGAGTTAAATAAGGGATCTGTACCGAAAGCTGCCACTGGAACCTTAGCAATAGGAGGAATAGTAATGCTTGCAATATCACTTTCACATTCTCCAATTTGAGTATGAATTCGATATATGCCAGCTAAATTGAAATTTGCTACTGGAATTTCTATGGATGATGTGGTTGCAGTGAAATTATTAGGGCCAGTCCAAAAGTAACGTAAACCCTCACTTTCTGGAATGGATAATCGAATTACATCACCTAAACAGAATGCTTTTTGATTACTGGTAATTACTGGTAATGCAGGTTTAAGTTGAACTTCAATTTGTTTTGTCAAGGTCGAAACACAACCGCTCTCGCTATATACGGTTAAGGTAATTTCATGGATACCATAAGTACTAAAAACGACTTCCCTATTTCCGTTAGGTAAGAGTGTACTGCTAGCATTTGCGCCAAAATTCCAATCAACTGAGGTATAGTTTTTAGAATTGTTGATGAAAGTAAAACTTTGATTAATGGTGCATTTAAAATTTGCCAAAATATCAAACAAAGCTTCGGGCTTTAAATCGATAGATGGAATATTTACTGTAGCTACATCACTCACACAATTACCAACTTTAATAAACAAATGGTAATCCCCTGAATTCTCTGGTCCAGTAATTAAAAGTTCAGGGTTTTGTTGGTTAGAGGTAAACCCATTTGGTCCTGTCCAATGATAGGTTGCATCTTTAACATTTGGTGTTTGTAGAGTAACATTATTGCCAGGACAAAGTTTAATGGTTGAGTAAGTAATGCTTGGTAAACTAGGCTTAACTGCTACATAAAATTTTTCGGTACTTACTACTTCACCACCACCAAATGCAAAAGCTTCTAGCACAACAATCTTTTCTCCTTGAGTACTATATGTTACATTAATTGGACCTTCGTCAGTTGATGTTGCAATGCTTGCTCCTTCGCCAAAAGTCCATTTTAGTGATTTATAATTGGTGGATAGACTGGTAAAATTATAACTCTGTTCTGGTTTGCACTCATCAATAACATCCATTTTAATAACCGATTTCGGTCCAGCAAATTCGGCAGTGCCTTCAAAATCAATATGAAATCCATTATTTCCGCCAGAAAAATTATCAATAATAAGTGCATAATTATTTCCGACAACCATATCCACAAATTTTACTAATCCGTTTTGTGTTTTACCAACTGGGCAACCCGAAGTTTCTGACAAATCAGTTTCTTCAAAACTCATTCCCGTAACATGATAAGCTGGATTGCAATTTACCCCACTGCCAGAGGCACACCTAATGGCATTAGCAGCAGTAATGTTTCCGCAATCACCATTTGGCCCTAAATCATATAAAACCCAATCTATATCGTTGGTTATTACCGTTGGCTCAATCAAAAAAGTAAGAGTTCCGCTTTTAGACACAGTCCATTTGTACCATACCGAATTTGATTCAGTACCCAAACAAGTCCCCGCGGTTTCGTGATTGTTTAAACCTGTTCCGCCTACATTTGTCTGTGTAAAGCTCAATTTATCGTATAACACAGAAGCTGTACTACAATCTTGCCCAGGAACAATTGGAGGAAAATAATTATCTACACAAAGCTTAAAACTGCCTTCGTTGTCGTTTGCTGCACTTACCCTGATGTAGTAAATTTGTCCAATAGTTAAAGCTCCTTTATATAGAGAGGTAACATTGTTAGACGATAACATAGTGCCTGGAATCTCTGTAAAAAAATTAGTTGCTTGGTCAAAAATGTATAGCGCAACAAGGGGATTAAGCATTGTATTTAAACTTGCTCCATTAGTACGCCCACCTATGTTAATATTTACATCAAATTTGGTTGCTGTAAATTTAAACCATACATCTTTACCAATGTTACCACCCCACGATGCGGCGCTGCCATTTACAACGGTTGCATTAATGTTGTTGTAGAATGCATCGTCAGTACAGAACGAATTAGGATTGGCAATATTAATGGCATTCGCTATATTGTCATTAACTGGCATTTGCGCACTCGCATTGATCGAAATGATAAAAAATAACAATAATATATACCATCTCATCATCTAGTAAAAATATAAAAAAAATGTAATTGCTACACAGAATAGCAATTGTTAATATTAACTTAACAGGAATGTTAGACCTTAGCGAGGTTTTAAGCAAATAAATATGCTAACAGCTAAAGATTTTGGAAACGATTTTTTATGGGGTATTGCCACTGCTGCTAGTCAAATTGAAGGAGCAGCAAATACTTATGGAAGGGGAGCATCCATTTGGGATACATTTAGCAAACGAAATGGCAAGATTAAAGGTGGCCATAACGCTGAAATAGCCTGCGACTTTTATCATCATTATCAGGCAGATATTGCGCTAGTTAAAACATTAGGATTTAAAATTTTCCGTTTCTCCATTTCATGGTCGCGTATTTTGCCCGAAGGTAAAGGTTTAATTAATCCAGAGGGAATACAATTTTATCACAGGGTGATAGATGAATGTTTACAGCAAGGAATTATTCCTTATGTTACTTTATACCATTGGGATTTACCCGAAGCTTTAGCTAAAAATGGTGGCTGGACAGCTTTTAGCATTAATGCAGATTTTAATGGGTTTGTGACGTTATGTGCCAAAACCTATGGAGATAAAGTTAAAAACTGGATTGTAATTAATGAACCTTTTGGGTTTACATCTTTAGGATACATGTTAGGTGTTCATGCACCAGGTGAAACAGGATTAACTAATTTCTTTGCTGCTGTAAAGCACACTGCTATTGCGCAAGCAGATGGAGGCAAAATTTTAAGAGCTGAAGTGCCAAAAGCGAATATAGGCACTACATTTTCCTGCTCAGAAATTATTCCTTATACACAAAATGCATCAGACTTATTAGCCGCAAAACGCATAGATTGTATAATGAACCGTTTATTTATCGAACCAACATTGGGTATGGGTTTTCCAACAGCAGGGTGGGATGTGTTGGAGAAATTTGCTGTTAGTCACTCTTTATGGCGTTATAAAGAAAGAATGGCTTTTGATTTTGACTACATTGGATTGCAAAATTATTTTCCTTTGGTGATAAAATATAATGCGTTTATACCTGTAATCCAGGCTTGGGAAGTAAAGGCGAAAAATCGGAAAAAGCCTCATACTGCAATGGGGTGGGAAATTAATGCAGATAGTTTTTATCATATTATTAAACAGTTTGCCGCTTATCCGAAGGTTAAAAACATAATGATTACAGAGAATGGGGCTGCTTTTAACGATAAATTAATTGCAGGAAAAGTACATGATGAAGAACGAATTGCCTATTTTAAATTGTACTTAGCTGCTTTGCTTAAGGCTAAAAATGAAGGCATAAATATTACCGGTTATATGGCTTGGACATTGATGGATAATTTTGAATGGGCCGAAGGATATGACGCTCGTTTTGGTTTAGTATACACTGATTTTAAAACACAAGAGCGAACAATTAAAGACTCTGGCTTATGGTGGAAAGATTTTTTTAAGCGAACTAATTAAAAATAATCTAGCTTTGTAGCATGGAAGATAAAATTGTAGTATATAAAACTTTTGAAAACCCGATGGAAGCAAATATTGTATTAACTCGATTAAAAGACGCAGGGTTTAATTGTTTCTTAACAGGAGAAAATACAGCATTAGTTTATCCAATTTTTGATATTTCTGTAAGCGGTGTTCAACTACACGTTTTTGAAAATGAAGTAGAAGCCATTGATAAGTTACTAGCCGAGGATGAGGCTTTGGATGGATTATAAAACAATAAAATGGAAGACAAAATAATTGTTTATCGCACTTATTATAATCCAATTGAGGCAAGTATTGTAAAAGGTAGACTAGAAGATAGTGATATACCATGTTTTTTAACGGACGAAAATGTTGCGACTATTCAACCTTTATACAATCAGGCAATTGGTGGCGTGAAACTAAATGTTTTTGAAAAGGATGTAAATCGTATTAATGAATTGTTGGCTGAAGAACAAAACAACATTGAAGTTGAAAACGAAGTGCCAACAACAGATAAAATTAGTTGCGATAATTGCGGCTCAGATAATGTAAGCTTTGGTCAAGCCACTAAAAATAGATTTAGTTGGTGGGTTACTATATTGTCTTTTATATTATTTGTGTACCCTTTTAAAGCAAATAACTGTTACCACTGTTATAATTGTGGTCAAGAGTTTAAATAAAAAATCCCGTTTAGATTTTACTAAACGGGATTTTCATTTATGATTAGTTGTTAGATTTTACAATCTAGCTGCAGCTTCTCTTCTAATAATATTTAATGCGCCACCAGCTTTAAACCATTCAATTTGTTGCGCATTGTAACTATGATTAACGATAATAGTTTCATTAGTTCCATCTGCATGGTGTAAAACTAGTTGTAAAGGCACATTAGGTGCAAACGTGGTTAAACCAATAATATCTAATGTGTCATCTTCACGAATTTTATCATAATCGTTTTTATCAGCGAAAGTTAAACCTAACATACCTTGTTTCTTCAAGTTTGTTTCGTGAATACGAGCAAATGATTTTACCAATACAGCACGAACGCCTAAGTGACGAGGTTCCATAGCAGCATGTTCACGAGATGAACCTTCACCATAATTCTCATCACCTACAACTACAGAACCTAAGCCTGCAGCTTTATAAGCACGTTGAGTTGCTGGAACTGGACCATATTCGCCAGTTAATTCATTTTTAACATTGTCAGTTTTATCATTAAAGAAGTTAACTGCGCCAATTAACATGTTGTTAGAAATATTATCTAAGTGGCCACGGAATTTTAACCAAGGTCCTGCCATAGAGATATGATCGGTAGTACATTTTCCTTTGGCTTTAATTAATAATTTTAAGCCCTTTAAATCTGTTCCTTCCCAAGGTGTAAATGGATCTAATAATTGTAAACGATGTGAGGTTGGAGATACTAGAACTTGTACACTAGAGCCATCAGCAGCTGGAGCTTGGAAACCTGCATCTTCAACAGCGTAACCATTTACAGGTAATTCATCACCTTTTGGTGGATCTAGCTTTACTTGTTCGCCTTTATCGTTAGTTAATGTATCTGTTAATGGATTGAAACCTAAATTGCCAGCTATCGCAATAGCTGCAACAATTTCTGGAGAAGTTACAAACGCATAAGTATTCGGATTACCATCTGCACGTTTAGCGAAGTTTCTGTTAAATGAGTGAACGATTGTATTTTTCTCTGCTTTTTCTGCGCCAACTCTATCCCACATTCCAATACATGGACCGCAAGCATTAGTGAAAATGGTAGCATTTAAATCTTCAAAAGTTCCTAATAAACCATCACGGTTTGCAGTATAACGGACTTGCTCAGAACCCGGATTAATACCAAATTCGGCTTTAATGCCTAAACCTTTGTCAATAGCCTGTTTTGCAATAGAAGCTGCACGAGATAAATCTTCGTAAGATGAGTTGGTACAAGAACCAATTAAGCCCCATTCTACTTTTAATGGCCATCCATTAGCAGCTGCAACTTCTTTCATTTGAGAAATAGGAGTAGCCAAATCTGGTGTAAAAGGACCGTTCAAATAAGGCTCTAATTCATCCAAATTAATTTCTATTAATTGATCGAAATATTTTTCTGGTTCTGCATACACTTCAGCATCGCCAGTTAAATGTTCTTTTATTTTATTCGCTTCATCAGCAACTTCAGCACGGTTAGTTGCACGTAAATAACGTTCCATGCTTTTATCGTAACCAAAAGTAGATGTAGTGGCGCCAATTTCTGCACCCATGTTGCAGATAGTTCCTTTACCAGTACAGCTTAAGTTTTCTGCACCATCGCCAAAATATTCTACAATAGCTCCGGTACCACCTTTTACAGTTAAAATACCAGCAACTTTTAAAATCACATCCTTAGCAGAAGTCCAACCGTTTAATTTACCTGTTAACTTAATGCCAATTAACTTAGGGAATTTAAGCTCCCAAGGTAAGCCAGCCATTACATCACAAGCATCAGCACCACCAACACCAATAGCAACCATTCCTAAACCACCTGCATTTACAGTATGGCTATCGGTTCCAATCATCATTCCCCCTGGGAAAGCATAATTTTCTAGTACAACTTGGTGAATAATACCAGCACCTGGTTTCCAAAAACCAATACCATATTTATTAGAAACAGAAGCTAAGAAATCAAAAACTTCTTTACTTTCAGTATTGGCATGAGGTAAATCTATAGCAGCACCATCTTTAGCAGTAATCAAATGATCGCAATGTACAGTAGAAGGAACAGCAACTTGTGGCCTGCCTGCTTGCATAAATTGTAACAACGCCATTTGCGCCGTCGCATCTTGCATAGCAACTCTATCTGGTGCGAAATCTACATAATCGGTACCGCGGATAAATGCAGTATTTGCATTTCCGTCCCAAAGGTGTGTGTATAATATTTTTTCTGAAAGTGTTAAAGGTCTACCAACAACTTTACGAGCCGCATCTACACGACTGCTAAAATTTGCATACACCTTTTTGATCATTTCTATATCAAAAGCCATTGATAACTTGGTTTAAAGGTAATCTATTCGTCTAATTGAGAGCGAATTTACAAAAAAAATAGGCTTAATGGTATCATATCTATCTCCTAATTTTATTTAGCATTATTCTAAATAATTTGATTGATGCATGAGAAATATAAAATCTATGTTCGCTATTGAACAGTTTTGTGCATTTACGAACAGTAGTTTGATTTATTGAAAAGATAAAGCGCTGAAATTGAATATAATATAAATAATTTATGGTTTTGGCATTAACTTAGCTTTTAGGGTCGATGTTAAAGTGTACCAAATTGGTATCCTTTTTCACTTAAATATTTTAATACTTTTGGAAGGGCATAGTGTAAACGATCAAAGGCTTTTAAACTATCGTGAAAAACGATAATAGAGCCGTTTTGAGTGTTTTTGATAACGTTTTGATAACATTTTTCTGGAGAGAGTTTGAGATCGAAATCGCCGCTAAGTACATCCCACATTACAATTTGTAGTTGACGGTTTGCAGTTTGCGCTTTGAGAGCTGAGAACTGAGAATTGAAAACTGGTTTAAGCTTCGTAATTTGGCTTTTCTTAATTCTTCCATAAGGTGGACGAAATAAGTTAGTTTGTGTAAGTTGTTGGCATTTTAGTATGTTTTGAATGTAGGTTTCATCATCTGTTTTCCATCCTTTTAGGTGATTAAAAGTGTGGTTACCAATAGCATGACCATCATTTTTTACTCGCTCAAATACCACCGGATGTTTATTAATATTATCTCCAATACAAAAGAATGTAGCTTTTACACCAAAGCTTTTTAAAGTATTTAATACAAAGTCTGTAACATTGGGTATAGGTCCATCGTCAAAGGTTAAATAAACAATTTTTTCCGAGCGGGATTTGTTCCATGTTAAAGATGGATAGAACCATTTGAGTAAAAGTGGAGATTTAACTAGGTACATACCCAAAAGTAATATTTAGGTTGCACTTAAGAAATTTAAAAAATCAATTAATTGTTTATTTATTATTGTGAAACTAATTTTTATGAAACAAGTTGCCAATTTTAGCTTTTTAACCAAGCTTACATTTATTTTATCTTTTGTTATAACGGGGTTTAGCCAAAAAAGCTTTGCGCAAGAAGTAATTACTATACAACAAGCAGTAGATAAAACGCTAACTAATAATTTACAAGTTAAACAGGCTAATTTTAGTGAAAGCCTATCTGATATTAATCTAAAGCAATCTAAATACGCTTTGCTTCCAACCTTAGGTGCAAATTTATCGCAAGATATGCGTTCGGGACGTAACAATCAGGGCGCATCTGGTGTTTATGAAAATACCCAGAATTATAGTTTAAATGGCGGGGCAAGTTCTAACGTTGATTTATTTAGCGGTTTAACAAAAATGAACCAGATTAAACAAAACAAGGTGTTACTTGAAGCCAGTAAAACAAATACTAGTAAGATCAAAAATGATTTAATTCTATCTGTAATTACTTCATATCTCCAAATACTTTATAATAAAGATTTTTTAAAAGCTGCAAACGATCAATTAATAGTAGCCAAACAACAATTAAATCAGCAGCAACAATTATTGGATGTGGGTAACAAAACCTTAGCAGATCTTTCACAAGCTAAATCTCAGGTTGCAACAGCTGAATTAAATGCCACAAATGCAGAAAATGCGTTATCGATTTCTTATTTAACATTAGCGCAATTGATGGATATTCCTTCTTCAACAGTATATGAGGTGCAAGCGCCTGTTATCGATAACATAAACACTCCAAACGGAAAATACAATGCCGAAGAAATTTATGCAAATGCAAGTGCTATGTTCCCAGATATCAAATTGGCAAGTTTGAATACAGAAGCCGCAAAAATTGCTGTTAAAATTGCTAAAGGAAGTTTGTTGCCAACACTTTCATTTAATGCGAGCTATGGAACGGGTTATTTTTACAATTATAATTTTAATCCACAATATCCAAATGCATCGTTTTCAAATCAATTGAATAATAACATCTCAAAAGGTGTTGGTATGAGTTTATCTATTCCTATATTTAATGGACTTCAGATAAAATCTAATTACAGAAGGGCTAAAATCAATTTGATGCAAACTGAAACTGACGAACAGTTGGCAAAAAATAACCTGAATAAAGTTATTTATCAGGCAGTTGCAGATTTAAAAGCTGCAGAAGGTCGTTATGCATCTACAACCAATGCATTTACGGCTCAAAAAGATGCTTATTATGTAATTGAACAACGCTATAACGTAGGTTTGGTAAATTCATTGGATTATAGCACTGCTTTAACAAACAAAAACAAAGCAGAAATAGATATGATACAAGCTAAATATGATTTAATATTTAGAGCAAAAGTAATTGATTATTACTTAGGCAAACAGATTACATTTTAATAAACAAAACAATACTTATACATAATTATGAAACTTAAACACATTTTAATTGGCGTTGGTGTACTGCTTGTACTGTTAGTAGTTGCAAAACTTACAGGTCTTATTGGCGGCGAACAAATTGAAAAAGTAACTGTAGAAAAAGCAGGCAGTAAAAAAGTAGTAGAAACGGTAACCGCTAGTGGAAAAATACAACCAGAAACAGAAGTTAAATTAAGTTCGGAAGTTTCTGGAGAGGTTACTCAGCTTTTGGTTAAAGAAGGTGATGTAGTTAAGAAAGGTCAATTGCTTTGTAAAGTTAGACCAGATGTTTTGCAATCTGGTTATGAAAGAGCAGTTGCTTCATATAACTCTCAAAAAGCAAGTGTTGCCGCCTCTCAACAACAGTTAATACAAACACAAGCTAATTTTGTAAATGCAGAAGCTACTTACAAACGTAATGTAGAGTTGTATAATAGAAAAGTTATTTCTGCTTCAGAATTTGATGCAGCAAAAGCAGCTTATTTAACTGCAAAAGCAAATTTAGCGAGTGCAAAAGAAAACGTTACAGGTGCAAAATTTGGGTTAGAGCAAAATGGAGCAAATGTAAAAGAAGCAGGTGCAAACTTAGCTAAGACAACTATTTATTCTCCAGTTGATGGTGTAGTTTCTAAATTATCAATTGAATTGGGAGACCGTATTTTAGGAACTTCCCAAATGGCAGGTACAGAGATTATGCGTATTTCTAACTTAACAACCATGGAAGTAAATGTGGATGTGAACGAGAATGATATTAATCGTGTAAATGTAGGCGATAGTGCTTCAGTTGAAGTTGATGCCTTTGCAGATAAGAAATTTAAAGGCATAGTTACTGAAATTGCAAGTTCATCAACTAGTGTGGGTACAGCAAATACTTCGGTAGATCAAGTAACTAACTTTTCTGTTAAAGTTCGTTTAATTGCAGATTCATATAGTACAGTTAAAGGTGGCGCAAAAGATTTACCATCGCCATTTAGACCAGGTCTTTCTGCAACGGTGGATATTGAAAGCGAATCTGTAACAGGATTAGCAGTTCCTATTCAATCTGTATTTACTAGCGATAAAGATAAGTCAACTGATCCAATGGCAAATGCAGGAAATGATCAGAATCAAGATAAACAAAAAACTAAATTGACTGATAAAAAAGTAAAACAGTTTGTATACTTATTTGACAGCAAATCTTCGACAGTGAAACAAGCGGAAGTAACAACTGGTATTCAGAATGATCAATTCATAATTGTTAAAACAGGACTAAAAGATGGTCAAGAAATTGTTTCTGGTCCATACTCTGCTATTCAAAACAAGTTAAAAGATGGTATGAAAGTAGAGAAAACCACTAAGGATAAGCTATTTACTACTGAGAAGAAAAAGTAATATCCAAAATCATATTAATTAAGTATTTTTGACGCTTAGGTAAGGTTTAAAATAAATGCGCATATGAGCATTTATTTTAAACCTTTTGCCTTTAGAATAGTTTTGAGCTTAAGTATTTGCTCTTATTCTTAACCTTAATAAATTATGATACCTAAAATTGCAATGATTGGTGGCGGAAGTTGGGCCACTGCGATTATCAAAATGTTGTCGGATAATTTTTCTGAGAAAGAAATTTTTTGGTGGATGCGCAATGAAGAAGCGATAACGCATATCAAAGCATTTAAACACAATCCTAATTATCTAAGTTCTGTAGAAATTAAAGTCCCTCAAGAAAATATCTCATCAGATATTCGTTCCATTATTGCAGCTGCAGATTACTTAATTTTAAATGTTCCAGCAGCTTTTTTAAAAGAAAGTTTAAAGAATGTAAGTCCAGCAGATCTAAAAGGTAAGAAAATTGTTTCTGCTATTAAAGGTATCGTCCCAGATGAAAATCAAATCATTGGCGAATTTATTAATCAAAAATACAATGTTCCGCTAACGGATATTCTGGTAATTAGCGGACCTTGTCATGCTGAAGAAGTTGCACTAGAGAAACTATCTTATTTAACCATTGCAAGTGTAGATGTAGACTTGGCAGATCGTTTTGCAAAGTTCTTAAATACTAGATATATCAAAACTAATGTATCTGATGATATTTTTGGAACAGAGTATGCTGCGGTATTGAAGAATATTTATGCAGTAGCAAGTGGTATTTGCCATGGATTAGGATATGGAGATAACTTTCAAGCAGTATTAATTTCTAACGCGATAAAAGAAATAAAGGATTTTGTTGATGCAGTACATCCAATAGATAGAGATATTAAAGAGTCTGCTTATTTAGGAGATTTATTGGTAACTGCTTATTCACAATTTAGTCGCAACCGTACCTTTGGAAACATGATAGGGAAGGGTTATACCGTTAAGTCTGCCCAATTAGAAATGAATATGATTGCCGAAGGTTATTATGCAGCAAGTTGTATGCATTTTATCAATAAAAAATATAAAGTTGAAATGCCTATTAGCCGGGCTGTATACGCAATTTTATATGAAAAACATTCTCCACATATAGAGATGGCATTATTGACAGAGAAATTGAAGTAAGGTTAGGAATTACTTTGGTAATATATTGCTCGTTTTATGCTGTTGTTGATATGAAATAGAAATCAGAATAGCCATAAAACTAACAGATACTATAGAAGTAGCTAAGGTTCCGAGTTCTAATCCTCCTTTTGATAATGGCTTTGTTAAAAAATCGCCAAAAGTTGCACCAAATGGTCGCGTAAAAATAAAGGCAACCCAGAATAAAAACACATGATTTATTTTTGAATAATAATGGAGGATTACTACAACTAAAATAATTGCACCAGTTATTAAAGCGCCAGTTAAATAGCCTAAACCCATATTGTCGCTTAAAAAATCACCAAATGCTGTACCTAAACTATTCGAGAAAAGAATAGCTATCCAATAATAAATTTCTTTTGGTCGTTCTGTAATGGGGCATACTTCTAGGTTCTTGTATCGTTTATGCCATAAAAATAGCGTTAAGAGCAAACCGCTAATTAAAAGTAAACTGCCCAAAGCATAGCCTAAATGTAATGTTCTATCAATATAATCAGAAATTTCAGTGCCTAATGTAGTTGTGCCAACTATAACCAGCAAATAAATTGCAGGAATATATTTCTTTACAGACAGTTGTGTAAATAAAATCACTAAAAAGAATACCAACGTAATTGCAATGCCAACTGTATAACCTAAATTAAGTGTTATAGAAATAAAATCGCCTAGTGTTTCTCCCAGTGTTGTCGCTACTATCTTTAGTAACCAAAATAACAAAGTGAGTTTGGCAACTTTATTTAGGCTTTTCATTTTTATGGGGTAGTTTAAGTTTCTTTGTTTTCTATTATTCTTAGCTTTCAACATTGTTTGAGTTTATTTCTAATATCATATCCGCAGCTTTTTCGGCAATCATATATACAGGTGCATTCGTATTGCCCGACACAATTGTGGGCATAATCGAGGCATCAACTACACGTAAATTTGAAATACCTTTAACGCGTAATTGTTCATCTACAACTGCCATTTCATCATTTCCCATTTTGCAGGTACCCACAGGGTGATAAACGGTTTCCATAATTTTTTGTATATGCAGTAAAATAGCTTCATCACTACTATAATCTGGTGGACAAATGATCTTCTTTCTATAAGGAGAAAACGCTTGGGCTTGTAAAACTTCTATCGCTTTTTTAGTAGCTTCTATCATTACCCTTTTGTCATCTTCATCACTTAAAAAATTAGGCTGTATAACTGGAAAATCAAGTGGATTATTACTTCGTAAAGTTAAATAACCTCTACTTTTTGGTCGAAGTAAAGTAGGCAAAATGGTAAAACCATCCTCACTTACCGGAAATGATTTTAAATTATACACATCGGTTAAATATTCATTGCCAACATGGACCGCAGTAAATTGAAATTGATAATCTACGCGATCTGGATTTACCGAAGTGCTGCCAAAAGCCACAGCTTCTAAAGGGCCAATAGTTAATGCGCCTTTTTTAAAAAGAAGATAGTTTGCAATATCTAGTACTTGGTTTAAAGGTTTGATGTGATGATTTTGCCCTTCTTTTACAGTTGCTAAAGCACTTACTGCGAAAAACAAATGATCTTGTAAATTTTTGCCCACACCTGGTAAATGCTGAATGCATCCTATTCCGAAACGACTTAATTCTTCTTTATCACCAATGCCCGAAAGCATTAATAATTGTGGAGATGCAAATGCACCGGCCGAAAGAATAACCTCTTTATTGACAAAGATCTCTTGCGTTGTATTTTTGTCAGTTAGTATTTCAACGCCGATTGCTTTGCCATTTTTTACAATTACTTTTTTAGTATGTGTATGGGTAAGCAGTGTTAAGTTACTTCGGCTAAGGGCAGGCTTTAAAAAAGCTACAGCTGCACTATTTCTCTTTCCATCTTTTATATTAAATTGAAAAAAGCCAGCACCTTCTATTTTTTCGCCATTGTAATCATCATTTTTAGTAAAACCAACTTGCTCGCAAGCATTTACAAAAGCAGTAGCAAATGGTGTTTTAAATTGCTTTGCAAAACTAACATTTAACTCGCCGTTTTGTCCGTGGTAAGGGTTATGAATATCTTCGTTATGTTCTGATTTTTTGAAATAAGGCAAAACCTCATCATAACTCCAACCTTTATTTCCTAGTGCCGCCCAATCATTATAATCACTTTTATCGCCACGTACATAAGCCATTGCATTGGTAGAGCTACAACCGCCTACTACTTTCCCTCTGGGTAAATAAATTTTTCTGCCTAAAGCGTGTTCCTGTGGTTCGGTCCAATAACCTCTCCAATCTACATTGCTTTTATGTAGTTTCGAATAACCTCCAGGGATATGAATTTCTAGTTTTTTATCCTTTCCACCCGCTTCAATTAACAATACTTTATTTGATGAATTGGCAGAAAGGCGATTGGCTAACACGCAGCCAGCACTTCCCGCACCAATAATAATGTAATCGTAAGTCATAACATATGATAATCCAAATTAAATATACAATGAAATGCCGATTTATAGATGTTGTATTCGTTTTTCAAATAGATTTTGAAACAATATAATTTCCTCTATGTTATATATAAAAATCAAAGATCATGAAAACGAAAAAATATTTAATAGGTAGTTTAGCTGCTATGGCTATGATAGCCTCTGTGAGCTTTAGTACAAGTGCGCAAGAGAAAAAAACTGAAGCAGGGAAAGTAATACAAAAGACTGGTAAAGTTGCTAAAAGTGTAGGAAATAAAACTGCTGAAGTTGCAGTAAAAGGAACAGCAAAAGTTGTTGATGCAAAGTTTAAAGGTAAAATGGCGCCAGATGGTTCCGATGTTTATATTGATGGTAAAAACAATAAATATTACATCAATAGTAAAGGAGCAAAGATTTATTTAAAAGCTAGCCAAATTAGAAATAGACCAGCGGGGAAGTGATTTTGATAAGTTGTGTAGTGTAAACAAAGAAAGCCTCGACAATTTGTCGAGGCTTTCTTTGTTTTATAAGGTTCGTGCGTATTAAGATCTACGTCTTCTTTCGCCACCACCGCCTTCGCGTCTTCCGCTACCGCCAGTGTTTCCACCTTTATCATCACGGCTACGACCAGAGAAATCTCTGAAACCGCCACCAGTGTTTCCACCTTCACGTCTTCCGCTTCCGCCACCGCTGCTTCTTCTATCTCCGCCACCACTTCTTCTCTCACCACCACCAAAACCGCCGCCTCCGCTTCTTCTTTCGCCACCACCGTAGCCACCTCTTCTTTCGCCGCCACCACTTCTTCTTTCACCACCTTCGCTTCTGCCGCCAACTGGTGCATCGCCGCTTTTTTCAATCCTTACTTCACGGTTGTTAAATTTAACATCCTTAAAGTTGGTGAATAAAGCATCAACAGTATCGTTTTCTACTTCAATGAAAGAATAAACACCTTTCAAATCTATTTTACCAACTGCTTTACCAGAAATTTTTCCGTTATTACAAACAAAACCTAATAAGTCGCCTCTTGTAAATTCATCTACAGAACCAACATTGATAAACAAACGAGTATAGTTGCTGTTGTCGAAGTTTCTTGAACCGCGTTCACCACGCTCTCCTCTTTCGCCACGCTCACCTCTATCACCACGATCATCTGCAGAAGAGTTTAAATCTGGTGCGTTAGCGTAGTAATCTAAGAAACGATTAAATTCTAATGAAGCAAATTTCTTAATTATATCTTCTTTGCTTAATTCAGCAAATTCATCCATAATTCTTGGAATATACTGATCAATTTGCTCAGAATTTACTTCCACATTGTGAACCTTGTGAATTAATGAGAACAATTGTTTTTCGCAAACATCAAAGCCTGTAGGTAATTCTGCTTTTGTAAATTGTTTGCCAATAATTCTTTCAATCTGACGAATTTTACCAATTTCTTTTGAATTAACGATACAGATAGAGATACCAGTTTTACCAGCACGACCTGTACGGCCAGAACGGTGAGTATAACTTTCTATTTCATCAGGTAAAGAATAGTTAACTACGTGAGTTACATTATTTACATCGATACCCCGAGCAGCAACATCTGTAGCAATTAATAATTGCATATTACGATCGCGGAAACGTTGCATTACTTTATCACGTTGTTGTTGCGATAAATCGCCGTGTAAAGCATCAGCATTGTAACCATCTTTAATTAAGTGCTCAGCAACATCCTGTGTATCCAATTTGGTTTTACAGAATACTACGGCAAAAATTTCAGGGTTAAAATCTACAATCCGTTTTAAAGCAGCGTATTTATCACGAGCACGAACAATATAATATTCGTGTTCAATGTTTACGTTACCTGCATTTTTTGTACCCATGGTTAATTCTACAGGGTTTTCCATGTAGTTTTTAGCAATACGACGTACCTCAGGAGGCATAGTTGCAGAGAATAACCATGTTTTTTTATCGTCTGGTGTAGTTGATAAAATGTCGTTAATGTCTTCTTGGAAGCCCATATTTAACATTTCATCTGCCTCATCCAATACTACATATTTAACGTTAGTAAAATCAATGGCTTTACGGCCAATAATATCTAACATACGGCCGGGCGTGGCCACTACTATTTGTACGCCATTGCGTATTTCACGTAGTTGTTGCATAATGTTAGCGCCACCGTAAACGGCAACCACATGTGCATTAGGCGTGTTTTTTGAGAAATTCTTGATGTCGTTTGTAATCTGTAGACAAAGTTCACGCGTAGGGCACAAAATTAGTGCTTGCGGTTTATTTACTTTAAAGTCTATTAATTCTAACAGCGGCAAACCAAATGCGGCTGTTTTTCCTGTTCCTGTTTGGGCCAAACCAACAAAATCGTTATTGCCTTCTAACAGTACAGGAATAGATTGCTCCTGAATAGGCGTAGGGTTTTCAAAACCTAGCTCTTTTACGGCATTAACAACGTCATCACTTATCCCCAATTTACTAAATGGGTTTATCATTATAACATTTTTTAATTAAGCCGCAAAGGTACGGTTAATAATCCGTATTTTACAGAGTGTCAAGCAAATAGTTTTAGGAAGGAAATTTATTGATAAAGAGAGAGTTGACATTTTCAAATTTATTTAGCCGACCATATTTCACCTTGCCAGCTCGTTGTAATTGATTTCGCTGCAGTAAAAAAAGATTTTTTACATTTTTCGCTTGAAATAAATTGGTTTACCTGTTCGGTTAAATTTTTAAAAACCTGTTCACGAACTATTCCCTAATGCTCACTTTTGAGTAAATTAAAATATGTCTCAATAGAATAGTATTCTATTTTAATTTGCTGATAAGAATTCGACATATCATATGTGTTTGTACCGATCAAGCAAAGTGTATAATCATCCTCTCCTTTAAATACATCAATATTATAGGTAGAAATTGATTTTTTTGGGTTGTCATTATCAATGATAAAAGTTAGCCACTCATTTAGCGTTTTAAAGCGAGAAATAAATCCTAATTTTTAGGGTTCTAAATCATCCTCTTCTACGATAAAGTTACCATGTATTATTTTGACAGATTCTTGATCATTAATATCCATATTATTTAATATTACAATCTGTAAATATTTGAAATTTAAGTTACTATAAATATTTGTTACTAGTTTATAGGCCTAGGTAAATGAATAACTTGTTTTATCGTTGATAAAAAGGATTCGTCTCATTAACAAAATAGTCGCTAATTCCACTTTTGTTGTCAATTTGAATGAAATCTATAATATCTTCAGTGTTTAAAAATTGTTTTGCTGTAAAACCAGCCTCATTTGTAATGCTTTGAGTTTCTCCTTCTATATCAAGTGCAAAAATATAATGTGGCGGCTCTCCAGAAGAAGGATTAAAAATCCATCCTAAATATGCTTTCTTAACAGTTGGTTTATTTGAGAATAATATTTTAAGGGAGCTTACAATATCCTTCGGATAATTTGCGGGCTGTCCAAGTTGAACTTTTGTTTCTTTCTCAACTACAATTTTTTTATGATTGTCAGTTAATATAGTTCCACTAAGCATACTTTCAATTTCATTTGGAAGTAATTCTTTTCCATAGTCGGAATATGGATTTATTATAAAAGTAGCACCTTTAGCAAGATTAAATAGATCCTCACCTTTCATTTCTAAAAATGAAACTTCTTCTTTTATAACTCCTTTATCAAATATTTTTTCTGTTGATGTAAAAACTGGAATTATTCCATCATGAAATGAGTAAATATTTACGTTAGTATCTTTCTCTAAGGTCTGGGGCCCATTATTAAGCATTGCTTTAGTAGTTAAAACCACTAATTTTTCAGAAAGCAGTTTTTTATAAAATTCTGGTCGATAAGCGGCTTCTGTTGCAGCTTTTCTTAAGGTAGTTTCAAGTTGATTTTCATTATTAACATGTGGCGTTGTTTTCTTTTTAAATATGTCAAATAATCCCATACTGTAATTTTTAAATAATTATAAGATTTTTCAAGTTAGTAATATGGAAGTATTTACAATAGCGTTTCATTTTCCATATTACCAAACTGATATCTTATTTTTTATTTTTTATTTATTTCTGGATTTGGTAACGCAATAAAATCCGCAACATATTTCGCCCTGTTTGATTTTAAGTCAGTTAGAAATGCTGTAATATCTTGTCCATACCCACGTTTACTCAAAGCAAAAAGCAGCACACCTTTGCTTCCAGCTTTGTCAGTGTAATTACTATAACGATAAGTATTCCATTCTGCAATTGCATTTGGATCTCCATTTCCTGTACTTAATATAAAGTCTAATAAAATTTCGTTTGTGTTTTTGTTTTCTGAAACTTGATAGTTGACCATTTTATCTGTGGCTTTCCTTGCATTCAATTCTTGAATTTTTTGAGTAACTGCGTCTTTTGGAGTAATATTTCCAGTCGCCAACTCTATCATGATCATTTGCTTATATTTGTCGGCAATATTGTCTTTAGGTATAAACTCCTGTTTATAGTAGTTATTAGATGGATGAGAACTCCACGACAAATTGAAATCAGTTTCATTAAAGTTTATTTGTTCAGGCGTATTTAAAAAATTCTCAACCTTTACTAGTTCATTTGGTGTACTTTTCATTTCTTCTGTAATGTTCTGTTTAACATTCTTATCCGAATTATTGCAAGATGTTAATGCCAATAAAACTGAAATTCCTAAAATTAATTTTTTCATGTTTTGTTTTTATAAATGTTTGTTCTTAAATAGTAAGCTTATTCTTTTGCCTAAACTTTATTTTATGCAATTTCTGCATGCTGCTAGATGAAGTAAATTAAAGTAATTAGCGTATTTGCCAAGCGGCTGGCAAGGAAACGAAGCATCTCCACAAAAAGTATAGTAGTGTGCTTAATAGTGCCAAAGAAATTTTATATACCTCATTTAAGATAGTATGAATGAGATATAATAGTGGAAAGAATCTTCACCAACAATGGAAATGAATAACTTGTTGTATTTGCTGCAGTTTTGATTAGATATGTATGTCCCTTAGCATATGCGCCAATATAGGCTCACATTTTTCTTTACAACATGGATAAAACTCTTTGTGTTTCCATGTGGCTGATTTAGGCGACAAACCCCACCAAAATTCTGTTAATGCTAAAGGTTTCAATTGATATTGAAAGGCATATTGTAATAATTTTGGACCAGCACATTCACCAGCACCTGCTGGAGGATTTTTATAACCTGCGCTTTTAAAAATAGCTAGTAAGCTCTTTTCTTCGCCAGCCTGATTTAAAAAATAATACTGATTAAATATTTCCTTTTGCAAAGCAATAGAATGTTCTTTGCGTTTGGTTTTTAACTTTTTGATTTCTTCCTTATCATCATCAACGTTTAATGCTTTTATTTCTAAATTGATAGCATTCAGTTCCTCCATTCCTCTGTTCAAGAAACTGTTCTCAGTAAGTAAATCAAATATGGGTGGTACAAATTTTGAATGGCTATTTGAACCTGCTAGTTTACCGGAAAACGCTGCTAGATAGCCAATTTTTCCTATTGAATTTTGAACTACTAAAATGCCAAACATTTTACCGATTATAGCTCCATCCACTTTATTTAGACCAAAGTTATGTTGCCATTCGTTTTGGGTTTGTAAATAATTTTGCAATTCTTCAGCAGCAATTAAACAAAGTGGATGAGGTTCATCGCCTTGCATTAACATGAATTTTGCGGGCAAAGTATACTTATCTATTGCTTGTGTAAAATTGATGAAGAGGTCTGTCATTTACCTCAACCTATCTGCAGATCTTAATAATTTTTCATCATTATTAATTCCTCTTATAGCTAAAATGATAAAAAAGATGGCTATAACTGGCAAAAACATACCAACGCTATAGTTTGCTGTATCTAATCCTCCTGGAATTTTTTTAGCATATTGACTGCACCAGAAAGATAATCCAATAATTAAAACAGCCGATGCCATACAAATTCTCTTTTGGATAGTTCTTTTTTTGAAGTTAAAAATATTTACAAAACACATAATGACTACTGCAATAGTGCTAATAAACAAAGGCAAAAAAGATTCAACTTGCTTAGTCAGACTGCCAGTTTTTTGATATAAACCACTAGCAATAATGTGGTATTCTATGCCGCCGATATTTGCAGTAACCATAGGTATAAAAAGTAGGCAGCAAATAGTTAAGCCTGCCAATAAAAGCCATATCGATTGTATTCTTTGTATCATAAGTCTGAAATATTTTAACAAACTTAGCAAAAACTTGCTGCTAAAAGCAAGTGTTGAGGTCTCTCTTCAGCAATAAAAAATAATTAACTGAAGAAATATAGATTAAAAGGTAAATACTAGCATGCGCAAATAGGTAGAAAAAAGTATTTTTGTGCATTGAGATATTTTATAGAATTAAGTTATGATGGTACAGATTTCCACGGTTGGCAAACACAACCTAACGGGATAACTGTGCAGGAGTGTTTAGACAAAGCATTAACAACGTGTTTTCGGCAAAGTATTATTTCATTGGGCTGCGGTAGGACCGATGCAGGTGTACACGCAACCCAGTTTTATGCGCATTTTGACGTAGCGGATTTGCCAGAAACAACTGTTATTAGTTCGATAACAAATCTTAATTCATTATTACCTTATACCATTGCAGTAAAACGAATTTTTGCCGTAAGCGATGAAGCACATGCCCGATTTGATGCTACTGCTCGGGCGTATCAATATCATTTACACTTTGAAAAGGATCCTTTTAAAATCAATCGGTCTTGGTTGTTTAAAGGGAAGTTGGATTTTGATAAAATGAATGAAGCAGCTCAATTGTTATTGAATTTTACAGATTTCTCTTGCTTTAGCAAATCGAAAACTCAAACGTTTACCAACAACTGTAAAATAACCAAAGCCAGTTTTGAGAAAATAGAAGGAGGACTAATTTTTACCATTAAAGCTGATCGCTTTTTAAGAAATATGGTAAGAGCAATTGTTGGGACCTTAATTTTAGTGGGTAAAGGAGATATTGAAATAGCAGAAGTTGCACAAATTATAGAAAGTAAAAACAGAAGCAATGCCGGGCAATCTGTACCAGCTTGTGGATTGTATTTAGTTGCCATTGAATATCCATTTATTCCATCATCAAAAAACTAAAAGAATGTCTAAAATAACTGGAGATGCGTTTAATGTTAGCCTACTTAAAAGAGTTTTTGAGTATGTAAAACCGTATCGAAAAACATTTGTATGGTCGGTGGTTTTAACACTTTCATTAGCTATCATTACTCCTGTTAGACCATTTTTAATTGGTTATGCTCTAGATAAATTCATTCTTTTAGGGAATTACAAAGGCTTGGTGCAAATGACCATTTTGATGATTGTTTTATTGCTTTTGCAAACAGGAATTCAATACAGCCAAACGTTGCTAACCAATACTTTAGGGCAATCTGCAATTAAAGATTTAAGAATAAATGTATTTAATCACATTAGTCGTTTACGGCTTAAATATTTTGACCAAACACCAATTGGACAATTAATTACTAGGACTGTTTCCGATTTAGAAACTATAGCAGATATTTTCTCAGAAGGATTAATTGCCATGGTAGGCGATTTATTACAAGTAGTTGTAATTATAGCTTGTATGTTGTGGATAGATTGGGAATTGACGCTAATCGTTTTATTGCCAATTCCGTTTTTAATTGTGGCTACTCGTATTTTTCAAAAATCGATAAAGGTTGCTTTTCAAGAGATTAGAACAGAAGTTTCTAACCTGAATACCTATTTACAAGAACATATCAGTGGTATTTCTATCATCCAATATTTTGCTAGGGAAGAACAAGAATACAATAAGTTTAAAAAAATTAATTCTCGTTACCGCGATGCCAACATCCGCTCCAATTGGTATTATTCTATTTTCTTTCCAGTAGTTGAGCTTATTTCTGCCCTATCTTTAGGTTTATTGATTTGGTATGGATCTAAAATGATTTTAGAAAAACCACTAGATGTAGAGCCTGGAACAATTACCACGTTTATTATGTTCATCAACATGCTTTTTAGACCAATTAGAGAGTTTGCCGACAAATTTAACACCTTGCAAATGGGTATGGTTGGAGCAGAACGTGTTTTTAAAGTTTTAGATACCAAAGAAACCACAGAGAATAAAGGAACATACGCTCCAGAGAAAATGCAAGGAGCAATTAGCTTCAATAAAGTTTGGTTTAGTTATAATCAAGATGAAGAGGTTGAACAGGAAAATTATGTCCTAAAAGATATTTCTTTCGAAGTTAAGGCTGGTCAAACTGTTGCTTTGGTGGGTGCGACTGGAGCAGGAAAATCATCAACTATTAATATTTTAAATCGTTTCTACGAAATACAAAAAGGCGAAATTAAAGTAGACGGTGTACCCATTAAGGAGTATGAATTAGGCTATTTGCGTAGTCACATTGCTACTGTATTGCAAGATGTTTTTCTGTTCTCTGATACAATTTTTAATAATATAACGCTTAACAATCCGTCAATTACGTTTGATGAAGTTGTTGATGCCGCTAAAAAAGTGGGCGCTCATGAATTTATTGAACGTTTACCTGGAGGCTATCATTACAATGTGATGGAACGTGGTGCGACACTTTCTGCTGGGCAGGCACAACTCATTTCATTTATTAGAGCATTAGTTTATCAGCCTTCAATTTTAGTGTTAGATGAAGCTACCTCATCGGTTGATACCGAAACAGAAATGTTGATACAAAGCGCCATAGAAAAACTAATGCAAGGCAGAACTTCCATTGTGATTGCACATCGTTTATCAACCATTCAAAAAGCCAATTTAATTATCGTATTAGATAAAGGAGAAATCAAGGAGAAAGGTACACACCAACAATTGTTGAAGCTTGATGGCTATTATAAACGTTTGTACGATTTACAATTTTCATCTGTTGGTATAGCTAAGACTTAGAAATTGTTTAAATTTCATTCCAATAAATCATATTCGATTGTCATCCTTAGCTTGTTGAAGGATTTGCATAAGGGTCTTCGATATGCTCAGACTAACAGAATATAAAATAACTACCGTCTTTCCATGAAAGTGGGGATCTTAAGACTTCTGCATTACGATTGCCAGTCAAGCTGGCAATGACGCCAATAAAGAGGCTTCGCAAAGATGTGTTTACATGGTAAGATAAATCGACAAGTTCAGGATGATATCAATTATTTAATCAACTGATCTTCAATAACAGTTTTCGTTACCGTTGTACCCACAGTTACTGTAGTCTCTGTAGCCAAACCAATACTCGTGTTTCTTACAAAACTCAATTTTTGTGTATATGCGGGCGTTCCAGAAAAAGTAATGTTATCACCTGTGGCATCAATACTGTACGTTCGAGTAGAAATTGCAGTTTTGTTCTGTTTAACAACTTTTCCGTCAGCACTAAAAACTAAAGTGTCAATTGGATTATACTTAACCGTATCAGGATTTCCAGCAACGTTATTCGTATAAATAGTTTTAATGGTGTATTTAAGTGGCCACTTACCAATAAGTTGTTGTTGTACCAATTCTTTCGCATCAACATCTTCTTTTTTACAGGCATAAATAGTAAATGTTAAGCCAGCTAAAAGTATAAGTATGATTTTTATTTTTTTCATGGTATAACAAAGATAGTTCATTTGTTTAAAAATTCGTGGTCTTGATTCCCTTACAATAACAATAAAACAATACTATCTTATCCAATGCAAATGCAATTTCTAAAAAAATAGGATGTCAATAAAAAATGTTCCTATCTTCAATTCTTATTCAAACTAAAATGAAGTCAATTTTATCTAATTTAACCTTTCAAGTTTTAGTAGCCATCACTTTAGGCGTTTTGGTGGGTGTTTTTTATCCAGGATTTGCCCCTCATGCCGAATTAATTAGCAAGAGTTTTATTAACATGATTAGCATGTTAATTGCTCCAATTATATTCTTTACCATTGTTTTAGGTATTGCCCACATGGGCGATATGAAGAAAGTTGGACGCGTAGGTGGTAAAGCATTATTGTATTTCGAAATCGTAACCACCATTGCCATCATCATCGGTTTGGTAGTAGCAAATGTGTTAAAGCCAGGTATAAATGTGCAAGTGCCACCAGGCGATGTAGCTAAAATTGCTACCTACACCGCACAAGCGGGAGAAATTAACTGGTTAGAATTTATTGCTCATATTATCCCTAAAAATATATTCGAAGCATTTACCAAAGGTGAAATTTTACAGATCTTATTCTTTGCAATTTTGTTTGGTTATGGTCTAAGTAAGATGGGCGAAAAAGGTCATTCCTTAATTAGCAGCTTCGATAAAATTTCAAAAGTATTATTCAACATTATGAAAGTAGTAATGCGGTTTGCGCCAATCGGTGCTTTCGGTGGAATGGCTTTTAGTGTTGGTAAATATGGTTTAGGTACTTTATTGCCAATGGCGAAACTAATGGGCTCTGTTTACCTAACCTGTTTCCTGTTTATTTTTGTAGTGTTAAATGGCATCTGCAGATATTATAAATTCAGCTTGTGGCAATATTTAAAATACATTCGTCAAGAAATATTAATTGTTTTAGGAACATCTTCATCCGAATCGGTACTACCAAGTATGATGAAAAAGATGGAAGATATTGGTTGCGATAAATCTGTTGTAGGTTTAGTAATCCCTACTGGATATTCTTTTAACCTTGATGGTACAGCAATTTATTTGGCAATGGCCGTTATCTTTTTAACCCAAGTTTTTAATGTCGATTTATCCATTGGTGAACAAATTTCTATCATGGCTGTATTAATGGTCACCTCTAAAGGAGCAGCTGGTGTTACCGGAAGTGGGTTTATTGTATTGGCAAGTACGCTTACTGCTTTAAAAATTATGCCAGTAGAACATATTGCAATTTTATTAGGGGTTGATCGCTTTATGAGCGAAGCAAGAGCAATTACCAACATGATTGGAAATGGAATTGCAACCATTGTTATCGCTAAAAGTGAAAATGAATTTGATCAACAAAAATATTTAAAAGCAATTAGTCCAGCAGCGATAGAAAAAGCAGAGGAAGATCATTTCTAGACCTATTTCTTCCCATAAACAATTAATATCGTCAAATCAGTATTTGGGTTTGGCTCTATGCTATGAGAACTTCCTGGTCTCGTCAGAATAGCGTCTCCAGGTTTTACCGAGAAAGTTTCGCCATTCATTTTCATTTTACCATTTCCACTCAACACATAATAAATTTCATCTTCCTTTTGCAAATGATACCCAATAGAAGAACCCGCTTTTAGCGTTCTTTTTCTGAAAACCGTTTTTAAGTTTTTAGCATCACCAAAAAAATTATAACCAATCGTTTTTCCTCCACCGTTGTGTGTGCCTGGCTCTTCTTTAGCAACATTCACATCATTTTGAAGAATGAATTTACTGGTGTCTGTACTTTGTGCAGATGCAAGATTTTGTATCCCGATAAAAAAAAGGGAGAAAATAAAACTGATGTAAAAAGAGGAAATCTTTTTCATGTTGAGATTAGAGTTTAAGTAAATTTAAATCTTTTTTGCAAGAACACGGATGAAAATGTTTCGGTGGTGAATAAACAAACATGAAAAAGGAAGAAGTCCTCCTTTGTATTAATAAAAAAGACCTCTTTTGATCTGCTTCGTGTTAACATAATACTATCACCATAATTAATCCGCATCTAGTCCGCATTATTGATTAAAAACGCGGACTAGATGCGGACTAGATGCGGACTAGCTCTTAAGATGACCTAAGCAAACCCCTGTTTGTTCTAGACTAGATTTTTGGTTATGCTTGGTTTCTCCCGCCAACGGTTATATTGTAATACCAGTCTTCGCCTCACCATCTCACGCAAATCATGGCTCACTTCCATGAGCCATAGCGGTGGCGAGCTAAAAAAATGATATTTACTCGTACTTCTGCCATGATTGGTGCCCATAATAATCCTATAAGCATCAGCATAAAATGTAATAAATACCGATATGATAAATTATCTGCCAATTGCATTTGACAATCCATTTCAATTACCTTAGATTTGCACAAAAAAATAGATATAATGAGTGTTTTAGTAAATAAAGATTCAAAAGTAATTGTTCAAGGATTTACCGGTAATGAAGGTACGTACCATGCAGAGCAAATGATAGCTTACGGTACAAACGTTGTTGGCGGGGTAACACCTGGTAAAGGTGGTCAAACGCACTTAGACAGACCAGTATTTAACACTGTAAAAGACGCGGTTGATAAGGCTAGTGCTAATGTATCTATTATATTTGTACCACCAGCATTTGCTGCAGATGCAATTATGGAAGCTGCAGAAGCTGGTATTAAAGTTATTGTTTGTATTACAGAAGGTATTCCTACTAAGGATATGATTGCTGTAAAATCTTATATAAACGGAAGAGATTGCCGTTTAATTGGTCCTAACTGTCCAGGTGTAATTACTGCTGATGAAGCTAAAATTGGTATCATGCCTGGCTTTATTTTCAAAAAAGGTACAGTTGGTGTGGTTTCTAAATCAGGTACCTTAACTTACGAAGCAGTAGACCAAGTAGTAAAAGCTGGTTTAGGTATTACAACTGCAATTGGTATTGGTGGCGATCCGATTATCGGAACAACGACTAAAGAAGCTGTAGAATTGTTAATGAATGATCCAGAAACTGAAGGTATCATCATGATTGGTGAAATTGGTGGTGGTATGGAAGCTGAAGCAGCATTATGGATTAAAGCAAATGGTACTAAACCAGTTGTTGGTTTCATCGCTGGCCAAACTGCGCCTCCAGGACGTAGAATGGGTCATGCTGGTGCAATTGTTGGCGGTGCCGATGATACAGCTGCTGCTAAAATGAAAATTATGGCTGAGTGCGGAATTATCGTAGTAGAAAGCCCAGCAGAAATTGGTGAGGCAATGGCTAAAGCGTTAAAAAAATAAAATTGATTTAAAATCAATCGTAAAAGCGTTTCATAGTATGGAACGTTTTTTTTGTGCCCAAAAAGTTATTAAAACCTTACGTTGGCGTGAAAAACAAAGCCCGGCGATTATTTATATTTGTATAAGCGGCATTAAAATCCAAACCTTAACGCAAAACGTATATGTTTAAAAACATAACACACATGAAAGGAATAATCAATAAAACAGTATTAGCATTAAGTCTGTTATTTTTAACAAGCTTAGTTGCTTGCGCACAGAAACAAGAAAAAATACCTCCATCTAAAACTACTAAGAAAATGGAATACAATAAATTAACCAAAGAAGAAGAAGACGTTATTGTTCGTAAAGGAACAGAATATCCAGGTACGGGTAAATATGATAAATTTAACGAAAAGGGCACTTATACCTGCAAACGTTGCAACGCTGCTTTGTATAGATCAGATTCTAAATTTGATGCACATTGCGGATGGCCATCTTTTGATGATGAAATTAAAGGTGCGGTAAAACGTGTGCCAGATGCTGATGGACAACGCACAGAAATTGTTTGTTCAAATTGTGGTGCTCATTTAGGTCACGTATTTGTAGGCGAAGGTTTAACCTCAAAAAACACACGTCATTGTGTAAATTCAATTTCAATGAATTTTGTGCCAGATAAAAAGTAATACAATTAATTGATTTTAAAAATGCTCAGATTTATCTGGGCATTTTTTTTGCTTTGCCAGGGCGATGAATAGATGAGTTTCATGTAAAGAAACTCGCAACTTCCTAAATGGAACTCATTTTGTATATTTGATTTGCCTATGAAAAATAAATTGAAACTTTTGCTACTCTTTTGCATTGCCTCTTTGTCAGTAAAAGCACAAAATTTACCTGCAAAACAACCCGATACCGTTGTAAAAACTATTTACACATCTTATTATGCCAAAAAGTTTGAAGGCAGGAGAACAACTAGCGGTGAAAGATACAGAGCGGCGAAATTAACAGCTGCGCATTTAACACTTCCCTTTGGTACATTAATTAAAGTGAGGAACCTAGTGAATGGTAAAACGGTTACAGTTAGAGTAAACGATCGAGGTCCACATAGCAAGAAATTTTCCTTAGACTTATCACAGTCAGCGGCCAAAGCCATAGGCATTTACAGACTAGGTTATGCCAAAGTAGAGATCACCTATGTGCTCTCTAAATAATTTTAATAATTCTTGTGTTATAACACATTTTTTAAAATTATTAACACTCATTTCGATTCCCTAAGTGCTTAAAAAGAAATAATTAGCTTTTTTCCATGTTGTTTATGGCCGAATTTTGATGAGAATTACGATCCAAATCAACAACATGTTAACAACTTTACAGCTCAAAAAATCGCACAACTTCTATCTTTGTAATAAGAAAGTCAGCTAGTTATGACCAAAAAGGTGAGCTTTTTCTCGCAAAAAAAGCAAACCAAAGAGAGAAGGCGTAATTCTTAAAGATTTTATCTTCCAAAAGTAAAATCAAATTATCTTATTTTTTCTTTTGCCCGGGTCCATACCGGGCTTTTTATTTTTTACGATAATCTCCATCTTTAAGACATAGCAAAAGTAAATAGTTTTATTCTTGTTTTATTAAAAAGTAGTTACTTTTTATAAACATTTGATGATATCAATAAATATGTATTTAAATTGTACATAACGATAATTTTCTAGAAAAATATAAAAACTGTGGAGAACTTATTTGCATATAAGGTTACTTCAATTTGTTAAATGTGCACTTTTATTACTGACTTAATAAATATTTTATATTATTAAATGTCTTTGCAAAATTGATTTTGTCTTTCTTCACAGGTGATATTTTTTTACGAGCTAATGATATCCTGTTATAACACATTTTTTAAAATTATTAACACTCATTTCGATTCCCTAAGTGCTTAAAAAGAAATAATTAGCTTTTTTCCATGTTGTTTATGACCGAATTTTGATGAGAATTACGATCCAAATCAACAACATGTTAACAACTTTACAGCTCAAAAAATCGACCAACTTCTATATTTGTTAAAGAAAGTTCTTTAAAGGAATCCACTCACAATATTATTTAAATACTTAATATTTAGTTGTTTAAAAAGCGTTAAAAATTCAATGTTTTTTAAAAGTTTAAACTAAGTACTCCAGATGTTGGCGGCGTGATTTTGATAAAGCTTTTAGGTTAAGGGGTTTAACATAGTTTTAAAGAATAAGGCAAATTTTTACTTGCACTACAAAACTAATTAACCTGTAAATGCAATTTCTGAACGTTAAAAAACTAAAACTTATGCAGCAAGAACAAGAATTACTATTAAAAGAAAACAAAGATCGTTTTGTTCTACTCCCAATTAAATATCCCGCCATTTGGGAGATGTATAAAAAAAGTGAAGCGAGTTTTTGGACAGCAGAAGAAATTGATTTATCCGATGATCAAAAACATTGGGATAATTTAAATGATGGCGAAAGACATTTCATTTCTCACATTTTAGCTTTTTTCTCTGCTAGTGATGGTATTGTAAACGAAAACTTAGCTGTAAACTTTATGAGCGAAGTTCAGTTACCAGAAGCACGTTGTTTTTATGGTTTCCAAATTATGATGGAAAATATCCATGCTGAAACCTATGCGTTGTTAATTGACACATACATTAAAGATCCAGATGAAAAAGATCATCTATTCCATGCAATTGATACTGTTCCGGCAGTAAAAAGAAAAGCAGAATGGGCTTTACGTTGGATTGAAAATGGAACTTTTGCAGAGCGTTTAGTAGCGTTTGCTGCGGTAGAAGGGATTTTCTTTAGCGGTAGTTTCTGTTCTATTTTTTGGTTGAAAAAACGTGGTCTAATGCCAGGTTTAACCTTTAGCAACGAATTAATTTCTAGAGATGAAGGTATGCACTGCGAATTTGCTTGCTTGCTGTATAGTATGCTAGAAAATAGATTAAGCGAAAAACAAGTGCATGATATCATCCGTGATGCGGTAGAAATTGAAAAAGAATTTATTACCGATGCTTTGCCAGTAGCCTTAATTGGAATGAATGCCAAATTAATGAGCCAATATATTGAGTTTGTAGCGGATAGATGGGTAGGTGAGTTAGGCTATAAAAAAATATATAATGCGTCAAATCCATTCGATTTTATGGAGATGATTTCACTACAAGGAAAAACAAATTTCTTTGAGAAAAGAGTAGGTGATTATCAAAAAAGTGGAGTATTAACCTCTACAGAAGATAAAGCAGCTGCATTTTCACTAGATGACGATTTTTAATTAGAGTTAAAGACAAAAGGTTAGGGCTTTGTCTGGTACTTGAAACTATATAATAGAAATAATTTAAAACCTGGTGCCGCTATTGTCCAAATACGCACCATTAATACTTGATTAGGATGTTTGTAATAAAAAGAGATGGCCGCCAAGAAGCGGTAAAGTTTGATAAGATAACCGCTCGTATTGAGAAGTTGTGTTATGGTTTTAACGCGGAATTAGTAGATCCAATAGATGTTGCCAAAAAGGTAATTGAGGGGTTATACGATGGTGTTACGACTTCAGAACTTGATAATCTTGCAGCAGAAACGGCTGCGTCCCTAACTACAAAACACCCAGATTATGCTTTGCTAGCATCGCGTATCGCGGTTTCTAACTTGCACAAAAACACAGTAAAATCGTTCTCTAAAACGATGGAAATGCTGTACACTTATGTAGATCCTAAAACAGATAAACCTTCATCGCTTATTGCAGAAGATGTTTGGGAAGTAATTAAAAACAATGCGGATATTTTAGATAGCACTATTATTTACGATAGAGACTTTGGTTTTGATTATTTCGGTTTCAAAACCTTAGAAAAATCGTATTTATTAAAAGTGAATGGTGTAATTGTAGAACGCCCACAGCATTTATTTATGCGTGTGTCGGTTGGTATTCACAAAGAAGACATCGAAAGTGCTATCAAAACTTACAACTTGATGAGTGAGCGTTGGTTTACACATGCTACGCCAACTTTATTTAACGCAGCAACTCCTAAACCTCAAATGTCATCGTGTTTCTTGTTAACTATGCAAGATGATAGTATTGAAGGTATTTATGATACCTTAAAACAAACTGCTAAAATTTCTCAAAGTGCTGGCGGTATTGGGTTAAGCATTCACAACATCCGTGCTACAGGAGCTTATATAGGCGGAACAAATGGTACAAGTAATGGTATCGTACCAATGTTAAAAGTGTTTAACGATACGGCTCGTTACGTAGATCAAGGTGGAGGTAAACGTAAAGGTGCTTTTGCTATTTATTTAGAGCCTTGGCATGCTGATATTTTTGCTTTCTTAGACTTACGTAAAAATCATGGTAAGGAGGAAATGAGAGCTCGTGATTTATTCTATGCACTTTGGATTTGCGATTTATTTATGCAACGTGTAGAAGACAACGGCGATTGGAGTTTATTCTCGCCAGATGAAGCACCAGGTTTAGCAGATTGCCATGGCGAGGAGTTTAATAAATTATATACTAAATACGAACAAGAAGGTAGAGCTCGTAAAACGATAAAAGCACAAGAGCTTTGGTTCGCTATTTTAGATGCTCAAATTGAAACTGGTACACCATATTTGTTGTACAAAGACGCTGCAAATGGTAAATCAAATCAACAAAATTTAGGTACAATTAAGTCATCTAACTTATGTACTGAAATTATTGAGTACACGTCTAAAGATGAAGTTGCGGTTTGTAATTTAGCTTCATTAGCGTTGCCACGATTTGTAATTAATGGCGAATTTGATCACCAAAAATTATATGATGTAACCTATCAGGCTACATTAAACTTGAATAAAATTATTGATCATAACTATTACCCAGTTATAGAAGCGCAAAACTCTAACTTCCGTCACCGTCCAGTTGGATTAGGTGTACAAGGTTTAGCAGATGCATTTATTTTAATGCGTTTACCTTTCGAAAGTGATGCAGCTAAAGAATTAAATACTGATATTTTTGAAACTATTTATTTTGCTGCAATGACAGCATCAGCTGATTTGGCTGTGAAAAATGGTCATTACGAAAGCTTTAAAGGTTCACCATTATCTAAAGGGAAATTCCAATTTGATCTTTGGAATGTAACTCCAAAAAGTAAACGTTGGGATTGGGAAAGTTTACGCAAACGTGTAGTTAAAACAGGTGTGTACAACTCATTATTAGTAGCACCAATGCCAACTGCGTCTACTTCACAAATTTTAGGAAACAACGAATGTTTCGAACCATACACTTCAAATATCTATACCCGTCGTGTATTAAGTGGAGAGTTTGTGGTAGTAAACAAACACTTATTAAAAGACTTGGTTTCTTTAGGCTTGTGGACGCCAGCAATGAAAGATAGAATTATTTTAGCAAATGGTTCAATTCAAGATATTGCAGAAATTCCTGATTATATTAAAGAATTGTACAAAACAGTTTGGGAAATCAAAATGCGTAACATTATCGATATGGCTGCTGATAGAGGTGCTTATATCTGCCAATCGCAGTCCCTAAACTTGTTTATCAATGCACCAAATACATCGAAATTAACTTCAATGCATTTCTACGCTTGGAAAAAAGGATTGAAAACAGGTATGTACTATTTACGTACACAAGCTGCTTCTCAAGCTGTTAAATTCACGGTAGAAAACCAAGGGGGTAAAGCAATTGAAGCTGTAATCCCAGATACAATTCCTCAAGATCAAGTAGCTGAAGAAATTGTTGATGGGCCAGTTTGTTCGATGGAAGAAGGCTGTATCAGCTGTTCAGGCTAGTTTTTTAGTTTGCCAAATAAATATGAAGGAGTACAGATGGCAACATCTTGCTCCTTTTTTGTTTTACTTTACGGCTAGATTAGTCCCTTTATCCTTAGATTAAAAGGTTATATCTTTGTATCAGTACATGACAAAACACGAAATTATTCCATGCGAGCGTTGTGGGACTGGGATAGAATGTATGGCAAATTCATATACCAAATGTCAATGCAGCGCAGTACAACTTACCATTAATGAAGTACAATACATTAGTGAGTTGTACGATGGTTGTTTATGCGCCAAATGTTTATCTGAATTGCAAGAGGAATATAAAGCAGGATTAATAATTTAAACTATTTTAAACGATCTAATTCTTGATGTAATTCTTTAATCAATCGGTTATACTTTTCTGAGTTATCATCTTGATAGACTTCTGTATACGCTTTTAAGGCAGCAATATATCCTTCAATAAACTCTTTATTTGTTTTATCAGCTTCATATTTCATACGAGCAGAGATAATTGGAGCCTGTTTTTCGTAACGTCGCAATTTTTGACCTTCTTCGTATTCATTGTAAAGAATCACCATATTTTTTTCGTATCCAACAATATATTTAACCGGAAATGTTTTGCCCATTCGTGGAATGTGGATCGCGTTTTCGATAGGGTAAACTGTTGCAAAAGTTGAAGAAAAATATGTACTTACATATTTGCCATCTTGTTTTCGCACTATAGCTTCATAATTATGTATGTATTGATCATTTAAAGTAGAAGTGGTTTCTATGTCTGAAGTAATAATTGCAGTACTTTTTACACCATGTTTATTAAGGAACCAAGCATTTAAGTACTGACTGCCAATACCATTTGCAACTGAGATTGGGATAATTAGAATAAGCACCCAAAATTTTTTGGTTAAATTGGAAACTATTAAAAAAAATAAAGCAACTATAAGAGTGGTATAAAAACCATGATGGCTAATAAAGTATAATAATTTAGAAAGAAATACCATTTGTTTTGATAGATAAATGAAACTTAATGTATTAACCAAGGTATTAAAATTCTCATAACAAACTTGTAAACCTGTTTATCTATTTAATCATATGTAAACGCTATAGCGGCGAAAATTCTCTATTTAGCTTTATAACAGATTCAAAGAATTCTGGTAAAGCGTGAAATAAGATTGAAACAAATAGCTAGACTAACTTTAATTACTACAACAATCGCTTTTAAATCATTTTACAAACCTTAAACCTTCGTGCTTTTACCCTTCCGCCTTTTTTAGTAACTTTGCAGCTCAAATTTTATACCTATGAGTAAAGTAAAAGTTGGCTTAGTGCAGATGAGCTGTACAAAGGATAAGCAAGAAAACTTAGATAAAGCGATAGTTAAAATTAGAGATGCAGCAGCAAAAGGTGCTCAAATTGTGTGTTTGCAAGAGCTGTTTACCTCTTTATACTTTTGTGATGTAGAGGATTATGACAACTTTGATTTAGCAGAGAAAATTCCTGGACCATCTACTGATGCTTTACAGGTAGTTGCTAAAGAACTAAGTGTTGTAATTGTTGCTTCATTATTCGAAAAACGAGCTGAGGGCCTATATCATAATACAACTGCGGTTTTAGATGCTGATGGAAGTTACTTAGGCAAATATCGCAAAATGCATATTCCTGATGATCCAGCTTTTTATGAGAAATTTTATTTTACGCCAGGCGATTTAGGTTACAAGGTTTTTGAAACAAAATTTGCTAAAATCGGTATTTTAATTTGTTGGGATCAATGGTACCCAGAAGCTTCTCGTATTACGGCTTTAATGGGCGCAGATATCATGTTTTATCCAACAGCCATTGGTTGGGCAACCGATCAAGATGAAGAAACTAATGAAGACCAATACAATGCTTGGCAAACCATACAACGTTCTCATGCGGTAGCAAATGGAGTTCCAGTAGTAAGTGTTAATCGTGTAGGTTTTGAGCAAGATGGCGCTATGAAGTTTTGGGGCGGAAGTTTTGCAACTAATGCACAAGGTAAATTACTTTATCTAGCATCACACGACAAGGAAGAAACAGAAGTGGTTGAGTTAGATTTAAGTCAAAGTGATTATATGCGCAAACATTGGCCATTTTTAAGAGATAGACGAATAGATTCTTATCAGCCAATTACAAAAAGATATATTGATGGGGATTAGTGTGATAGATACTTCCGAACAACCGGAGTTTGCAAACTCGCCGAAGAAGCAAGGATACAAATTCCCTGCAGAGTGGGCTAAACATGAAGCTACTTGGTTAAGCTGGCCTCATAAAGAGGAAAGTTGGCCTGGTAAAATCGAAACCATTTACGAACCCTATTGTCAATTCATCAAAATTGTTGCCACAGGCGAAAAAGTGCGCATTAATGTAAAGGATGAAGAGATGAAAGCTTTTGCTATCTCAGAATTGCAGAAAGTTGATGCAGATTTATCACAAATAGAGTTTTACTTCAACGAAAGTAACGATGCTTGGTGCCGCGATCATGGGCCTGCTTTTGTCGTTAAAGGAAACGAAAAAGCAGTTGTCGATTGGGGTTATAATGCTTGGGGAGGAAAATATCCGCCATTTGATTTAGATGATGTGATACCAACTAAAATTGCTAAACATTTTAATCTACCGTTGTTTACTCCGAATATAGTAATGGAAGGTGGTTCAGTAGAGTTTAATGGAGCTGGAACAATTCTAACTAGTACAGCTTGCTTGCTGAACGAAAACAGAAACCCATACTTAAATAAAGAACAAATCGAAACCTATTTAAAAGAGTTCTATGGTGCAGAACAGGTTTTATGGGTAGGAGATGGCATTATTGGGGATGATACCGATGGACATATAGATGATATTACCCGTTTTGTAAATGAGGATACAGTTTTAACGGTTTTGGAAAGTAATCCGTTGGATGAAAATCATATATTATTGCAAGAAAACTACGAAGCATTGAAAGAAATGAGATTGCTTGATGGGCGACCGTTGAATATTATCAAATTGCCAATGCCATCGCCAGTTATACATGAAGATACACGCTTACCAGCTTCTTATGCTAACTTTTATATTGCCAATGCTGCGGTTATCGTACCCACATTTAGAGATGTAAATGATAAAATTGCGCTAGAAATTATTCAAAAGGCTTTCCCCGATAGATCAGTTGTAGGCATTGATTCTATAGATATTATTTGGGGATTAGGAAGCTTTCATTGTTTGAGTCAGCAAGAACCTGCAGTGTAGTTCACAATCTAGGGCATAGATAGAAAACATAACAATTAAGCATTCAACAATATTATTAACTTTACAGCATTAAATAGTTCAACTTACAATATTTCATAATGAAATTACTAGAAGGAAAAACCGCACTTATCACAGGTGCTTCAAAAGGAATAGGTCGCAAAATAGCCGAAAAATTTGCAGAACAAGGTGCTAATGTTGCATTCACTTATTTATCATCAGTTGAAAAAGGGCACACATTAGAACAAGAATTACAAAATTTTGGTACTAAAGTTAAAGGTTATCGCTCTGATGCTTCTAAATTTAACGAAGCGGAGCAATTGATAAATGACATTGTAGCTGATTTCGGCACTATTGATATCGTGGTTAACAACGCAGGGATTACAAAAGATGGTTTGTTAATGCGTATGACGGAAGAAAATTGGGATGACGTAATGAATGTTAACTTGAAATCTGTTTTTAACGTAACTAAAGCAGTTTCTAAAATAATGATGAAAGCACGTAAAGGTGTATTCATTAATATGAGTTCTGTAGTTGGCGTAACAGGTAATGCTGGTCAGGCAAATTATGCAGCTTCAAAAGCAGGAATTATAGGGTTCACTAAATCAGTAGCTAAAGAATTAGGTTCTCGTAATATTCGTGCAAATGTGGTTGCACCGGGCTTTATCCGTACCGAAATGACAGAGGTTTTAGATCCAGCAGTAGTTGCAGGTTGGGAAAAAGATATTCCATTAAAACGTGCTGGTGAAACTGAAGATATTGCAAATGTTTGCGTTTTCTTAGCCTCAGATATGAGTGCTTACGTAACTGGGCAAACATTATCTGTTTGCGGCGGCATGCTATAAAAAATTGAAGAATTAAGAGTTGAAAGGTTGAAATGTTCTGAATCCAAAACATTTCAACCTTCAACTTTATAACTATTTCACTACATAATTTCCATTTAACTGATCAACTTTTGCTAAGTTTTTATCCTTATTAAATACGGTATAGCCTTTTTGTAAGGTTTGCCAAAAATTAGCTTTTTCAGGAAACTGAACACTATATTTTTTCAAATTGGCATTGGTCATTTTAAACGGAAAAATATTTACAGGAATTTCTTCTTGTCCGTCATTGCGAGCCTCAACGGCTAAAACGTACACTTCTTTTATTTTTTCATCGGTTAAAGGAATACAACCAACGGTTACGCAATTGCCATGAATGTAAATATCTCCACCAGTTTTATTGCCTTTACCAGTACGTATTGCATCCACTTTGTTAGGGTAATCAATTCCTAAAGACAAATGGAAACTGCTTTCTGGATTAAATACATTGATTTTATAAAATCCCTCTGGCGTTTGCCCATCGCCTTCGATTACTTTTGGACCTAAAGTCCCAGAATGTGCGCAGAAATCATAGGTTTTAAATAATTTATAGTGCTTTTTGTTAGGCGTTTTTAGCCATAATTCTAATTTTCCCTCACTTTTATAAGCTGCGATATAAAGATTAAAATTGCCAGTCAGTCCTGCGCTTTGTAATTCATTTTGTAGTGACGCCCATTTTTCTTCATATGCATTCTTAACACGTTCAAATTTTAATTGATTTTGCTTAAAAGTGTTTTGAGCACATGCAGTTGTGGTCATCATAAGAACGAGCATTAACTTTATAAATATTTTCATTAGAATGTCTATTTCGGTAACAAATTACGTTGATTTTTTTAGAAAATTAGCATCTTTACGTTTAAGCTTATGGGCAATTTTTTTTCAGCATCTTCTATAGTAACTTTTGTTGCCTGCCTCTTACTAGGTTGTTTGTATGCTTGGCTTTTATATCGCAAAAATAAAAACCTTCCCAATAATTTAAAATATGCACTTACAACTTTAAGAATATTAGTAATTGCTGCTATTACTTGGTTGTTTTTTGCTCCTTTAGTAAAACGGATTTCTTATACACCAGAAAAACCAATTATTGTTTTAGCTCATGATAATTCTATTTCTGTTGATCAAATTGAACCTAGAGGATTTAATAAACGCAAATATCAACAAGATTTAAAACAGCTAGCAGACCAACTTTCTGCTAAGTATGAGGTAAAGACGTATAGCTTCAGTGATAGTGTTAAAAGTGGCCTTAATTTCTCTGGGCAAGGGAAATTGAGCAACGCCTCGTTATTATTTAATCAATTAAATGACGAGCTGTTAAATAGAAATGTAGGCGCCGTAATTTTAGCAAGCGATGGTATTTTTAATCGTGGTGGAAATCCATTATATGAATTAAATAAAATAAAAACACCTGTTTATACTATTGCCATGGGCGATACCATCCCAAAAAGAGATGTTTTAATTGCTAATGTAAACTACAACAATCTAGTTTATTTAGATAATGAATTTACGTTGGATGTTCAAGTGCAAGCCTTTGAAAGTAAAGGAGAAACCGCACAACTTTCAGTTTTGGAAAATGGAGCCAAAGTTAAAGAACAAAATTTATCGATTAACTCAAATAGCTTTGTTAAAGATGTACAGATAAAATTGAAAGCAAATAAAATTGGGATACAGAAATACACCATCAATTTATCATCCTTAAAAAACGAAATTACGACCAAAAACAATAGTCAAACTATTTTTATAGAAGTGATTGATGCTCGCCAAAAGATATTATTAGCTGCAGCGGCTCCGCATCCTGATATTACAGCTATAAAACAAGCCATCGAATTAAATAAGCATTACGAAGTTACAGTTGCTTTAGCAGAGGAATTGAACACAGTTGACCCAACTAAATACAGTTTAGCTATTTTATATCAATTACCGAGTAATGGAAATGTAGCTACAGCTTTAATCTCTAAACTACAAGGAGCAAAATTATCCCTTTGGTATATTTTGGGCGCACAAAGCAATATCGGTGTCTTTAATCAGATACAAAAAACACTAAATTTTGGCAGAGCTAATGGTTCTTTACAAGAAGTTTTCCCCTATCCTGATGCTAATTTTACAGCTTTTAATTTAGATGCAAATTCTTTGAACCAATTGAATGACTATGATCCATTGCTAATGCCGTTTGCTAATATGAGTATCAATAAAGATTATACAGCAGTACTAAGTCAAAGGATAGGGAAGGTTAATACACAAAACCCTCTTTTGTTTTATGTGGAAGATAATGGCAAGAAACTGGGTTTTTTACTCGGCGAGGGGATTTGGAAATGGAAGTTAGAAGAAGCGAAAAATGATAATAGTTACCCGTTATTTAATGAGTTGATTTCTAAAACTGTACAATATCTTTCTGTTAAGGATGATAAAAGGAAGTTTAAAGTATATAGCACAAAAAGCACCTTTGATGAAAATGAAAATATAGTGCTAAATGGAACTTTATATAATGATGCTTATGAACCTGTAAACACACCCGATGTAAATGTCCAAGTTAAAAATACGGATGGTAAGACATTCAACTACACATTTTCTAAATTTGGAAATTCTTATCATTTAGACGCAGGTACTATGCCGCAAGGGAATTATACCTATTTAGCCAGCACTGTTTTAGGCGATAAGAAATACACTGCTTCAGGAGCATTTTATGTTAATGCGCTAATCGCAGAATACCAACAGACTACCGCTAACCATCAATTATTGTATACGATGGCACAACAAAGTGGCGGTAAAATGGTTATGCCAGGTAATTTGTTAAGTTTGATTAATGAACTAGAAAAAAGTGGGCAATTGAAAACGATAAGTTATGAAGATCGTAAATACGAAGAACTCATTAATTTAAAATGGCTATTTGGATTAATTGTACTTTTACTAAGCACAGAATGGTTTTTAAGAAAACGTAATGGAGAAGTATGATAGATGTTAGCACTACATATGTAATTGAAATCTTAGGAACTATCTCCTTTGCCATTTCGGGCTCTTTTGCAGCCATGCAAAGACGATTAGATCCGTTTGGTGTGTTAATTATTGCATTTGTTACCTCAATTGGCGGTGGAACGGTTCGTGATTTATTGCTTGGAGATACACCGGTTGCTTGGATGAGGGATGTAAATTATTGTCTGCTTATTTTGGTAACTTCTTTACTCACGGTGTTTTTTAAAACACAAATTAAAAAATTTAAGGTAACGCTTTTCTTATTCGATTCATTGGGATTAGGATTATTTACCTTAGTTGGAGTACAAAAAGGAATTGTTTTTGGATTAAGTCCAGGTATTTGTGTAGCACTTGGAACAATTACTGGATGTTTTGGAGGTGTAATTCGTGATACCTTATTAAATACAATCCCCTTAATTTTTAGAAAGGAAATTTATGCCACAGCTTGTATTTTAGGCGGCATTCTTTACTTCGCTTTACTCTATTTTAATCTCAAAGCAGATGTAGCCAAAATTATTGTAATTGCGTTTATTTTTACCTTAAGGATAATTGTGGTGCGCTATAAATTAGCCTTGCCAAAATTTGGCTACTAGTTATATAAAAATTCTTCCAACTTACCTTTTTGGTTGGCGTCGTTTAATTGCCAAAGCTCCTTAGACCAACTCTTCTTGTCTTCTTGTTTATCCAAATAGGGAAGGACTAAGCGCATAGCTCCTAAAACTAACTCCTTTTGATCTTTAATGGTCCTATTTTCTAATGTGAATTTAGTTAAGCCTGCCATGTACATTAACATCAAATCGGAATCAGTATTAAAATAATTTGTTTCTTTTTCACCAAGGAAGAAAGTATAGTCAAGTGTGCCATTCATCCACTTAATTAAAAACTGACCAGCTTCTGTTCTTGAACTATTTTTTTTATTAATTGGAGTGTAGAATAAATAATCGGTAACTTTTAATGCTGTTGGCTCAGCATCCTTAAAGTGAGCGTTTTTATTTAACTTAATATGCTTTAAGTTGGGTAATTCTTGAGAATAAGAATAATAAATGCTTGTAAAAGACAATAAGAAAAATAGGATTATTTTTTTCATAACACCCTTGCAGAGTTAATTTACATTCTTTTCAATGCGAATATAAAGTATTACAATGAAAATAGTTACGAAAATATTTTATTACCCTAGTGGCTATTATTTGGTGTCGTCTTTAACAATTACAAAGACATCTTCATTGTCTTTTTTCATGAAATATTTTTCACGAGCGAACTTTTCTGCTGTAACTAAGTTACTGTCTAGTTCTTTAAGATCTTTTTTAACGGATGCAGTCTCCTTTGTATAGAAATCTTTCTCTTCCTGTAATTTGTGTACTTCTGAACGATATTCATATTGCGAAAGCATATCATTTTTATCAAAAAACAACATCCATACGGCAAAAGCCACAATAGCTAAAAAGTATTTGTTTCGCAAAAGTTCTAATAACCGTTTCATCAGGGCAAATATATAATTAAATAAAAACATCCGAAGGTTTTAAATCTTCGGATGTTTTGCAAATGTGTTTATCAACTTGTTAACAATCATAGCCGTCGAATAAGTCAACGGATATGGAATTATTTTTTAGCGTACTTGAAGTTCTTGCCTATAAAACGTGCCGCAGCACCTAACTCTTCTTCGATACGTAATAATTGATTGTATTTTGCAATCCTATCAGAACGTGAAGCAGAACCGGTTTTAATTTGACCACAGTTTAAAGCAACTGCTAAATCTGCAATAGTTGTATCTTCAGTTTCACCACTTCTATGGCTCATTACTGAAGTATATCCATTGTTTTGAGCCAAACTCACTGCATTAATAGTTTCAGTTAAAGACCCAATTTGGTTCACTTTTACTAGGATTGAGTTCGCAGTTGCACTATCAATACCTTGTTGTAAACGTTTTACATTGGTAACAAATAAATCATCACCAACCAATTGAACCTTATCTCCAATTTTATCGGTTAAACTTTTCCAACCTGTCCAGTCATTTTCGTCCATACCATCTTCAATAGAGATAATTGGATATTTTGCTGATAGGTCTGCTAAGTATTGTGCTTGCTCTTCGCTAGTGCGAATTACGCCTGTTGCACCTTCAAATTTAGTATAATCATATTTGCCATCTTTGTAAAACTCAGATGAGGCACAATCTAATGCCAAATAAATATCAGAACCCGGTTTGTAACCTGCTTTTTCAATTGCTTTTAAAACAGTTTCAATTGCATCTTCAGTACCTTCAAAAGTTGGTGCAAAACCACCTTCATCACCAACAGCTGTAGATAAACCTCTATCGTGTAAAATCGCTTTTAAATTATGGAATACTTCAGTTCCCCAACGTAAAGCCTCAGAGAATGAAGGGGCGCCCACTGGCATAATCATAAATTCCTGAAAAGCAATTGGAGCATCAGAGTGAGAACCACCGTTAATGATGTTCATCATCGGAATAGGTAATGTATTTGCATTACATCACCAACGTAACGGTATAAATGTTGTCTGCTTTCTGCAGCCGCTGCTTTTGCTACTGCTAAAGAAACACCTAAAATTGCATTTGCACCTAAATTTCCTTTATTTTCAGTTCCGTCCAAGTCAATCATTAACTTGTCGATTAAGTTTTGTTCAAAAACATCAACGCCTTGTAACGCTTGAGCAATTTTGGTATTTACATTTTCAACAGCTTTTAAAACACCTTTGCCCATGTAGGTTTTTTTGTCGCCATCACGTAATTCAACTGCCTCATGTTGACCAGTACTTGCTCCTGATGGAACTGCTGCACGACCCATTTGGCCATTTTCTGTAACTACTTCAACTTCTATTGTTGGATTTCCTCTAGAATCAAGGATTTGTCTTGCGTGGACATCAATTATTAAACTCATTTTATTTTGGTTTTGATTAAAAAATCCCTTAGTGTAAAAAGTACAATTACCTAGGGCGTTTTCAAAGTTAAAATATTTTTTAAACTATAAGGAAGTATCTGCTTATTTTTTTAATAAATCGAAGAAAGTCAGCTGTATAGGCAAAATAAAACTTTAATTATTCGGTTTCCATTTTATGTTTGGCATCCACCCAGTACATTAATTCATTTATAAAAACTGCAGCTCTTTTATCCGTTCCTGCTACATCACTTGGTATGCCATTTTCATCAAATGTTTTTTCTACAGTACCTACTGGAAACATTGCCGGAATTGTAAGTGCACCAATTTTCCATAAGCTAAACTGTAAGGATGTGAGTACTTGTGCCCCAGCGAATGCTCCTGCAGAAACAGAAGCTATAGCAATTGGTTTACGTTTCCATTCAGCGTATAATAAATCAATTGCATTTTTTAAACTAGCAGGATAACCACCGTTATATTCAGGTGTTACTAGGATAATCCCATCTGCTTTGGTTACTTCATTTGCAAAAGAAAGCATAGCTTCTGAAGGGTCTGAAATGAATCTTAAACGTTCTTCGAAAATTGGGAAATTATATTCTTTTAGATCGATGATAGTAACGTTTGCTAATTTATTTTCTTCTAAATATTGTTTAAAATAAAGTGCAACGCGATGACTATTTCGGCCATTTCTAACACTGGCGGATAAAATGGAAATGTTTTTCATGGGAATAATTTTTTAAGCCTAAGATACGATTAGGCTTTTAAAATTAAGACTCCCATTTAAATGTTTTAACCGCTACTGCGTAAATTCCAATGCCCCAAATTAACATAATAAGCATTTGGTGTTTTACATCCCAAAGATTTGCGCCTTCAAAAGCTACTTTACGCATTGCATCGTTTAAATAAGTTAGGGGCAAAGCTCGACTTATGGGTTGTAGCCAAGTTGGAAATGCATCTATCGAAAAGAAAGTACCCGACAATAAAAATTGAGGTAACGTAATGATATTAGATATTGGTGGGATAGTACTTTCGCTTTTTGCTAAACCGGAAACGACGAAACCAAAACCCATAAATACAATTACACCCATGGTTGCTAAGACGAGCATATTTATAACCGTGACCGCACCATTAATTAAAGTGAATTTAAACCCGAAGTGTCCGATTAAAATAATAAACAAAGCGCCTAATAAAGCAAAACCAATACGAGCCATACCTTCGCCCAGTACAATGCTTGAGCGTTTTACAGGAGTAGCAAAGAAACGCTTAATCACTAAGTTTTGACGTAAACTAAAAAATACGAAAGCGGTACCAAATACACCTGTGCTTAATAAAGAGAAACCTAATTGTCCTGGCAAGATAAAATCTATAGTACGATATAAACGGCCATTTACTGTACTTGCTCTAATTTCTGTAACAGTTGGTTTTAAGTTCTGAGTGTTTAAATTATACGAAAGTTCGTTTAAAACCGATTTTAAAATATTACCCTTATCCAATGATGCCGATGTGTATTTAACATTTGTAAAATAGGCTGGTACACCGTTTGCATTTTTCTCAACATCAATGACTGCGTCGTAATCTCCTTTTTCTAGCCCTTTATTTATGCTTCCTGAATCACCATTTTTAGATAATCTGATAACAGGAATTTTTTCTAATGCGGCTATAATTGGATTTTTTAAATCTGAGCCAGGTGCTACTGCAACATCTATCTTGGTACCACCGCCGCCTAAAAATCCGAATACAAGGATAAAAATTAATGGAAAAGCTAAAGTGAAGACTACCGCAGATGGACTGCGCATAATTGATCTGAAACTTGCTTTTGCTAAAGCTAAAGTGGCTTTGGTATTACTGTATGGTGCTTGCATTTTTTAAGGTTGAACTGTTGAAAGGTTAAATATTTGAATGTTTTGTAAGTTTAACTTAATCTTCACGCCACTCTTTGCCTGTTAAATTGATAAAAACATCTTCTAAATTTGCTTTTTTTACTTCTTTTTTACGCTCAAAACCACCCGCAATTAAATTATCTATTAATTGATCTGGTGTATCTAATGCGATAATTTGTCCACGTTCTACAAAAGCAACACGATCACACAATTGCTCGGCTTCATCCATATAATGTGTTGTAATTACCACCGTGGTTCCGTTATTACGAATTTCAGTAATCAAATCCCATAAGTTTCTACGAGCTTGAGGATCTAAACCAGTGGTTGGCTCATCCAAAAAGATAATCTTTGGCGAATTAATGAGTGTAGTTGCAATAGAAAAGCGTTGTTTTTGTCCGCCAGATAAAGCTTTATATTTTGCTTTGGCTTTATCTTGTAAATTTACTTTCTCCAACATTTCCATAGGTTTTACGCTCACGCCATACAAACCAGAAAATAGTTCAAGCAGCTCAACTAAATTTAAATTAGGATAATAACCTGCGGCTTGTAATTGCACACCAATAATTCGTTTGATGGCATTTTGATCTTTATCAATAGAAAAACCATCTACTGTTACTTCCCCTGAGGTTTTAGGACGAAGCGTTTCAATAATTTCGAGGGTAGTTGTTTTTCCAGCTCCGTTGGGACCAAGTAAACCAAAGATTTCATTTTCATACACATCAAAGCTTAACCCCTGAACTGCTTTAAAATCATCGTAATTTTTTACCAGGTTCTTGACACTGATAATGGCATTTCTATTTTCCATGGGGATAAATGTAAGAAGGTTTATATGAATAGAAAATGAATTTTTATTAAAAACATAAAAATGTCGGTGAAATGATGTTCTGCCAAGGTAAAACTTTATTTGATGTAAAACTTTGCATGTAAATCTTACTAAAACAAAAAAGATGTTAGGTTTTGCTAACATCTTTTAATCTTATAATTTTATTAATCTTAATCTACCAAACTAAATCGCCTTTTATCAAGTCAACAAAATCATCGAATAAGTAACGAGAATCATGAGGGCCTGGTGAAGACTCTGGGTGATATTGTACCGAGAATGCTTTTTTCCCTTTTACACGAATACCTTCTATCGATTGATCATTTAAGTTAATGTGTGTAATTTCTACTTTATCTGATTTTCTTACTTCTTCTGGGATTACACCAAAACCATGATTTTGAGAAGTTACTTCGCAGTGGTTTTTAATAATGTTTTTAACAGGGTGATTTAATCCACGGTGTCCATTAAACATTTTCATAGTACCAATTCCGTTTGCTTCTGCCAATAACTGATGACCTAAACAAATCCCAAATAAGGGTTTGTCTGCTGCTAATATAGATTTAACCGTATCAATTGCATACTCCATTGCCGCTGGATCCCCTGGGCCGTTTGAAATGAAATATCCGTTTGCCCCCCATTTGTCCATTTCATCAAATGATGTTTTGGCTGGATATACTTTTACGTAAATATCTCTATCGTCAAAATTGCGCAAGATGTTTTTCTTAATGCCTAAATCTAAAGCTGCAATTTTATAATTAGCATCCGGATTACCGTAATAATAAGGCTCTGTTGTAGAAACTTGAGATGAAAGCTCTAATCCATCCATATCAGGCACATTAGCTAATCTCTTTTTCAATTCCTGTAAATCAGTAATTTCTGAAGAAATGATGGCATTCATTGCTCCTTTATTACGAATGTGACGAACCAAAGCACGGGTATCAATTTCTGAAATACCTACAATATTTTCATTCTGGAAGTTATCTTGTATTGATTCTGAGGCTTCTTTTCTGCTGTATAGAATGTTGTAATTTTTACAAACTAAACCAGCAATTTTTATAGATCCTGATTCGATTTCTTCTTTGTGCATTCCATAATTACCAATATGCGCATTGGTAGTTACCATAATCTGACCAAAATAAGAAGGGTCTGTAAATACTTCTTGATAGCCTGTCATTCCTGTGTTAAAGCAAATTTCGCCAGTAGTAGTTCCTATTTTACCAGCAGCTTTGCCATAAAAAACAGTGCCATCGGCTAATAACAAAATCGCAGGTAACTTGGTGTAGTTAGTCATGTGTACAATAAATATGGAGGGTGAAAAAAGAGAAAAAAGAATGGAATTTCGTAACGGTTATGCCGTTTTTGTAAGAAGGTAAAGAAATCTGACCGAACTCATTCATTTCAGGATACAAAGGTAGTTTTTTCAATGGTTTTTTCAATATATTTTTTGAAATTTTTAATCATTTAAAGTAGGATAACTTAAACCATATTTACGCAACTAAATCTTTGTTCCTTTTACAATAATAAAACCTAATTTTGCCTTACAAAACAAAGAACATGTCTGTAAACAAAGAAATAAAGCGAATTACTACTCACATTTTGCAAGAAATGAAACAACGTGGTGAAAAAATCGCGATGCTAACTGCTTATGATTATTCGATGGCAACCATTTTAGATGATGCCGGTTTAGATGTTTTATTGGTAGGGGACTCAGCTTCTAATGTAATGGCTGGTCACGAAACTACTTTGCCAATTACTTTAGATCAAATGATTTACCATGCTCAAGGAGTAGTAAGAGGAGCTAGTCGTGCTTTTGTAGTAGTCGATTTACCTTTTGGTTCGTACCAAGGAAACTCAAAAGAAGCTTTAAACTCTGCTATCCGTATTATGAAAGAGTCTGGTGCACATGGTGTAAAGCTAGAAGGCGGAGTGGAAGTGGTAGAGTCTATTCAGCGAATTATAACAGCAGGTATTCCTGTAATGGGTCATTTGGGTTTAACTCCTCAGTCTATTTACAAGTTCGGCACCTACACTGTTAGGGCGAAAGATGAAGAAGAAGCAAACAAATTAAAAACAGATATTATCGCTTTGCAAAATGCAGGTTGCTTTGCAGTAGTGTTGGAAAAAATCCCAGCCAAGCTGGCTAAAGAGGTTACCGAAAGTGTAAGTATCCCTACCATTGGTATTGGTGCAGGTCCAAATTGCGACGGCCAGGTTTTGGTAGTGAATGATATGATTGGCTTAACTAAAGGATTTAAACCTCGTTTCTTACGTCAATATATTAATTTATACGATGGAATTTTAGGTGCAGCTCAATCTTATATTAAGGATGTAAAGGCAAAAGATTTCCCTAACGAGAAAGAACAGTATTAACAGACCCAATGAAAAAATCGCTCTTCATCTTCATTAGTTTCTGCTTATATAGTATCGCTAATGCACAAACAAATAAAGAAACATTAGCCATCGTTAAAGAAGGGAAAATGTTGTATCGCTCCGAGATGGCTTCTTGGTTTGGAACCGATATTTTTATAGAGAAGTATGCCAACAAAGAAAACATTGGAGGTTACTTTTCTTATCCTGATAATGAAACCTACAAATGTATATTCTTTTCAAAAGGAGAGCAGCCTAGGGTAATTGGAACGATGGCTTTTGATAGCACTTATAATGTTAAAACCGCAAATGTAGATTTAACCGAACGGGGTTTTTCTAACGAGGAAACCAATTTTTATACCATAAGAAAACTTACTTTAGATAAAATAAATTCTGATACAACGTTTAAGAGGTATAATAATACTGAGCTAAACATTATTCCTGTTATTGATAACAACGTAAAGAAGGCATATGTATTGACAAGTCCCAAATTAAGCGGAACTGTAATTTTAGGCAATGATTATTTAATCGATTTTACCAAAGAAAATGAAATTGCAGGAATTAAAAAACTGCATAAAAATCTTATTCCTATAAGTTTCACAAAAACAGATAGCGTACTAATATCTGTGCATTCACATTTGCCCGAAACTGGTGATTATATCACAGCAACAGATATTTGCACTTTAATGTTGTACAGTAAATTTACCAACTGGACACAACACTATGTTTTATCAGCAAAAAATGTGAGTATTTGGGATATTAGGAAAAATGCACTCGTTACTTTAACAAGAGAAGCTTGGGATAAGATTGTGAAAGACCAGCAAGAAAGACACAAGAAAATTAATTAGATACTTTAATGCCAATTACCGAAACCGATATTTTATACGAAGATAACCACCTCATAGCTATTAATAAACGTGCTGGTGATATTGTACAGGTTGATGAAACAGGTGATGAACCTCTAGACGAACAGGTTAAGAAATACATTGCGACTAAATACAATAAACCAAATGGTGCTTTTTTAGGAGTTATTCATCGGTTAGATAGACCAGTGAGTGGGGTGATTTTATTTGCTAAAACTAGCAAGGCTCTAGAGCGGATGAATGCTGTTTTCAAAAACCGTGAAGTGCGCAAAACGTATTTTGCTGTAGTGCGCAACAAGCCTGCCCGAGTGGAAGGAAACTTAGTTCATTGGTTAATTAAAAACCCACAGAAGAATGTAGTCACGGCCTATAATAAAGAAGTGCCAGATAGCCAGCGTTCTGAATTGGATTATAAATTAATAGGCGAACTCGGTGGATTTTATTTATTACAAGTAAATCCGTTAACAGGTCGTTCGCATCAAATTAGAGTACAACTTTCTACAATGAATTGCCCAATTGTGGGTGATAATAAATATGGATATCCTCGTGGTAGCAGAAAAGGAAGCATTTGTTTACATGCCAGACAATTGGAATTTATTCACCCTGTGCAAAAGGAACCTATTAAAATATTTGCCAAACTACCTGTTGATGGTTTTTGGGAACGTTTTGAAGGGTTTAAAGTGAGTTCATAAATCGTCATGCCCAGCTTGATCCTATAGCTATCGCATTTGCATCGTAAGCTCTTTACTGGCAATCTACTTTGGTAAAAACAATTGACTGTCCAAAAGTTAATTTAGAAGTGTCTTTAAACATCATTTTACCATTTTTTCCCTCAACAACATCACCAAAACCTTCTAATAATTGATTTCCTTTTTTTAGAAAAGCTACCTGTCTAACCGATTCCTTTCCTTCAGAGTTAAAGGTATATTCCGCTAGTAAGGTATCGCCGTGAAGTTCGCCTTCTACAATACCGTTATTTTTATCTTTCTCGTATAAGTTATAGTTTAATTCGCCTGTAGTAATGGTGCCACTAGTCATTACCTTCAACGTTGCGGTGTCTTTGTCTTTTATATACGAATAACAAAACTGTTGTGTTCCAGCTTGTACATTGGTGTCTAATGCAACTGTATCATTCTCATTTTGTTCTGTTTTGTTACTCTGGCAAGCAAATATTAATCCGGCAAAGCCGATTAAAAGAAAAGCTATTTTTTTCATACTCGATGTTTTAATTTAAATATAGGAACAATTAGTAGGGATTAAAGTTTTGATTTATGAAAATCTAGGCTTTTCGTCTTTGCGAAGGAGATTCTTCATCGACTGCGGCTCCATAGGAGTGCCTATGGTACAATCTCCTTCATACTTAAACAACAAGTTATAAAACCAATTAGGAGATTGTCACGTCGCTATGCTTCTCGCAAAGACAAGTGTGTGAACCTAAGATTTCCTCTAAATAGAAAATCCCGGTAAACCGGGATTAACTAAATCAACAAAACTTACGTATAAAGATCTTTTTTACCAAACATAAGTGCCTACTGCACCTCCTGGTAAAGTGGTTGTTACTATTTTGCTATTGTGTTTAATGTTAAATGTTTGTGCCGTATTGCTGGTATTGGTGACAATTAATGCTCTTTTACCATCAGTAGTTTTAAAAGCAACGTTAGGTAAGGTGCTATTTAAGGTAGAGCCAATTCGCATAGATCCAGGTCTCACGAATTTAGAGGCATGTGCAATGATGTAATAGGCTACATTTCTAGTTACTGAAGGACTAATGGTTAAGGCACCTAAACAGGTAGTGCAACCGCCATCTGGGGTATGTGGATTGTAATTTGCATCTGCTGCCAAATTCCATTCTAATACATTTCTGCTCCAATTACGGGTAGCACCAATAATTAAGGTAGAAACATGCCATTTTAAGTCTTCAGCAAAGTTGCCAGGCCCACCAACCCATTGCTCTGTGAAATACACGTTTTTAGTAGGGTAAGCATCATGAACTTGGGTAAGTGCCGAAATGTTACCGCCATATAAATGGAATGCAGAGCCATCCACATACCGATTTGCAGCGGGATCTGCTAAGATAGACAATGGGTAATCTGGGCGATCTGCATTATGATCGTACACAATTATTTTAGTAGTTATGCCTGCAGTCTGAAATGCAGGACCTAAAGCAGTTTTGATAAAAATAGCTTGATCTGCCGCTTCCATGTACATACTTGGCGTATTGCCTGGGTGCAAAGGTTCATTTTGTATGGTAATCGCATCAATAGGAATGCCTTGCGCTTTCATCGCGTTAATGTATTTTACAAAATAGGTAGCATACGACTGATAATATTCCGGTTTCAAACTTCCGCCTTTGTAAGCATTGTTTGTTTTCATCCAAGTTGGTGCTGTCCACGGTGAACCTAAAATTTTGATGGTAGGATTTATTGCCAAAATCTTTTTAAGGATAGGAACTAAGTCTGTCATTTCTGCGGCGATAGAGAAATTATCCTGATTGATATCTGTTTGCCCAACTGGTCTTTCGTTGTACGTGAAAACATTCGCACTTAAATCTGATGCGCCAACGCTAATCCGTAAGTAGCTTACGCCAATGGCGCCTTCTTCGGTAGAAAACAATTCTTTTAATAATGCATCCTTTTCGGTAGCACCTAAACTATTTAGTAAAGTAGCGCTTCCGCCTGTTAAAGTATAGCCAAATCCATCAATAGATTGAAAAACCTGTGCTTCATCCACTTCTAAGGTAGTGTTGCTATTATTGGTAACTGTAAAGTTTAAAGCAACATTTTGTTTTTGTAGCAAGGCAGATTTATCTCCTGTAGTTAACCAAAAACTAACATCACTGGCTACAGGAGTAGTAACAGGAGGGATAATAGGGGTGCCATTATCGGTAGTGGTTTTAGTTCCTTTTTTGCAAGCACAAGAAACCAGAATTATGGCAAATGCAAGAGGTACGGCAGATAAGATTTTCATTTTACTATATATTTGGATACATCCAAAATAGTAGAATTAAACCTTATTATATAGAACTATTTTTAAATGTGCGTTAACACTTATGCTAAATTTTACGGTTTAATCGCACTCATATTAAACTATATTTTGGCCCTTAATTAGTATTTAAGCCTGCTTTCTTAAAATTGAGCATTAAATTTGATACGTTAAAAAAACAATTCTTGTAGTGGTTAAATGCAGGTGGTATTAATCAATAATTCGCCTGTGATAATTGATCTGGCCCAAATGATAAGCCAAATGAGTGGCTAAATGAACAAGAAAAAAGCCAGTTGTGGTTTTATTTTCAAAGACTTTTATCGCATATTCTTTTTGTAGTTCTTCCTCTTTGAGTTGATTTAATGTTTCATTCACAATTGTAATAGTTTGCTCAATCATTATTAATAGTTCTGACTTTGGAACATCCTTTAATGAAAACTCTAATTCTCTATTTCTAATATATCCAGAGTTGCCAAGTGCTGCACCTATGTAAGTATTTAGATTTCCTATCAAGTGTAGACACAAGTTGCCAGCAGAATTTTTAATATCTCCTGAGATTTTCCAAAGATTAGTTTCTTCTTGATAAGCAGCTATCTCTAACATTAGCTTATTTAAATCTCTATTTAAAATGGTTTTTAAAGTATTGACAATCATATTTTACTTGAATATATTCTTAAAGTTGTATTGGTTAATCAATATATAAAATAAGAAGTACTTAACCGCAACTTTTTGAACGAAGCATGGCATTTTCGCTGTGAATGAGTTAAGATTAGCGGGAATAGGCTTTGCCTTATATCGAATTAATAGGAAATAAGCTAGACGCTTTGTATTATAAAGAAGAATTAATTGATGATTAAAAAGAGCCACTCATAAAGTGGCCTTTTTTAGTGTATACAATCTCAGTTTAATTTATTAGTAAGGCTAAATGCTAGTTCTTCGAATCACTTACGCCTGAGCTTTGGATGACCATAAGGATATCTTTATCAGCGCTTTTTACGCCATTTGCCCATGTTGATAGAAAATCTTTTAGAAAATTAACATTAAAAATTCCTCGAGTAAGAACTTTAGCAGAGCCGTTATTGCCCATATGTCCATTTAATCCTACCGAGCCATTTAATCCGTTGTTTCCACTTCTATTTGTATAGGGCTCACAAATTGATCCACATCTTGAACTACCCGGTTTGCCAC
>NZ_JBAZRL010000014.1:0-67635 GCF_041662865.1 Pedobacter sp.
ATTTCTTTTAACTACAGAGCGTAAATCGCCTAAAGCTAGCACTAAATTATCTCGATTAATTTCTAAAACCTGTCCGCTAGTTTCTGTATTTACCAGTTGCACCCAATCTCCAACTTCAATAGCAGAATCATCAATTTTAACGACAGGTTTACGTTCTTCTTTAACTTCGTTTTTAACTAAGCTTTTTTGCAGATTTTGTCTTAATTCTTTGGTTATTAATTTATCTGCTTGTTTTTCTTTTATTTCAGCAATGGTATTTTCTACTAATTTATTCGCGTCGCGGATGATGTTTTGAGCTTCTAGTTTGGCTTCTTTAATTAAAACCTTTTTATTTTCTTCTAAAAACAGTTTTAATTTTTCATTTTCTGCAACCAAATTTTTAACCTTGTTTTGCTGATTTGCTAAATTGATTTTAGTTTCTTGGATTTGCCTTTTCTCTTTCTCTAAATCTACCAGTAAACTATCAATACTATTCTGATTTTTTCCTGTTTTCTGTTTTGCTAGTGCTAAAACTTCTTTTTGCAAACCGATATTTTGAGCAATTTCAAAAGCATAAGAACTTCCAGGTTTACCTAAATCTAAAATATAAAGCGGTTTCATTTTGCTATTATCAAATAGCATGGAAGCATTTTCCAATCCACTAGTATTGCTGGCAAACAATTTCAAGTTAGAATAATGCGTAGTGATTACACCGCGAACTTTTTTCGCATTTAAAACTTCTAAAACAGCCTCGGCCATTGGGCCACCAAATTGAGGATCGGTTCCTGTACCAAATTCATCAATTAAGACTAATGTTTTTGGCGAGGCATGTTCAACAAAATAGCGCATCTTGGTTAGATGAGCGCTATATGTACTCAAATCAGATTCTATTGATTGATCATCGCCAATATCTGCAAAAATCTGATCAAATATTCCCATTTCGCTAGCTTCATCAACTGGAACAAGCAAACCCGTTTGCACCATCATTTGTAGCAAACCAACAGTTTTCATACAAACCGATTTACCACCAGCATTAGGTCCAGAAACTAAAACAATCCTTAAATTCTCATTCATATGAATATTTAAAGGAATAACCATTTTCTTTTCTGCTGCAAAAGACAACAGCAATAATGGATGCTTGGCGTTTATCAACTTTGTTTTAGCTTCCTTTAATAATACTGGCATATTTGCCTGAATATCAATTGCAAAAAGTGCTTTTGCTCTCACAAAATCCAATTTAGTCAAGAACCCATGATACGACAATAAAAGTGGCGTATATGGCCTTAATTCGGTTGTTAATGCAATTAAAATCTTAATAATCTCTCTACGCTTATCAAACTCTAAATCACGAAGTTTATTATTTAAGGTAAATACCTCTTCTGGCTCTAAATAAACGGTTTGTCCACTTGCAGATTCATCATGAATAAACCCTTTCAATTTCCTCTTGTTTTCCGCCAAAATGGGAATACAAATTCTGCCATCACGAATAGTTAAACTCCCATCAGCAACCCAATTTTTGCCAACTGCCATTTTATAAATAGAATCCATTCTTTTACGCACTTCTTGCTCGCCTTTGGCAATTGCTGCAGTAATTTCTTGTAGTTCTAGCGAAGCATTGGGTTTCATTTTTCCCTTTGGGTCTAAAACAGCTTCTATTTTTTTAAGGATGTTCTTTTCTATTGGCAAGTGCTCGAAAAGAGCTTCAAGATTGGGATACATTTCTTTTCGCTCATCAAAAAATCTGATTACAGAAAAAACTGTTTGTAAGGAGGCATAGATCTGGAAAAGTTCATCTTCCATTAAATAGGTTCCTTCTACTCTAATTTTATCAGCGAAAACTTTAATATCAAAAAAAGTACTGATTTGTAAAGGTTCTTGATTTTCTAAAATGCTTTTAAACTCATTGGTTTGACGAAGAAATTTATTTATTTGGTCGTATTTCGTCATTACCTGCATTTTATTAACCAATGCTTGGCCCATTGTACTTAAACAATGTTGATGCACCATTTGTCGAACTTCATTAAAGCCTAACCGTTCTTGGCAATTTTCAGGATACAGCATATGCTTATTGAACAGGATAATCGATTGAATACATTTTTAATGGATTAGTACCCATTTTAAAAGTTGAATCTAAGGGTTTTACTGGTGGAGCCAACAATGCAGCACCAAATAATGAACTTTTACTATTTTCTACTGCGATAATTCCTGAAAAATATTCTTTTTCCTTATTCAAATTAAGACTGATATTATCGTACATTTTTTTCATCACATCTGGATGCTTGTAATAATAATCAAGACTTTGATTGTACAAAGCAGAATCAATTCCAAATTTTTTATAAATACCCTTGTAGAGTGAAGAAATAACCTTTTTAGAACTATCAATGTTTACAAAAGATGAAGAATATCCATCAACTATGTGAATATCATGCAATACTTTCTCCATTTGATCTGGCTGGATAATGTCTTTTGGAATACCTGGCTTACAGGCATAAAACAAGGCACATAGTATAAGGATGACAAAAAATCTTTTCATTATTTATAAAACCTTTCTTATTTCTTAGCCAAATTGCGCTAAGGTTGTTAATTTTACCAAAAATACTGATAAATGAGCATTACAGATAACTTATTAAAATATAAAAATGAATTAGACCAAGCCGGCGTTAAGTTGGTAGCGGTTTCTAAAAATCATCCGGCAGATGCCGTACTAGAAGCTTATAATGCTGGACAAAGAGTTTTTGGAGAGAATCTAGTGCAAGAGATGGTAGAGAAGCAAGGTCAATTACCACAAGATATAGAGTGGCATTTAATTGGTCACTTGCAAAGCAATAAAGTAAAATATATTGCTCCTTTCGTAAAATTAATAGAATCTGTTGATAGTCTTAAATTATTAAAAGAGATTGATAAGCAGGCTGCAAAAAACAATAGAATAATAGATTGTTTATTGCAAATTTATATTGCTGATGAGGATACTAAATTTGGTTTAGGTTTTGATGAAACCATCGAACTTTTACGCTCAGAAGAATTTGGAACATTAAAAAATGTCAGAATTGTGGGCTTAATGGGGATTGCAACTAATACTGCATTGGATGGACAAACAAAAGCAGAGTTTCATGAGCTTAAAGTACTTTTTGATGGAATAAAATTGAGTTTCTTTAGAAAGGATGATAGTTTTAAAGAGATTTCTATGGGCATGTCGTCAGATTATAAATTGGCAATTGAACAAGGAAGCACGATGGTAAGAATTGGAAGTAATATATTTGGAAAAAGAGTAATTAAACATTGGAAAGCCTAATGAATGTAACTATAAAAGTAGCAGTTAAGGAAGATTGCATTAGATTATTAGAATTAATTAACGAGTTAGCTGTTTATGAAAAGGCACCTGAAGAGGTTACGGTAACATTAACTGAATTTATTGATGCAGGTTTTGGGCAAAAAGAAAATGGGTTAATTATTGGCTTTGCATTATTTTATACCAGATACTCAACATGGAAAGGTTGCCGTTTATATTTAGAAGATTTCTTGGTAACTGATGCTTGCAGAGGAAAAGGAGTTGGCAAATTGTTATTTGAAAAAGTAATTGAAGAAGCAAAAAATGGAAATTATAATGGCATGGTTTGGCAGGTTTTAGATTGGAATGAACCAGCTATAAATTTCTACAATAAATATACTGCTGCTATTGAAAGCGGTTGGTTAAATGCTTCATTCTCGAAAGAGCAAACAAAAAATTTAGTATGAGAAAATTAGTCTTATTTTTTATTGGAATCTGCATTTTCTCTGCATGTAGAAACGAAAAAAACAGAGATAATAGCAAAAATGATATTGCTATCGTTGATACGTTAACTTTTACTTACGATTCTGTTAAGATTTATAGTAGAAATGTAGTTAAAACTACTGTTAAAATTTCAGATACTACAAAAGCAGTTATTACCTATCCAATATTTAAAAATGAAACCTTAAACAATTACATTTTAAGACAAGTTTTTAATTATATTGGTGAAGATGAAAAAGCTACTTCTTATAAAGATATTGCAACTAGTTTTGTAAAAGGATACGATGACTTCCACTTACAAAATGCAACTAGCGCTCAAGCTTGGTGGTTAATTATTGATATTAAAGTACTTCATCAAACTAACAATTACATCGCTTTACAATATATAAACTCAGATTATTCTGGCGGAGCTCATCCAAATACTAGCTTTTCTTATCTGAATTATAATCCAAAAACTAATGTAACACTAACATTAGATTCATTGGTAGCAACTAACCAGCATGAAAAGTTAGTAAGCATTGCTGAAGCAATTTTCAGAAAAGATGAAAAATTGTCGGCGACAGAACAATTAACTGGAAAGTATTTTTTCCGAGACGATAAATTTCACTTACCAGAAAATTTTTATGTAAGCAACAAAGGTTTGGTGTTTTTGTACAATCCTTATGAGATTAAACCTTATTCGGAAGGAATTACAAAATTAATCATCCCATTTTCAGCCTTAAAAGGCATTGCTAAGCCAAATACCATTTTAACAGAAACAAATTAATGCAAGTATTTAAATTCGGAGGAGCTTCTGTAAAAGACGCAGAAGGTGTTAAAAATTTGGCCAAAATTGTGCAGGGATATCCATCAACTAATTTATTGATTGTGATTTCTGCCATGGGGAAAATGACCAATAAGTTAGAAGAATTAACTTGGGCATACGTTAATGGCGAGGAAAAAACACTTCAATTATTTGAAGAAATAAAAGCTTATCATTTCGATATTATTTCAAGTCTTTTTACTGATCATAAAAACCCTATATATGATGATGTAGCAAACACTTTTGTAGAAATAGAATGGCTTTTGGAAGAAGAAGCAAGTGATGGTGCAGATTACTTATACGATCAAATCGTTTCGATTGGAGAATTGGTTTCCACCAAAATTGTGGCAGCTTATTTAAATTTAATTGGTTGTTTCACCATCTGGGGCGATGCTAGGAGCTACATCAAAACAGATAATAATTACCGTGATGCAAATGTAATTTGGGATAAAACAGAACAAGAAATCCAGAAACATTTACCTACTTATTTGGATAAAGGAATTGTGGTAACACAAGGCTTTATCGGTGGTACAAGCGAAAACTTTACCAGTACTTTGGGCAGAGAAGGTTCTGATTATTCGGCTGCTATTTTTTGCGCTTGCCTAAATGCAGAATCAATGACGATTTGGAAAGATGTACCTGGCGTTTTAAATGCAGATCCAAAATGGTTTGATGAAACGGAAAAAATACCTCAATTATCGTATCACGATGCAATAGAACTTACTTATTATGGCGCAACGGTAATTCATCCAAAAACCATAAAACCTATTCAGAATAAAGGAATTCCGCTTTATGTGCGTTCATTTTTGCAACCTGAAGCTGTGGGAACTGCCATTACTGGAGTTGCAACACCGCTACCTGTAGCCTCTTTTATTTTCAAAGTAAATCAGGTTTTGATCTCTATATTTCCTAAAGATTTTTCGTTTATCATTGAAGAAAATCTAAGCCATATTTTCAATATCTTACATAAAAACAAGGTAAAAGTGAATACCATGCTTAATTCAGCCATTAGTTTTTCGGTAAGTGTAGATAATGATGAGGAAAAGATTAAGCAGTTAATTACAGATTTATCTGAAACTTTTAAAGTAAAGTATAACAAAGGATTAGAGCTCGTAACTATTCGTTACTACAATCAGCAAACTATTGACAGAGTTATTATTAACAAGGATGTATTATTGGAAGTAAAAAGCCGACATACTTGTCAAATTGTGATGAAAGATAAAGCGTAAGCTTAGCTAAAATGAATGAGAATATTTTAAAAAATGAGCTTCAATGCTATATTACTGAGCATATTAATGCGGATGTAAATAAAATTGCACTGTCAAAATCGTTGTTTAAAAATGTAAGTTCAGCAGAATTAGCCGGACAAATTGCAGCTAAAAAAAAATCCATTCACAAACTCCCGACATGGTTTAATCACGATAAGATTTATTATCCAGTTTTACTTTCAATAGAACAATGTTCATCTGAAACCACAGCAGCATATAAAGCTAATTTAGCTATTGGAGGTTCATTAATAGATCTAACGGCTGGTTTTGGAGTTGATAGTTATTTCTTTTCTAAGAAATTAGATGAAGTATATAGTTGCGAAATCAATTCAGAATTATTAGAAATTACAGCTTATAATGCTAAAATTTTAGGAGCAAATAACATAAATTTTGTAGTAGAAGACGGAATTGAATTTCTCAAAAAAAACAAGCTTAAATTCAATACGATTTATATTGATCCGGCAAGGAGAAGCCATAGCAATAAGGTTTTTAAGCTCAAGGATTGTACACCAGATGTAACCGAACATTTACCTCTTTTTTTAGAGAAAACGAAGCGAATAATTATTAAGACCGCACCATTACTTGATATTTCTGCTGGTTTAAGCGAATTACAAAACGTCAGTGAAATTCATATTGTAAGTGTAAAAAACGAGTGTAAAGAAATACTTTGGGTAATCGATAAAGGTTTTATTGGTGAAACTAAAATTATTTGTGCGACCTTAAATACTACTACAAAAACCTTCTCTTTTCCTATAAGTGATTTACGATTAACAACCGAAATCGCTAACACATTACCTGTTGGATATATATACGAACCTGATGTGGCTTTATTAAAAAGTGGAGCATTTAATTTGATAGCTGAAAGATTTGGATTGAAAAAGTTGCACTCACAAAGTCAATTATACTTTAGTGAAGAAATAAAATCCGAGTTTCTAGGTAGAATTTTCGAAATAAAATCACTATTAAACTTAAATGAACTAAAAAAAGAAAAAAATCTAAAAGGAAACGTTATTGTTCGAAATTTCCCTGAAAAAGCAGAGAACTTAGTTAAAAAATATAAAATCAGTTCAAGTCATGATGATTTTATCCTGTTTACTCAAACTAATGCTGGCTATTTAGTAATTAAAGCTAAAATCATGCAGCATTATTAAATAAAAAAAGCCTTGCGAAATCCGCAAAGCTTACTATTTTTATATTTCAATTTACGCTTTTTTAACATTCACAGCCTGCAATCCTTTCTTACCTTCTGCAGTTTCAAATTCTACTTCGTCATTCTCTTTAATACTATCTATCCCCCCTACTACATCTTTAAAGTGAACAAAAATCTCTTTATTTCCGTCATAAATAATAAATCCATAACCTTTTTGGATATTAAACCATTTTACTTTTCCAGTATTCATAAAATTGAAAGTTGCATTAATATTTTATATAGTAACTGATTTAAAGTTAATTACAAAAAAATTTAAATGAAAAAAAAGTTGAAAATTACTTATTTGGCTGAGGTGTGGTTCTTAAATAAGGTTTTATCACTTTGTGTCCTTTTGGAAATTTAGCAGGAATATCTTCTGTCTTAATACTATTTACTACAATTACATCCTCGCCATCTTTCCAATCAGCTGGTGTTGCAACGCTATAATTAGCTGTTAACTGCAAGGAATCTATTACCCTTAAAACTTCTGTAAAATTTCTGCCTGTAGATGCAGGGTACGTAATCATCAGTTTTACTTTTTTATCTGGAGAAATGACAAACAATGAGCGAACTGTCATCGTTTCAGAAGCATTCGGATGAATCATATCATATAAATCAGCTATTTTCTTATCCTGATCTGCAATAATTGGAAAATCTACATTAGTGTTTTGAGTTTCATTAATATCGCTAATCCAACCCTTATGCGATTCTGCCGAATCAACACTTAATGCTAGAACTTTTACATTTCTTTTATCAAATTCAGGCTTTAAAGATGCTGTACGACCTAATTCAGTAGTACAAACAGGCGTGTAATCTGCTGGATGTGAAAATAAAACACCCCAGCTATCACCTAAATAATCGTAAAAATCTATTTCACCAATAGATGTTGTTGCCTTGAAATTCGGAGCTGTATCTCCTAATCTTAAACTCATATTCAATTGTTTTTAATTAATAAAATGATATAATAATTGAAGTTACAAAAAGTCTATTAAAACAGTAGATTATTTTGCGCAATAAAATTTATGCGTGACAAATCACTACCCAAACGTTTATTAAATTCTTGAATAGTGTAATCGGCAATTAGTGGCGTATCGGCTTCATCGTGCTGGTGCAAAAAGAAATACACGCTTTGTAAACCATGGTCTAACCAATTTTTAATTCTCACCACCCATTCATCAACTCTAGCTTTATCAGAATCTAAATACTTACCGCCATTGCCTACAAATCGGATAAAAGCCTCTGGAGTTGGTAATTCCATATGTACACAATCTCTTCTTCCACTGGCGTCTGTAATCGCTGCTCCTTTTTTTAGTTTTGCCAATAACATAAAAAGTTGTTTTTTGGCATCGCCGATAAACCAATCCTTATGTCTAACTTCTACAAAAGTCTTTAAATCAGCTGGCAATTTTTTTAGATAATTTTCCAATATTTCAATGTTATTTGGACCAAAATTATCACTAACCTGTAAAAAGCATGGTCCTAAATAGTTACCAAATGCAGAAATAGCTTTAATATATTCGTCTGTTAAAAAATCAGCATCTTTTAATCTTTTGATGTGTGTTATCGTTCTAGAAAATTTTGGACAGAATATAAAATCACCTTTAGTATTTGCGGCAACCTGCTCTTTCCATTTTAAAATTTGTTCTTCTTTCGGAATACTGTAAAAAACTGCATTTAATTCAATCGAATTAAAGTGTTTTACGTATTCACCTAAAAAATCTGCCTCTTTGGTTTTCTTCGGATAAATAAGATCTTTCCATTCTTTTCTGCCCCACTTAGCGCAACCAACATAATATACTGGTTTTGCTGATGACTTCAAACTCTTTAAGGTGATAACAGTTTGCTCCCCGTCTGGTGGCAGCATAAAATCAATTGTATTAATTTCTGCTTCGCTAACTCTTCCAAATTCCATCTTAAATCTTTTTTAATTAAAAACCCCGAAACTTACTAAAAGTTCGGGGTTTCAAATTTAATATTTTGGGAATATTAATACACTTTAATCATAAAAACATAATCTTGCATTTTTTCTACCTGCTTGTTACGTTTTAAGCCTTGCAATTGACTTCTTTTCCCGTAAGGAATTCTTTTACTTAATGAATCTTGAGGAATAGAATTAACTGCTTCTACAATATATCTCGATTTTACTGCAAATGCAGCACCATCCGTTTTATTCTCTTTACCATTAATTACACCAACAATATTACCAGCATTATCTAATAATGGACCTCCACTATTACCCGGGTTTACTGGAATAGCAACTTGATAAGCTAAAGTATCGCCATTTAAACCTGTTTTAGAACTGATGTAACCATCACCTAAAACTACATCATCTTTTGGATAACCTAATGTATATACGATTTCACCAATACCAGCACCAGCTTTTTTGATACTATATGGAAGCGAACCTAAATGATCGAAAGAAGAATCGTTTATTTTTAAAATGGCAATATCATTAATTGGATCTGTATAAAATCTTTTTGCTTTAAATGAAGTTCCTCTACTATTTTGAACGTAAATCGAATCTGCATCCTTAATTACATGATAATTAGTTAAAATGTAACCATTGCTAGAAATTGCAAACCCAGAGCCACCAAATTTAGCTGGCGTTATAGTGGTATTCTGCACTTTGGTGTTAATGTTTCTAATTAAATTATTCTGAGAACGTTTAATTTGACTTACTTCTCTATTTAACGCTTCAAAACTTCCATCTTGTTTAGATTGGTTTTGTATAGAATACAGCATCACCATTGCTAAAATCAAAAATGAAGCAGCAATTGCAATTGCAGATCTATTATTACGCCAAACTCTTACAATTTTAGATGAATGCGGTTTTACTTTAGCACTAATAGCGGCAACATCTAATTGATTATGAGCTGCATCCATTTGTTCTTTCAATACTAAAATGTCAGCATATTGCTTCATCGATTCTAAAAAAACTTTATGCGCAACTACTTTATGATCAACAATTGCATCATTATTTCTCAATTGCTCAAAAGCCTTTTGCTCATCAACGGTAAGTTTACCATTCAGATAATCTTCAATAATTGCTTCTAATTCTATCTCGTTCCTCATTTTATGATTGAAAAAATAACTTTTTTAACCTTTGTAAACACTTATATTTCTGTGTCTTAGCATTATCAGTATTGGTATAACCAAATTTCTCACATATATCATGCATAGATAAACTATGTATGTAAAAATCTTCAATAATTGTTTTACAAGGTTCGCCTAAACTATCTAAGGCCGCCTTCATCTTGTCAAACTGCATATCCTTTTGCTCATGCCATTCCACATCTTCATCAACAGGTAAAACATCTTCAAAGTCGGCTATATTATTTGTTTTTTTGCTTTGTTGTGTAAGTTTCTTCAACCAAATTCGTCGACTTACCGAATACAAATATGTTTTTAACTTACTGCTAAGCTCAAAATTGCCGCCTTTAATTTTATTATATAAAACAATAATAGCTTCTTGATACACATCTTTCGCATCGTCTTCACCACCATTATTGTTTAAAATAAATTGTAAAACCATCGGATAATACCCCGCATACAACTTATTTAATGCTTCTTCTGAGTTGTTAAGTATACCTAATACTACTTCTCTATCTGTTGGAACTGAACTGCTTAACTTAATACTCACCAATTAATACATTTAAACGTGAATGGTAACCCAATGATAGACAAAAAAAATATTTTTTGCTGTAATTATGACTTTCTAATTGAGAATTTTCTTCTTCCAAAAGCTATAATGGCTGCATCAATTCACGTTCAGTCATACCTTTGCTTCAATCTTTATGCCGTCCATATTGTGCAAACACTTTAGCTGTTAATACCAAAAAGCTAGTAATAGTAACCTTTAAAAAAAAAAAATAAAATTTTAAACTATGGGTTACTTTTTCAAAATATGTGCATTAATGGTAGCTTGCAAAAGAAATATGTTTTATAAAATGATTGTCTATTCTATGAAAACAGCCATTTAAAAAATATTTTAACTTTATTTCATATTTGCGGGTTACCTTTTTACCTTTGCGGTATTAACATGTAAATTAATTAATTATTTAAACAGAAAATTAAAATGAAAAACTTATTCAAATTTGGCTTTTTAGCTTTAGCATTATCTTTAGGAGTAGCAGCTTGTAATTCAGAGAAAAAAGCAGATGCAACTGATTCAGCAGCTATCGATTCAGCTAACATGGCAGTAGATTCAGCTAAAGCAGCAGTAGATACAGCTAAAGCAGCAGTAGATTCAGCTAAAGCAGCAGTAGATTCAACTAAAGCTGTTCACTAGTCAATAGTAAATCTTACAAAAAAGTCCTTGCAATTTGCTGGGACTTTTTTGATTCTAAGCATTTTATCGGCTTTTTAGCTATCATAAATGCTTGATAAATGTTACCTTTGCGGCTGAATCAATTTCCTTATTCAAATGAACTTATCTCCGCTTAAAGCTATCTCTCCTGTAGATGGTCGTTATAGAAAAACCACATCAAAACTCGCTGATTATTTTTCTGAATATGCTTTAATAAAATATCGTGTTTTTGTAGAAATCGAATATTTTATCGCACTTTGTGAAGCGAAAGTACCTGGATTAGAACAATTTGATACCAAACTTTATCCGAAACTCAGAATCATTCATCAAAATTTTAATGATGATGATGCACAACAGGTAAAAAATACCGAAAGCATTACCAATCATGATGTAAAAGCTGTAGAGTATTTCATTAAAACAAAATTTGATGAACTTAACTTACAACCTTATAAAGAATTTATTCATTTTGGATTAACATCTCAAGATATTAATAACACAGCTATTCCTTATACTTTCAAACTTGCATTAGAAGAAAGCTATTATCCAACTATCACAGAACTTATTGAAAAAATAAATGGTTTAGCACAAGAATGGACCAATGTTCCATTATTAGCACACACACATGGGCAACCTGCATCGCCAACAAAATTGGGTAAAGAGTTTATGGTTTTTGCAGAACGGTTGAACGTCCAATTACAAAATTTAAAAAATATTCCTAACAGCGCTAAATTTGGCGGAGCTACCGGAAATTTTAATGCGCATCATATCGCCTATCCAAAAATTAATTGGGTTGACTTCTCAAATAACTTTGTAAATGAGGTTTTAGGTTTAAATCGTGCTCAGTATACTACTCAAATAGAACATTACGATCAGTTTGCGGCACAATGTGATGCGCTGAAACGTATTAATAATATCATCATTGATTTAGATAGAGATATTTGGGCTTATATTTCTAAAAATTATTTTAAGCAAAAAATTAAAGAGGGCGAAGTTGGTTCTTCGGCTATGCCTCATAAAGTAAATCCTATTGACTTTGAAAATGCAGAAGGAAATGCCGGAATAGCAAATGCTTTATTTGAATTTTTTGCTGCTAAATTACCCATTTCTCGTTTGCAAAGAGATTTAACAGATTCAACTGTGTTAAGAAATGTGGGTGTTCCTATGGCGCATACAATCATTGCTATCAGTTCTACATTAAAAGGGTTAAATAAAATTATACTGAACAATGAGGCAATCGCGGCAGATTTAGAAAATAACTGGGCTGTTGTTGCTGAAGCTATACAAACGGTATTAAGACGCGAGGCTTATCCAAATCCTTATGAGGCTTTAAAAGCATTAACACGTACTAATCAAAAGATTACTGCGCAAACTATGTCTGCATTTATTGATGAACTAGATGTAAACGATAACATCAAATCAGAATTGAAGCAAATAACACCTTTTAATTACACTGGCATATTTTAACCTCACCCAACCCTCTCTTGAAAGACAGGTAGCTTTCATTATAAATGACCTAAAATAGACATCTACTATCTACTATTTAGAATTAGAATTAATTATTTTTGTAGCATAAAATTAAAGACATGACTATTAACGTATATACAGAGCAAACACCAAATCCTGCTACCATGAAGTTTATGGTTAATAAACTTTTAATTAACGGTAGTGAAGATTTTGCAACTAGAGAAAGTGCTGAACACTCTCCTTTTGCTAAAGAATTGTTCAAATTTAACTTTGTAAGTGGTGTATTTTTCGCAAGCAACTTTGTAACGATTACTAAAACTGAAGATGCTGAATGGGGTGATATTGAGGTTATTTTAAAAGAATTTGTTAAGGGTGCTGTAGAATCTGAACTTAAAATAAAAGAAAACACAAGTGAAGAAACTCCTGCTTTTGAAGGGACAGAGTTAGAAGTTAAAATCCAACAAATATTACATGACTATGTGCGTCCTGCTGTTGAACAAGATGGCGGTGCAATTAGTTACAAATCATTTGATGAAGGTGTAGTAACTGTTGAATTAAGAGGTTCTTGCAGTGGTTGTCCATCATCTACAATTACATTAAAATCTGGCATCCAAAATTTATTGCAACGTATGGTTCCAGAAGTTAAAGAAGTAGTTTCTATGGCATTATAAAATATTAGTTCAATGGCATAGAAAAAAGTCCTAACATTATTGGGGCTTTTTTTTTACATTTTATTTTGAATTTCTTTCCTTACACCATTTGCCCAATCTGTTAATACTTTTTTCTCTTCTGGGGTAAGTTTAGCTTCACTATGTACTATCTTATATGATTTCAAAGGCATTTCATCAACTATTTGTTCGGTTACTTCTTCTAATTTGTGATCTTGTTTCTTTAAAGCATATGCGCCGAACTCTGAAAAATTAAGCTTACTTTTTCCTTCTTTAATATGGTCATCCATCCACCAAGCAACAGGTTGAATATTAACATACCAAGGATAAATAGTAGTATTTGAATGGCAATCATAACATGCTTTTTTCAAAATTCCAGTAACATTTTGTGGAACTATATAAGCTCTATCAATTGATTGTGTTTGTTCAGCAGTCGCTATATTTTTTGTAGGTCTAAATAATTGGATTACAATTAATAAAGCTAATAACGTATATACAATTTTCTTTACCATAAAATTTCAATTTTCTTATAACTAAATATAAAGCAAATTGTCTTTAATCGAAGTATTTTTTGATAGTAGTTAAGATCTCATCCGTGATTTTGCTATTGGTTGCTAAAACTTCCCGAGTTTCTAAAAATTCATCTCCGCCAGCAAAATTCATAATCCTACCTCCTGCTTGTTGCACCAGATATGCTCCGGCAGCAACATCGTATGAGTTTAAATTATATTCGAAATAAGCATCAAATCTGCCGCACGCTACATAAGCGAGATCTACTGCTGCAGAACCAATGCGTCTTAATCCGTGGCATTTTTGCATCATATCGGTAAAAAGCTGAATGTATTGTGCTTGTTTATCAAATTGATAATACGGAAAACCAGTTGCTAAAAGGCATTGAGATAGATTAGTACTTTCAGATACACGAATCTCCTTATTGTTTAAATAAGCTGCGCCACCTTTAAACGTGAAGAACATTTCTCCTCTATTAATCTCATACACTACTCCAATTACGGGCTTCTCTTCTTCGTATAAAGCAATGCTGATGGAATATGTTGGTATGCCGTGAATAAAGTTTGTAGTTCCATCCAAAGGATCAATAATCCAAGTGTAGGTTTTGCCTTTGGTGTTAACGGTTTCTTCTTCTGTAATGAAGCCAGCATCAGGTATCAACTTTGTTAAATTTTTTACCAAAAGCTTTTCTGCATTTTTATCTACGTAGGAAACTAAATCGTTTAGTCCTTTATATTCAATTGCGTTTGAATCGAAAGCCATTGCCTCCTTCCGAATAAAATTACCCGTTAAGCGTGTGATAGCAATAACTTTTGAGCATAATAATTCGTAATTCATCATTAGTAATTCGCGTGTTTCTCTTTGTTTTTAATAGAATAAATCACCAATAATAATCCTGCGATAAATAATAGTGAAGAAATTAGCTCTGCTTGTGTAAATGGAATACCTGCAACTGTATATTTTGAGTTTACACGAATTAATTCAATGAAAAATCTTTCTACTCCATTTAGCATTAAATAAATACCGAACATCATACCTGGTAATTTAATACGGGTACGAATTTTCCATAAAATTAAGAAGAGTATAAAGGCCATTATTACTTCATAAATTGCCGTTGGATAAACTGGTTGGGGCAATTCATTACAATATTTACCAATACAACCTGCAATGTGATCGCCTTCTGTAGCTACGTTATTCGGATAAGTATATGCCCACAACCAATCTGGTAACCATGTAAATGGTTTAGGGTTTAAATTTGGAATTCCCCAATCTCCATCTCCTGATAAATGACAACCAATACGGCCAACACTATACGCTAACATCATTCCTGGTCCACCAACATCTAGCATGTGTAATGGCTTTATTCCGTTTTTACGTGCAATGTAAATTACTGCTGCACCACCGCAAATTAAACCTCCATAAAATGTTAACCCACTAAAAGAAAGTAGACCGCCAATTGGATCTTTTATAAAGCTATCCCAATGTTCAAGATTATCGAAAATCTTTGCACCTAAAAACCCCCATATAGCTGCCCAAACAACCATATGACTCATCAACTCGTGCGGATGAACAGTAACTTCTATTGTTTTTGGCTTAGCTAATTTTACTTTATCTTTTTCCTTGTAGGCCCAATATGCAAACAAAGCTGACAAAGCAATACCACCTAATAGATTTCCTTTAGTAGAAAGGAGCACAGTTTGTGCATCGTTTACAAATAGTTTATAATTTAAGAGTGCATAAATCAATTTATAACCTATTAAAAAACCAAAAAAGGCATTAGAAATAAGTTCTATAGTTGACGCTGGCTCACCAATAACCATACTTCTTTTTTTAGGATGCAGAATTCCTAATGCTTCTTTGCGTTTCAACTCTTTTGTAAAAGCCCAATAACCTGCTACAAATGCAAGTGCTACAAAAACGCCAAAAGTGTTAAATGGAAGTGGCACATCAATGCCAAAAAGATAAGATAGGAAGTGTGAAACGGTAGGAAACATAGTGAAAAATTTAAGCGAAGATAATAAACAGTTTTCAGTTCTCGGTTTTCAGTTGAGAGTTTGCAATTGCAAATTGTGAATTATTAAAACTTAAATGGAATGTTGTTAATTGAAAACTGAATTAATGCGCTAAAACTTCTTCTGCTTCAGCTACTTCAACTTCTCCATCTGCTAAGAGTGATAATAGTTTAACATTTTTAAGTTCGTTTACCATTACAGGGTCGTACTTAGCTCTAACTTTTACATAGTTTTTGGTAAAGCCATGCATAAAGCCATTTTTTTGGTCGTCTTCAAATAACACTTGACCAGTTGAACCAATTTGAGATTCGTAAAATGCCCTTCTTTTTTTATCAGAAAGGATATGCAACATTTTATTTCTATCGAAACGTGTACTTCCTGCAACTTTACCTTTCATTTCTGCAGCTTCAGTTTGCTCACGTTCTGAATAAGTAAATACGTGTAGATAAGAAATATCCAATTTGTTTAAAAATTGGTAAGTATCTAAAAAATCATCGTTTGTTTCGCCTGGGAAGCCAACAATTACATCCACTCCTATGCAACAATTTGGCATTACTGCTTTAATTTTCGCAACACGTTCAGTGTATAATTCACGTTGGTAGCGTCTTTTCATCAAGCCTAATATTTTATTAGATCCAGATTGTAAAGGAATATGAAAATGTGGCACAAACCGTTTTGATGTAGCTACAAATTCGATAATTTCATTGCTCAACAAGTTTGGTTCTATTGAAGAAATACGAATACGTTCTATACCTTCAACTTCATCTAATGCTTTAACTAAATCGAAGAATTTATCTTCTCTTTGTCCATCACGAATACCAAAATCGCCAAGGTTTACACCTGTTAATACAATTTCTTTTACTCCACTTTGCGCAATTTGAGTGGCACGATTAACAACATTTTCGATGGTATCGCTTCTACTTCCACCGCGTGCCAAAGGAATGGTGCAATAGGTACATGGATAATCACAACCATCTTGCACTTTTAAAAAAGTACGTGTTCTATCGCCAATAGAATAAGCTGCAATAAAATTATGATTTACTTTTTCAATGTTTTGTTGATGAACAACTGCTTTAGGGTTTTTAGTTAAATCTGAAATAAATTCTACGATTCTAAACTTTTCAGCTGCACCTAAAACCATGTCTACGCCTTCTATCTCGGCAATTTCTGTTGGTTTTAATTGAGCATAGCAACCCACAATGGTTACATAAGCATTTGGAGAATATTTAAGTGCTTCTTTAACTACTTTTCTGCATTTTTTATCTGCGTGTTCGGTTACAGAGCAAGTATTAATTACATACACATCTGCCGCATCGGTAAATTCTACAACCGAGTAACCCGCATCAGTAAACAAACGACCAATGGTTGAGGTTTCTGAGAAGTTTAGCTTACAGCCAAGTGTATAAAATGCAACTTTTTTCATCGAGCTGCAAAGATACAAAATTGATTGACGATTTTAGATTTACGATGTACAATGACAATGAGTAGACTATTTGTCCTCGTTCCAGCGATAGCTTTCTTGTTCTAAACCTGCCAAGTCGATTACGCGATTAACGACTGTTTGTGCTACATCTTCGATTGTTTTAGGTAAACTATAAAATGATGGATTTGCAGGGCAGATAATTCCTCCAGCTTCTGTTACTATTTTTAGATTGTTAATGTGAATTAGGCTAAAAGGTGTGTCTCTAACTACGGCGACTAATTTACGTCGTTCTTTCAAAATTACATCTGCTGCTCTTGAGATTAAATCGTTGGATATGCCATGAGCGATGCGGCCTAATGTGCCCATTGAGCATGGAATGATGATCATGGTGTCGAATTTCGCAGAACCTGATGCAAATGGTGCATTGAAATCCATTTTATGATAAAAAGTAAAAGGATAATTATCGTATTCCTCATTGCCTAATTCGAAACGCCATACTTCTTTTGCATTATCTGACATTACTACACCTACATTTTCTATTTGAGAGGATAGTTTTAGTAAATTATCTAATAAGAGTTTAGCATAGATAGAGCCACTAGCTCCTGTAATTGCAACGATTATTTTTTTCTTTTTGATCATAATGTTATGTAAAGATACGAAGTGTTTGGGATATAGGTTTTGTTTATAACCAATGGTTTGGTTTGCTCGGCTTGTCACTTAGTGAAAGTCGTCTTTTTCATGATAGTTATTGGCATTAAATTGGAATAGATAGTAAAAAAAATATCAAGTCTGTGTAGTTCTTTGGAATGGGTGTGGTTTGGGATTGCTTTCTGCACAAGCGAGAAGTCTTACTGCAAAGCAAGAAGTCTTTCCGCACAAGCGAGAAGTCTTTCCACACAAGCAAGAAGTCTTTCTACACAAGCGAGAAGTCTTGTTGCCAGTTGAAGAAACCATTCTGTTTTTCAGACTCTCTAATTATATTGAGGGAATCTTACAACTTAAGTTTATAGGGTTGGCTTTCAAATGGAATGTTGGTTTTGCTTTTCTGAGAAAATAATTTTATTAATTGCCGCAGTTGGTGAAGACCTACTTGGCAAGGAAGTGGGGAAATTTAGGTATTTATAAGTGTAGGCTACATATACGCGGAAAAAGAAAAAAGGGCCAAGAATAAATTCTTGACCCTACATCTACCTATGAAAAACATACCCCCGAAAGGGTAAGCTCAAATGTAACTAAATTTGCAAATAAAAGAAAGTTTATACAGGCTTTTTTTTATTATAGTGTAATTGTGACGCAATTAAAATTTAAATATTAGCTGAATAAGCTTTTATTGGCATTAAAACAGATATTTTGTGCTTAAAAAATTAGAACTGTGACTATCAATAATCTCATTTAGCAAGTGTTTATTGTTATCGTTTAGTTTTGTTGCAACTAATGAGCGAATAGAGAACGAACGTAAGGCATCTACTACTGATAAAGTGCCTTCTGCGCTATCTTTTCTTCCTGTAAAAGGAAAAAAATCTGGTCCGCGTTGGCATTGGCAATTGATATTTACTCTGCTCACTTGATTCACTAATGGATCTATTAATGCAGCCACTTCTTGATCATCATTACTGAAAATACTTACTTGTTGGCCGTGAGTTGATTCGATTAAATATTCTATCGTTTCTTCTAAATCATCAAAAGGAACAACAGGTACAACTGGTCCAAATTGTTCTTCAGTGTATAGTTTCATCGCAGCATTAACTGGATAAACAATTGCAGGATATACAAATGATTCGTTTGTTGCACCTCCATTTTCATTAATGATTTTTGCTCCTTTTGAAATCGCATCATCCAAACATTCTTTTAAATACGCTGGTTTATGAGGCTCTGGTAGTGGTGTTAACGAAACTCCATCAACCCATGGCATTCCGAATTTTAGTTTACCGACTGCTTCGGCAAGTTGTTTTAAAAACTGATCTGCTAGGCTACGGTGTACAAAAATGATTTTTAGTGCTGTACATCTTTGTCCGTTAAAAGAAAGTGAGCCTAAAACGGTTTCTTGTACTGCTAGCTTTAAATCGGCCTTTGCCGTGATAATTGCAGCATTTTTTGCATCTAAACCTAAGATAGCACGTAAACGGTTTACTTTAGGGTGCATCTTTTTTAACTCATTGGCAACTTTACTAGAACCAATTAATGTTAACACATTTATTTTTCCAGATTCCATTAATCCTGGAATAATTTTATTCCCGCGTCCGTAAATGGTATTTACTACGCCTTTAGGAAAACAGTCTTTAAATGCTTCTAATAAAGGATAAAATAATAATGTACCGTGTTTAGGTGGTTTAAATAAAATCGTATTTCCCATGATTAACGCTGGGATTAACGTTGTAAAAGTTTCATTTAATGGGTAATTGAAAGGGCCCATACATAAAACTACGCCTAGAGGAGAACGACGAATTTGAGCAACAATGCCTTGTTCCATTGTAAAGCCTGCAGATTGACGATCTAAATCTTTTAAGGCATCAATTGTTGCTTGGATGTATTCGATTGTACGGTCAAATTCTTTAGTCGAATCGGCAAAAGTTTTGCCAATTTCCCACATAATTAATTTTACAACCTCTTGCTTTTTCTCAATAATTTGATGCGTAAACCTTTCCACGCATTCAATTCTTTGGGCAACATTCATTGTTGGCCACTCGCCTCTGCCATTATTATAGGCTGCTACAGCTGCATCTAAAGCTGCGTTAGCCTCTTCCTTATCACAAAGTGGATAAGTGCCAATTATTTTGCGCTCTAAACCATTAGGAGTTTTAATGCAAATAGGTGATAAAACGGTGTGTACATCACCATTCCATGGTAACATTTCTCCATTTGACAGGTATTTACGTTGGTGTACTTCTTCCGCCAGTTTAAAGGCATCTGGAATCTGCTCTTCAGTTAAAAAGAGTGAATTCAATTCTTCTTGAAAGCTCATAATTATAGGTCGGTAATTTTTTTGTATTTAGGAACTAATGATTTCATTACAACCCATGCAATTAAATAAGCTACGGCACAAAATGCAAACATTATGGTGTACGCAACAGTCATATTTGATTGAACTAAAGGTTTTTGAATTTCCAAAAGTTGATTAAACAAATTAGAATCAATTGATTTTAATTTATCTGCAACTTCAACTGGCAGTTTACTCAACGCCATTATATTCAAGTCTATTTTATCACCATATTTACTGGCTAAATCCATTGAAGTTATTTGGTTAACAAAGACATTATTACCCAACTCATTAAACTTGCTGAATGATTCTGAGATGCCTTTATGTGCATAACTATCAAAAATCCAACCGCCAACTTTAGTGACTAAAACCCCACCAATACCACCTGCCATACCACCGATACCTACTACAGAACCTATTGCTCTTTTAGGGAACATATCTGAAACTGTGGTAAAAATATTTGCAGACCACGCTTGATGTGCAGAAGCGCCAATACCGATTAAAACTACTGGAATCCAGAATGAATGATGGCCTAAAGGTTGTGCCAATAAAACTACCAAAGGGAAAAGAGCAATGGCAAACATGGCTTTCATTCTCCCATCATAAACAGCATAACCTTTATCCACAAAATATTTAGGCAGCCAACCACCACCAATACTTCCAAACATTGTCATGCTGTACAATACAGCCAAAGGAAGCATGATATCAGAACCTGTCATGGCGTATTGATCTTTTAAATAACCTGGCAACCAGAACAAGAAAAACCACCAAACGCCATCAGTCATGAATTTACCAAATGTAAATGCCCAAGTTTGTTTGTAGCCTAATAATTTAAACCATGATACTTTATCAACGTTTGCTTTGTCAGCAACTTCGTCTTCATCACTATTAATGTAAGCTAATTCTTCAGCTGAAATTCTCTTTTGTTTCTCTGGAGATTCATAAAAAACTAGCCAAAAGAACAACCATAAAAAGCCAATTGCTCCAACTAATTCAAATGCTCTTTCCCATCCCCAATGTTCTGCAATCCAAGGAACAGTTATTGGCGCCAAAATAGCACCTACGTTAGCACCAGAATTAAAGATACCAGTTGCAAATGAACGTTCTTTTTTAGGATGATATTCTGCTGTCGCTTTAATAGCTGCAGGAAAATTTCCTGATTCACCAATGGCTAAAACTGCTCTAGAAAACATAAAACCTAATATGGATACAGGTAATGCTGCGATACCAAATGTTGTTAAAATAGAAGCTACACCAGTACCAATAGAAATAGAATATGCATGAATTATGGCTCCAATTGACCAAATAATAATGGCAATTCCATAGCCCCATTTTGTACCTAATTTATCTACAAAACGACCAGCGAAAAGCATGGAAATTGCATAGGTAAATTGAAAAATAGCGGCAATATCGGCATAATCACTATTTGACCATCCAAATTGCTCTTCTAAAGTAGGTTTTAGTAAACTGAGCACTTGTCTATCAAGGTAATTTACTGTTGTTGCAAAAAACAGAAGGGCGCATATTGTCCATCTGTAATTGCCAATTTTAACTTGGTTCATAATTTTAGGTTTATATTTTGGTTGATTAGTGTGTTTTTTGTTTAAGGTTTTACTTTATTAATAATTTCGAATGTTTTCATGGTTAGCGAAAACAGGGTATCGTAATCTTTATTTTCTAAAATTTGTTTACTTACTAGTTTACTGCCCATTCCTACAGCGCAAACACCTGCTTTAAACCAGGTATCAATATTTTTCTCTTCAATTTCTACTCCGCCAGTTGGCACAAATAACTGACCCTGAAAAAGCTCTTTAATTGATGATAAATAATCTGGGCCTAAAATATTGGCAGGAAATAGTTTAATAATTCCTGCACCAAATTGATGAGCGACATTAATTTCAGTTGGTGTCATGCAGCCCGGAATCCATAATAAGCCAGCATCGTGAGTTAGTTTGCCAACTTCTAAATCTACAACTGGACAAACAATAAAATCTGCTCCAGCTGCTAAAAAAGCCTTTACTTCTTCTGTATTTTTAATTGTACCGATGCCAAGAAATAAATCTTGCATTTCTGTTTTTAATGCTTCTTTAATGAATTTGAAATTCTCAAGCGCAGCTTTACCCCTATTTGTGTATTCGAAAACACGAACTCCAGCACGGTATAAAGTACGTACAATATCTAAACTTATCTGTGCATCTTCGTAATAAAAAAGAGGCAATAACCCTTGATTTTTGATGGCCTGTATAGCTGCTTCTTTAGTCTTCATTTTCTTTTAATGTCTGGTTAACCTGTTCAATTGTTGCTGTAGTACAATCGCTTGGTATATATAATTTATTAAACGCTGCTGCTGTAGCGAAATTTAAAGTTTCTGACGAATTGTTTTTATGATAAAATCCATAAATCAATCCTGCCATGAAACAATCTCCGCTTCCTACTTTATCTAAAATCTTTTCAGAAACATATTCCTTCGATACAGTTAGCTCGTTTTCTGTATATAATGTGGTGTAATATTTTATTCCTTGTTTATAGTCGAAACGGAAAGTATTAGCTACCGATTTACATTTAGGGTAGTTTTTAATGATTTCTTGAGAAGTAGCCTTTGCTTGTTCAAGATACACGTTTTTATCGCTCGTTTCGTGAATAAACTCTGGCAAGCTAATGCTTAACATTTTTTCTGCTGCCCAAATATTACCCATAATCAAATCGCAATATTGAGCTAATTGAGGAATAATTTCTGACGGCTGTTTACCGTATTGCCATAATTTGGCTCGGTAATTTAAATCGATAGAGATTGTAATCCCTTTTGCACTTGCAGCTTTAACGGCTTCTAAACAAACATCGGCAGCTGCCTGATTTAAAGCCGGACAAATGGCGCTAAAATGAAACCAAGTAATTCCATCTAAAACTTTATCCCAGTTGATAGTTCCTGTTTGCAACTTCGCGAAAGCAGAATTTGCCCTATCGTAAATTACACTGGCATTTTTTAAGTCTTTTCCTTTTGGTAAGTAATATAAACCTATTCTATCTCCTCCGCGATGAATTTTAGAGGTATCAATTTTGCAATTATCCATGTAACGGATGATTTGCTCTGACATGAAATTCTCTGGCAAAGCTGTAAAATAAGCTGAAGGAACATTCCATAATGCCAAGGCTGTTGCTACATTTAATTCTGCGCCACCAACATAAAAAGGCAGTTTATTTTCTGCTAGCCATTCACCATCTCCATCTGGACAGATACGCAATAAAAGTTCACCAAAACTTAAAACTTTGCCCATATTAGAAATTGAAATAGGTTTTTGCATTGTTATAACAAATGTCTTGAATTACTTTTCCAAGCCATGCTTTATCGTAAGGTAATTCTCCATTTTCTACATCTGTGCCAAATAAATCACATAAAATTCGTCTAAAATATTCGTGACGAGGATAAGAAAGGAAACTTCTCGAATCAGTTAACATTCCTACGAATTGGCTTAATAAACCTAAGTTAGATAAGGCATTAATTTGATTGATCATTCCTTGTTTTTGATCTAAAAACCACCATCCAGAACCCCATTGCACTTTTCCAGCAACTGTTCCGTCTTGATAATTACCAATCATCGTTGCCATTAGTTCGTTATCAGCTGGATTTAAGTTATAGAGAATAGTTTTTGCCAGTTTATTATTCAAATCTAATTTATTTAAAAACTTAGATAATGATTTTCCTTGTGGGAAATCTCCTATCGAATCGAAACCTGTATCTGGACCTAGGGATGATAATAAACGATCGTTATTGTTTCTTAAAGCACCAAGATGGAATTGTTGAACCCATCCTTTTTCGTGATCCCAAAGTGCAAAATTGAAAAGCATAGCTGATTTGAATTTCAAATTCTCTTCTAAACTTATTGCTTCGTTATTTCTTATTTTAAGGAAGATAGTTTTGATTTCAGCTTCGGTATAATCTTCAGCATAAATTTGTTCTAAGCCATGGTCAGAAACTGATGCGCCGTTTGCTGCAAAGTAATCATGACGAGATTTTAACGTGGACAAGTAGGTATCGTAATCAGCGATTGTTGTTCCAGTTAACTTTGCCAATTTATCGATGTAAACATTTAAACCTGCTACATCATCTGCGTTCATTGCTTTATCAGGTCTAAACGCTGGCAAAACTTTAATATCAACGTTGTTATTTTTTATTTGCTGATGATATGCTAAACTATCTAAAGGATCGTCGGTTGTACATAACGTTTTTACGTTCATTTTACGTAATAAACCTTGTACGCTGTATTCCTTTGTTTGTAATTTAGCGTTACACTCGTCGTATATTTTTTTCGCATTAGTGGAAGATAAAACTTCGTGAATATCGAAATAACGCTGTAATTCTAAGTGTGTCCAGTGGTATAAAGGATTTCTTAGTGTATACGGAACTGTTTCTGCCCATTTTTCAAATTTCTCCCAATCTGATGCAGCCCCAGTGATAAAGTATTCATCAACACCGTTTGCACGCATCGCTCTCCATTTGTAATGATCACCATACAACCAAACTTGAGTAATATTCTCAAAGTTTTTGTCTTCAGCAATTTGATCAGGCATTAAATGATTATGGTAATCAATTACTGGCATATGCTTCGCAAATTCGTGATACAGCGTTTGTGCTGTTTTGGTTTGCAATAAAAAGTTCTCGTCTAAAAAGTTTTTCACTGGGTGGTATTATATTTTTAAAATCATTTTTACCATTAAGGTATTTAAGTTTCGTATAAGTTATTGTGCAAGTTTATATTACATTATTTCTAGTCGTCATCCCCAACATGATTGGAGATCTTAATGCTATCGCCTTAGGATTCCCGCCTACGCAGGAATAACGAATAAAAATTATACCCCACTAAAAATTGAGAAACCACCGTCTACACAAATCATAGCTCCAGTTACAAACTGCGATGCATCACTCAATAGCCAAACTAAAGCGCCTTTTAATTCATCTGGATCGCCAAAACGTTTAAAAGGAGTTTGTTTAATTACAGATTGGCCACGTGGTGTATAACCATCTGGGGTAGTTAGTAAATTGCGGTTTTGTTCTGTTAAGAAAAAGCCTGGTGCTAAGGCATTCATTCTAATTTTATCGCCATAGCGATTTGCCAATTCTACCGCAAACCATTGTGTATAGCAATCTACCGCGGCTTTACCCATATTATAACCCAATACTTTGGTTACTGCTTTTTTAGAATTCATAGAAGAAATATTTACAATACTTCCTCTTCCTGTTTTAGCAATGGCTTCCCCAAAAATTTGAGTTGGAATTAATGTTCCCCATAAATTAAGGTCTAGGACTTTTTTCATTCCATCCATTTTCATGCTAAAAATGTCTTCATCTGGTTGTAAAACTCCATCTGGCATATTGCCACCAGCTGCATTTACTAAACCATCAATTTTACCAAACGCTGCAATAACCTTTTCTCTTGCAGCAATTAGTTGTACCTCATCCATCGCATCAGCAATTAAAGCAATTGCCTTTCCACCATTTTTATTAATTGTATCTGCTCTTTCGTTTGCGATTTCAGCATTTCTGCCCAAAATACCAACTGCTCCGCCTGCTTCTACAATAGCGTTTACAAATGAATTACCTAGAATTCCTGTTCCGCCAGTTACTACGATTACTTTACCTTCTAAAGAAAATGATTGTTCCATTATTATTTAAGTTCTTTTACTCCAAATGTATCCATGTCAGCATAGTCAAGATTTTCACCTGCCATACCCCAAATAAAACTGTAATTTTTTGTTCCACTACCAGCGTGAATGCTCCAAGTTGGAGATAAAACTGCTTCGTGGTTAGCTACAATAATGTGACGAGTTTCTTGAGGTTCTCCCATGTAATGGAAAACTCTATGCTCCTCATCTACATCAAAATAGAAATAAACCTCCATTCTACGGTCGTGAGTATGTGGTGGAATGGTATTCCAAACACTACCTGTTGAAAGAATAGTTAAACCCATTACCAATTGGCAACTTTGAATGCCGTCTTTATGGATGTAACGCATAATTTTGCGTTCATTAGCAGTTTCTACACTTCCTAATTGTGCAGAAAAAGCATCAGCATTTTGCAAATATGTTGTTGGATATGTTGCGTGAGCTGGCGCTGATAAAATATAAAATACAGCAGGTTCATTTGCATTTTTGCTACTAAACTTTACATCTTTTACACCTTTACCCAGATATAAACAATCTAGTTTTGCTAAATTGTACGTTGTGCCGTCAGCTTCAATTGTTCCTGCACCACCAACGTTAATCACACCCATTTCTCTTCTTTCTAAAAAGAAATCAGCACGCAAAATATCATATGTACCTAAAGGCACAACTTTGGTTGTTGGTGTGATTAAACCAGTAACCATTCTATCGTAGTGAGAATACACAAAATTAGCTTTGTCTTTCTCTTTTAATCCGTCTAACAAAAATCTTTCTCTGATTTTGTCAGTTCCATAAGTTTTAAAATCTTCTGAGTGTACGTGTTGTATAATCTTCATTTTATTGTGTTTTTCGTCATTGAGAGGCACGAAGCAATCTCCTTGTTGCAATTCGCTTTAAGATTGCTTAGTGCCTCGCAATGACGGTTTATATATTATAAAGATACTCCTCTTTTCCAAGGAATAAAATCATCTTGATTTAGTAAAACAGCTTTTGGAATTACTTCGCCGCTGGCTGCTTTAATGCAATATTCTAAAATATCTTCTCCCATTTCTTCAATGGTTTTTTCACCTTCAATTATTGACCCCGTGTTGATATCAATAATATCGCCCATGCGATTTGTTAAGGCATTATTGGTTGCAACTTTAATTACTGGACAAATTGGATTTCCAGTTGGCGTACCCAAACCTGTGGTAAATAAAATTAAAGTTGCTCCACTTGCAGCTTTACCTGTAGTTGCCTCCACATCATTTCCTGGTGTACAAACTAAATTTAAACCACTTTTTGTAGTGGGTTCAGTGTAATCTAGCACGTCTACAATTGGCGATGTGCCGCCTTTTTTTGTTGCGCCATTACTTTTGATGGCATCGGTAATTAATCCATCTTTTATATTTCCTGGTGAAGGATTCATATCAAAACCAGAGCCTGCGTTTTCTGCAGCCTGATTATAAGCGCTCATTAACTTGATAAATTTCTGAGCTGCTGCTTCGTCTTTCGTTCGATCAATGATATTTTGCTCTGCTCCACATAATTCTGGAAACTCTGCTAATAAAACTGTTGCGCCTAATCCGACCAATAAATCTGAACAATAACCGACTGCAGGATTAGCAGAAATACCACTAAAACCATCGCTACCCCCGCATTTAACGCCAATATTTAATTTGCTTAATGGTGCTGGTTTACGTTCTATCTTATTCGCTTCTATTAAACCTCCAAAAGTTTTTTTAATTGCTTCTGCAATCATATTTTCTTCGCTTTGCGATTTTTGCTGCTCGAAAATATATAACGGCTTATCGAAATTTGGATTTCTCTCTTTTAAATCAGTCAGAAAATCTTGAACCTGCAAATTCTGGCAACCTAAACTAAGTACTGTGATTCCAGCTACATTTGGGTGATCGGCATAAGCAGCTAATAATTTACTTAAAATTGCCGCATCTTGTCTAGTTCCTCCACATCCACCTTGATGGTTTAAAAACTTAATGCCATCTATATTTTTAAAAACTCTATTGTTTCTAGCATTTTCAAAGGAAAGTGGTGCGTCAAAAGTCGAGATATCAGTTCCGTCTTTAAAAGCCTCCACCAGTTGGTGCGTATATGCTTTATATTTTGCAGTTACCGTGTAGCCTAATTCATTGTGTAAGGCTTCTCGAATAACATCTAAATTGCGGTTTTCGCAGAAAACAGTTGGAATAAATAACCAATAGTTTGCTGTACCAACTTTGCCATTTTGACGATGATATCCGTTAAATGTGCGGTTTGCAAATTTCGAAACATCTGGTGCTTTCCATTCGTAATTGTAAGGACGATATTGGTAAGGTGCTGCTGCATGTTTTAGATTTTCCACAGTCATTAATGCACCTGCTTTTAATGAAAATTGTGTTTTACCAACTAAGGTTCCATACATAAAAACTTCATCCCCAACATTCATATCTGTGGTGTAGAACTTATGCTTTGCATGAATATCATCTACTAAAGTATAGGTTTCACCTAGATAGTTTATTACCTCACCAGCTTTTAAATCTGTTAATGCGATTAGTACATTATCTTTTGGATGAATTTTTAAAACCTTATTCTTCATTACAATACATTTATTTTTGAAGTAGTTTCCTCTAAAGCTTGAGGTATTTCACCAGCAACTATTTTATTGAACTTTTCTTTTACCGATTTGGTAAAGCCTGGTAATAGGTTTAAGTCTGTACCCCAAAAGTCTACATCATTCAGTACACTTGTTGCATAATTGGTGACATTTGCAGATAACTGATCGTAAAAATATTTAGCGTTATTATCTGTAATAAGATATTCCAACCCTTGAAATGATCCGTAAAATTTACTTCCCTCTCTATGATCGACTTTCATAAACACTAAATAAGCTGCAAAGCCAAGGGCAATATGTTCTGGAACTTTATTAAATAATTTGTAATACTTCAATAACAATGGCAAAATGCGAATCTTCATTTTCATGGTGTATTGAAAAGTGATATTAACCCACAAGTGCTCAATAGCAGGATTTGCAAAACGATCTTTTACGGTATTGGCAAAAACTGTTGCTTGTTCTTGCGTAACTTCGTACGGTATAGCTGGACCAATTTCTACAGCCATTAAATCTTCTATATACGTTTTTAGTTGGTCGTTGGTCATTGCATTTTTAACTGTATCAATACCTGATAGAAAAGCAATACCAGAACTCAACGTATGTGTTCCGTTTAACAAGCGAACCTTTAGTTCCCTATAAATTTCTATATCGTTTGCAATCACAACTCCTGCATCAACTTTGGCAAACTCTAAAACGCTTGCTACTTTTTCATCGCCTTCAATGGCCCACAAACGGTAAGGTTCTGTCATTGACAGCAAATTATCTGTATAACCTAATTCATCTTGTAAATTGGCTAATGTGGCGGCATCTGGTTTGCCTGGAACAATTCTATCCACTAACGAATTACAAAAAGTATTTGATGAAACTACCCAAGCTATAAAACTGGCTTCCAACTGATTAAATTGCGCAAGCTGCAATACAAACGATGCTAATTTAATTCCGTTATCTGGAATCAACTCTGTTGCTATAATAACTAAACCACTTTCTTTTGAACCGTTAAAAGCTTTAAATCTTTCGTACAATACAGCTAAAACTTTGGCAGGGAAAGAAGTTGGTGGATTTAAAGTGATGCTTTCGTTTACAAGGGTTATGCCTACTTCTGTGGTATTTGAAACGATAAGTTTCAAATCTTTAGATTTTGCAATAGTTAAAACTTCATTCCAGTTTTCTTCGGCAGAAATAACTCTACTGATAGCTGATGAAATAATATTTTCTGATACGGGTTGACCATTTTCCAGTCCGCGTACACAAAGCGTATATAATGAGTTTTGAGAATCAAATTCGGTTGTTGATCCACTTGTTGATTTTACTACCGCAATTCGACCATTAAAAATTCCTTGACGATTTGCTTTATCTATGAAATAATCTGGTAAACCGCGTAACAAAACACCGGTTCCAAACTGAAGCACCTTTTCTGGAAGTTCGAAGATGCTATCGTCTGGTACAACCACATTTTTTGGATTGATTAAATTTAGATTTTCTTGAGATAAAATCATTTCTAATGAATACTGCTTTTCAATTATAAAATTTGTTCACAAAAAGACGGCAATGCCCTTTCAAAGCATATTGGTTAAAGCAATTATACTTATTAATTGCTAGTAAAAACCCTATTTGAGTGCAAATATTTGCGCAATCGTTCCCGAGAACGTTGTGGTAAAATGTGGTTTATTTATGGATTGAACTTTACTTTTTCTGCACCTACCCAATTTATTAAATTTGGAATATCATAATAGTTCAGCACATTATGAATTACAACTCCATATCGGTCTTTTGCCAAAGGCTGATTTAAGACATATTGGTAAGTCGAAATACACTGATACAAATTGATTTTAGCAATTTTAGAATCGAAAAATGCAGCATGAAGAGCTGGCAAACCAACCAATCCGATAGCATTGATTTCAATTGGTAGTTCATTTAATTCTACATTCTTATCTATAAATTCCATTATACTTAACACATCTGTAACTCGTTGTCCAATAAGAGGCTTACCAATATGTAAAGCTAACATCGCATTTCGATATTCCTTATTGAAATATTTAGGATCGTTTAATTCTGGTTTATCCATGGTTTCTCCATTTCCGCGAAGGTCAACAGCTACTATAATTTCTTCGCTTCTCTCAGATAAGGATTGAGAAATAATACTATCGCGTTTCTTTGTATCATCACTTACCCAAATTACTATCTTTTTAGCTTTAGCTGATGGATAGTAAATACGAATTGGTAAAGGAACTTCATTCCTTTTGCGAAGAATAATTTTATCAAACTTAGTATCAAAGTGACCAATTTTCCCTTTTCCAACTTTTTCTATTTCTGTTTTTTCACTCGTAAGCCTTATTCCAAGTAATTCTCTGATTTTCTGCTTTCTTTGATCGATTGGTAGTTGCGAAAATAATCTTCTGTGTTCAGCTTTTTCGCTAAATAATTGAAGGTTTTTTTGAGCAACAGTCACTTCATCAGGATAGCTTGAATTTACTTTTCCTTTTATAGTCGCAAATAAATCCTTATCCAGTAATATTTCTAAATTCCCCTCAATAATTGGCTTTGCATCATAATAAAACCATTTTCTAAACCATTGTACGGCAGCTTCTCGCTTAGGTTTTGAAATGCCATGACCATCATCATAAGTAAAAAGTGATAGCTTTTCCGAAGATGCTAAACTTTGATACACTTTCTTGAGTTCTTCAACAGATTGCAATGTTCCATTATAATCTATAAAATCATATCGCCCTGCTAAAACTAACATTGGTTTTGGAGCAGCAGCAATCAAATAATCGCTCATCTCTAAATGCGCATTTCCTTCTCCTGGAATTTGTGCGCAACCATCAGCAGCACCAGTCATTTCCAAAGTTCGTTCTCTGCTTGCTAAATAACTACATGGCGCAATAATTTTTACACGATCATCAAAACCCGCAAAATAAATGGCTTGCATAGCGCCACCACTATTTCCAATGCACCCAATTTTGGCTTTATCAACTTCTGGTCTAGTTTCCAAATAATCTAATCCGCACACATTATCTAATAGTTCATATGCTGCAACAGAAGTACCCAAAAGATTAGAGGATAAATTTAATAAGGTATGCTCAGTAGTTGAGCCTCGAGTAAGTGCTTTCCCAGTTTCATCCGTTAATTGAACTCTTTCACTTTGAGAAATTGGATCGATTACAAAAACTACAAAACCATTCTTTGCAAAAAGAATAGCTGTTTGTTGATAGGATTCGGTTGCTTTAGCTAAATCTTCATGTCCACAAAAAAGCAAAACTGCAGGAAATTTCCCTTTACCTTCTGGGATATACAGATTTGCCGTAACATGATGGTTTTTAAAGCTCTGGTAAACAATTTTCTCTATACGATAATCTGTTTTTTGGATTGTTCCTGTTATTTGTGGATTTAAACTTGCTTTTTGAGGCAATGTTCCAATAACTATTTTAACTTTTTGTTTTACTGATTGGATATACGCACTTGTATTTGTTTTGGAAGTTAGTGCTTTGTTAAATTCTATTTTTCTTGCATCGTATTCCGAATGCATTTGCTGAATGAGATAAGTATTTAAACTTACATCAGTTTTCCAGTCGAGTATAGTTGATTTTTGAGCAAAAGCAGTGCAAATAAAACATTGAAATAAAATGAAAATAGCTAAATTTTTAATCATAATTGATTTCTTAGCATTTTATACAAAACTTATGGATTAGCCTTTAACCATTTAGGGTATTCTTTATTTAGAAGATTATTTGGCCATGCACCGTACCAAGCGTAACCATTTCTACGTTCAAAACTAATATCAGCTACATTGTCTTTTATCGAATTATCTCTATCTCCAAATATGGGTTTGTTGGATTGAAAGTCGTAAAATCTAGCCCAAATTACAGCAGTTGGATCAGCTATTAAACCTCTCTCTTTTCCATCAGGGAATTTCTCAAATTTATAACCAGTAATTTTTGTTGCTTCAAACCAATTGATTGCATTGGTAATTGCTTTCCTTATCTCAGGTGATGGATTTTTTAATCGCATTAAAAATCTAACGATCCCAACAGATTCTGATGTACTTAAAGATGCAGGCTCAAAATTTCTAGCTTTCGCGGGTTTCAATGTGTTTTGATCGTATTGTGCAGCCCAAATAGTTGGCTTTCCATTTTGCAAAACCTGTGTTTTTAATATACAATCTACTCCTCGTTTAACTGCATCTTCAGCTTTGCTGATGTAACTTTTGTCAACAACATCAAAATCATTTGCTTGTGTAGCAATACCGTGCATAATGTTCAACACATTTACAATTGCATCATCATTATACGTTATTTCGGCTCTATAAATGCTTTTATCTGGATAATATTGTGGCCAACCACCATTTGCATATTGGGCTTTTAATAGGTAATCTATTCCCCTTTCAGCTGCTTGTAAATAGGTTTTGTTATTTGTTGCTTTATAAGCTTTTACTAAGGCATTAATTTCTCTACTAGTTGCTTTGTTATCAATCGTAGCATGTTTTTCTGTTGTGGCTTTAATTTTAGCCATCAATGCATCGTTTAGTGGAGTTTCATATTTCACCACGCTCCCGTCTTCCAGTTGTTTTGGCCAAGCTCCATTACTCAATTGATAAATCAACATTTTCTCTGCTATCTGATCTGTTTTTATCGTTGTTTGCGTAGCATTTTGAGCTGAAACGCATGAAAACAAACACAGGCAAACCGAAGTATAAACTATCGCTATTAATCTTTTCATTCTATTTCTTTGAGCTTGTTTGTTTTGCTAACCAATTCACTAAATTAGCCGCTGCTTTTAAATTATCATAGCTTGCCGGCAATTTTCTACCATCCACATACTCATTGTATAGCCAAGGATCTCCAATTACAAAAACAGTTCCTTTTCCATATTTAGTAACCGACATCACATTATCGCCATCTTTATCTTTTAAAATCGATTTTGCATTGCCTGAAAGTTTTAAACTGCTATATTCTTTAATGAAAAGATTGGTTGAGTTTTTAAAAATTTCATTTCCAGCAGGGACTACGACTTTTGCAGTTTCAAAATTAGAAGGCACTGGGACTGTCCCTTTACTATCCTTGTTAAACTGCACACCAAATTTTATGGCCAATTCATTAAAATGATCTAATTCGCAATTTGGTGCATCGTTAGCCATTAACACCAAAACTCCGCCAGCTTTTACCCATTCGGTAATTGCTTTAATATGAGCGCTCCCTACAAAATTTGGTTTTGGATTTTCTTTCTCAAAGTCTGGGTCTACAATGATATAAATCGACGAATTTTTTAAGTTCGCTATTGTTGGTGCTTGATATAATGTATTGGTCTTAAAACCTGCGTTATTGAATTGGTCTCCCCAAAAAGAAAAACCTCCATTTGCGAGTTCTTCCCATTTGTAATGCCAAGAAATGGTATTATTGCTTTGGTCTAGTTTAGTTTCATTATTGAAATAAGAATCTAAGGTTACCATTTTACCAAAGCCAGGTTTTGGTAATTCAGCAATTTCCATTTCGTTCGCAGCCAACAAAAATGCACCAACACCTTTCGGATCATTGGTAATTACTTTCTCACTCAAATAATACGAATAACTACCATCTCGATACGGTTTTCCACCCAAGCCGGAAACACTAACCGTTCCTTTTAAATTAATTTTTCCTACCGATGCCTGTTCAATAAATTCAGTTCTAATGCCTTTATATCCTTTATCTGCCACTGCAAAATAGGAAGAAGGCAAATAACCCATGCGCACGGCTTTTGCAAAGGTATACACAAACATATTTGCTGCAGATGCTTCATGGTAATTTCCTTTGCCAGTTGGTTGATCTAAAATATCATACCATAAACCTGATTTCTGATCTTGTACTTTTTGAACTGCCAACGCATATCTATTTAAAATGGCTAGTAATGCAGCACGTTTAGGATGATTTTTTGGAAAATTATCTAATGCATCAACTAATGCCATTCCGTACCATCCCATTGCTCTAGCCCAAAAATTTGGAGATTTGCCTGTAGTTTTATTTGCCCATTGTTCAGTTTTTGATTCGTCCCAACCGTGATATAACAAGCCGGTTTTAGCATCTCTAGCATTTTTTTCCATCCAAATAAACTGATTTGCGATGTCATCAAATGCTTTTTCGTTTTTAGTCAACGCTGCATATTCTGCATAAAAAGGTTCGCCCATATACAAACCATCTAACCACATTTGATTTGGATACACTTTCTTGTGCCAAAACCCACCTTCTTTTGTTCGAGGTTGTTGTTGCAATTGATCCCACAACAAGGTTGCGGCTTTAAAGTATTTTTGCTGACCAGTTACTTTGTATAATGTGAGTAGTGAACGACCATTTTTGATGTTATCAATATTGTAATCGGTTTGTTTATAGCGGTTAATTGTCCCCTCTTTAGTGACAAAAAAATCCATGCTTTTTTGCATGTACTTAAAATATTCCCCATTTCCGGTTCTTTTCCAAATGCCATTTATTCCTTCAAGAATTACACCTTGATCGTATGCCCATTTTACAGGCTTTGGATTTGATGGTTCGAGATTTAATGAATCTTTCCAAATTTCCATAACCGTACTAGCCATTTGTTGTGATAACGACTGTTGTGCCTTAGCGTGTACAGTTAGACCTACGAAAGTTGCTACGCTTAGATATTTAAAAAGGGATGTTTTCATACTATTTGTTAATCTGTACTGATTTTTCTGTCGCTCCAGCTAAAAATTCGGTTTTGTTTGTCGCTTTTGAAGTATCTAAACCCGAAGTTTTAATAGCGGTGTTTCTATCTCCGCTTATGCGGAAAAGCAATTGTGCTGTATTATAATTAATAGTCGAAAAGTTGATATTATTTCCATTTTGGATATTAATTAATGGATTTGCTTTATCAACTACCAAGTTTATTTTACTTAAGTTTAAGTTTTTAGCTTCCTGAATATCAATACCTTCCGTGGCTTTAGCACTAAAATTATCAATAGTGATGTTGCTAATACTCAATTCTGGTAAACCTCTAATAAAAATTGCTTTAGTCGCCCCATCACACACAATATTACTGATATGAAAATCTTTAAAAACAGGAGTTTCTTCAGTTACAGGCAATATTTGAATTTTAGGCGCATCTCTTTTCTCTCCTGTTAAGGGAACAGGATCTACTGCAGCATAATACATATCGAACAAAATTGCTTCACCGACAATGTCTTTCATATTGATATTTTTAACGAAGATTTTCTCTACTACTCCGCCTCTACCACGAGTTGTTTTAAAGCGAAGCCCAATATCAGTTCCAATAAATGAACAATCGGATACGAAGATGTTTCTCGCTCCTCCAGACATTTCACTTCCAATGACAAATCCACCATGTGCATGATAAACAGTACTATTGCGGATAATTACATTTTCGGTCGGCATTCCACGTTTTCTGCCTGCAGCGTCACGACCAGATTTAATGCAAATTCCATCATCACCTACATCAAAAGTACTTCCTTCAATCAATACATTTTTACACGATTCAATATCAATACCATCACCATTTTGTGCATACCAAGGATTTTTAACGTATACATTTCTAACAGTCAAATCTTCACACATAAGCGGATGAAGATTCCAAGCAGGTGAGTTTTGAAAAGTAACTCCTTCTAGTAATATTTTTTTGCAAGAAGTAAGTACCAATAAATTTGGACGTAAAAAATCTTTAACTGATGCATAAAAATCGGATGTTTTATCTGCAGTAATTTCCCCTGGATTTTTCAACGAAGCACCCTTAAATGTTTTTTCTGAAGGATACCACGTTTTTTTATCTTCGCTGGTTAGCCCACCAGAGGCTATTAATTTTTTCCATTGGCTTTCGGTTAGTTTATCCTTTTTAACCATTCGCCAAGCATCACCAGCCCCATCAATAATTCCATAACCTGTAATCGCAATATTTTGTTGTTTAGTAGCAGATATTGGCGATTGATTTCGCATTTGTGGTAAACCTTCCCAATTACCAGCTACCAATGGATATTGATCAAAATCTTTTGTAAACTGAAGGATAGCGTTTTTTTGGAGATGTAAATTTACATTGCTTTTTAATTCAATCGGACCACTTAGCCATAATCCTTTTGGAATGACAACTACACCACCGCCTTTTTTATTGCAAGCGATAATGGCATCATTAATGGCTTTTGTATTTAAAGTCAAACCATCGCTTTTAGCACCATATTTTACAATAGTAAATGTGTCAGTTTTAAATGAAGTTTTAGCAACAACCGGAAGATTACTAAATGAATAATTTGGCTTAACACCTGATTGAGCGTTAACAAAGAATGAGGCATTTAGTATGAGGAAAGCGATAGTATAACCTATTTTTTTCATGTTCGTAACTACAATTTATATTGGTTTGTGGAGCTTTATACTAACAAGTCTACATAGTTTTAGACAGGAATAAAACAAAATGACCGAAAATAACTATGCAATCGTTACCGTTTTGGAGTTAAAATGTATAACTCATTACTTTTCAATTCTAAACCAATCAAAATCTGCATAGCCAGCATCATTTGTTTGTTGTTCTCTAACGGAAAATAGGCCAACTTTAGCGCCTACCCATTTACCAGGCGCAGCTTGAAAAACATCAATTACATTCGTGAATTTATCGCCATCAAAACTATAGCTAAACTGGCATTTTGCTCCTTCGCTTACAGTTACACTCAAATAAATAGTTGAAGAATTTAATTTAATTAGTATTTCTTCATTGTCCAACTTGCCTTTGTCTGCTGCTTTGCAAGTAGTATAAACTAGATAATTCCCATCTTTTTTACTTTTGATAGCAAGATTAGCATAACTTAAACCAGCTACAATTAATCCAGCTTTTTCATTTTCTAATTTGGTATTTGGAGTAAAAGTTAATTTTGTAACTGCTGTAAATTTCTCGGTCGGAAATTTCTGCAACAGTAAATTAGGTACTTCCCAATAATTTTTAGCACTGTCTGGAATTTTAACTGAGTATAATCGTAATGAACCCTTTGTTGGATTTAAAAATGACCACGTTGCAGATGGATTAGCTTGCCATTGCCATTGTAAACCTAAATTTATTCCGTTAAACTCATCACTTTCTGCTGGTGTGGCTATTGCTACTTGTTTAGTAATTGAAGGTTTTTTATAGGTTAAAACCGGTTCGCCAATTCCATCACCATCTACATCAATTCCAATTACTGGCCAATTATTTACCCATTTCATAGGCTGTAAATGCACAACTCTGCCGTATGCTCCTTTATCTTGAAAATGCAAGAACCAATCCTCGCCCGATGGCGTATTAACCCATGCGCCTTGATGTGGGCCATTTATTAGAGATTTTCCTTGGTCCATCACCACCTTACGTTCATAAGGACCATACACATTTTTTGACCGCAACACCAATTGCCAACCTGTACTTACTCCGCCAGCTGGAGCAAAAATGTAATAGAAACCATTTCGTTTATAAAACTTAGGCCCTTCAATTGTCGGATCTAATTCGTGTCCATCATAAACTAGTTTACCTTCATCAATCTCTTTATCACCAGCAGCATTCATTTTCTTAACCACGATAATACTTTTAATTCCTGCCCTACTCCCAGCGTAAGCGTGAACTAAATACACTTTTCCATCTTCATCCCAAAGTGGACAAGGATCAATTAAGCCTTTTCCTGTTTCTACCAAAACAGGTTCAGACCATGGGCCGGTGGCTTTTGTAGCTTTTGTTAAGTAAATCCCAAAATCGGGATCAGGATAATAAATATAAAATTCTCCATTATGGTAACGGATAGCGGGCGCCCAAACTCCATTTCCATGTTGGGTTTTAGCAAAATGTTCAAATGGCGGTTGTCTTTTTAAGGCATGGCCGATAATGGTCCAATTTACCAAATCTTTAGAATGCAAAATCGGCAACCCTGGAACAGCATCAAAACTAGAAGCTACTAAATAGAAATCATCGCCAACTCGTACTGCATCTGGATCTGAATAATCAGCATCCAATACTGGATTTTTATACTTTCCATTTCTTAAATCTGGCACCCAAACTTTTGAAACTGGATTTTGAGCACTAACAATTAGCGTAGAGAAAGTGATTAAAATGGTAATTAATTTCTTCATTTATTATTTTCTTATGATTTGTCATCCAAAACGTAGTGAAGGATCTAGTAGAATAATTAGATTCCTCGTAAACTCGGAATGACAAAATTACTTAGAGGGAAACCACGCTGCATTTCCTTTAAAAATAGTTGCTAGTGTATATTGCTTTACTTCCTTTTTAGTGAGCTGTTTAGACCAGCTTACTCTACTTTCTTTTACAAAACCAGGCCCGAAAGAACCATATTCTGCATAAAAAGTAGTTTCGTGATTATTATTTTCATTCCAAACATGCCATCCCTCTGGTAAAATATGCGCACCCATTTCTGTTCGGATAAAAACTGTTTTGGCATAAGGTCTCCATGGTCTACCTAAATACACTTTTTGAAATGCTGGATCAGCGGTGAGTTTACAGTCTAAAAACACAAAGCCAAATGACTGAGCTTGTGTAGTTGATGCTGCAGTGATGTAAGAATTTTTTTTGCTATGGATGCGACAACGTTCAAAAACAACAGTTGCAGCGCCAAATATAAAATCAGTTGTACCTTCGATATAGCAATCAACGTAATATTGTCTGCTAGTATCAGCAGATGGAAAAAGTGTATCCTGATTCCCTAAAATTTTGCAGTTTTTAATAACAACTCGATCTGCTTCTACATGTAATGCTACAACCTGCCCAACTGATCCCGCTGAGTTTTCAAAGGTTAGATTTTCTGCCTTAAAATCATTTCCTTGTACTAAGACAGTATGCGATGTATAGGTATTAATTCCATTTTTTCCAGAATAATCATCGAAAGTGATGATTGTATAATCTTTGTTTTCACCAATTAATGAAATTTTAGATTTTTGAGATGGAATAACTAGTTTCTCCTTATAAATTCCATTTTTTATATAAATAGGCACTTGAATTTCAGATAAATCTCGTACTGCACTTACCGCTTCCTGAATGGTTTTAAAATCACCACTACCGTCTTTCGCTACTGTAAAAGATTTAGGATAGGTTTGCGCATTGGCGGAGAAAGTTATAAATAGAAAGAATGTAAAAATGTATGTTTTCATGCGTTATAATTTTTGCCACAGATGGGCAGATTATTTCATATTAATTTTTAATCTGCGCATCTGCGGCCACCTCCTTTGGATTCCAACCGTTAAAAATCTTATCCAAGGTATATTCTTGTACGGTAATTTCATTTAATTGATGCGACCAAGCTACTCGAGTTTTAGGGTTTGCACCAGGCCCTGTATTATTGTATTCCGCATAAAAAGCGGTTTTTTCATTACTTTCTTTTCCCCAATTATCCCAACCTTCTGCTTTAATCATTTTACCCAAATCACAATTGATAAAAACAGCTTTTGCAAATGGGCGCCACGGTCGGCCTAAATAATATGAATTTGCTGGAGCATCACCTAAAATTTTACTATTTAGAAAAACATATCCATATTTCGACGTATCTGGCGATGATGATGCCGTAATATAACCGGCGCTTTTGCAGAATATTTCACACTCATCAAACACAGCGGTGGATGAACCGAAGATAAAATCAACTGTTCCCTCTATATAGCATTTGTAATAATACTGGCGACTTGCATAACCATACGTATACAAAGTATCCTGAAAACCTAGCATTCTACAGTTAACAAACTTAGCTTTATCACCCGCCACAAATAAAGCAACTGCTTGTCCAACAGGACCAGCTGTATTTTGAAAAGTTATATTCTCTGCTGAGAATTGTGGGCCATAAATATAAAAGCTGGCCGAACCAGATGTACCTTTTTCTTCGCCAAAAGTATTTTTCCGTTGTGCCCAGTCATCGAATGTTAAAATAGTTTTTTCTACGCTTTCGCCAATTATTTTTACGAGTTGCTTTGAAGCAGAAAGATTTAATTTTTCTTTATACACTCCATTTTTAATAAAGATGGTTGTAGCTACTTTTCTGAAATCGGGCACAGCATTAATCGCTTCCTGAACTGTTTTGTAATTCCCAGTTCCATCTTGTGCTACAGTAATATCGTATTGAGTATTGATATTAAGTTTTGAAATTGTAGAATGTTTAATCAATAGCGAATCAGCAGGTTTTTTAGCAGGTTGCAAAGCTAAAAGTGTACTAACTAAAATGATTGATAATTTTAAAAAAAGTTTCATAAATGATTTATTTTTTTATCAAATATTTAGCTAAACCTATTTTAGTTTCCTTAACTCCTTCAGCTACCAAGCCAGCTACAACTTTTGCTCCGTATGGGCTTAAATGGGTATCATCTTTTTTCCCGATAGGGTAATTAACATGCCCAGAATCTACATAGTTAAATAACTTTTTTGAGGGTTCATCTCCTAAATCCATTAATACTTTTGATGTTTTACGCTCCATATCAATTAGTGGTATATGCAATGAATCTGCTAGTTTTCGCACTATAGCTGGATACCCTTTATGCGTATTTGTTAAAACTCCATTTTTAAAGTTTCTACGAGCTATTGGAGTTAATAAAACTGGGGTTGCTTTTTTTGCCTGAGTTTCTTGAATGTATTTAATCAAATTGGATTTAAATTCATTTATTGATGTTCCAATTTCTGGTTTGTCAATTTTTTCGTCGTTATGTCCAAACTCAATTAATACAAAATCACCTTCTTTCAAGCTTGTTAAAATAGCGTCCCATCTTTTTTCAGTGATGAAAGATTTTGTACTTCTTCCGTTTAAAGCTCGATTATCAACTTTAACATTTGTATCAAAAAAAGATTGCAATTCCATTCCCCATCCAGTTTCAGGAAAAGATTTTGGTTGTTTATTCGCAGCAGTGGAATCACCTATAATGTAAAGCGTAATAGGTTCTTTTTTAACAGCGATAAATGACATTAAGATAACCCCTAATCCTACTAGCAGATTTTTATACATGTTATAATTGGTTTTAAATTCAATTATTTTATTCGAATTTCTAGAAAGCAAATTACTTAACTTTTACAGCATTTATGGTAATTAATTATGCAAAATTTGCCGATTAAATTCAAAAAAAAGGGCAGATTAATCTGCCCTCTTCCTATTAAAATAAAGTAGTTATCTCCATCTTGGATCACCTATTCCATTTGCTATCAGCGTGCTTTCGCTAATGGTAAAATTACCACTCGCTGGTGCTGTAAACCCTGGATTTAACGTTGTAGATGTCCCTGTATCATATTTAGCATTCGCGGTAGCGCTTCCAGCTAAATATGTTGGTGCGTTAAAGTAGTTATTGCCTGTAAAATTGGCTGCCACAATAATGGTTGATGCCTGATTTGTTAAAATACCTCCAGAATTTGCAACTATGTTTTTTGAGAAAAATATCTGGTGATTTGCTAAGCGAACATATAGCAATCTATTTGCGGCACCATTACACATTCCGTTTAATGTATTTGTAGAAATTGTAATAACTGATGTTATGGCAGGGAAGTTAGTTGAACCTGTAGGATCCATTCTAAAGAAATCTCTTGCTAAAGCTGAATTATAAACTGTATTATTAGAGAAGTTTACAGTTTTAGCTATACCCGTTCTAAAATCAATAAAATCTCCACCACTGCATTCAATATTACTAATGATATTACCTTTTATTGCTACAGATTCAATAAGCGCTTTAACATTTACATAAATTAACCCTTTAACATAATTTTTGATTATGCAATTTTCGATAGAAAGATTGCCGTAAGCATTATCAGAAGCTTCGTCATAAATAATGGCTTGATTACCATTTAATGATCCAGTACCATCAATATCCAAATCTTTTAAAGCCAAACCAGCATTACCCTTCAACCTAATGATCATACCTTTAATCATTGGCTTATCCGTTGGCTTAGCACCTTTTATTGATATAGATTTAGTTGCTGTTATATCTGCATTAATGTTATAAGTTCCTGGGAAAAGTGCAAATACATCTCCTGCATTTGCATTGGCCACTAAAGTAGTTAGATTATCTGTTGGGTAAACAGCAATTGCGCCACCCAAGTCTAGCAATGTTGTAAAGGTAATCGTACCTCTAACTTTTGTTCCATTTAATAATTTTGCGGTATATAATGTTTCTCCGGTTAAACCCGTAACAATAGCCTCACCCGCAGCAATTTCTGCAGCAGTAACAGTCCGGATAATATTACCTGGGGATAAAGTAATTGTGGTAGCTGTTTGTCCAGCTGGCCAGTTTAAAGCAACAGAATTTGATGTTAATTTCGCAGCATTTATAGCTGAGAAAATTTGCTCAGGGTCCGTCTTAACAGAAGCCGAAACCCATTTAGAATCATCTAACCCTTCACCTACAGCCTTTACCCTAATATAATATTGAGTATCTCCTGATAAGCCAGTTACTGTATACGGGACTTGGGTAAATGTTATATTTGGAATAGTTTTAACAGCAGTACCTGAAAAATCTCCATTCTCAAAAACTTCTATGATATATGTTTTAGCATTATTAACTACAGCCCAAGTTAACTTAACACCTGTTTTATTTACTACGGTTGCTGTTAAACCAGTTGGAGAAAATACTCTATCAACGTTGAGCTTTGTAATTTCATCCATCATACCATCTTTACAAGCTGAGAAACCTATAATGGTCATCAGACAGAAAATGCTGATATATAATTTATTTCTTTTCATAAAATAGGGATTATAAGTTTAAAGGTTTATTGTTTAGCATTCCGTTTGAAGCATCTAAGAACACTTGCCATATTGGCCAATATTGCTGCAGATTAGGCTGTTTTACATATAATGCGTCCCAATATTTTATTGTCTCTGTTGTTGTACCTAAAGCCCAAGTTTTGTTAGCAGTATAACCAGCGGCTGCACCAATTGCATCTGTATCTCCAAAATTTAACCCATAAATTTCAACAGTTTCTCCATTGGCTAAAGTTTTGTAGTAAATCTTAGCAGGAAGATTAGCATATTTCCCTGTTCTGTTTTCTAGTTGTTGCAATTTAGCTTTAGCCTCTGCCAATTTTGTATCTAACAAATTCCAACGAATTAAATCAGCTTTTCTAAGCATTTCACCAGTAAATTCTAATGCTCTTTCATTTACAATTGCATCAAAGAAAGTTATCTTGGAAGCTGTAGCAGCTGCCATAAATGTCGTAACTTTTGCTGGGGCTGTTGGATATGCTCTATCACGAATCATTTTTAAATATGGAGCAGCCGCTGTAGGACCGTCAATATCATTAACTGCTTCTGCTGCCATTAAAATTACATCTGCATAACGCATATACATCCAGTTTAAGCCATCATCATTTGTAGAAGTAACTCTGCGTTTCATCCACTCATAACGATATTTTCCAAAATATAAGGCATTTAAGTTCGATGGTACTTGAGCCGCACCTTTGGTACCATCTCCACCATCCCAAGCATAAGGAACAATGCTTACATCTCTACGTACATCTTCTTTTTCATATTCATACAACATAATCGGATTAGGGCCATTTGTACCGCCTTTATTCTGACCGGTATATTGATCTGTTTTTAAATGTCTTACACCTAAATCAAAAATTACCCTACCTCTACCTTCACTAAATGGAATTTCCCACATCGATTCCAATCCTGCCGCCCCAGTCTCTTCATTTAATTTCCTAAATAATTCTTCGTATCCTAGTAATTTTAACTTACCGCTAGCTATAATTTCTAAACATTCCTTTTTAGCAATGGCATACATTTTATCGTGAGATAATTCTGGATCTGTACTTAACCTTACAGTACCATCTAAGCGTTGTGCATAACCACCTGCTGCTAACGCTAAACGAGCTCTTAAACCTTTTGCAAATGCTTTGTTTATTTTTTCTACGCTGGTAACACTTGAATTCTCATTTGGCCAAGGCAAATAACCTGCCGCTTCATTCAAATCTGCTAACAACTGTTTATAAATAATATCTCTATCACTTCTGGGCAAATAACTTGTTTCGCTAGTAACTGGTTCAAACCTTGCCGGAACATCGCCCCAGCCCTTAATTAAATCATTATATACAACTGCTCTTAAAGTTAAGATTTGACCTAAAATTTGTGCCATTTGAGGATTGCTCTCTATCTTCCCATAAGTTCTAATTCCCCTAATAGCTAAATTTGCCCTTTCAATACCTTCATAAAATTTAGCATAGGCATTATCCAAAGTGTTCATTTGGCTATTATTTACGTTGGTATTATAATTACTCAATCTTGCCTTATCATCACCAGTTGATTTTAAAGAATTATTTACTTCGGTGTCATTATTAATCCCGTAATAAACCAAAAAACGACCCCTATAAGAGTTAGTTTCTCCGAATGATTGTAGCACTCCTGCAATTGCACCCTCAGCTAAACCTGGTGTCGAAAAAATCACAGATTCATCTAACGTAGATTTTGCTGGAGCATCCAAAGCGTTTTTACAACTACTAATTGCGGCAAATCCTGCGAAAACAAATAGTATATATATTATCTTTTTCATATTCTTATTTTAATATTTCCTAAAAATTAACGTTTAACCCAAAAATGAATGACTTGCTTCTTGGGTAAGCAGAATAATCTACTCCAGGTGTTAAATTATCTTTTCTTCTTGTAGATACTTCAGGATCAAAACCTGTATAATTTGTCCATAACCACAAGTTATACCCAGAAGCATAAACTCTCAACTTTTTCATTTTCAATTTTTCAGAGATTTTAGCTGGAAGTGTATACCCCAAAGTAACAGTAGATAACCTTAAAAACGAACCATCTTCTACAGCCCAATCACTCAATACAAAAGATTTCATATATGGAGACCATAATGTAGTATTGGCATTCATTGCTGATAATTCTGCTGGATCATTACTTAGTGTACCATCGGCACGTAGATTTGTCCAACGCTTACCTGTTGCCATGATATCAATCATATTTCTAGAACTGTACTTACTGCTTGATGTATATTCTATTTTGTTAGCATTGTAAATATCATTTCCGTAACTCCAATTAAAATAAGCACCAATATCAAAATTATAAATTCGAGAGTTTAATGAGAAACCACCAGTATTTAGTGGATTAGCATTACCAATAACAGACCTATCTGATTGGTCGATTTTACCATCACCTGAAATGTCCTGAATTTTCATTGTACCAGGACGAATTGTTCCTAGAAATTCTTTCCCATCAACAACACCAGCCTTTAATGTCCAAGTATCTGTTGCCGGATTATATCCAGAAAAATCTGACACCTCATATCTACCAGCATTTTTATAACCATAAATACGACCAATTGATGCACCTGTTTCCACCAAATAATCTATACCTATTTCTGTTGATGCCCAGCCAGAAGTACCATTTAGATTTTTAAGTGGTCCTAATGAGGTAACCTTGTTCCTATTGAAACTGATATTAGCGTTTACAGAGAGATCAAAGTTTGTCTTTCTCACAGCATTCCAGTTTACCGAAAACTCTAGACCTTTGTTTTCTGTTTGGCCTACATTACGGTATTGTATATCATAACCAGTACCTGGAGTTTGAACAGCCAGTAATAAATCCTTGGTTTTATTTAGGTAACCATCTATTGTTCCAGTGATTTTAGAATCAAGCAAAGCAAAATCTAAACCTATATTTCTAGTCACGTTTGTTTCCCACTTTAAATCTGGGTTTGCCATTGTTTTTGAAGCTGCCCAATAATTGCTAGATCCATTTATCCACACCGTATTAGAGTTTAAAAAAGATTGGGTCATTTGACCGGTAGGAATATTATTGTTGCCGGCAGCACCATAACTTGCCCTTAATTTCAAATCGCTCAGCCAAGATTTTGTACCATTCATGAAATCTTCTTGAGAAATTCTCCAAGCTCCAGAAACTGAGGGGAAATATCCCCATTGGTTACCAGGGGCAAATCTAGAAGATCCATCTGCCCTTAAGGCTAGGCTTAATAAATATTTTCCCTTATAATCATAATTAGCTCTTCCAAAAAACGATAGTAATTTATCATCAGGTTCGTAAATATTAGCTATGATAGAAGCCTTACCTTGAGTGGTTAATACTCTTGTTTGATCAAATCCAAAAGTTTTTGGATAACCACGAACCTCGTTTGTTAAAACATTTAATTCAGTTTTATTGTACTCATGTCCCAATAACACATTTAGGTTATGATCTTTGTTTAAAATTTTACCAAAGCTATAATTTAAGGTATTGGTATTTCTTATTCCATTTCTATTTGTATTCATGCTATTAAGAACAGGTAGATTAGGAAAATCAGAAAGGTTTTTCACATAGTATGTTGTAAGCCCATAAAAACGATCTTGGTCATTTCTAAAGCCATCATAACCTACTTCAGAACGTAGTTTCAGGTTATCAATTATCTCATAAGTAACAGCCCCGTTAAAGTTATAAGTTTTACGGTGAATAGTTTGATCATTATCTGTAATTGACGTTAACGGGCTGTATAGATTGAATTCGTCATTGGTTTCTGTTGAAGATGTTAAGCCAGCCACTGGAAATGGAGGATATAACATGGCATTCTTTAAACGAGAATCTGCAGAAGACTTTTCATTTTGCTCATTTGCACCACCACCATTGGTTTTGGTATCAGAATAACGAACTCCAAAATCTAACGTCAGGTTATCAAACAATTTATGATTAAGCTTAAAGTTAACATTTTGTCTTTGAAAATCAGACATTTGCATAATTGCCTTATCCTTAACAAAACTATGGCTTAAGCTGTATTTAGTTTTATCACTTCCACCACTTATACTGAGATTATTGTTAAAAGTTGTTCCTGTGCGACCGAATATAATGTCTTGCCAATCGTTTGGTTGTACATTAGCATATAAATCAATATCCTGAAAATTTCCGAAATACTGAGTGTAGTCAGTAGGAGATTTATCTAAGAGAGATCTTTCGTATTGCCAGGTCACATAATCTAATGGAGTAAGTACATTTAACTTATTTGCCATTTCTCTAGTGCCCACAAAAACATTATAGCTAATGCTGGTTTTGCCAACCTTACCACTTTTTGTTGTTACTAAAACCACACCATAAGCACCTCTAGCACCATAGATTGCTGTTGAAGAAGCATCTTTTAAAATGTCAATGCTTTCTATATCTTGAGGAGCAATATCTGCAATTGAACTAACAGTAAAACCATCTACAATATACAATGGTGCATTGTCGCCAGTAATTGAACCTCCTCCTCTCACTCTTACATTTATTTGTGCATCAGGCGATCCTTCTGTTGAAGATATGATAATTCCAGGTAAACGACCCTGAATAGCTTCTAGGGCAGAAGAAACTGGCGCAGCAGCAATTACCTCTGCACTAATTGATGATACTGAACCCGTTAAGTCCTTTTTACGAACAGTTCCGTAACCCACATTAATGACAACTTCATTTAAATTTGAAACTTCTTCTTCCAATGCAAAATTTACTTTGGTTTCATTGCCAACAGACACTTCAAGCATTTTAAAACCCAAGTACTTGGCTTGTAAAACAACGCTACCAGTTGCTGGGACATTAATTACGAATTGACCATTTGAATCGGTACTTGCTACGGTTGATGTACCCTTTACGGTAACAGAGGCACCAGGAATTGACAATTTAGTTGCCTTATCAGTTACCTTCCCTGTAATTTGCCTAGTTTGTGCTTTAGCTATATTTATGCCCATAGCAAGCACACAAAAGAACAGTAAAATTTTTTTCATACAATTAGGTTATATTTTGGTTGGTTATAGATGACGTATAAAGTCTTCTATTAACAAGTCTACATTGTTTTTTTTATAAAGTATAACAGTACAGGACACTAAATTTGTGCAATCGTTCCCGACAACGTTGCCAAAAATTCAATCTAAAAAGTTATATTTAAAATCATAAAGAAATGGTACTATTATTAATTTAGCTTTTTATTCCTTCTACTAGTCAAAATACAGCGTTAAACCATGTTTGAGCCCGTAACCATAAAAGATATAGCCAAGGCCTTAGGCCTATCCACTTCTACTGTTTCAAGAGCGTTAAGGGATACGCATGAAATAAGCGCTGCGACAAAAAAAATTGTTTTAGAATATGCTAAAGAAATCAATTACCAACCAAATCCAATCGCATTAAGTTTAAAAGAACGCCGCAGCAAGTCTATAGGAGTAATAGTGAGTGAAGTTGCTAATAGTTACTTTTCTCAAGCAATTAACGGCATAGAATCTATTGCATACGATAGAGGTTATCATGTTATTCTTACTCAAACTCACGAATCCTATGACCGCGAAGTAATCAATGTGCAGCATTTAGCTTCAAGATCAGTAGATGGATTATTAGTTTCCTTATCTTCTCAAACTAACGACATTTCACATCTTAATTACTTACACGAAAAAGGTTTACCAATTGTTTTTTTCGATCGTGTAGCGGATGAAATTGAAACACATAAAGTGATAGCAAATAATGAGAAAGGTGCTTTTGAAGCAACCAGTCATTTAATAAAATCAGGTTACAAACGCATCGCTCATTTAACAAGTTCAACTCAACTATCAATTAGTATTGAACGTTTAAAAGGATATGAAGCCGCTTTAAAAGCCAATAACATTGAGACTAATCCATCTTATATTAAACATTGCCCACATGGTGGAATGATTTATGAAGAAACAGAAAATGCAATTAAAGAATTGATGGCATTAGATGAAAAACCAGATGCAATTTTTGTAGCTGGCGATAGATTAAGCACTGGATGCTTAAGCGTTTTCAAAAATCTAAACATAAGCGTTCCAAATGATATGGCTATTGCAGGGTTTAGCAATTCTGATGTACTGGATTTGTTTAATCCTTCATTAACTTCTGTTCGACAACCAGCTTTTGAAATTGGCCAGTTGGCAACGCAAATGCTATTACAATTAATTGAAGCCAAATATCCAGTAGAAGAATTTGAGAAAAAAATACTAGATACCAGTTTATTTGTAAGAAATAGTTGAGGCTTACCCTATTTCGAAATTACTAGCCAATTGCTGTAATTCTTCTTGAGATATTAATTTGGGATTATTGTATTGTTTTTCCAACATAGACAATGCCACTTTGATATGTCCCGTTGTTGTATTTATTAAACACTCCCCATTTTCTATGGTGGCAGAGATGTACTTTCCAATTCCTCTATTGATATCAGAAAACCTAAGTACTAATTCATGGAATATAAACACTGGATAATTCATACGTTAAAAGTAAAACGCCAATGTTAAGTGTATATGAAGTTAAAGTTATTTTTTGTTAACATTAACTTAACATTGAAATTGATTTAACGACTATTAAATTGAAGATTACGGTAATTTATAAGCCTGTCTTCCAAGCAATTTCCATTCCTTACCTTGTTTTTGCCATACTAAAAGAATACCCAAATGTACTTCTCCAGGTTTACCCCCATCATTAGTTTTTGCATGTAATTCATGGCGTACCAATGCAGTTTTACCTGTAACTTTTACACTTTGGTTTTTAAATTCTATACTCACAAAGTCTGATGCACCACTTACAATCGCTTCAACAAAAGCAGCTTTATCTTGTACTTTTCCGCTAGAATGTCCATAGCTTAAATCAGTTGCAGCAACATTTTCTAAGGCGGCCTTCTCTCCACTAATTAATGCTAATCTTAAGTTTTCTACAGCAGATAAAACTTTTTTTTCTTCGGTAGTTTGAGCTTTAACCATAACATTTGCGCTCGCTAATAAAAGGAGAAGAATGTACTTTTTCATATTTCTTAACTAGAATTTTCACCAATATACAGGTTTTAACAGTATTTTTAAAAATACCCGAGCTAGGAATAAAGAATTATCCAGTCAAGCAAAAAACTCTGAACCATAATCCTTCCTTAAGTCCTACATATTGCATTTCCAATAAAAACCCATCAATTAACAAATTAAACAAAAGGAGCCATTATTTTGCCTTAAGGTTCGCCTCGTGTTAAGTTATTGTTTAAACCATAATAAATCCGCACCTAGTCCGCCTTTTTATTGGTTAATGCAGACTAGATGCGGACTAGATGCGGACTTGCTATTAAGATGACTCGAATTAACCCTGTTTGTTTACATTTTAAACTAGGTTTAAGAATAAAGGAGAAACTGGGTGAAAAACAAGGATAAATGGTAGACTTTAATTGTCTAGGTAATTTGTAAACTATATAAAAGCTTTAACTGTAAAGAAAAGTTCCGCAACTTTTTTGTTTGGCCCATAGATAGCTCTCATAAAATTCTCAATAAAAAACCCCTTAGACATAAGGGGTTTCTACAAAAAATTATGAGGAGCTTAACTTAAAAAATTCTATATAATTGGTGCGAATGCATTTTTATCTAAGGGTTTTAAAATGAGTTTACAGACATCGGGATGTGCTAGAATATGTTCAATATCTGCTTGTATTTCTGAAGCTGTAAGTACTACAATACGACATGAACTTTTGACTTCTACTGAAAACTCTTTAAATCTCTCTAAAAAACCTAAACCATTTAATCCTGGCATGTCTAAATCAAGCACTATAAGTGATGGCATTGCCGATTGATTATATTGATGCTCGTAAAGATATTCAAGTGCTTCCGTAGCATTCTCCATTACCATTATTTCTCCATCTGTATTGATACTCTTCAACACATGTGCAGTGATCATCTGGTCTATGAGATTATCATCGACTACCATTATCCTATTCCTATGCTCCATCAATACTAAATTTGTTGCCTTTCGGTTTATATTTTAAAGAGTTATACTTTAAATAAACGTTATCAACGAAGTTCAGTTTAATACAGTCAAAACAAAAGCCATATTATTTTTAGTTAAAATTCGATGAATAGAAAGCTACTGTTTTTTCATTTATTTTACAGTCACGGTCGTAAAACATAGATTTTAAGAGAAGTAATAATTTGTTTACTAAATCAAAGTCATTAAGTTATTTAAGCAATTGGTAGAACTATTTCCCCACAATGTGGTTGATTTACCAAAATCGGGGAATTAAATCCCATTTCCTCAATTTGATCACTTAAATTGATTTTGTAGCCAATAAAGAAGTATTTTCCCCACAATTCCCCAATTTTACCTATTACCACAAGAAGTCCCATTCTTTTTTCTTCCAATATTATTCTAATGCTTTAACAAAATATGTGGTTAAACATCTAATTCACAGGTTTTAGGTCATCTCAAGAAGCATTGGGCATTATATGGCATTGCTATTGTCTAATAGTCAATGTAATCAAGTCCCTAATGAAATATTTAAAATTTTTATTTATCAGTATTGTTTTTTTCGTTTTAGCTATTACAGCTGGATCAAGCCATAGTGTAACCAATACGTTATTAACTAAAAGTAAACCAGCCCCAACTTTACAAAATAAAGATGATGTAGGCTATGAAAATAAAAATTTGCCTTTACACGGCGATGTTTGGTTCGCATTTGCTGCAATAGGTGCTATTAGCACTTACTTAGCTTTCAAAAGAAAATAGTTTAATCCTTTTAATTTGTTTAAACAAATTAATGTTCTCTGCTCAAATAATAATAAACAACAAAGCCAATCGATGATTGGCTTTGTTGTTTAAGTTTTATAGAAGTTGAAAGGTGATGAATAGTTTCAATTATCTTACCATATTATTTACTTAAATATTGTTTCTTTTATTCGTGCAACTCTAAAATAATAAACCAATTAAACAGTTTATATGACAATTGAATTCTCTTGAAAAATCTTTTCAAAAACCTGTTCTGATGATAAATAAGATTTCAAAAGTTGGATCTGATTTTTTGCTCTAACCAAATTATGTTCAGCATAAGCAGTATGATAATATATATCATCATTTAAGAAATCAGTTAAAAAGCGTAATGCCTGCATATAAATCATAAACTTACCGCTAAAAATAAACTGCTCTTTTTCAGATGCTGAAAGTGCTTCGCCCATTTCTTCCATATAACCGCGATAAATAGCAAAAAACATTTCCTCTCTTACCACTACTTTAGTAAAATCCTTTTCCTCTTCATTGGCTTCAGATAAGTAAGTCCTCATCATATCTCCAACATCGCTGATGTAATAACCAGGCATTACGGTATCCAAATCTATCACACAAATTCCTTCACCTGTTTGATCGTGAAGTAAAACATTATTAATTTTTGTATCGTGGTGAACTACTCTTTCCTTAAGTTTTCCATTTTGGATAAGCTCTTGATATTTAGTCGCAATGTAATCAAGGTTTGTTAATTCATCTATTTCAGCAGCAGCTTGATGTAAACGATCTGGATTTGCATTTTCTAATGCGCTTTTAAACTGTTTTACACGCAGTGAAAGATTATGAAAGTCAACAAGCGTATATTTTAGTTTGTTGGTATTAAATGCATCCAATTCTTTAGCAAATTGACCAAATTGTTTTGCTGCCTGATAAGCCTCATCAGCATACTTTACATAATCAGCAGATTTAGAATTTTTAATAAAAGGAAATATTCGGTAATATCCTTCATTAAAAATCACCATCGTTTCATTTTTTAAATTGGGCAATGGCGATACAAATAAGTAATCTGGTGCATGTTGATCCAGAAATTTTCTCAACTCCAAAAGATTTTCATCTATATGTGTTGGCTCCTTAAAAACATTCGTATTTATTTTCTGTAACAGGTAGTCATTTTCAATACCCGAAATTTTCCAGGTATAGTTAATTAGTCCAGAGCCGTGAAGCTCTATTTTATAATCATCGAATTGCAAACCATAGCTAGCTAAGATTTCTTGAAACATATTATTTAGTGTAGTATAAGGGTGTGATTGAGCAAACTATAGTAGGATTATGTTAAACCCTTTGCCGCCAAAGCAGCAAAGGGAATAAACAACCAATTAAAACTATTATTTTAAGAACTCGATTTCAAATTGATTTAAGAAAGGGTTACCATCAATACCAAATTCTGGTAAAATACTTATGTTTAACCAATATAACATCGTAGCACCAACCGCAGTAGGCGTTAATAAAATTGATTTCCCTTTTGAATTTGGATCAGGAGTAACTGTACCTGGAACATCAGTGCCAAGCGATACCCATGTATAAGGCCCACTAAGCTCCATGTTATAACCTCCTGGGGCTTTGTTATTTAAAATTCCTTCAGCTCCTTCATCTATTGGCCAATACCCTGTTAAATTTGCATAATTTGGATGCTGGGTCATATCCTTTAAATTCTTATTAGCTAGAATTGTCGCTGCATCAAGAGCAGTGTTAAAATAGCATAAATCAGCCGCTTGGAAAGATAAAGCAGTACCACCATTATCTACGTTTTTATAGCCAATAGTTAGTTTTTCATTCGTACTCAAACTTTTTCTTGAAAGTATATTTGCTGTTGTTACTTTTACTCCATCAAGATACGTTGTTAAAGTTCTGGTTGTTGAATTATCCATTTTTACAGTAAGTGTAATAGTATGCCAAGATAAATCGGCTGCGTTACCCCCACTATATTCTACTTTTCCTGAACCACCATTTAAGGTACCACCAATTGCAGCTGAAACACCTGCCCCACCTTCTCTAAACATCCATCCAGTTATTGATGAACCTATCATAGATGTACCTTTTGAAAGAAATCCTGGATAGGAAGTTTGCGAATTAAATTTCACTTGCATTTGAACAGTAAAATCTTTTGTTTCTCCTGGATCATATAATCCATTGTCATTCATAACCTGAGCTAAAACACTAGCACCTTTAAACAAAATAGTATTAAACCCACTTTTCTTAACTTCTTCTTGTTTTAAGTTTTTATTAGAAGCAATTAAAAATCCAGCTTTTGGATCATCGTTGCTCCCACCATGATTTGTGGTCACAATTACTAACCAATCTTCATTCGCATAGCTTTTTCTGGCTTTTATGGCAGTTACAATATTACCCACATATTCATCCGCTTTTAATACAGCATTTTTGTAAGTAGTATTACTAGCCGTAAAACCTCCATTTGCGCCTGCGGCCTCTACATCTCTAAAGTTAACTACTATTGCACCCAGTTGAGCTTGAGTATTTAGGATATTAATTGTTGAATCTTTTACTCCAAGATCTGTACTAACGATTGGCGCAATATCTGCAATCTTTAAATAATTACGAAGATTTGCCCATGGCGATACAATCGCTGTTTTTAAAGATTTATATTGTAAGATATAATCGAATGTATTTCGAAAAACACCTGGCGCTTCATGTGAATTCTCTTTAGGAGTTGGTAAAAAATCATCATTTTTTATTTGATGTTTGCTATAGCTTACTCCATTCACCATTGATGCCCAAGATGCTACATCATTAGCTACCGAACCACGTATTACATCGTATGTGTATTTTGATGTTTTTCTTAAATCTTCAATTGCAGGTGGCGCTATTGATTTTAATTCAGCTCCTGCTAAGCCATCAATGCTAATCACAATTACTTTTCGTAGTACGGTATTTCTAGTAATTGGTTCTTCAAAAACTGGAGGTGGGTTATCGTACTTTTTACAGCTAATAAAACCTGTAAGTATTGTTGTAATCAAAGTGCTAAATAGAATAGCTTTTTTATAATTAATTTTCATCTGTTTACAATTTTATCAATAATATTATTGTTTAATTACACCTAATTCGGCCATTGCTGCATAAGCTCCTGCTGTCCATCCGTTCTTTAACACTACTTTAATAAAACGTGGTGCAACCACACCATTAGGAAATAAATATTCATAACGGGTAAAAGCATTTGGAATTTGAGTTGTACCAACACTTGTAAAATTCACATTATCATCACTAATCAATATCTCTACATCTTTTACGCGTTGTGCTGTAGAGTTTCTAGGGAAAAAATACATTCCTTTTATTGGTGTTCTTACATTCTGACTATAAATAATAGTATAAGGATAACCTTGAGCAGCTGTTGGCGCTGGCGAATATTGTGAATGCCAATAGGTTGCGCTATTATTATCTAACATAGCAGCAGGTGAACCTTCATTAGATTGTGAAGAACTTATCTGTAAAATTGTTGGCGCTATATTGGCCGTACCCCCAGCTTTTGTTAATGGGTTATAGGTCCAAACCTGTTTTGTCATTAATGGATATTTAGCAGAAACTTTAGCTACCATTTGTTTACTGATAGTAATACCCCAAGCATCAAAAAATGCAGATAAATCTAATTGGGCATAATCCGATAATTTCTCGTAGGTAAAATCATGTTTATCAATATCATTATTAGATAGACGCTGAACATGACGAGCTTCAGTATATAATTTAGTCATCCCTCCGTAACCGTACGTATCAAAAAGTTGCACGAAAGGCGTAATACGCATAAATGGATCATTGCCTAATACTGCATCCGCTGTATTATCGAAATTTTTAAACCCAGTACTAATTGTTGTTGGTGTTGTGGTAGTACCTGTTGCCCATGCGATAGCCAAAGGAAAACCGCTGTTAACTGAGGGATGCAACACTTTATAATCAGCATTAATACGATTAGCAACTTTAAAACTGAATAAATTGTTAGTGGTTTCACCTAATGTACTCCAGCTCCAAACATTAGGTTGCTGGCAGTTATGACCAAATTCATGGTAACTTCCCCACATGCCAACACTAGTAGTAACTCCTTTTAGACTAGTAAAACTTTTAAACCATTCACTATCATTGGTACCAACAAATGGAATACCTGAGTGACCATAACCCAGAGTAAGTTGAATATCCAATACTCCTCTCCACGGCCCTTGCGGGCTTCTGTCTCTTTGATCAGATGCGTTATCTGATAAGCCCATCCATGCATTATAATCAAGGTCAAAAACCTCATTCCACTTGGTCATTACAGCTGTTGGATTATTTAATGGTTCACTTGAACTAAAAGTTGCTATTACTTTATCTCTCGGTATTAAGAAAACAACACGTTTGGTTCTAAATTCTAACCAAGGCACTTTTGATGCTTTTACTTTAATTACCCAATCTGCATCGTTAGTTTGACCTAAAATAAAATCTGGAGAAACTACTGCGCCCGAAATAATGAATTTTACAGGTTGAGCAATTGCAAAGCTTGCGTTAATATAAATAGTACCTCCATAGATATTACGCATGTAATTTACTCCAGGATATAAAGCTTTTACATTGTAAATGATAGGATCGCGTAACAAAGGTACTTTACCAGATAAATTATCTGTATGACCACCTATTTGCATATTTAAGCCATTTACACCAGCGGGAACAATGATTTTAATCAATTCTCCTGGTGCAGCATAGTAGCCAGTGCTATATTGTGGCTCAGGTGCAGCTTGAATACGTAAGTTTTGTGCAGTTTGATTTTCAAAATTCAAATCTAAAATAAACTCTTGATTTTGTACACGAGGTTCAGTTTGGTCGACCAATCCTGGAAATAAACGAGCTTTAGCATATCCAGAGCGATCGATGTTCTGCATATTGGTATCTACCGTTACATCTGCCTGATTCTTTGAAGCATCATCATAACCATCTGGCGCTTCAATACCGTATTTTTTACAGGCAGTTATACTGCATACGATTGCTATAATCGTGGTTAGTTTTATAAATCTTTTTGTGTTCATAGCTTTAATTAGTTATTGCGAACGTCTGTATATAATAATTTCCAAACTTTACCATCTAAGTTCCAATCGGCTGGCGGAGCAATGCCCATCCATTGGTAAATTTGCGTAGGGATATCAACACTGTTGATCACTACTCTATAACTAGAAGGAGTAATTAGAGGACTGATATTTGGGGACAAATCTTCAAAAGAAGCTCTAGTTACATTAGCATTAGCTGTAAAATTGTTATTCTTTCCAGACATGTCTGCTATTGTTGTTCCTGTGGTTTCATTTCCAGGCCACCATCCTAATAAATTACCAAAATAAGGGCTAGTTGTTGTGATTTGTTTTCTCATGCTTGCAATCAGCTCATCATCTGTCATCGCTATATTATATAAGGCTATATCCTTTATAATGATATTAGTTAACTCATAGCTATTTACTGCTTGTATTGCACCAACTTGAATTGGTGTATTGTTATCTATACTCTTTCCTGTAATGTCTAAATTTGCTGTCTTCTTAACGCCATCGGTAAATAAGTTGAGGTATCTTCTACCGCCTAAATTAAAAATCTTAAAAGCAATACTATGCCAAACTCCATCACGAACCTTACCGCCACCAGGACGAGGTGTACCTCCCCAATCCAACTGATAGTCATCAGATCCGAAAAGGAATGTCCATCCCAGTCCATCAACACTATTAAAATTAGCTCTTTTACCTAAAAAGCAAGGATAAGAGTTATTTGAAGTTGCATCATCTCTCATTTTAAACATAAATGTATATTCTGGAGCAGAAGCACCTGAGCCGAAATTACCAAGAGTAGTATTACTTAACTTTGCAAAACCTGCTGAAGTAGTTGTAGCCTGAAATCTTGGCCCAAAACCAACATATGGGAATGAATTGGCATCTGGTCTTGACAGAGGTTGAGTTGAAAATTTAGGATTGTAATAAATAATAAAATTATTTCTAGTAGGATCACCATAAGCGCCAGTGTTACCAGTACCTGGGGCAGGTGTAGCTGCACCACCTTTATTGGATGCAATAACTACTAACCAATTTTCTTTATCAAAATTTGGTCTAGCTTTTAACTCTGAAATGATATTTCCAATGTACCCATCTAATGTGGTAATGGCTGCAGTATACGCTGTATTTGTAGTTTCATACCCATTTGCAGCTCCTTCTGTTTCTGCAGCATGGAATTGTGCAACTATTAAATCTGCATCTTTAGTTTTTAACTCAGCAATTAAAGCATCTTTTACTGCCAAATCTGTGCCTAGGGTTTGTTTTTCTGTGGCATCAACTGCTAAATTTGCATTAAATGCAGTACTAGCCGCTATAGATACAGTTCTATATTTTGAATTTGAGGCTTTAAATCTGGTAAACAGTGTAGGATAATTAATCAAATCATTACCTGCAAAATCTTCAGAAGTAATTTTATGTTTAGCATCATTTACACCAGTGGTCATATTAGCCCAAGCCGCAGCGTTTGTTGTTGTAGTTGTTTGATAATCCGTCAATCCATCATATGTATAGATAGAATTACGAGCTAACAAGCTGATGTTTGTGGGTAATATTGAACTTACCGCATTTCCTCTTACACCATCTAATATGATGTATAGTACTTTACGCTTGCCTTCTTTTAAGTTCGTGGTATCATTTGGATAATCTTCTCTTAAGGTATTAGGGAAATCCTTATTACAAGAAGAAATGAACAATAGCACCAATAACAGGCTCATAAAACCTAAGCTATTCACTATTAATTGTTGCTTTTTATGTAATGTTTTCATAATCTAATGTTTAAGCGTTATGGTTTTAATGTAATTCGAAGTATACTTCTAAAGGTTTTATTATCAAACCTTGAAATGTAGCCTATCAACGTAACTTTGGTATTCACACCCGAAGTTGTCTCAACAATTTTAGAAATACTACCTATAAACTGACCAGTATTGTTATAGCCTGCAGCTAGAGATCCATCTGCATTTAAAATCATAAAGCCTTGACGAATTACGCCATTATAGGTTTTGAAGCTACCTGAAACAATAATTTTACCGCTATTTAATTGACCGGCAAAGTTTGGTACTCCTAAAGTAATTGTACCAAAATTGAACGTCGATGTTAAGCTTCCATTCGGCTCTAGCATGGCTACTCCTTGTTTTGGGCTGCCGTTAAAATTTTTAAATAGGCCAGTGATCAGAATTTTATTGGTAGTTGCATTGTAAGTGATAGAAGAGATATCATCATCAGCTCCATTGCCAACACTAAAACTAGGATCGACAGATCCATCTAAATTAATACGGACAATATGGTTGGCTGGTTGACCATTAAATGTAGTAAATGATCCAACTAAAATCAGTTTTCCATCTGGCTGTTGCATTGCATCATATATACTACCATTCCCAGCAATTGGACTCTGCTTAGTTGTAGGATCGTAATGGAAGGTTAAATCTAAATCCCCCTCATCAACTGGGTTAGCTTCATTAATTTTTAAACAAGCCATCTGTCTCATTTTCACCACGTCCAATACCTTGGTATCATAAGTGGACCTTTCGTAAAAACGTCTTACATAATTGGTGAAATCACCCACTATATATAAACGATTACCATATACAAATGATTTTCTTATCGTCCCGTTGACACCACCATTAAAACTTGGTACGGTATCTCTGTTTTTAGTTATATTATTTGGCGTTGGGTTAATTACATCAATAATGGTACTATCAAGCGTGCCATTGCTGTTTAATCTGGTTATGCAATTGATATTAAAACGGTTTGGACGAGTAGAATTAAAGCTGGTAAAAATGCCTGAAATGATATATTTACCGTTGTTGGCGCCACTTGTTAAACGATTTACAGAAGTTAATACACCATTTGCACCTTTACCAAAATTAACAGCAGCAGCGTCGTTAGCCACGGGGGCGACGTAAGTTCCATTTCCATCAATTTGAGCAATTCCTCCATTTGGTATTTTTTCTGTCCAACGGTTATCAAAATTATTAAATCCGCCAACTACAAAAGAGTTTCCATTTGGCAATGTAGCAATATCTAATATTGGTGATGTGACAATGTTTGAGTTATTATCGCGATAGCTGGCTCCATTAGTTTGAAAAGAATTATCTATACTCACTTTTCCTTCAATATTAAGCACAGGGCCAAAGAAAGTTTGTTCTTTGGTAACGATGGATAAACCACCTGTACTTGCATTTGCAGGTACTACAATACGAATTGTACTATCGGTTAAATTTAATACTGTTGCTTCAATTGCATTTACATATAGTTTATAGTCGTTTTCGTATTTCTTTACACCCCTCACGAAAACAGTCACTTCTGAACCTTGTGTAGCTAATGAAGGATCAGGTAAGGTATTGTCAAATTTAATACCTAGCGGTTGTTTACCACCAGCATATGGATCCTCTCCAAACACTTCTTTCTTTTTGCAAGAATAGATAGTCAAGGTCATCAATAGTATTAAAGCTGAACTTAAACGGGTTATATTTTTGTAATTATTAAACATAGTTTCGTTATAATTAATCTATTAATAATTAAGGAGTTACAGGTAAAATACCATAAGATTGCACCGTATTGATAAACAAATTGGTACTAAAGCCAAAGTTGTGTTTGCTTTTCCAAACGCCAAGATAATTTGCTTCCTGTGTTAGCACATGAACAATTCCATTAGTCGGCGCAATATCTGAACTTGCTACTGGAATATTGATTAAACCAACTTTAGGATCTGCATAATTCGGAATATAGGCGATATATAGCTGGCGATAACCTGCATATTTTACCCTTGATTTTTCTACTCCATCTTCCATAACTACTGCATCGTTAAAGCGCACACCAATATTCATGGTTCTACCACTCATTGATGTGTAACCCTGACCTGGGAATGCAGCCATGTTTAACGTATCAATTTGAGGATAATCTTTAAGTTTATTGGTTCCTTTAAAGATATATTGCGATAATAGTTCTTTCCAGGCTGCTGGCTTAATTTGCTCTAGCTTAGCTACGGTATCTCTACCATTTTGCCTTAGGTAATCATTAAGACCTTTAACTGATTTATAGATTGATGAGCTAGTTGGTGCAAAAAAGGTTACGTTTTGTTTATCCAACACCTCATTCATCCCAGCAATTTCAATTACTCTGGTTAAGGTGTCAAAGTATACAGGTTTTGATTTTAGGTAGGCTAAAATGCTGCCATTAAAGGTGCCTTTCTGCGTACCACTATCAAAAAAGTATTTATCTTTTTGGCAAGCGGTAAACAAAGTAATGCTTACAGCAAATAAAATGATTGCCTTTATTGTTAAGTTCTTTTTCATTTTTATCTCCAATAATTATTTAAAGTCATACCTGGGTTTTCTGTTAATGCAGATTCATCAATTGGCCATGTCCAAGCGCCAGCATTAAAAGCACCTACACTAATAGGATATGGACAATATTTAGTATCACATATTCTCTTAGTTCTTACTAAATCATAGTAATACTGTCCTTCACCCATAAATTCTCTTACACGTTCCAGATATATATCATCTTTTAGTTGATCTCCAGTAGAACCAATAACTGTAGCGTTAGCACGTTGTCTTACTTTATTTAAATAGACTTGAGCATCAGTATCTTCTCCTAAATTGGCAAGGGCTTCTGCAGTTAACAAATAAGCATCTGATAAACGGAAAATAATAATGTCATCATCGTTTTGCACCGTAATACCATTTACGTAAGTATTAGCAAACTTTTTAAACTGAAATGTATTGTTATTTATGGTTCTATTCTCGAACCAAAGGTCTTTTCTAGCATCAGGAACCCCATCGCTGTAAATTTTATCCATCCAAGTTTTTTGATAATATCCTCTACTTGTAGTAAAAGTTGTTGCGCCTAAGTATGGGTAGTGACTTAATACATAACCCAAATTAGCGTAGGTAGAAAATTTCTCGCCGTTGTTAAAACTTTGATATACTTCAAATAAACTTTCTTTAGTGCGCCCCTTAAACAATCTCTTGTTGTCTTCTATAGTATAAGGCATCAATGCATAATCGGTTGAACTACTAATTTCAGTACCTAGTTCTTTTACGGCGGTATAGTATTTTTGCTTATTAGCTTCTGCATCAAAAGCAGCAGCCCACATGTTCATGTGCATTAACAAAGCAATGGCTCCACCTCTCATCGCTCTTACACCAACCAATGATGGATTTGCATACGTCCATGGCAAATCTGCCTTAGCCGCTTCCATATCAGCGATGCATTTATTTAATACCTGAACCATTGGTGTTCTAGGTAAAGCTCCTGTAGTTAATGCATTTGTATTGTAAGGCACATCGCCATATAAACGCACCAAGAAAAAATAACATAAGTTGCGCATAAAGACGGCTTCTGCTTTATATTTTTTTACTTCAGTTGCGCTTAAAACTCCTGCTGGCATTTCATCTACTTGCTTATATAGCAAGTTTGCTGAAGCAATGATATCGTAAAATGGTTTCCACAATGTCATGTTTTGAAATGTCCATCCCATTGTCCATTGAGTTCTAGCAGGATTACTAGCGGTTGGTGATGAATAAGCTGCCAAACCGTATATATCATTAGCAGATAGATAAACACCATAACTACCGTCTGTGGTAGAAATTGGCGCTGAACGTAAATCTCCTACAGTCATGAAACCTGCGCTTACTTTACTTCTAAATTTAGCGTATAAACCATTGGTAAAGGTTTCTACATCCTTTTGAGTTTGCCAAAAATTGTTACCTGACAGTGCATCTGTTGGTACAATATTTAGGAATTTTTTACAACCACTGCTCGAAAGCGTTAAGATTGCTAAAAGTATAATTGTATATTTTTTCATTATCAATAATTGAAAAATTAAAACTCGATGTTTAAATTAAATACGAACGTTCTTGGGTTTGGATAACCTCCTGAGTAGTCTCTACCTAATGCAGTTACGTTTTCTGGATTTGGACCAGAATAATTAGTTAGCATAAACACATTATTTACTGTACCACCTAACACTACTCTATTCATTCCGTAACGACTGGTGAATTTTTGATTTAACGTATAACCCAGTGAGATATAGTTTAATTTAAAATAAGATCCATCTTCTTGAAACAATGTTTGAGCAAAACGATATGGGTTGATAATGCCACTTCTCAAATAATCGTATGGATTAGGGTAAACAGCATTTTGACCAACACTTTTCCAGATATCGTATTCACTTAGAGGCACTAAACCACTTAATGCCAATGGATTATTAAACGCTTGGAATTGCGAAGCTAAAGCGTTGTTTAAGATATCTCTACCTAAAATTCCAGTACCTTGTACTTGCATACTGAAGTTTTTATATCTAAAATCTACAGTTACTCCTCCACTAAAACGGATTTGAGAATTACCTGCATTAACTAAGTCATTTTCATCAAGTATATAATCGCCATTTACATCTGTATATCTAGGATCTCCTGCTTTAAAATAATTTAATACTCCACCTAAAGTTCCATCGCTATTACGAGCTCTATATCTCAATCCAGTTAAAGGATCTACAGGTACATCGCTATTATTAGCATATACACCTTTGGTATTGTAAATAAAGTTGGCAAGTGCATTTGCACCTACTGATTTTAAAATTGCTTGACCTGTAGAAGGATCAAATCTTACACTTTGTCGCACACCATTCGGTAAAGCAGCTAAATAATCATGATTAATAGCACCATTTACACTTACAGTTAATCTTGCTTTACTTTCATTAGGTAAAAGACTACCCGTTAAAGTACCTTCGTAACCTATGTTTACTAAAGCTTCTTCGTTTGTGGTCACCTCGCCAAAGCCACTTGTATTAGCTAATACTTTGGTGCCAAATAAATTATCGGTTTGTTTATAATAGGCTTCGAAAGTACCGGTGATTCTATTTTTTAAGATCCCGAAATCAAAAGCGAAGTTTAACGTCGTATTTTTTGCTGGTTGTAGATTAGTATTTGGTGACCTACCATTTGAAATACCTACGGTTTGTGTGCCATTGTAGTTATCTAAGTTTAAGTATCTTCCATATACATCGTAAACCGTACCACTTGGTTGTAATACTGTACCGTAACTTAGGCGAATTGAGGCATAATCTAACCATTTCTCAACCTGGCTTGCCATGAAAGGCTCATTATTAATGTTCCAACGAACACCTATGGATGGACTTTTGGTATAACCAGCGTCAGGGCCATTTGATGAGTTACCATCTAAACGATAAGAGCCATCTAACACATATCTACGTTTGTAATTGTATTGAAAACTTCCTGCAAATGCCACAGAACGTGATTGAGCAAAGTTGTCTAATGTACCCCCTAATGAAGTAAGGTAATTATCTACACCAACAATAGGGCCTCTTAAATAATCGTTTACAACTTTATTATTTTGGATTACATCTGCCTTAAAATTAGATGAACTAGTTTCGTTAAACACATACGCTAAGAAGTTATGCGCATCATCTCCATTTTTATCTTTAAGCGTAAACACATATTGTAATAAATTTCTATTGTAAACTGCATTTTTAACACTATTGTATGCAAATAAAGAAGAACGATCACCATTTATAGATGCAGGTAAGAAATTATCTTCAGTACCTGTGTTAAAGGTATAATTGAAGTTTGAAGTTAAGCTTAAGTTTTTAATAAACTCGTACTTTAATTCTATTGTATTCGTTAAATCGACCGTTTTATTATCATTATCGGTAGTTACCGCTCCTAATACAGAGTTGATTGCCGAATATTGGGAGGGCGATGGCAGCAATGAAGATGAAGCACCCCCTGTAGCAATACCAGTGTTGAATAACCCATTACCACTACCCTTCTGCTGTTTACCTAATGCCCCATTAATTGTAGCATATAGTTTAAACTTCTGATTAGGCATATATTGCATGTTCATCCTTAAGGTAGATCTATCAAAACCTGTATTTTCCTGAATACCCTTTTGTTTAAAATAACCGAAGTTTACTTTATAGTTGAAGGCTGCATCACCACCTGCAATATTTAAATTGTGTGTTTGATTATAGGTAGTTCTATAGAAATACGATTGCCAATTTGTTGAGTTGTTATAGTACGCATTTAAACTATCTGCAATAAATGAAGTTCCGTTAATTAACCCTAATGCATGATAATAACTCGTATCACTTGCTAAAATTTGAGCAATACGTAAACTGCGTTCGTCAACACCACCAATTACAGAGCGTAATTTTGGCACAGCACTTACAAAGAACTGACCGTTATACGTAATTACTGGAATTTTAGAGTTACCTCTTTTTGTAGTGATTAAGATAACACCATAAGCACCACGAGAACCATATAAGGCAGTTGCTGAAGCATCTTTTAATACCTCTATACTCTCCACATCTTGTTGTGGAATTAATGAAATTGGGCTTACGCCTGGTCCTGCAGATTGAAAACCATAGCTAAAGTTTTGATTATCATCTACTGGTACTCCATCTACCACAAATAATGGTGATGTAGGTTGTAAATATGCTTCGTTACCAGAACCAGTAATGCTGGTACTAGATAAACCACGAATAGCCATTGAACCTCTCATACCAGGCGAACCTGTATTTTGTTGAATGTTTAGTCCGGCAACTTTACCTTGCAACATATCTGTAACACTAGCTACAGGTACTGCTTGTAAATCTTTACCCGAAATTTTAACGCTCGAACCCACCGAAGTTTCTTTGGTTTTGTTTACGTAACCTGATATTGTTACTTGTTTTAGGTTGTTGTTATCACTTTCTAACTTGATTGTTAGCTTTGTTTTTCCTGCAACACTTACCTTAACACTTTTATAGCCTATATAAGAGAATTCTAATATAGCATTATCAGGCACAGAAACTGAGAATTCACCTTCTGAGTTAGTAGTTCCTATGGCTCTTCTATCCAATAAGATATTCACACTTGGAATACCACCTTGATTATCTGAAACAGTACCAGTAACCGTCTTTTTAGTTGGTGTTTGTGCTCTTAAATCTTGATTGAAGCCTAAGCACAGGCATAGTAAGGTAATTATGTAAATATATCTCATATTCAATAAATTAATTTCTTTCAGGTTTTTCATATTAATCATTTATGAATTTTGGACGCTCCGTTTTAAACCAAAATATAATTGTCCAATTGCCTTGTTCGAAAATGCTAAAGTCCATCCCTATCAAAGCGCTTTCCCTAACATTTCCAAAGCCTTGACGATCATATCTAAAATATGCTTTAGCCAATTGCCCTGTTGAGGTTGTATATTTTGTTGGAAATGCTGCAAGTGGAATTGGATATGCGACATCAAATTTTACAGAATCGTCATTTTTCACCATATTAAAACCGTGAACTAGATTTGCCCAATCTGTTGCAGCAAACTTATTCGGATTAATAACTTGTTGTAACGTATCTACAAACTTGAAAGAAAGCGAGTTTCCAGGAGCATTATTCTTTTTAAACTGAACTTCTATATCTGTCGGGTTTAAATATCTGCCTGTTTTTTCACCCCTTATGCCGCCCATTATCGATGGATATACACCTGTATTAGTTCCTTGACCTGTAGTTAGATTATCGTAAGAAGGTTCAAAAGGGCGTTCTTTGAAAGGACGCAATTTCAAATCTTTGTAATATCTACGACCACCAGAGTTAGATACTTCTACATCAAATACATATCCTGAATCTGGTTGTACTTTTACAAAATTAGAGTTCGCTTTATTCCACATTAAAAACTGGCCAGAATGTTCACGAATTTCAAATAATTGATGATTTTCAATTTTGCGTTTTGCTTCAATTTCTGCTATTGACTTCTCAGTTCCATCATATGCTGATTTCCATACTTGAACAGGGAAATATTCCGATAATTCTGGGGCTGGCTCACCTGTGAACCTACGCATGTTTACAATTTTAAAACTAAGAGGTAAAGAAGAGCTTCCTACAAAAAAATTGTCAGAAAATAGCGTATTCCTTCCTAGGATTGGTTGATAAATTGTGGTTGTAAACTGAGAATCCTTACCTAAAGAAAGTCTTTCATCAGGTATATTCTTTTTACAAGCGGTAATAAATAGGACGCTTAAAAGCAACAAGCCTATTAATGATAAATATTTTTTATTGTTCATTATTTTAAATCTTAATTATTAACCCTAATTACAAATTCGTTAAAACCATAATCATGAAGTGTTGCCAAAACATTGATTACTCCATTTTTAGCTTTGATATTCACAGCATTAGTAGTTGTTCTCTGCCAATATTTTTCAAAAATGTTACCTTTTGGATCGCTGTAAATAATAGATTGTGGTCCACCACCAACAAAGCCTGATGCATTTAATCTATCGTATTGAATATGCATTGGATATTCATATTTAATACTGGTATATAATGCGCCATCAGCAAATGGAATATAAGCATCAGTTGTTCTACCGCCTCTAACCATATATCTACACATCAAAATATCTAATTGAGTTAAATCACAATCTTTTAAATACAAAGGCGATTTACCTTGATCTTTTCGCAAAATATTTAGATTCTTAATTGCTGCTTGAAAACTCAAATTAGTCGGCGCAAAAAAGGTGATGCTTTTGTTGCTTAAGCTATCTTTTAAAT
>NZ_JBAZRL010000014.1:67645-68522 GCF_041662865.1 Pedobacter sp.
TTAAATCAGGTAATCGATTTAAAACCAACAAGAGCGAATCAAATGTACTTGGTGGTTGAGCCTCCAAATATTGCATCACAGTGCCGTTAAATTCTTTTACATTATTTTCATAATCGTAAAACTCCGAGTCCTTTTTACATGCAGTAAAGGTTATACCTATTAAAACCAATACTAAAACTGGCCACTGCAAAAATTTTCTATTTCTATTTATCATCTTTATTTTGAATGATTTATACCACTAATTCCAATAAGGATTTTGTTTAATTTGAGGGTTGGCATTTAAAATATCTCTTGATACTGGCCAATAAATACCATCATTAGCGATTAAGGCGTTAAATGATGCATTGTTCTTTTTGATTTTGTTGTATCTAATCAAATCGTACCAACGCCAACCTTCGCCCATCAGCTCTCTTCTTCGCTCTGCAAAAATTGCATCTACTAGATCTGCAGATGAACTTGATAAATATGGAACTGTACCTCTTAATGCTGAAGCCTGATTTAAAGCATTAATGGCATCATTGCGTAAACCTAAAACTGCTAAAGCCTCAGCTCTTAATAGCGTAACTTCTTCAATTCTAGTAAACAATACTGCCGAAGTAAAAAAGGCAAGATCACCACTGGTTTGTGCAGCACCCACTACTTTTATTTTACTGAACAAAGGACGTTCACTAGCATAGTTTGTGAAGTAATTAGTACGGTAAAGATTAGTTAATGGATCAACGCTAAAACGTAAATCTTTAGGATCTGTAAACGCTTTTCTAATCGTATCTTTTGGCACATAAATTTCAGGGAATTCCTTTAAAATTAATGGTTTTGCTAATGTAAGTTGCTCTAAGTGCCCGTTGGCAGTAGCTTCTCCATTACCATACTCAAAACC
>NZ_JBAZRL010000015.1:0-64650 GCF_041662865.1 Pedobacter sp.
GTTATTTTATATGAGTGGTTTCAAATTTGTTATTACGAAGGCGATAGCCAGGTTCCTTTTTTCTGCGACCCACCATATAAAGAAGAAGTAGGCTCTTATGAGATGTGCTGGGATGGTGACCCATGCGAAGACCCTATGAATGCTTATCTTATAGAGTGTGGTGGCGATGGTACGCCTCCAGAAGGTGGTGGCGGTGGGCCAGGAGATCCTCCAAACAATGAACAAATGGATTGGGGAACACCAACAGATGAGGAACATGTAGTAACAATATTAAGTTCTGATTCTGTAAAAAAAGCAGCAAACTTAACTTGGTTCTTTCATAAAACTTTAGGTGGTGCTTTTAACTTTCTGAGTAACGAAAAAGCAATTGTTGTAAAGGCATCTGTAAGTGCAAACTGGAAGTTTGAGAGTTTGGATCATCTAAACACTAGTGGAGTAGGAAATATTATTTCTGGTTTTCCAGAAATGAACCTCATTAACACATCTATTTTAGGTACTGACGCACAAAAAACTGTTAATTTGACATATAAAGAGGGGCGTACGTCACAAACAAGCGGAGGCTGGGTGACTGTTTGGTATACAGGAACCTTCAATTCTTCCAGCGTTTGGAGAGCAGCAGAAATTGGATCGAATTATTAATTATTATGAGAATTCTACTTTATATAATTTTTATTTTTCTTTTAACTAAAGAAACCCAGGGTCAATTAGCCCAAAATATAACTGTAATTAAATATACCAACGCAGAAAAACTATTTAATAAAAATCAGATTATAAATACGAAAAGTGGAAGTTTTGAAATAGCATACTATAAAGAATACACATTGTATAACGTGTCATCTGTTAGATTGGAAGTAGATCATTCAAAAACGAAGGACACGGTTACAAAATTTATTCCAGTAGATACTATTATTACTTATTATGTTGCCAAGAAGAACCTCAATTATGGAATTAGTTATGATTGTTTCGGCAATACTAAAAAATACCCTGTTGATTCATTGTTGAAAGCATTAGCAATACACGATTCGATGAAGGGTATTTATAGTTATGTATTCGGGAAGCGAGCATTAATTGTTCGAAATAAAAAAACAAATAACATAACACTTGAAAAATACGATGTGAAAAAGAAAATTTTAACAGATCCAGATACAGTATATAAATATTATGATTATAATTTAAAGGGCATAAATTTCTCGTTTTCACCAACATTAGATAAACAAAATAATAGTAAATTATGGAAGATATTATTTGTTTTCACACCGCAAAATAAGAAAGATAGGTCTCTATGGCAAAAACTGGAGGTTTCAATGCAAATAGAAAAGATAAAATCGCAGGATAATAGAAACTATATAAAGCTTATAAATCGTTTTAAAAATGACAGCAAAGAACTAAGCCTTAAATAGATTCTCAAATAAATAAACCTTACTCAATTGAGTGGGGTTTATTCAATCAATACGAACCTTATAAACCAGTTGTGCAACTACCAGATTAATGAGCTTGGCCATGGGAGGAGCTACGCTATTAAAAAAGGATTCTAATGGCAATTGGAAAGCCCTACATTATTCAAAATATATACTTGACGGAGTAACTTATTATACTGTAACACCTTGTAACTAAAATTATGACAAAACTATTTATTGTTGCTATACTTAGCATCTACACTATCTTAAACCTAAGCGGTTCATCTACTATTAATGGTAATTATCAAACTAACCAGCAAACTGCTCAGGATACAACTAAATACCTCAAAGATAATTTTGTTATTAACAAGACAAAATTTCAGCACAAAGAATTAAAATACCTTTTATCTAAATTGAAATTAAACGTAAAATCGTATGGCTTTGTAAGGGGAAAAAAACCAGGTGAAATTCAAGGTATTTTTATCTATTTTGAAGAAATAGCACTGATTAAGATAAAAATGGAAAAGAATAACAGGGTTAAGGCAGTTTATATTGAATTTGAAAAACCTGTTTCCTTATATACAGATGTAACTGATTTGTATAAAAAAAGTAATGGGAAATGGCTTTCGGCGGAAGCAGCCTTCTATGGCAAGCAACTTGTAAAAGATATATTTTAGAAAAGTTAGCAGCTATCAACTTCAAATAAATTCTCAACTAATTCAAAAAGCAAAAAAGTCACTCTTCTGAGTGGCTTTTTTCAAATTAATACAAGCCTACAAACTCGATAATAATATCAAAACTAAAATTATGACAAAACTATTTATTGTTGCTATACTTAGCATTTACACTATATTAAACCTAAACGGTTCAACTAATCTTAAAGACAATTATCAAACTACATATCAAGTTGCTCAGGATACAGCCAAATACTTGGAAGATAATTTTATTAATAAAAAGGTAAAATTTCAGCATAGGAAACTAAAATACCTTCTAGCTAAATTGAAGTTAAACGTAAAATCGTACGTTCTTGTAAGGAACCTAAAAATAGTAGGTGAAAAAAAAGGAATATTAATCTATTTTGAGGAAAGGCCATTAATCAAGAGTAAATGGGAGAAAAAAATTAAAGTAAATTCAATATATATTGAATTTGAAAAACCAATTTCTATATGTGAAGACGCAACTAATTTGCATATAGAAAGTAATGGGAAATGGCTTCCTGCAGAAGTAGCCTTTTACGGAAAGCGGCTTGTAAAAGATATAGTTTCTGGAAATTAGCAGCTATCTAATTCAAATAAATTCTGAGCTAATTCAAAAAGGAAAAAAGCCACTCAGAAGAGTGACTTTTTTCAAATTAGCTCCGTAATCTTAAACCTCAACCTTGTAACTAAAATTATGACAAAATTATTTATTGTTGCTGTACTTGGCATCTACACAACCTTAAACTTAACAGGTTCATTTAACCTTAAAGGTAATTACCAAACTACTCAGCAAACTGCTCAGGATACAACTAAATACCTGAAGGATAATTTTGTTAATAATAAGACAAAATTTCAACACAGAGAACTAAAATGCCTCCTAGCTAAGTTAAAATTAAACATAAAATCTTACGACTTTGTAAGAGGGAAAAAGGTAGGTGAAATTCAAGGTATATTTATCTATTTTGAAGGACAAGCATTAATTAAGGTAAAAAGAGGAAACCAAATTAGAGTTAAAAAAATGTATATTTCATTTGAAAAGCCTGTTTCCTTATATACAGATGTATCTGATTTGTATAATAAAAGTAATGGAGAATGGCTCCCTGCAGAAGCAGCCTTTTATGGCAACCAGCTAGTAAAGGATATAGTTTCAGGAAATTAAAAGCTATCCAATTCAAATAGTAAAAAAGTCACTCTTTTCGGTGGCTTTTTTCAAGTTAGCTCCGTAATCTTAAACTTCAACCTTGTAACTAAAATTATGATAAAATTATTTATTGTTGCTATACTTAGCAGCTACATTATGTTAAACCTAAACGGTTCATCTAACCTTAAAGAGAACTACCAAACTGTTCAGGATACAGTTAAATATCTGAAAGATACATTTGTTGATAATAAAGCTAAATTTCAGCATAGAGAGCTTAAACATCTCCTAGCTAAATTGAAAGTAAACATAAAATCGTACGACTTTGTTGGGGGTAAAAAAGTTGGTCAAATTAATGGCATATTTATCTATTTTGAAGAAAAAGCATTAATTAGAACCAAATGGGAAAAGCGAATTAAGGCTAAAGCAATATATATTACATTTGAAAAGCCCATTTCCTTATATACTGATGTATCTGATTTGTATAACAAAAGTAATGGAGAATGGCTCCCTGCAGAAGCAACCTTTTATGGCAAGCAGCTTGTAAAAGATATATATTAGGAAATTAGCATGGCTCAAAACACAAAAGCCACTCTTTCAAGTGGCTTTTTACATTAATACTATTACTCCTTTCTTATAACACAAAGCTTCTAAGTTCATCGCTATAAATTCGTCCTTTGGCGCTGCCTATGCCAGCTACTCTAAACTCATATTGCGAGCCGCTTTGTAAATTAGTTAAGGACAACGAGCTTTTGCTTTGCACAGAGATAATCCATGTCTCATCACCTAGAACACGATATTCAAACTGGTAACTACTTGCACCATGTATAGCGGCCAATTTTAAATTTATAGTGCCCTTTTCTTTAGGCTGTACCGTAAACCTTTCTGGCTTTGTTAAAATACCAATCGGACTAAATCCTTTCGCAAGGGTAAATCCAGAACTTAGCAAAATTACTTCGTCATTTTTACCATACGCTTCAACATAGAGCGCTAGTTTTTCTAACATCGTCTCTAGGTTATCGCGAGTTTGATTTCTTATTGCTAGTTGAGATTTTCCTCCGCCTTCGGCATTACTCAAGGCTTCGATGTAAGCGGTAGTTGCCGCTGTAACCTCAGCTAATGAAGGAACAGGAGTTACAAAATTTGGATTGTCTGTCATACTGTCGACAATAAATTTTGCTTTAACATCTAGTTCTGTTTTATGGTAACGGCTAAAGCCCGTTGTAATTTTTGGTTTACTCATAGTTTGTTTTTTAAGCTTTATTTACCTTTACGCCAATTAAACAGCATAAAGAATAAACAGAAGGATATGAAATTGATAGATAAATTGTTTTATGATGAATGTATAATCTTGTTTTAGGTATGTTTATAGCCTAGCAACGCTCAACAATGAATTAAATACAGTTGTTTATTTTCTTTTGACGGTTGTCAATTTAAAAAATACAGTCGTTTATTTCTTTTTGACGGTTGTCAATTCAAAAAATACAGTTGTTTATTTTCTTTTGACGGTTGTCAATCCAAAAAATACAGTCGTTTATTTCTTTTTGACGGTTGTCAATTCAAAAAATACAGTTGTTTATTTTCTTTTGACAGTTGTCAATTCAAAAAATACAGTTGTTTATTTTCTTTTGACGGTTGTCAATTCAAAAAATACAATTGTTTAATTTCTTTTGACAGTTGTCAATTCAAAAAATACAGTTGTTTAATTTCTTTTGACGGTTGTCAATCAATTAAAAGCAATTGACAATTGTTTCAAGCTAACTTATAACGATTATTCTTCAGCCGTATGATCACTTTTTAAGGTTATTTCATTTGGTGGGAGCCGTGCTCTTTTTTCTGGTACTACACCAAATAAAGAGAACAAGTTTGTTTCTATTAAAAGATTAATCATCATTTAAATTTTTCATTTATACCGGTTATTTCTGTCCCAGAGCAAGATGTATCTGACCACTGGAACTGGTAAAAGCAAGGTTGATTGTTTTGCAAAAACCATCCATTTCTTCTTTTCCTAAAGTATAGATAAAGAAGAAACAATACAAATAATTTATTAGTTAATTAATTAACTATCAGTTAATTATGTTTTACAATTACGAAAACTTGTTAATAGAAAATTAAACTTTAACAAGAAGAAAGAGCTTTATATCTATAGGTTAATTACTAGCGGGAGATTGCCACGCTACGCTCGCAAAGACGACAGTTCATCCTAATTACGCTACATAATTATCATCCAATTGTAAAACCACATCAAAAACATTTGGAAGTTAATCAATCGATTGATTAACTTTGACCCATCAAAAAGACTAATGGAAAAAACTGATAAAAAAACTGACATCCTTAGAGCGGCAGAAATGTTGTTTTCTGAATTTGGTTTCGAGGGTACTTCTACTCGTCAAATTGCTAAGGAATCGGGCGCCAACATGGCGATGATTAATTACTACTTTGGAAGTAAAGAGGGCGTCTTTCTAGAAATTATGGAAGCACGTATTTCTGGGCACAAATCAACATTGAAGGAAATAAGCGAGCTTCAGGTATCTCCGGTAGAGAAGCTAATGAAAGTGATTGACCAATACACTAGAAAGATTTTCTCTAATGTTTGCTTTCATAGAATGATGCAAAGAGAACTTTCATTAGGTCAACGACCAGAAATATACAGCAAAATAAAAGATGCGATAAGAGAAAACCGCCTCGTAATAGAAGAAATTATTGCAGACGGCGTAAAAGATGGCAGTTTTAAAGAAGTAGATGGTCGTATGCTTATCGCTACCATTTTCGGCGCAATTACTTCTGTCTCTTCACAACCAGATAAGGTGATAGATGACCCGAAATTTGATATAGATAACGATAAACAACGCGAAGAACTTCGCCAACGCTTGTCGGCATTTTTACAACACCTCGTACAATCTTATATAATAATCCCAAATAAATGATAACTAATAAATTTAAAACCCTCTTAACTGCATTACTACTGCCGCTTGTAGTTAATGCGCAAACAGTTAAAAAACTTACCCTACAAGAAGCCATTGATTTAGGTGTTGCCAATAGCAAAAACTTAAAACTTTCTCAAAATAAAATTGATGAAGCTGTAGCAAGGCTTGCTGTTGTAAAAGACAATGTGTTGCCGAGTGCTTCTGCAAGTTTTTTATACAATCATGCCGAAATTCCTACAAACACGCTAAGTATTGGTGGTGGCAATCCAATTCATTTACCAAGCAGAGCTGATGCCTTTGTAGGTACCGCAGCCATTCAGGAAGTTATTTATGGTGGTGGCAAATATAAATACGCACAAGAAAGCACCAAATTATTAACTGATGTTGCTCGCTTAGATGCCGATAAAAACAAGGAAGAAGTTAGCTATGCGGTAATCAACACGTACTTTTCTCTTTTTAAAGTAATGCAAAGCAAAAAGGTAGTTGCTCAAAATTTAGGAGCAATTGCAAGTCAGTTGAAACAAGCACAACGCTTTTTTGAGCAAGGCATTGTCACTAAAAATGATGTATTAAGATTTCAATTGCAACAAGCCAATGTTTCATTGACGGACTTAGAAATTGAAAACAATCGCAAAATCATCAATTACAATTTAGATATCCTTTTAGGTTTACCTGAAGATACTGAAGTTGCAATTGCCGAAAGCGACTTGCCTTTACAAACAGTACAGCCTTTAAGTACCTACATCAGCACTGCTTTTGCAAACCGTCAGGAATTGCAACAATTAGATTTGCAAAATAAAGTTGCAGACTTTAATATCAAAACCGTTAAGGCAAACACTAGACCTACCATTGGTGTGGGTGCAAACTTATATTACATTAATCCGAGTGGCAGTTTTATCCCTCCTTCAGAGCAGTTTATTATGCCAGTTACCGTTGGGGCAACCATTTCTTGGAATGTAGCTTCTTTATGGAACAACAAGAACAAAGTAGCGGAAGCAAAAATCCAACAGAAGGAAATCGGTTTACAAAAAGAGGTGTTATCGGATAATGTAAAAACAGAGTTGAATAAAAACTATCAGAATTACAATCTAGCAGTACAACGAATTAACATTTTAGAAACTTCTATTGCGCAAGCAACTGAAAACGACAGATTATTAGAATCGAAATATAAAAACAACATCGCTTCTGCTACGGACAGAATTGATGCTGAAACACTTTTATATCAAGCTAAAATCAATTTAGAATTGGCAAAAGCCGATGCGAAGCTAGCTTACTATACTTTATTAAAATCAACAGGAAAAATTTCTCAATAATATAACCATAACAACATAAAAGACAATGACAACAAAGCCAGAAAAAAAGAAAAATAAAGTTTTACCAATCGTATTAGCAATTTTGGTAGTTGCTGGTGCAGCATTAGGTATTAGTGAATATATGTATGCTAGCAAACACGTTGATACAGACGATGCACAAATTGACGGAGATATTAGTCCGGTAGTAGCACGCGTAGGCGGATATGTAAAGGATATTAATTTTGAAGAAAACACAAAAGTAACTCAAGATCAGGTTTTAGTAACCTTAGATGATAGTGATTACAAAATTAAATTAGAGCAAGCACAAGCTGGTCAGGTTGGTGCAAATGCAGGTGTTGGCGTTACGCAAGCACAAATTGCAGCAACATCGGCAAACACAAGTACTGCAAAAGCCAACATCCAAGCGGCACAATCAAATGTTCAAGCTGCAAATGTGAAGTTAAATTTAGCGCAGAAAGATTTTAATCGTTATGCAAACTTGATAAAAGATGGCGCCATCACACAACAAGCTTTCGATCAAGCAAAGGCTAATAAAGAATCAGCAGAAGCTGCAAAAGCATCGGCTCAAGCAGCTTATCAAGCAGCGGTAGATCAATATAATGCAGCTGTTAAACAGGTTGGTACAACTCAATCTCAATTGGGCGTGAGCAGTTCTGGCGTAAGTCAACGTCAATCTGATGTAGATTTTGCTAAACTGCAATTATCATATACTCAAATTAAAGCTCCTGCAACAGGAATTGTTTCTAAAAAGAATGTTCAAAAAGGGCAATTAGTTCAACCTGGCCAATCTTTATTCGCTATTGTGAATGAAAACAGCTTATACGTAACTGCGAATTTTAAAGAAACACAATTAGAAAAAATTAAAGTGGGTTCTAAAGTTAAAGTTACTGTGGATGCTTACGAAGATCAGCCAATTGAAGGAGAGGTTTACAATTTTTCACCAATTACCGGCGCAAAAGGTTCTTTGTTACCTCCAGATAATGCAACTGGTAACTTTGTGAAAGTGGTACAACGTGTGCCTGTAAAAATCAAATTTTTAGGTAAGGACAAAGAATTATTAGAAAAATTACGTCCAGGAATGAGCGTGAAAGTTTCTGTATCTATAAATAACTAACAATGGCCGAAGTAGGTTTTAAAAAATGGATTATTACGTTTACCGTAATCACGGCTTCGCTGTTGGAGCTGATTGATACTACGATTGTAAACGTAGCAATTCCTCAAATACAAGGTAACTTAGGCGCAACCCTCGAGGACATCGCTTGGTTATCTACAGGTTACGCCGTTGCGAATGTAATCATCTTGCCTATGTCGGGTTGGTTGGGCAGTCGCTTTGGTCGTAAAAATTATTTCTTAACCTCCATTATCGTTTTTACAGTCGTTTCTTTTTTGTGTGGTAATGCAACATCCTTAAATGAATTGATTCTGTTTAGGATTTTGCAAGGATTAGCAGGTGGTGGATTGATTTCTACAGCTCAGGCAATCCTAATAGAAACTTGGCCACGTGAAGATGTGGGTATTGCAACTGCTCTATTTGGTTTAGGTGCGGTTGTAGGCCCAACAGTTGGACCAACAATTGGTGGTTACATTTTAGAGATTGCCGATTGGCCTTGGATTTTTTATGTGAACATTCCCGTCGGGATACTCGCCGCCTATTGTACGATCACGTTTATTCGAGAGACGCCAAAAGACGGAAAGGGAAAACCAGTAGATTGGTACGGTATAGGATTATTAGCTGTTGCCGTTGGTAGTTTGCAAACCTTATTAGAAAAAGGTGAAAGCGAAGATTGGTTTTCGACTCCATACATTGTTGTGTTAGCTGCAACTTCAGTTTTTGGTTTGCTGTTATTTATTTGGCGAGAGCTAAGTACCGACCATCCAATTGTAAATCTTAAGATCATGAAGAAAAGGAGTTTCTCCATTGGGATGTTTACTTCCTTCATTTTAGGATTTGGGCTATATGGCTCTGTGTTTGTTTTCCCGGTTTTTGCACAAAATCTATTAGGGTTTACGCCGCTACAAACAGGAAAACTATTTATTGCAGGTGGTATTTGTACCATTTCCATGATGCCATTTATTGGTATCATGCTTAAGAAAGGAGTTCCAGCACAATTTATGGCTACAGGTGGTATGTTCTTGTTCTTTGTTTTCTGTTGGATGTTGAGTAAATCAACCTTAGCTTCTGGAACTGGTGACTTTTTCTGGCCATTGGTGATTAGGGGTTTCGGAATGGCATTATTGTTTGTTCCTTTAACAACGTTGGCCATGCAAGATTTAAAGGGCCCTGAAATTGGACAAGGGTCTGGATTAAACAATATGAGTAGACAATTAGGTGGTTCTTTCGGAATTGCCGCATTAACTACACTTATCCACGTTCGTGCTGGCTTTCACAGAAGTAATTTATTAACGAATATCAACGAATATAATCCTTCATTTACGCAAAAGCTAAATGGCTTGATTAGCAATTTCATGGCAAGGGGCGCTTCTTATTTAGACGCGAAACTAATGGCAATGAAAGCAATTGAAGGATCTGTGATTAAGCAAACCATGTTGCTTACTTACAACGATGCGTATTGGGTAGCCGGGCTGATTATGTTATTTTCTATTCCTTTGCTGTACCTGCAAAAGTTTAAAAAGAACACCAACATACCAGTAGATGCTCACTAGCCTTAGCTCTATCGTCATACCCAACTCGATTGGGTATCGTAATGCTATTGAAAAGCAATATGGCTTTAAGATTAGCTATGCTGAGCCCTTCCCGCTTTCACGGGAATGACGCAAAGGAGGTAGATTAATGGTAAATAAAAAAGTCCCGACATAAATGCCGGGACTTTTTTTCCCAAAAAATTAACAATTTGTACAAGAGTTTTCTTACAAAAATCTTGCGGATACTTTTAAAAGATTTGTTTAACCTTTAATAAAACACAAGATAAGACTTATTTATAAAAGTTCAAAATTTATAAATATTAACTTTTTCTTCCTTTTTGTATTATTTTTGTTGGTAAAGCGCAATATCCTTACCTTACCAACATGCAAGCACACCAACCTACTAGTCAGCGAGAATCAATTTTTAACAACGAGGTTATCTCTCGTTTCGAGTTATACAATAGCCTTTTCTTAACCCTTCCATTTTATAAGGTAAAAGATACTGGAACCTTATTGCCGTTGTTTATTAAAAGTTGCGAAGAAGGTGTAAAGCATCATGAAACTCCAGCAAAGCTGATTGAAGATTTTTTTAAGAAATATACCCCAAATACCAATTCAAAAGACATTATTGATTTACTTTTCAGGTTTATTCAGTATATAGAAAGACAAGTTGTATTGTTTGATGCAGTAGAAGACGCTTCATTTAATAAGTTAAATATTACAGACGAACAGAGCTCATTAAGAGCGCTATTTTTAAAGGCAAACGACAATAAAAACCTACATCACAAAGTCGACCAACTTATCGAAGACTTTTCTTTACGCTTGGTTTTAACCGCTCACCCAACACAGTTTTACCCTGGCAGCGTATTAGCCATTATCAATGATTTAACCCTAGCCATTAAGAAAAACGATATCAGTACCATTAATCAGTTGTTGCAACAATTGGGCAAAACGCCTTTCTTCAATAAAAAATCTCCAACTCCTGTTGATGAAGCCTTAAGTTTAGCATGGTATTTAGAAAACGTATTTTATTTCGCCGCAGCAAATATCCAATCTGGATTGAATCAGCTATTGAGTGAATACCATATCGATCCTAAAAAAATTATTGAATTAGGTTTTTGGCCGGGTGGCGATAGAGATGGGAATCCAAATGTGCATCCAGAAACAACATTGCAGGTTTCAAAAATGCTCCGTCAAATTTTATTTAGATGTTATTACCGTGATTTTAGAAACATAAAACGACGTATTACCTTTAGAGGTGTTGAAGATGCCATTGCCGTTTTACAAGATGTATTGTATAAAAATGCCTTCGATAGCAATTTAGAGCCAGAAGATATTTCGGATTTCTTATTAGAAAACCTTCATAAAATTGAGGACATTTTAACCAACGACCATGATGGGCTTTTTGCTGATTTAGTAGATGATCTATTACGCAAAGTAGAATTGTATCGTTGTCATTTTGCATCCTTAGATATTAGACAAGATAGCCGTATTTTGCGTGATGTGCATGCATATTGCCGTCAACAAAAACCAATTAATGCCCTGTTTAGTGAGAATTATGATGAGTTATCAGAAGAGGAAAAAATAAAAGCACTTTCATTTAGAAACGCTAAAATTATTTACAGCGGCGAACAAAGCAGTTTAATTGAAGATACGCTACAAACCATTGCTCAAATTAAAGAAATGCAACAGAGCAACGGCGAAATGGCTTGTCACCGTTTTATTATTAGTAATTGCCAACAAGCCAGTGATATTTTACAATTGATTGAATTGTTTTTATGGAATGGTTGGGAAGCTGACGAATTGACGATTGATTTTGTGCCTCTTTTTGAAACAGTAAATGATTTATCCGGCGCAGCCGAAATCATGGAAACGTTATATACTCATCCTTTTTATCAAAAACATTTAGCTCTTAGAGGTGGAAAACAAGATATTATGCTTGGTTTTTCTGATAGCACAAAAGATGGCGGATATTTAATGGCCAACTGGTCTATTTTTAAAGCGAAAGTTGATTTAACTACAGTTGCGGAAAAACACAATATCAAATTAGCATTCTTTGATGGTCGTGGTGGCCCGCCTTCTCGTGGCGGTGGTAAAACACATCGTTTTTATGCATCAATGGGTAAAGAAATCGCCAACAAAAATATTCAGCTTACCATACAAGGACAAACGATTAGTTCGCAATATGGTTCTATAGATAGCGCTGCCTTTAACATTGAACAATTGATTAATGCGGGTATTTCTGCAGGTGTAAAGGAAAAACATAATGTGTTGTTAGATAAAGAAAATTACGATACGTTAGAAGTGATGGCGAATGATAGCTATGAATCATTTTTAGCTTTACGTCAGCACCCATTGTTTTTACCTTATTTGGAAACTTTATCTCCGTTAAGCTTACTTTCTAAAATTACAATCAGTAGTCGCCCAGTGAAGAGAAATTCAGGCGAAGCCTTGAAACTAGAAGATTTGAGAGCAATCAGCTTTGTAACTTCTTGGAGCCAGTTGAAACAAAATATACCTGGTTTTTATGGAATAGGAACGGCTTTAAAAAATCAAGAAAAAGCTGGTAATTGGGATCAAGTAACTAAAACTTATCAGGATTCAGGGTACTTCAAAACCATTATAGATAATTGTATGATGTCTATGAGTAAATCTGATTTTACCATAACTGCTTATTTAGCCCAAGACAAAACATACGGCGAATTCTGGAAAACCTTACACGAGGAATTCGAGCTTTCTAAAACCATGTTATTGAAATTAGCTGGCCATCATAGTTTAATGGAAAATTATCCCGTAGAGAAACGCTCTATCGCTGTACGTGAGAAAATAATTTTGCCTTTAGTACTCATCCAGCATTATGCTTTAGAAAAATTGCAACATAAACTAAACGAGGAGCAGCAACAGGCTTATGAAAAATTAGCCATTCGTACAGTTTATGGTATTGTTAACGCAGGGCGGAACTTGGCTTAATTAAGTTATTTCTTACTGATGGAATTAGCGTGGGTTTACAAATCTTTTGATGAATTAACAACAACAGAACTTTATGCTATTTTACAATCGCGTAGTGAGGTTTTCGTCGTAGAACAAAATTGTGTTTATCCAGATGTGGATGGAAAGGATTTAAAATCTTTCCATTTAATGGCTTGGCATGATAACATCTTGGTTGCTTATGCTAGACTAGTTCCTCCCGGAATTTCATTTAAAGAAGCAAGTATTGGACGAGTAATTACTTCTCCTGTGTATAGAGGCTTAGGAATTGGCATTACTTTACTAGAAAAAAGTATTCCACAAACTTTAGCAACCTTCACTACCAATAAAATTAGGATAGGTGCGCAACTTTATCTTAAAAAGTTTTACGAAAGTTTTGGTTTTGTAGCACAGGGCGAAGAATTTTTAGAAGATGGTATTCTGCATGTAGAAATGATTTTAGAAAAATAAGTAGAATTTTGAAGGTCAAACTATAATTAAATTCTAATGTTATAGCTGATGAAATCATTACTTCATGGAAAAAATCATTGTTGTTGCTGGGGCTACAGGCAACTTAGGTACACGGATTATTAAAGCCTTACGAGAAAAAGATGCCATTGTACATGCGCTAGTCAGGAGTAATAGTGACGCAGTCAAAATAAAAGAATTAGCAAGTTTAGGAGCAAAAATTATTACAGTAGATTTTTCATCCAGTCAGCAACTAACAGATTCCTGTAAAAACGCACATTGTGTAATCTCTGCATTGTCAGGACTTAGAGACGTAATTATCGATGGACAGAAAAGATTATTAAATGCAGCAATCGCAGCTGGAGTTAAGCGATTCATTCCTTCAGATTTCTCTATTGATTTTACTAACCTTGAAGACGGTGAAAATAGAAATTTAGATTTGAGACGTGAATTCCATCAGTATTTAGGTCAGACTACTATTGCAGCAACAAGCATTTTTAATGGAACTTTTATGGATATGCTTACTGATAAAATACCGATGATTTTATTTAAGCAAAAGAAACTTCTTTACTGGGGAAATGCAGATCAATCTCTTGATTTTACCACCATGGATAACACAGCTGAGTTTACCGCTTGTGTTGCATTAGCAGAATCATCTCTACGTTATTACCACATAGCTGGCGATCAAATTACTCCGAGAGAAATGGCTAAAGTTGTAGGGGGAGTAACTGGTCATCAATTTAAACTCTTTAGGCCAGGAGGATTAAAATTTCTACAGGCACTGATTAAACCCATCAAATTTTTTAATCCTGCAAAGCATGAACTTTATCCGGCGTGGCAAGGTATGCAATACATGAGGGATATGATGAGTGGAAGAGCAAAAGTAGCCGAGTATGATAACGATCTTTACCCACAAATAAAGTGGACAACTGTTAGAGATTTACTATTGAGCGAAGTAAAGCACAAAACTACAGATAATTAAAAAAGACCCACAGTTTATCTATGGGTCTTTTTATATTTTGATTAGATTATTAATCGTTAGCGATCAATTGATCCCATCACTCTTTGTCCGAAAGCATTCAATGCATCTTTTTCAACTGCACCATCTTTTACCATTTGATGAACTTCTAGTGCTCCACAAATATTGGTAATCATTTCGCCTGCAACATCAACTTCAGTTTCACTTACGCCTCTAAACTCGCAAAACGCCTCTAAAACTTCTAATGTCGCCTCCAATTTTTCTGGAGTGCTATTTTGAAATAGCTGTCTTATAACTGGAATTTTCATTACTTTATTTTTGTAAATAATTCTGCTAATCCTTCGGCTTTATTCGTTTGAACTTGATCCACCAATGCACCGTTTTCAAAAGCTGCGAAAGTTGGTAAATTATCAACATTAGCAAACTTTCTTGAGTTAGGATATTTTTCAGCATCAACAATTAAAAATGCAACTTCTTCATTTTCTGATGCCATTTTTTTAAACTTCGGCTTCATGATTCTGCAATTGCCACACCATGATGCTGCATATTGAACCATCACTTTGCTGTTATCAGCCAAATGTTGCTGAAGGTTATCTTCTGTTAATTCTAAAAACATGAGATTTGGATTAAATTAGTTAGCGCTTAGGTATTCTGCAACTCCAGTTCTGTTTGCGTTCATTGCTTCTTTTCCTTCTTCCCAGTTTGCTGGACAAACTTCGCCATGTTTTTGTACGTGGCTATATGCATCGATTAAACGCAAATATTCTTTTACGTTTCTGCCTAATGGCATATCGTTTACACTTTCGTGGAATACTTTACCAGTTTCATCAATTAAATAAGTTGCTCTATACGTTACGTTAGAACCGGAAAACACTTCTTCTCCTGCTTCGTTATATTCAACATCTTGATCTAAAATACCTAAGATATTAGCTAAATGTCTATGTGTATCCGCTAATATAGGATAGGTAACGCCTTCAATACCACCGTTATCTTTTGCGGTATTTAACCATGCAAAGTGAACTTCATTTGTATCGCAAGATGCACCAATTACGATTGTATTTCTTTTTTCAAAATCAGGTAATGCTGCTTGAAATGCATGTAATTCTGTTGGGCAAACAAAAGTGAAATCTTTTGGATACCAGAACAACAATACTTTAGAATTTTTATTTACTGCTTCTTCAAATATATTGATCTTCAAATCATCGCCCATTTCAGACATTGCATCAATACTAACGCTCGGGAATTTTTTACCTACTATAGCCATATATAAATTAAATTTTTTGCAAAGATAAGGCAATGTGCCTTCTAAAACAACTGAGTTTAGCTTATCTCATATACTAAATGTTGATAGTCATATAGACAAAAACTATAAATTAATATGGGTTATTAGTTTTTATCTATATCAGATTATGGGTTGCGATTTTGGAAAAAAAATAGCCACAGATGCGCAGGTTTAAGTATTCGTCATTGCGAGGTACGAAGCAATCCTACTACAAAAGTAAAGCTTGATTGAAAATCGCTTTAAGATTGCTTCGTACCTCGCAATGACGCGGTGGGCATATATGAAAAAAGCCACAAGAAAATAATTCTTGTGGCTTTTGTTTCTTTAAAACGAATTATTTCTTCAGCGTAGTTTCAAACAGTTTAAAAATACGTTTGTACTCATCTGTCCAACTGCTTGGCTCTACAAAACCGTGATCTTCTACTGGATAAACGGCAAGTTCCCAATTATCTTTGCCTAGCTCGATAAAGCGTTGTGTTAATCTCACGATATCTTGGAAGTGTACGTTTTCATCAACCATGCCATGCAACATTAACAAATTTCCTTTTAGTTTATCGGCATAATAAATTGGCGAGCTGCGTTTATAAGCAATTGGATCATTAAATGGTTCATTTAAAATATTTGCCGTATATCCATGGTTGTAATGTGCCCAGTCTGTTACAGATCGTAAAGCTCCACCAGCAGCAAAAACATCTGGCTCTTTAAACATTCCCATTAAGGTGATAAAACCACCGTAAGAGCCGCCATATAAGCCGACATGCTTAGGATTAACGCCATATTTCTCTACTAACATTTTAACACCATCTACTTGATCTGTTAAATCTTTTCCGCCCATATCTCTATAAATTCCTGTGCGGTGATTTCTACCATACCCAGAACTTGCAGTATAATCAATATCAATTACGGTATATCCATTATCTGCCAATAAATTATTAAACATGAATTCTCTAAAATATTGGCTCCACCAGTAGTGAACATTTTGTAAATAACCCGCACCATGTACAAATACTACTGCTGGTTTATTTGGATGGGGATTTGCCGTTGGATAAACTCTTGCGTAAACATCGTCTCCATATCGGTTTTTAAATGAAACTAAATCTGGTTGACGCCATTTGTAACTATCAAACTCTGTGCTTGTAGATTTTGTAATTTGAACCGCTTTTGCGCCTGGCTTATTTGCTTGGATGTATAATTCCCAAGGTTTATCCATATAAGAATAATTGATAGCTAACCATTTTTCATCTGGCGATAGAGTGATTTCATTACCGCCTTTCATGGAAGTGATTTGAACTAATTCACCACCATTTACACTAACTTTATAGAAATGTGTAATGCCAGGATGTTCTTTATTTGCAGTGATATAAAAAGTAGTTTTATCTTTTGATAATTGTACTCTTTGTACTTCCCATTTACCAGAGGTTATTTGCTTTTTCTCGTTTGTTGCAACATTGAAAACATAAAGATGCGAATAACCTGTTGCTTCACTTTGGAAATAAAAACGATTATTATCTATCCATTCTATGCCTCTACCAACTCCGGGGCCACCTATCCATGCTTCATCGCGTTGACGATCTAATACAGTGACGTTTCCTGTTGCAGCATCTAGTTTTAAGATCCATAAATCTTTATTGTCTTGCGAATCAGCAGTAATAATTGCCGTAGTTCCATTCTCATTCCATTCAGGACTTCCTAAATTTACCTTACGATCTTCATTTTTTTGAGTTCGCTCTTCTAATTGTTTAGGATAGTCCTTTACATAATCAGGCAAGTCTTTTATACCTGTGATTTGAGCTGTTTTAACTGTGTAAACACTATCTTTTTCTCCATCGTATAAAAAATTTTCGGATACAGTTAAGTTCTCTCCAACTTTCGTACGACCAGCAATATCTTCTGTATAACCCGACGATGTAACATAGTTAGGAACAATGGTATTGTGATTTGTAGTTACTGGTGTGGTTAAACGATAACTTACAAAGTTCCCATCAGGGCTAACTACTAAACCTGATAAAAACTTGTCTTCAAGGTATATAGGTTTAATTGTTTTTTGATTAGGATCAGCAGCGCCAAAACGCCCTCGTCCTGCAAAACCTTGAGCTCTTCCACCGGTTTTATTACGTTTTTTAATGATATCGAAAAGTTCGGTCTGTTCTGTTTTTAACCATGCATCTTGTAAAGACGATGTAGCTCTTTCTGGAATAGCTGGTCTTTTGCCTTTTACGAAATTTGTTAGTTGTTTTAACTCGTTGGTCTTCAAATTCAGTTGAAATAAATTATCCCCACGTTGAAAAACAACATCATTATTGTACAAAAAATAAGCACCATTCTCGCGATCAACTGTATTGGTTAATCTGGATTCTTTTTTGCTCTTAAAATTGTAGAAATAGAGATCTCCACCTTTTTCATATAAGGCTAAAGATTTGTCTTTATTGTACATATAATTATTTCCTGCAGCCTTAGTAGCTTCATTATCTGCTGCAATTTCTGGTTTATTGCTTAAAACACTTACTTTGTATGCTTGGTCCTTTTCCTTATTTTCAGGATTCCAAGTAAAGAAAACGGTTTTACTGTCTTCAGACCAACGGTAATTTGTTGGAGAAACACCCATCCATTTTGGGTCACGCATTATTTTTTGAACGGTTAAAGGAGCAAGCTGTTGTGCTTGTGCTACACCCGTTAAAAACAAAAAGAAAACTAGATATTTTTTCATTTTATTATTACAAAATTTTAATTTGATTTACTTGCTAAACCACCTTTTTTACTGCTCACATTCACAGTAAATTTACTGCCGCCTTTTACCAGCCAACGCACAGTTACATAAGAATTACCTGCAATATTATTTACTTTGATATTTGCTGGATCCATTTTTTGTTCAGTTGTAAAATTCATGTCACGGTTGTTTACCACCATTCCTGCAATTACATTTCCGCCAGTTAAAGAAATTAGATCTGGCGTTTCAATGTTATTTTTCACATCCTGACTAGAGTGTGTAGGAATCATTCTATCGTTGGTTACTACTGCCGTTACTTGTGTTAATCCACCGCCGATTTCTTTCACTTCTATCTCTCCAACATTTAATTTTGGAGTATTGTAAGCATGAAAAATACTGAAGGCCATGTTTCTGTGCGCATCACTTTCTAATAAAAAGCCAGGATGTAAACGCGTATAAGTTTTCTTAAATCCTCCAATTTCAATATCGCCATAAGTTGGATGTTTGTACGGATGCCAATCTACAAATGCGTCTTTCATTAAGAGGTCTTTATCAAAAGTATACACCTGTGTTTGACTGTCTTCTCCATCGGCTTTGTTATACATAGAATAACCTGTCCATAACTCGTTAGAGAATGTATAAATTCCTCTTCCACCATAAAACCAATCTAATTCTCCACCGAAAACAGAATACAAATCTTTATAAACTACTAGATATTTATATCCTGGAAGCATTTCTTCACCTTTTTTACCCAAAGCATCGTAAACTCTAACATCTTGTGCATTGTAGGTATCTAAATCTTCTAAAGCGCCAGGACCTCTTAAAATCATTCCGCCGTTATTGTGGTAAGATTGTGCTGCCGCGATATTCGGATGTTTCATTACAAAGTCTAAAATCGCTCTGTTTTCAGGTATAGAGAATGGGTATTTATAAGCGCCTCCTTGAATATAATTTGGTTGCCAGTTCCATCCCCAATCGCGGTTAGGATCATAAGCGCCTTCGCCATCTTCGTTTACAAATCCATCGCCATCATTGTCAATCCCTTCCGATCCTAATAATTCATACTCGCCCTTTTCATCGTTACCTACCATAATCATTCGTCTCGAATCTATTGGGTCTACTTTGTAACGTCCAGTTGCACTTTTACGGCGCATCATTACAATGTTTCCATCACCATCTAAATCATCAAAACCATCTTCATTAGTTGCCCCATCTCTATCGTTATCAATTGGGATTAACCCAGTACGAGGAGAGTGTGCCGTGTTTGCTTGGTGAATAAAGTTATCTCTCGCATCTGGGTTAATTGTTGGTGCGATATAAAAAGTTTTATCTGCTAATAAAGATTGGATTGCTTTGTTGCCTGCATCGTACATTTCTGCTAAATACCATGCTGTATATAAGGCAAATTCGCTTCCTTGAATTTCGTTAGAATGGATATTACCATCAATGTACATCGCTGGTTTTTTATCTGCACTGCCAACTTTTGTATCGGTTATAGTCATTACCCAAAGTTCTTTCCCTTGAAAAGATTTTCCCATCGATTCAAGTTTAACCAAGTTTGGATGAGCCGCAGCCAATTTCTTGCAAATTTCAGTAATCGCAGTATGATCGTTGTAGCGGTTCCAACTAATTTGTACTTTAGGATTTGGTGGCGTTCCAACTGCCGCCAACAAATTTTCTGGTTTTTGAGCTTTTAAAATTCCGGCACACAAAATTAGTACAGCCAGAAGAATAGTATGTTTGATTCTCATTGTCTTGTCTGATTATAATGTTACCTCGATTGATTTACTGCCTGTGGTTGGGCTTCCTGCATCAATAGTTATTTTACCGTTGCCTTTTATCAACCATGTTAATTCTTTATACTCTTTACCTTGCATGCCTTCCAATGATTGGGTTTTTCGTCCGCTTACCACTGTTTGGTTTGCATTGAGATTAACTTTTACAGCAATCTTTTTTAAGAAATAACTGCGGTCACCAATTTTAGTATAGGTTGGTAAATCGCCAGTATTTATTACACTTAAAGTAACACGCGTTAAGCCATCTGAAACTTTTTCAGTCTTCACATTTACAATATCGATTTGTGGTGCCATTCCGGCTAGTCCTACAATAAAATCTGTATGTTTAGCTACAATTCCATCCACCATTTTATACGGCGGATTAATCAATACAAAAGGATCAACACCCCCAACTTCTACTGTTTGACCTGGAAAATCTGGATGAGAAACTGCTTTCCAAGGTGTAAATGTATCGGTAATTCCTTGACTTGCAGCCCAGCGTAAATAAGATGCCGTAGGGTCTTCGTTCGTAAATTTCTTTTCTTTTCTGGCTGAATCTGGTGTAGTTTTAGGAACCCACCAACCTGGAGTGCTAAAGCTTAACCGACCATAATGGAAATATGCCCATTGTGAAAAGTCGCCACTTTCTGCTTGAGTTTTTGGCGCATCTTTCGTTTTGGTAATTTTATTATAGCGTTCGGAAACTAGTGCGTTTGACTTTGCATCACTATCAAACCAACCTGTAATTACTCGTTTAGAAATTGCTGCAGGATTAAAAGTAACTGGTGTAGATAAATTATTTGTAGGACCAAAAGTAACTACTGCATACACGTTAAAGGCATCGAATAGGAAATCAAAAAGTGCTCTATTTTCCTTTTCAGAAACTGCATAATCTCCTGCACCTGGAATAAATCCTTTAAAATTATAACTAGAGTTTTTGTTGAAATTGATTCCTCCATCACCATCTTCGTTAAAATCACCATCTTTATCGTTATCTATTCCTTCTGGCAATAAAATATATTTTCCTGTTTCTCCTTTGGTGGCATCAGCCAACAATAAAGAGCGAGGGTCATCCGAGTTTATTTTATATTTTCCTGTCGGATCAAGAATGCGCATCCACGTAATTTTTCCATTTCCATCCAAGTCGTCTACATCATCTTCATTTACTTTTCCGTCTCTATCGTCATCGGTTTTAGTTGCATTTCCACTACGTTCTGATTTTACTTTTGCAAAATATTGCTCAGTAGCATCTGGGCTCATGTTCGGAAACACATAAAAAGTCTGTTTATTCAACATGTTTTTAATGCTATCTACAGTAGAAGATGCCATTAATTTTTCCGCAAAACCGATGGCCATTTCTACACCTAAAAGATGTTTTCCTTCTACTCCGCCAACTACAGCAATTGCTGGTTTTTGTTCTGTTTTACCAGAGCCGATGGTCATCATCCAGATGTCTTTACCACCTGCTGTTTGCGTTAAAGATTTGGTTTTAACCCATTGCGGGTATTTTTCTGCAAGCGCTTTAACTCTCTGGGCTAAGCGAGCATTGTTACTATAATCCTGTTGGTTTTGTGCGAAGACATTGCATATCAATAGCAGAAAAAACAGGTTAAAAAGGTAAAGTTTCTTCATGTTAGTTTAGGTTATGCTTGCAATTTATATAAAAAAGCAATCACATAATCTAAAGCATTATAAAATGTTACAGAGCAAGATTAAAACCACATAGGTTATCTAACCACTTTGCCGTTCTGATCTATATTTACATTAAATGGAGGCATATAATCTTGCAATAAAACGGCGAATTCTCTACGATTTATCTGTCTCTTTAAATCTAATTGCGTTTTAAATTGATACGTCGTTTTCCACTTTTTTTCAAGTCCTCTTTTGGTGTCTTCTAATGATTTATTGCCCACATAACATATCATATCAATAGCAGATCCAATTGTAATTTGTGGTGATTTATGGTCATCAAACCAAATTTGAGCTTTGTAATAAAAATCTTTAAACGGCTGCTTAACCTCTTCGGTAGTTACCAGTTTATCAGGAGAAAAATTGGCTGTTGCTCCATTAATATCTGCTTTTAAAATACCTGTTACTCCAACAAACTGGATTGCTTTCCAGTTGGTATCTGCTGTTTTGATATCTGCAAAAGGCATTAAATTTAATTTGTAGTTAATTAATTCACCTTGTATTTTCTTCAAATTAGAAAGCGAAGTTTTAATATCATAAAAAGCGGAATAAGCGGCCGTTGCTCCTGCCGCTTGGCCAAGTAACATACTATTTGGATCATTTACCCACACTAAATTCTCTTGTTGAGGAATAAGGAAATTATACAGTGAAAAGAAATTGGCATTTGTTCCATTTCCTGATTTTCCTGCTGTTACGCTAGTTCTATATACTGTTGAACTATAATCTAATTTTGCCCAGTTCTGTGTTGATTTAATCGTAATTTTTAAAGCTTCGTTCAATTTTGTATCTCCTGGATTAATGAACACTTTAGGTTTTATTGTACTCCCATCACTTAATTTAAAATTCCAATTATTTCCAGAACGTTCTGCTTTAACCCACATTACATTTCTAATAATCGTTAAATTTTTAGTGCTATCTGCCCAAATAGTTAATACATTGTTGGCCACTTGCTTATCGAAACCTGTTAACTGTTTTTCTCCGTTTTTATTCAGAAATGCATTGTACTTTTTCAAAAATGCGGCTTGTATTCCTGAATTTAAATTGTTTTCAATTGGCGAAATATCAAATCCGCCAGCTTGTAATAAAATAGTAGTCTTTACTCCAGAAATGGCTGATTGAAGACCTGCGGCAACTGCTGCATTTCCATTACCGATTACCAATACGCCTGGTTTCAATGTTTGTGCATTTGCATAATCGAAGAAGACCATTAAGGTCAAAACAAAAAATAAATTTTTCCGCATTTTATAGTATTATAAGATTATATACGCAATATCCTTTAATTGGATGTGTTTTTGATGAATTTTATCGTCATTTAACTATATTTAACAATTCACAAAGCCATTAGTGCTCAATAATATGGAACAAAAGACTGACGTGGTTTTTAAAACTCAACAAGCATACAAATATACGCTTAGAAAAAATAATGCTGCACAACGTATAGTTAAATTAAAAACACTGAAAGAGATCATAAAAAAACATGAAAACTCTCTATATAAAGCTTTACAAAGTGATTTACGCAAAAGTGTTTTTGAAACTTCTGTAACAGAGTTGTTTTTTATTTATGGTGAGCTTGATTTTGCCATCAAAAATTTAAAGGATTGGATGTTTCCAAAACGCGTGGGTACTACATTCACGAGCCCTTTTTCAAAAAACAGAATATATTATGAGCCGAAAGGAGTTTGCTTAATTATTGCACCATGGAATTATCCTTTTCAGTTAGTTATGAGTCCATTAATTTCTGCAATTGCTGCTGGAAATTGTGCTATAGTTAAGCCTTCGGAACTTAGTCCAGCTACAAGCAAAGTAATTAGTAAAATTATTGCCGAAGCCTTTGAAGAACAAGAAGTAGCATGTTTTGAAGGAAATGCAAGCCTTTCTACATTGCTATTAAAATTACCTTTCGATCATATCTTTTTTACTGGAAGTACCGAAGTTGGAAAAATAGTAATGGAAGCCGCTGCAAAAAATTTGACTTCCGTAACATTAGAGCTTGGCGGAAAATCTCCAACAATAGTTGACAAAGATGTTGATTTGGTAAAAGTGGCAGAAAAGATTGCATGGGGTAAGCTAGTTAATGCTGGACAAACGTGTATTACGCCTGATTATGTTTTTGTACATGAGCAACAGCTCGAAGAATTTATTGGACTTTACAAATCCGCGGTAAACAAAATGTATTTTAAAACTGATAAGCTAGACACAAAGGTTTATGGCAAAATTATTAGTCCAAAACACTATAAAAGATTAAAAACTTTGGTAAATGAAGCGGTAGAAAAAGGTGCTAAAATAGATTTAGGCGGAACTTTTGATGAATCTAACCAAACTATTTACCCAGTAGTATTAAGTAAAATACCTGTGGGTGTAAAAGTAATGGAAGAAGAAATATTTGGGCCTGTTTTACCGATTATTACTTACCGAAACTTAGATGAAGTAATTGACAAAATTAACTCAAAGAGCAAAGCATTAGCGCTATATATCTTTAGTAAAAACAATAAGAATATTAAACACATTATTAAAAATACGAGTGCAGGTGGTACTTGCGTAAATGATGTTTTAATTCATATTTCTAACCCAAAATTGCCCTTTGGCGGTGTAAATGGGAGTGGAATTGGCAGTTGTCATGGATTTTTTGGCTTCAAAAATTTTTCTCATGAAAGAGCGGTTGTTTTTCAATCGAGATTTGATTTTAGCAGTATGATTTATCCGCCTTATGTTGGTAAAGAATGGGTGTTGAAATTACTAAAGAGAATTATGTAATTTGAATTATGCAAGAACTAGAAAAATTAAAATATCCCATTGGGAAATATACCCCTCCAGTAAATATTGATGCACAACAAATTCAATTATGGATTGATGATTTGGCGAATTTCCCTCAGGAAATTGCAAAAATTACTTCTTCATTAAGCGAAGTTGATTTAGAAATTCCTTATCGCCCAGATGGCTGGACAGCTAGACAAGTTATTCATCATTTAGCAGACAGTCACATTAACGCGTACACTCGTGTTCATTTAACTTTAACTGAAGAAAACCCTACTATTCGTCAGTATTTTGAGGATAAATGGGCAGAATTAGCCGACGGGAAAACAGGAAATATTCACCTTTCTATTGCTATTTTAAAAGCAATTCATGATCGATTAGTGTTTTTACTTCGAACGCTAAAATCAAGTGATTTTGAGAGAACTTATTTTCATCCAGAAGCAAAAAAAGAATTTACATTAGGGTATTTGATTGGAAATTATGCTTGGCATGGTAAACATCATTTAGCTCATATTAAATCTACGATAAAATGAAAAAATATTTAGTCTTTTTAGCTATCGGATTATCCTTTCAAATCTCCGCCGTTGCGCAAAATAAATCTATTAAACAGTTTTCTTTTATGTTAGGTACATGGGATAAGAAAACCGAGAAGGGTAAATTATCTGAGACTTGGGTACGCACAAAAGATGGATTATTAGGTAAAAGTTACAAGCATAGTTTAAAAGGCGACAGTATTTTAATGGAAACTGTTGTTATTAAAAAAATTGACAATGATTTTTATTTCTGCGTTACGGGCGCACAGGAAGATAAAACCAAAATGGTTAAATTCAAGCTTATTTCTTTTGAAGACAAGCTACTTATGTTTGAAAATAAAACTCACGATTTTCCTCAAAGAATTGTTTATGAAAACAAAGGTAGGGACAATCTTTTCGCTTGGATTTGGGGAGTAAGTAACGGCAAGGAAGGCAAGTTAGAATTTAACTATAAGCGGAGGAAGTAAATTAATAATTAAGAGAAAATCCTGCTCCAATGCCCATATCGCTATCATAATGTGTAGTTAACGAAAAGTATTTGGTTGCGATATATTTAAAACCACCCATATATTCTTTATCAGTATTTAGCATAAAACTCATTCGCAGTCTTTTTGAAATAGGGATGTCTTCTCTCATCAATTGCAATCTTACTACACCATCATTGTAAACTTCTGCTTGGGCTTTGATTAGCATAGGTAATGTGTATTCTGCTCCAATACTCACAACGGCTCTATTGTCCTTAGTGTTGGCCTGGCCGAAAACATTATTTTCTTGGTCATCCATTCCCATTTTTCTATAACGCCAATCAAACCCAACAAAAGGCATTAGCCATTGCATTTTGCCAATGTATCTTCCAATATGAGTTTCAGTTTCAAATCCATGCATTTTACTATAACCTAAACGCCACTCGGTTCCAATGCTCCAACGTGTATTCGCAAGCATGGCCATACCATCATTTCCGTTGCTTGCAAAATCATTCTCTGCCATAAAATGAAACATTCTATCATCTGCAAATAATCTTCTTTGCGCTAATTTCGGATTTGGTATTTCGGGATTTGCTGGTGAATTTTCATAACTAAAAACCCTTCCCATCCCGCTCATCATGTGATACAAAATGTGGCAATGGAAAAACCAATCTCCACTTTCTGTAGCCGCAAACTCTATGGTATCCCTTTCCATTGGCATAATATCTAACACATTTTTTAAGGGTGCAAAATCACCTTGTTTTCCCACCAATCTAAAATCATGTCCGTGTAAGTGCATTGGGTGTCTCATCATGCTATTGTTGTAAAGTATCACCCTAACATTTTCTCCTTTTTTTATTAAGATTTTATCCGATTCTGAAACCGTTTTATTATCTAAAGTCCAAACGTACCTGTTCATATTGCCCGTTAGGTCAAACTTCAATTCCTTTATGGGTCCTTTAGGCAACACTGTGTTTTTTGGAGCTCTTAACATGGTATAATTAAGCGTTACAATATCCTCCTTTTGTGTATCCATATCCATTACGCCCATATCATGATCCATTTTAGCATCATCATCGCCAGACATTTCAGGGTACATGACCATGTTCATGTCCATAATCTGGTTTTGCATTTTCATTCCCTTCATTTCCTTTAAATCACCATTCATCTCCATCATATCATTCATCATCTTCATGCCCTCAAAATAGTTTAACCTCGGTAATTTTTGCGCAGGCATCTTCATCCCGTTACCCAGCCATAATGAGGCAGATTTTGTTCGATCCTCTGGTGTAACCAAAAACTCATAACTCATATTTTTTGGAATGGTAACAATCACGTCGTATGTTTCTGAAACTGCGATCATCAATCGATCAACTTCCACAGGAACTACATCATTCCCATCATTGGCTACAACCGTTATTTTACCTCCTGCATAATTAAGCCAAAAATAAGATGAAGCTCCAGCATTGGATATCCTTAACCTTACTTTATCACCAGCTTTAAAGTTTTCAGCTAAGAATTGATTTTTACCATTTATCAAAAATTGATCATAATAAACGTCGCTAACATCCATTGCGTTCATGCGTTTCCACTCGTTGGTTATTTTGGTTTTAAAATGACCTTCTCTTATCGCTTCTGCATAACTTTGAGTACTGCCTTTTTTAATAGCGAACCAATCTGTAGCATTGTGTAAACTTCTATCAATTTCCTTTGGATTCATGTCAGCCCACTCACTCAAAATAACGGGTATAGTTGGAATAATGGGTTCGGCTCTTTTGTTTAAAATCATAGATCCATACATTCCACTTTGCTCTTGTAAACCTGTATGGCTATGGTACCAATGTGTTCCACTTTGTATAATTGGGAATTTATATAAATGTGTTGTATGTGGTTGTATTGGCATTTGAGTTAAGTTAGGCACGCCGTCATATTTATTTGGCACAAATAGGCCATGCCAATGCAAAGACGTTTCTTCGTTTAACTCATTGTGTACATATATTTCTGCTGTATCGCCTTCTGTAAAGGTTAAAGTAGGCATTGGTATTTGTCCATTTACGGCAATTGCTCTTTTTGGTTTCCCAGTAAAATTTACGGTAGTATCCCGAACATATAAATCATATCGAACCGTTTTTGATGCAACTTTACTTTGTGAAACTTGAAGAGGTTTTTGAATAGGGACAGGGGCTTGATTAGTTTTCGTGGGCTTTGATTTAACCTCAACTAACTTCATTCCGCATTTAGGGCATTTACTTGGTTTATCGTCCTTCACTTCTGGATGCATTGGGCAAGCATATATTGATTTTGTTTGTGTATAGCCTGATACATAAGCAAAGGTCAGAAACAAAAGTAGTATTAGTTTTTTCATAGCGTTTTAAATTTTAACCGTTCTTAAACGAAGTGCATTCCCTATTACTGAAACAGAACTGAAACTCATTGCCAAGGCGGCTATCATTGGTGATAATAATAAACCAAATACAGGATATAAAACGCCCGCTGCTATAGGAATTCCTAATACATTATAGAAAAATGCGAAAAACAAGTTTTGTTTGATATTTCTCATCACATGGTGACTTAATTTTTTTGCTTTTACAATGCTCTGCAAATTACCTTTTACCAAGGTTATTTTTGCGCTTTCGATCGCGACATCAGTTCCTGTTCCCATTGCAATACCAACATCTGCTTGTGCTAAAGCTGGAGCATCGTTAATTCCATCTCCCGCCATTGCTACAATTTTACCTGTTGCCTGTAATTTCTTAATTTCTTTAAGTTTATCCTCAGGTAAACAACCTGCCTTAAAAGAACTTAATTTTAATTCTTCCGCAACTGCTTTGGCTGTATTTTCATTATCTCCAGTGAGCATAATTACTTCAATTCCTTGCGCTAATAATTCTGCAATCGCATCTTTGCTAGTCTCTTTTATTGCATCAGTAATTGTGATATATCCAACAATTTGCTTATCAATACCAATATATGAAACTGTTTTTCCTAGCTGCTGCTCGGCTGTAACTTTATCTGCTATTGTTTCCGAAACAACCGCGCCAACTTGCTCCATTAACTTTTGATTGCCGAGCGATATTTTGGAACCTTCATAAATCCCTATTACCCCTTTACCAACAATCGTTTCAAAATCATTAACCGTGGCCAACTTAATACCTTTAGCTTTCGCAAAATCTACAACTGCCTTGGCCAAAGGATGTTCGCTATATTGGTTTAACGAAGCGATTTTTTGAAGCAGATCATCTTCATTATTATCAAAAGAAACAACTTTTTCTAAAGAGGGTTTCCCTTCTGTTATCGTTCCTGTTTTATCTATAACTAAAACATCTACTTTATTCATTTTCTCTAGGGCTTCGGCATTTTTTATCAATACCCCTACTTGAGCGCCTTTACCAATACCAACCATAACAGACATCGGTGTTGCCAGGCCTAAAGCACACGGACAAGCGATAATTAAAACTGCAACTGCATTTATCAATCCATAAATTAATCGAGGTTCTGGTCCAAATTGTTGCCAAAGGAAAAAGGTAATAATGGCAATAACAACTACAATTGGCACAAAATATTTCGCTATGGTATCTGCCAGTTTTTGAATTGGCGCTCTTGATCGACTAGCGTCTGCAACCATTTGTACAATTTGAGCAAGTAAGGTTTCTGACCCTATTTTATCAGCTTGCATTACAAAAGATTTTGTTCCATTTATGGTTCCTGCACTAACACTATCACCTTCTTTTTTATCTACAGGAATAGGCTCTCCTGTAATCATAGATTCATCAACACTACTAAATCCGCTATTTATTTTACCATCTACAGGTATTTTATCTCCAGGTTTTACACGTAATAAATCTCCCTTTTTTATATCATGAATTGATATCTTTTGATCTATTCCATTCACAACTATTGTTGCTTCTGTAGGCGCTAATTTTAACAATGCTTTAATTGCCCCGCTAGTTTTATCATGTGCTTTTGCTTCCATTAATTGCCCTAGCAGTACGAGTGTTAAGATAACTGTTGTGGCTTCAAAATACAGATGTACTGAGCCGTGATCGCTTTCAAATTCTTGAGGAAAAAGATGAGGAAATAATAAGCCAAAAACACTGAAAAGGAATGCGACTCCAGCCCCAATTCCTATGAGCGTAAACATATTTAAATTCCAAGTGATGATTGATTTATAAGCTCTTACAAAAAACATCCAACAGGTGTAAAAAACAACTGGTAATGATAGAATAAATTGAAACCAATTCCATTTGTCGTCATCCATTATCTGATTTAAAGGATTAGGATGCAGCATACCAACCATTGCAATAATAAATATTGGAATAGTGAAAAGAAGGGAAATCTTCATCTTCCCTAGAAGATTTTTATAGGTTTTATTTTCTTCGCTAATGGAGGTTTCTTTCCTTACTAAATCCATCCCACAGATAGGGCAATCTCCTGGCTTATCCGTTATAATTTCGGGATGCATTGGACAAGTATATTCAACCGAATGATTGATAATTGGCTGTTGTACCAAATCCATTCCGCAAACAGGACAACTTCCTGCTTTATCATAAACCTTATCACCTTCGCAATGCATCGGACAATAGAATTTACCCGATTGAGCAGAATTTGCAATAGGTGCTTTTTGATATGTATGTGTTGCGCAACATGATTTTTTTTCTTCTACTGAAGCTCCACTATCTGGCAAACTAATTATATAATGGTTTCCTAAAGCCTGTTGTAAAACTGCTAAATCAATGTGTTTAGCCATTGTTATTCTTGCAGAGTTTGTGTCTTTAGAAACATCAACTGCCGTAACTTCTGGCAACAACAATAAACTGCTCTTAACTTTATTTTCACAACCAGAACAGGTCATTCCGGTTACTTGATAATTATGTGTCATCATTTTTAATTTGATCTACAAAATTATAACAAGTAGCCTGGGCCTTTGTTACATAATAACAGATAAGATTTACATAATTCTCTGATTATCCAACTTGTACAGAAGTCATTGTTAGAGAACCACCAACTGCTTTATCATTAAACAAAGTGACACCTTCTTTTTCATTTTGCAAACCAAGTGTATACATTAATGGCAAATAATGTTCTGGTGTAGGAATTCCTAACATGACATCGCTTCCCATTGTTTGGTAATTGATTAGCGATTGATGGTTTTTACTTAAAATCGCATTTTTGAATTTTTCATTGGCTTCAATTGCCCAATCATAACCGCCGCCATTTATCATTTCCCAACTCATCATTCTTAAATTATGCACCATGTTTCCGCTTCCTAAAATCAATACCCCTTTTTTACGCAGGGCGGACAATTCCTTTGCCAAATCATAATGGTATTGTGCATTTTTTGTATAATCGATACTGAGCTGTAAAACAGGAATATTTGCGTTTGGATACATGTGTTTAATTACCGACCAAGCGCCATGATCTAATCCCCAATCGTGATCTAAAATAATGGAAGTAAATTTTACTAACTCCAGTGTTTCTTGTGCTAATTTTGGATTGCCTGGCGCAGGATATTGTACATCAAAAAGTGCTTGCGGAAATCCGCCAAAATCATGGATGGTTGGAGGCATATCCATTGCTGTAATTCGAGTTCCTTTGGTAAACCAATGCGCAGAAACTACCAAAACAGCTTGTGGAATAGGAATATTTTGAGCTATATCAATCCATTTTGAGCTAAATTCATTTATTTCAATCCCATTCATCGGCGAACCATGTCCCATAAAAAGTACGGGCATCAACGCTGTTGCGTTTAGGTCTGCTGTGAAATTTTTAAATTGATTTAATGTTGTCATGATTAACTGTTTGATGATTACTTATACAAAAGTATACACAATGCAGTTTTTAAGTGTTGATATATGATAAGAAATGAATTGATTAGATTTCATCTAAAGTTTTACGACTTAAATCCTGATTAAGTTTGTATTGAGAAGGTGTTTGGCCACTTATTTTTTTAAACTGAGCAGATAGATGTGCCACACTACTATAGTTTAATTGAAATGCGATTTCACTCAAAGAATGTTCACCATATGTAAGCAATTCTTTTGCTTTTTCAACCTTTTGCTGGATGAAATATTTCTCAATTGTACTTTGTTCCGTTTCAGAAAAAATAGCACTCAAATAAGCGTATTCTGTGTCGAGTTTCTTGCTTAAATACTCAGAAAGATTGCTTTTTAACGGTTCTGTTTGATAATGTGCCAACTCAATTATTGTAGTTTTAATTTGCTCTGTTAATTGTTTCTTTCTATCCGTTAAAAGTTCAAATCCAGATTTGCTAAGTACCTCTTTAATCGCCTCATTTTGTGTAGTATTTAGATTTTCTTGTACAAGTTCTACCTCACCTAGTTGTACCGAAACGGGACTAAAACCAAGTTTTTCAAGCTCAGTTTTAACCACCATTTTGCATCGGTTGCATACCATATTTTTGATATACAATTTCATTATTTTCTTTTAATCGTCTCTGTTACTTCGCCGCAATCGTACATCTGGCTTCCATAAAATGGATTTTGAATGTCTTCAACTTCGTTTAACCAGCTTTTTTTAGCCATTGGGCAATATTGAATATAAACTTCATTATTGTTCAGTTTTAACGCTCTAGCTACCTTTAGCATAGCTGATGATAGTGGTCCAAAACTTTTACGTTGTTCCTTTAAGTCTTTTTGAGAAACTATTAAAGTAGCTGCTTTTTTTATTTCTTCAGCCTGTGCGTTCCAAGTAGTTTGTTGGGCTGCAGACAATGACTTTACTGGAAATATTGATAAACTGCTTAACAAATTCTTAGCGCCTGTACTCGCCAAAGCGGTGTTATCTTTAGCCAATGCATTTTTTGTGTCGAAATATGCATTTAAGGTCTTGTTAAACTCTACTTTAGTTTTTGCATCTTGAGCATAAACCGATGTTAAAATTGTGGTGCTTAGTGCTAACACCATTAAAATTATTCTTTTCATAATTATAAATTTTAATTAGTTGTTTGTTTTACTTAATGCGTTGAAAAAATTAAATTCAACTCTTGCCAAATACATATTTTTTAAATATCGGTTTGGTATATTTCCGGTCGCCTGAAAACGATAGCCCAAGTCTATTCTTGTTCTGCTGTTTAAAATTAATTGAACAGCCGGAGCCAAATCTAAGTAAGAATTTCCGTTATTGGGATTGGTTTTACCGAGTACTTCTAAATAGACATTAAAATTAGGCTGATTGTAATTTTTATACACAATAGGCAATACTAAATACCCAGAAGACAAACTATAATTCAGCATTTTATCTGGCTCAGGCATTCCCACTAATTGCTTGCTTTTACTTTCAAAACTTTGACTATAACCAAGCGTAGCTGATAAAGCAAGTTTATGAATTAACTGTGTGAAAATTAATCCACCCTGCCAGCCAGAATTATCGCCTTCCAAATTTATATCTTCGGTATAAGTAGGTCTTTTACTTGCGCTAATTCTGCCATAAGCAGCTCCGCGAAAATGACTTTGCGCTTCATCAGAAGATAGAAATCTATATTTAGCATAAAAACTTCCTCCTTCCAATCGATATTTTCCATCCATATCGGAAAGAAATCCTTGTGCATGAAACATTAGATTTTTATTCAATCCAATCATTACCTCGCCAACAGATCTACTTCTAAATTCGGGGTTGAAAAATCCTTCATTCGTTAATCGTATCCCAATAGACTTAGATGGCATGTTACTAGCTGGCTCAGTAAACACATATAATTCTTGTGCATACACTAAATGATTTGCACTAAATATCATTAGTGCAAACGCAATTATTTTCTTTATCATCTGTTAGATGCTTAAATGATAAACTCTTGTCTTCTTGCCATTAACTAGCGCCGTTCCACTTGCATAAGAATCAAGTTTTACGGTTGCCGATTTCTGCTTAAATGTAGCATTCGATATAAATCCTTTATCAATTACATTCACTTTAACGGGTCCGTTTAGCACTTTATCTTTTGCATTTGTAAAACGATAAATAGTACCATTAATAATAGTTTGGCCGTTCTCGTCAATTTTTGCCTGATTAAAGTTCATGGTGGCTTCTAATTTTCCAACTGAAAACCCAGCGTCTTTAACTTTTTTATTCAACTGATCAAAGCTTACTACTTTGTCTTTTTTAAATGTAATTACGAAAAGGTTTTTATTTAAATCTGGCGTAACATTACTCACATAATCTAGAGTGCGCAAAGATTTTTCTGTAGCCTGGGAGCACATTGAACAGGTTAATCCTGTTACTTGCATTTCTACAGTAGTTACTTGTTGAGCGGATACTTTTATGGCAAAAAATAGCAAAAATAATATGGTGATCTTAATCGTTTTCATTGTCGAAATTTTTAAATAAATATTAATCATCTCCCCCTCGGGAAATAAGAATGTGGTTAAGAACAGCTATTTAAGCCATTACTTAATTATTTATTTAACTAATTTCTGAAAACGCAGTTGAACACATGTATGGCTACACTCGTGGATCTTGGAGGAGCTTTATTCCCCATTCTGCTTAAAAATGCAGGGAAAAATGGTTTAAATAGCTCGCTAATTCTACTTGGGATAAACGTTTCTAAACTAAAAAGTTTAGGGAGTTTAAATGAACTTTCGGCCTGATGACTGTCTTTAACTTTAACATCAATTTTGGTGTTTTTGCAGCAACCATCGTCCTTTTTGTCTTTAGCTTCTGCTTTGCAATAGTTACAAGCTGCTCGATCAGTATAAACAGACACAGAAGCAAGTTGTCCTCCGCAAAAATGCATGCTCAACGCCACACCAATTACGCTTACAAGGTAAAAAGTGCAAAGGCTAAGGGCAAGTTTTTGCTTTAACTTCATCAAAGCAAAGCTATACATAATTTTTGAAATCAGATTTTAGGGTTTGTTAAAAATTGGTAAATAAAATTCAAGACGGATATAAGTCTGTTGTACTTTTTTAAATAACTTAGCATAAATTCATTTTCAACTATGAAACCATCAAGATTTTCAAAATCAAAACAAAATGATTAAAATCATGACAGCTTCATCACCATTAAAAACAAAATTAAATTGATGAAAAAAATACTCTTCCTTTTTTTAAGCCTTTGCTTTATACAAGCATTTGGTGGAAAACCTAAAAATCAATATGTTAAAATTAGTACTTCAAAAGGCGAAGTCATCATTAAATTGTATAACGAAACCCCTTTACATCGAGATAATTTTTTGAAATTAGCAAAACAAGGGACTTATAATGGCACGTTATTTCACAGGGTGATAAAAGCATTTATGATTCAAGGTGGAGATCCTGATTCTAAAAATGCAAAGCCAGATTCTTTATTAGGAAATGGTGATTTAGGTTATACTATTCCATCAGAATTTAGAGATAGTTTATTTCATAAAAAAGGCGTTTTAGCCGCAGCAAGAGAGGGTGATGACATCAATCCATTAAAAGCATCGAGTAGTTGTCAGTTTTATATTGTTCAGGGAAAAGTTTGGACAGACTCTTCATTGAATGTAGTTGAAACTAAACGCATGAAATTTAAAATACCTGAATGGCAGCGTCAGGTTTATAAAACTATTGGTGGTACGCCACATCTAGATCGTAATTATACGGTGTATGGTGAAGTGGTAAAGGGATTAGAAATGGTTGATGCAATTGCAGAGCAATTAACAGATAAAAACAATCGACCAAAAAACGATATCAAAATGACGGTTTCCGTTTTAACCAAACGTGAAGCAAAAAAACTAGAAAAAGAATTGGCTAAAAATGCAGTCAAAAAAAACACATAATACAAATGAAAATCATCATGGTTTTTCAAATCATTACAATACAGCGCAGATAAAATCATGATCACTTCATCACCATTAAAAATAAAAACGAACAGATGAAAATTATTTCATATAACGTAAATGGCATTCGTGCCGCAGCTACAAAAGGTCTTTTTAATTGGCTCCAAGCTACCGATGCAGACATGGTTTGCCTGCAAGAAGTTAAAGCACTAAAAGAACAAATTCCAGAAATTATTGCCTTAATTGAGCAATTGGGCTATCATCACTATTGGTTTCCTGCAGAGAAAAAAGGATATAGTGGTGTAGCTATTTTAACTAAAATTAAACCAAATAACATTTCTTATGGTTGCGGCGAAGCTTGGATTGATGCTGAAGGTAGAATTTTGCGAGCCGATTTTGACAACTTTTCATTAATGAGTTTATACATGCCTTCTGGTTCTAGTGGTGATGAAAGGCAGATCAAAAAATATGAGTTTATGCGCTTTTTTGATGTGTATATTGATGAATTACGTAAGCAATGTCCAAACTTAATTATCTCTGGCGATTACAACATTTGCCATCAACCGATAGATATTCATAATCCAAAATCGAATGCAAATTCATCTGGTTTTTTACCCGAAGAACGCGAATGGATGGAATTGTTTATGAACAATGGTTTTATTGATGCTTTCCGTCATTTTAATAAAGATCCGCATCACTACACATGGTGGAGTTATAGAGCTGGATCAAGAGGTAAAAATTTAGGTTGGCGCATCGATTATCATTTGGCTACACGACAAATGGAAAGCAGATTAAAAAATGTGAAAATCTTGCCTGATGCCTTGCATTCAGATCATTGTCCAGTATTATTAGAAATAGAATAAGTCATATTCAACAATGTTAATTACCAATATCAAGGGCCTTGTAGGCATACATCCAAAAGAGACTTTAGTGCTTCGTGGCAGCGAAATGGCTAATTTACCTGTGTTGGAAAATGCTTGGCTTTTGTTAGAAGATGGATTAATTAAAGATTTTGGATTGATGAATGAAATTCCGCCATCTATTTTACATCTTACATCTATTAATGCCAAAGGAAAATTTGTATTTCCTAGCTGGTGTGATAGTCATACACATATCGTTTTTGCCGCTTCACGTGAAGAAGAATTTGTGATGAAAATTGCTGGAAAAACGTATGAAGAAATTGCCGCAGCTGGCGGAGGAATCCTAAACTCTGCACATAAACTACAACAAGCCTCTGAAGATGAGCTTTTCGAAAGCGCTAGCCTCCGACTTAATGACATGATTAAGCAAGGCACTGGAGCTGTAGAAATTAAAAGTGGCTATGGTTTAACGGTAGAAAGCGAACTGAAAATGCTTCGAGTTATTAAGCGTTTAAAAACTGCTTTCCCAATCCAAATAAAAGCAACTTTTTTAGCAGCACATACTTATCCAATCGATTACAAAAATAACCATCAAGGATATATCGATCTCATTATAAAAGAAATACTTCCGGCGGTTGCCAAAGAAAAATTAGCCGATTACATTGATGTTTTTTGCGAAAAGGGCTTTTTTTCTGTTTCAGAAACTGATGAGATTTTGTCAGCAGCTGCGAAATATGGTTTAAAACCAAAAATTCATGCCAACCAACTTTCAGTTTCAGGCGGCGTGCAAATTGGCATTAAAAACAATGCGATTTCCGTAGATCATTTAGAAGAAACGGATGATGAAGTATTAAGTATTTTAGCCAATAACAATACTATTGCAACGCTTTTGCCATCGTGTTCTTTTTATTTAAATATTCCTTTTGCAAATGCTCGTGGCTTGCTAAATGCTAATGCCAAAGTAGCTTTAGCTACAGATTATAATCCTGGTTCTACACCTTCTGGAAATATGAATTTAGTAGTTTCATTAGCCTGCATTAAGTTGAAAATGTTGCCCGAGGAGGCAATTAATGCATCGACACTAAATGGTGCTGCCGCTATGGAATTAAATCGAGAAATGGGAAGTATCACCATCGGTAAAAAAGCCAATTTATTTATAACGAGAGAAATACCTTCATTGGCATTTTTGCCTTATAGTTTTGGGCAATCGCAAATAGAAACTGTTATTTTAAACGGGGAAATCTACCATGGATAGCTTTAAAATTTATTCACAGAGCGATGTTTTGACATTGGTAAACCAACGCATTGGCGAGGTAAAGCTGGGCGAAAAAGTTCAAACAATTTCTGCGTTAAGTGAATTACAAAATTCTTCGGCAAAATTTGTTCTTTTAGGTATTCCTGAAGATGCTGGAGTGAGAGCAAACCACGGAATTGGTGGCGCAAACACCGCTTGGCCTGTAGCTTTAAAAGCGCTCATTAATTCGCAAAACAATTCTTTTTTATCTGGAGAGAAGATTTTGGTTTTAGGTCATTTTGAAATTGCTGAACCTGAAAATAAAAGCGTTGATGAGTTAAGAAAGAAAGTTACACAAGTTGATGATTTAGTCTATCCAATTATAGAGAAGATTATATCTGCTGGAAAAATCCCAATCGTGATTGGTGGAGGACATAACAATGCTTATCCGATAATTCGAGGTACATCGTTAGGATTGAAACAATCTATAAATGTGGTTAACATAGATGCTCATGCTGATTTAAGAAATACGGAAGAAGGTAGGCACAGTGGAAATGGATTTAGTTTTGCGTTAAAAAATGGAATTTTAAATCAATATCGGATATTTGGGTTACATCAAAATTATGTAAATCAAGCTTTACCACATTATTTAGAAAACAATTCAGAAGTAAAAGCCATTTACTTCGAAAATCTTTTGCAAAGTAATAAATCTATTAGTCAAAATTGGACTGAATTTACAGCTGATTTAACTTCGCCTTGCGGACTTGAAATTGATTTAGATAGTATTGAAAATGTATTATCGAGCGCAATAAGTCCCTCAGGTTTCGCTCTAAATGATATTCGCAAAATTCTTTTATCAGATAAGAAGAACTATTGCTATTTACATATTTGTGAAGGTGCAGTTGAACTGACTGATGGCAGAAAAGATCTGGCTACTGGAAAAACAATTGCTTATCTAATTGCTGATTTTATTAAAGCTCTTCTGCCTCGTATTTATCAGCAGCCTTAATCATTAATTCCATTTCCGCTTGCTGTGCTGCAGTTAATGGCTCTTCTTGTTCTTGCATCTCGAAAAGGTTAATCATGGTTTCTTCGTAATGCTTAGCAGAAGTTATTTTAAATTCCTTTTCCATGTTTTAACAATTAAATTCGACGATTTTGTTGGGTGTGATGCATTTATCCAACCGTATATCATTCAAATGTACATCATTAATTTCTGTTACAGCGTCAAAAAAAGATAAGCCTATTTTTTGTGTAGATATATTTTGTAAAAAACGATCGTAAAAACCCTTTCCGTACCCTACTCTATAACCATTTTTATCAAAAGCTAATAACGGAACAATTACCATATCTGGTATGCCATTAAACGGTTTTGCTTGTTGGGGCTCAGGAATATGATAATGATTATTTATTAAATCTTCCTTATCAATATAGTGGTGATGGCTCATTAAACTCGAATCAAACTCTGATTTAGGAACTATGATTTGAATTTCGGGGTGATTTTTTTGCAGCCATTCAATTAGCAGAAAAGTATCGGGTTCTTTTTGATGAATGATTGGAAGAAAGATATGTAAGGTTTTAATAGTTGATAAATCGAGCTTTTTGAACTGCGCTAACAGCCTTTTATTCAACGAGGCTATTTCTTCCTCAGTTAAGTTTTTTCTTTTTTGTAAGGCTTGTTTTCTTAAAATTGATTTAAGCATGGTGTCCAAATTTACAAAAAGAAGCCGCAGATTAGCTGATCAAATCAATCAGTAAATCTGCGGCTTTATATTTTGTAGGAAAAGACTTACTTTACTCTTTCTACATATTCGCCTGTACGCGTATCAATTTTAACCCTATCGCCTTGATTTACAAACATTGGAACTTTAATTTCAACATCGTTTTCAACTGTTGCGGCTTTTAATGCATTTGTAGATGTATCGCCTTTGACTGCTGGTTCTGAATATACCACTTCCATTTCTACAAAATTCGGAATACTTGCTTGAATTGGCTCTTCGCTTTCTAAGGCAACCAAAATGCTCATTCCTTCTTTTAAGAATTTAATCGATGCACCGAAAAGAGTTTTAGGAACATTAAATTGTTCGTAAGATGTATTGTCCATTACCACTAAGTAATCGCCATCTTCATATAAATATTGATAATCATTTGTTTCAACGCGGCAAATTTCTACTACCTCATCTGTGTTCATACGAGCTTCTACCAATCTAGAAGTTTTGATATTACGAAATTTACCTGTATAAAATGCTCCGCCCTTACCTGGTGTGCGATGATTCCATTCTTCAACAGTAACCAACTCTCCGTTGAAACGAAGGATGTTACCTACTTTTATTTCTGATGCTTTTGCCATGATATTTTAAAAAATCACTACTAATTTGTTTGTTTTTTGAAGGCGCAAGGTAAAAACTATTTTTCAAAAAGCTGTAAAAAAAGATAGCTTCGGGAACCACTCCGAAGCTACAATCAACCTAAACCTAAAACTAAACTATGAAAATTCTTATTTTATTCTTTTTATATACTCAAAATGCTAACTCTCTCTTAACAAATCGTCTTGATTGATAATTGCTAGCAATCGTTTTTATTAATTTGTTTGAAATTTAGCTAAATATTACGCCTTATTTCGTGGCGCAAAGGTATATACAATATTTCAATTCTGCAATAGCAAATCAAAAATATTTTTACAGCATGGATTTAAAGAGAATTAGGCTAGTTTTTGAACTCAAAGCACCTAAAAAATTTGTTTTATTTGATGCTTAATTGACAAGCCACTCCTGCCTATTTATAGTCAGAGATGCTCAATTGATGCTCGCAAAAATTGTATTCATGCTCTTGGTTAGAACCAATGATCACCATTTTATTATCTGCAAACTTTTCTATTAAAGCTAAGTACCAATCTATTCCTTGCGCATCTAAATTAGAAGTCGGTTCATCTAATAGTAGAATAGGGGTATTTGCACAACAAGCTAAGGCAAGTTTAGTGCGCTGTTTCATCCCCGAGGAGAAATGTTTTAAAGCCTTGTCCTGAGATTTTTCCAAGCCAAGAAGACTAAGAACTGTCGAAGCATTTAAATCATTTGTGTACGCTTTAAATTGAAAATGAAAATCGATGGTTTCTTGTAAAGTAAATTCTTCAACCAAATCTAAATAAGGTGCTGCAAAGCTGATGTATTGATAAATATTCTCTATTCTGATTTCAGCAGGATTTGTATAGTTAATTTCTCCTTCAGACGGAGTTAAGCTTCCTAATAAAACACTTAACAAAGTTGATTTACCCGAACCGTTTGGCCCTAGTATTGCATATTTCTGACCTTGTTTAAAATTGTAGTTAATATTTTTAAATATCCACTCTTTATTAAACCTTCGGCCAACATTATTTAAGCTGATTTCCATCTGGAGGATGAATTAGCTTCCTGTACCAAAACCTCTCATCACGCCACGGTTTGAATTGCGAATAAAATCCACAATTTCATCTCGAATTTCCGTAGGTTGAAATTCCGCTTCTATGATATCTAATGCTTTAGTAACGTTATTGTTTTTAACGAAAAGCACACGGTAAATTTCTTGTATTTCGTTAATTTTTTCTGGAGAAAATCCTCTTCTGCGTAATCCCACAGAGTTGATGCCTACATAAGAAAGTGGCTCTCTTGCTGCTTTAACATATGGCGGGACGTCTTTACGCACCAAAGATCCACCAGTTACAAAAGCATGTGATCCAACTTTAACAAATTGATGTATAGCTACCAAACCCGCTAAAACTACATAATCGCCTATGGTAATATGGCCAGCTAAAGTTGTACTATTAGAAAATATACAGAAATCACCCACTTCACAATCATGAGCAACGTGAGAATATGCTTGAATTAAACAATTTTTACCAATAACGGTTTTCCATTTATCTTTTGTACCACGGTTAATGGTTACGCATTCCCGGATGGTTGTATTATCTCCAATTTCAGCTGTGGTAATTTCTCCTGCAAACTTTAAATCTTGCGGAATACCAGAAATTACCGACCCTGGAAAAATGCGGCAATTTTTCCCAATTCTCGCTCCATCCATAATCACAACGTTAGAACCTATCCAAGTTCCTTCGCCGATTTCTACATCTTTGTGAATTACAGCAAATGGCTCAACTACAACATTATCTGCAATTTTTGCTTGTGGGTGTATATATGCTAAAGGTTGTATCATTATGCTGTTTCGCTATCTTTTATTCTTGAAATTTGAGCCATCATTTCGGCTTCTACCACTACTTTTTCGCCTACCATACCAATACCTTTCATTTGAGCTATCCCTCGACGAATTGGCTCCATTAAATCACATCTAAAAACAATAGTGTCACCTGGTAGAACTTGCGCTCTAAAACGCACATTGTCAATTTTTAAGAAATAAGTCAGATAATTACGAGGATCAGGAACGGTACTTAACACTAAAATTCCGCCTACTTGTGCCATCGCTTCTATTTGTATTACGCCAGGCATTACTGGTGCACCAGGAAAATGGCCCCTGAAGAAATCTTCGTTCATAGTTACATTTTTAACGCCAACCACATGTGTTTTACTAAGCTCTAATACTTTGTCAACAAACAAAAAAGGTTGTCTGTGTGGTAAAATATCCATGATCTGCATTACATCATACAATGGTTTTGCATTAGCATCGTACACCTTTTGTATTTTTTTGCCTTTTTCCTTTTTAATTGCTGCTTTAATCTTTTTCGCAAACGCAACGTTAGCTGCATGACCAGGTCTTGCCGCCATGATATGCCCCTTTAAATGAACACCTACCAACGCCAAATCACCGATCATATCTAATAATTTATGGCGAGCTGGTTCGTTTTGGTAACGCAATTCCATATTATTTAAAATCCCTTGTGGGGCAACTTCTATGGCAGACCTGTTAAAAATTTTCGCTAAATGTTCTAATTCAGGTTTTGTTACTTCTTTATCTACAATTACAATTGCGTTATTTAAATCGCCACCTTTAATTAGGTTGTTTTGCAATTGATATTCTAGTTCATGTAAAAAACAGAAAGTTCTGCATGAAGCTATTTCTTTCTTAAATTCAGCAATGCTAGAAATACCTGCGTGTTGACTTCCCAAAACTGGAGAATTGTAATCGATCATGCAAGTAAAGCGGTAATCATCTAATGGCATCGCCACTATTTCTACTTTTCTATCTGCTTCTGTATAGGTAATATTATGCGGAATGGTGAAGTATTCTCTATCTGTATCTTGAGATAATATACCAACCTCTTCTAAGGCTTCGATAAATAAAATCGAACTACCATCCATAATTGGGGTTTCCGGACCGTCAAGTTTTAACAAAACATTATCCAAATCCATGCCCACTAAAGATGCCATTACGTGTTCTACCGTGCTAATACTTGCCCCATTTTGAGAGATAGTAGTTCCTCTAGCAGTATCAGTTACATTATCGCAATCTGCGTCAACAATTGGTTGTCCGGGAAGGTCAATTCTTTGAAATTTAAAACCATGGTTATCGGGTGCTGGGCAAAAAGTTAACGTAACATTCGCACCTGTGTGCAAACCTACACCTTTAACCGAAATTTCGCCTTTAATGGTCTTTTGCTTAACGTTCATTCTTATTTTTGTATTGTACTTATATTCTCTATAATAGCTGTTAGTTCTGCTATTTTAGCTTCTAAAGCTCTAATGCGTTTATCAACTTCTGGCAATTTCTTAAATATTACTGTAGATCGCATCCACTCTTTTAATGGTTGTGCCGGACTACCATGCCATTGTTTATTTTCTTCTGTGTTGAAATTTATTCCTGCTTGAGCACCAATTTGTGTCCCTTTACCCAAATTTAAATGTCCAGCAATTCCTACCTGTCCGCCAATTACAGAATTCTCGCCTAATTTAGTGCTTCCAGAAATTCCACTTTGTGCGGCAACCACAGCATGAGCGCCTACATCCACATTATGTGCAATTTGAATTAAGTTATCCAATTTCGCTCCTTTACGTATAAAAGTAGAACCCATCGTTGCTCTGTCGATAGTCGTATTTGCTCCTATTTCTACATCGTCTTCAATAATAACGTTCCCAATCTGTGCAATCTTATTATAGGTTCCATCTGCTTGTGGCGCAAAACCAAATCCATCACTACCAATTACTGCATTTGAGTGAATTGTTACTCTATCTCCTATTTTAGTGCGGTTATATATTTTTACCCCTGGATAAATGGTACAATCGTTACCAATTTTAGTATCTGATCCTATATATATTTGGGTATATATTCTGCAATTATCTCCTATTTCTACATTCTCATCAATAGAACAAAAAGCGCCAATAAAAACATTTTTACCAATTTTTGCTGTTGGATGAATAAAGCAAGGCTCCGTTATTCCCGCCTCAGTTTTATCTTGATTAAGCGCTTCGTTATATTTTTCTAATAGCACAGAAAATGCACTATATGGATCTTTTACTTTTATTAAGGTACAATTTACAGGTTGTGATGGCACAAAATCTGTTGATACAATAACCACTGAGGCTTTTGTTGTGTACAAATAACTTTCGTATTTAGGATTTGACAAAAAGCATAACGAGCCAACACTGCCGTCTTCTATTTTAGAAAGCTCTCCAACTTTTACAGTTGCATCTCCCTCTATGGCGCCATCTAAAAATTCGCTTATCTGCTTGGCAGTAAATTGCATGTTACAAAGTTAAATGTTAAATTGATATGAACAAATAAACAACACCTGTTAATCTTACATTACAAGGATAAGACACGAAACGTTGCAAAAGGTTAAATATTTTGTTAAAAAATGCTAAATATCTCTTGTGTAACAAAGAATGTGCTTTTTTACGGTCTTATCTAAAGATTCTAAGTTAGATAAATCTGATGCTTTTGCAATATCTACTAGTTCATTATTCTTCATTAAAATATTAATATTGCTATTTCCGGCATTATAAGCCCTATTTCTAATGGTATCTGTAAAAACAAAATAAGCCACATCGTCATCTTGTAAGTTTAATGCTAAAGCCGTTTGATTTGCCAAGCGCTCTATTCTTTCAGCAGATGGAGGTGTGTTTGTGATTTCCACTTTGTATAGTTTACGTGAATTTAACATCTGGCAAAGCTTTGACAAAATTGGGTCATCATGGCTTTCCCAAACCTTAATTGCTGCATAAATATCTTGGTCATCTAGTTTTGAAAACTGTAGCAAATGGTTGTCATCTTCAAAAAAATTATGCTCTGTGATATCGTTTTGTAAAAAATGTTGCAATGCCGGTGTCGCAAATAATTTAGCTCCGCTAGAGGCGAGTTCTTTTGCTCGTTCTAAAATTTTAACCAACAACTGTTCGGCCGCGATTACTGTTTTATGGAGATAAACCTGCCAATACATTAACCTGCGAGCAATTAAAAATTTCTCGATAGAGTAAATTCCTTTTTCTTCAATAACTAATTGGTCATCAACAATGTTGAACATTTTAATAATTCTGTCGAAACTAATTACTCCCTCGCTTACACCAGTAAAAAAACTATCGCGATTAAGATAATCCATCCTATCTAAATCTAGTTGACCAGAAATTAACTGACAAAAGAAATTTCGGTAATAGTTTCCTCTAAAAATGTTAATGGCAGGGGTCAACTTACCTTCAAATTCTTCATTTAACCGATCCATCATGAGCATAGAAATATGCTCATGTTTAATTCCATTGACTAGAGTATGCTCCAATGCGTGAGAAAAAGGCCCATGTCCAATGTCGTGTAATAAAATTGCAATAGTTGCGGCTTCTTCTTCCTCTGTGCTTATTTCATGTCCTTTGTTTCTTAATACTTCAAGCGCCAAACTCATTAAATGCATTGCGCCAATAGCATGATGAAAGCGAGTATGTAATGCTCCTGGATAGACCAAATGGGTCATTCCTAATTGTTTGATATATCTTAACCGCTGAAAATACGGATGTGAAATCAGGTCATAAACTAAGGCGGAGGGAATACTGATGAACCCATAAACAGGGTCGTTTATTATTTTCTTTTTATTCAACTCTCAAAAATAAATTATACGGTACAAAAATTGCTATTTTTATCGATAGTAAAAAAGACAAGCTCTTTTAAAAACTTTAATTTACATAAAAAGTATATATAATGCAGGAAACCAAAATTTTATGGGCCGATGATGAGATTAACTTATTAAAACCACATATTTTATTGTTAAACGAAAAAGGATATCATGTTACAACTTTTACCAATGGCAATGATGCGTTAGAAGCTTTTGGTAAAGAACATTTTGATCTTGTTTTTTTAGATGAAAATATGCCTGGTCTAAGTGGGCTGGAAACTCTTTCTGCCATCAAAAACATTCGTTCTGATGTGCCTGTAGTGTTAATTACTAAAAGTGAAGAAGAAAATTTGATGGAAGATGCCATCGGTTCTAAAATAGATGACTACCTCATTAAGCCCGTTAATCCTAAACAAGTTTTGTTAACTATAAAGAAAATTATAGACAATAAACGCTTGGTAAGCGAGAAGACTTCTTCTGCCTATCAACAAGATTTTAGGCGTTTAGGCATGACTTTAAATGATAAGTTAAGTTATGAAGAATGGGTAGATGTGTATAAAAAATTGGTTTTTTGGGAGCTTGAGCTCGAAAAATTAGACGATCCACAAATGCATGAAATTTTAACCATGCAAAAATCGGAAGCAAATACACAATTTTCGAAGTTTATTGAAGATCATTATTTAGGATGGGTTAATGGAAAGGGTGAAGCACCATTATTATCAAATGAGTTATTAAAAAAGAAAGCTTTCCCATTAATTAATTCAAACACACCTGTATTTTTTATTCTGATTGATAATTTACGTTACGATCAGTGGAAAATTATCAACCCTTTAATTACTGAATATTTCCGTTTAGATGAGGAAGATACTTATTCGAGTATTTTACCAACAGCGACTCAGTATGCTCGTAACTCTATTTTTTCCGGCTTGATGCCTTTAGAGATGGAAAAACGTTTCCCATCGTTATGGCAAAATGATGATGATGAAGGGGGAAAAAACTTACATGAAGAGACTTTTCTAGGAGATCAGATTAAACGAAGTTTACGTAAAGATTGCAAGTTTAGTTACCATAAAATTTTAACTTTTGACCAAGGTAAAGAGTTAACAGAAAAGGTAAATAATTTGATGGAAAACGAGTTTAACGCTATTGTTTACAACTTTGTTGATATGCTTTCTCATGCTCGTACCGACATGCAAATGATTCGCGAATTGGCAAATGACGATGCCGCTTATCGTTCGTTAACTTTATCGTGGTTTGAGCATTCGCCTTTATTAGATTTGTTAAAGAAAATCTCACAAAAAAGAGTAAAACTGATTATTACAACGGATCACGGCACCATTAGAGTGAAGCATCCAAGTAAAGTAATTGGCGACAGAAATACAAATACAAATTTACGCTATAAACAAGGCCGAAATTTAAATTACAATGCTAAGGAAGTGTTCTTGATTAAAAATCCGCATGAAGCACAATTGCCTAAAATAAACATCAGTTCTAATTATATTTTTGCCAAAGAGGATAAATATTTTGTGTACCAAAACAATTATAATCAATTTGTGAATTATTATAATGAGACTTTTCAGCATGGTGGAATTTCGTTAGAAGAAATGATTATCCCAGTAGTAACTTACAGTTCTAAATAATTACAAACAACTATAGAAATATAGATTAGAGTCTATCTTTGTATAAATGAAATCCATCTGTATTAATAGCGTAGCTGAATTAACTACTGTCGCTGAACAACTTTTAGTTTTTGCCAATGGCGATAAATTTTTTGTTTTCGAAGGAGAAATGGCTGCTGGAAAAACAACATTTATTAAAGCATTTTGTGAAGTTTTGGGTGTTCAAGATGTGGTTAGTAGCCCAACATTTTCAATTGTAAATGAATATGAAAGCGACAAATATTTAGTTTATCATTTTGATTTTTATCGAATAAAAAACCTGCAAGAAGCATATGACATTGGCTATGAGGAGTATTTTTACAACGATAATTTTTGTTTGATAGAATGGCCTCAAAAAATTGAAGAGCTATTGCCAGACAATTACATAAAAGTAGAAATTAGTATTACTGGAGATACTCAACGGACTTTTAACCTCAGCAAAATCTCCAATTAAGATTTATGTTGAGGTATTCATAGATTTTCTGTATCTTCAAACACCTAAAAACTACGACATTATATCATGGGTACAGGATTACGTGAAGGCATGGCCGCCATTGCTCAAAGAGGTTTAATGCAAACCCAAGAGTCAATGTTGGAAACCAATAAAAAAAGCAATAGTTTATATATAGGTATTCCAAAAGAGATTTCGTTTCAAGAATGTCGTATTGCACTTACACCATTATCTGTTGCGTTATTAATTAACAATGGCCATCGAGTTGTTATAGAATCTGGAGCTGGAGTTGGCGCAAATTTTACCGATAAAGATTATAGTGAACAAGGTGCACAAATATCTTTCAGCAAAAAAGATGTGTATGCAGCAGATATTATTGTAAAAATCGCTCCGCCAACTTTAGAAGAAATTGGGTTGATGCACAAAGGCCAAACACTTATTTCTGCTTTGCAAATTGGAACGCTTAAAGACACGAATCTAAAAGCCATCCTTCATAAGAAAATTAATGCTTTATGTTTTGAGAACTTACGTGATGAGGGCAATGTATTAAGCGTTGTACGTGCCATGGGCGAAATAGTTGGTGCCGCTTCTATCTTTATTGCTGCAGAATATTTGAGCAGTGCTTTTGGTGGAAAAGGGTTAATGCTAGGTGGGTTTACCGGTGTGCCACCTACCGAAATTGTTATTTTAGGAGCTGGAACTGTTGGTGAATACGCCGCTCGAACAGCGCTTTCCTTAGGCGCAGAAGTAAAAGTTTTTGATAGCTCGATATTTAGATTACGTCGTTTGCAAAATAATTTGGGAAGTAGGGTTTTCACTTCGGTAATGCAGCCTATTGTGTTGGCAAAAGCCATTACTACTTGTGATGTGGTGATCGGTGCCATTCGCTCTGAACATGGTCGCAGCCCCTGCTTAGTGATGGAAGAAACCGTTGCTAAAATGAAACCGCACTCAGTTGTGGTCGATGTAAGTATAGATCAAGGCGGTTGTTTCGAAACATCGGAAGTAACAAATCATAAAGATCCTGTTTTTATTAAGCATGATGTAATTCATTATTGTGTGCCAAATATCGCATCAAGAGTGCCAAGGACTGCCTCTTATGCTTTAACAAATATATTTGCCCCAATATTAGTTGATATTGGAGATATGGGCGGTTTAATGAATATGGTTTGGAATAGACCTGGCATCCGTGAAGCGCTATATTGTTATCAAGGTCATTTAACAAATAAAGATTTGGCTAACATGTACAATCTTCCTTTTAAGGATTTAGAATTACTAGTTGTCTCCAACCAATAAATCTCTGATGAAAAACTTTCTATTTCTTTTTTTACTTGCAATTTCTCTTAATTCTTGTGCACAAAAAAATGCACAAAATCCATACGGGTTAACTATCATAAATGATCTAAAAATCTATAAAGCAAACAATAAGACAAATCCAAATAATGAGCTTGTAGAAATCAAAACGGCTATTCCTTCGGTTGTTTTAGATATCCGCTATGCAACTACAAACAATTTTATGCACCAGGTAATGTATAAACAAGCTCGAGCTTTTGCTAGAAAGCCTGTTGTTGAGCATTTGAAGAAAATTCAAGCTATTTTAAATAAAAACGGTTACGGATTGAAGATTTTTGATGCTTATCGCCCGTATGCCATTACTGTTTCGTTTTATCAAAAAGCTAGCGATAAAAACTTTGTGGCTAACCCAGCAAAAGGCTCCAAACATAATCGTGGTTGTGCTGTAGATTTAACTATTATTGATCTTAAAACTGGTAAAGATGTGCCAATGCCAACTCCTTACGATAGTTTTGCTGCAGAGGCAGCGCCGCATTTCGAAAATCTTCCGCCAGCAATTATTAAAAACAGAGATTTTTTAATTAGCACCATGCAAGCAAATGGTTTTAAAGTTATTTACAACGAATGGTGGCATTTTGATTTTAATGGCTGGCAAAATTATGATTTAATGGACATTCCATTTGAAAAGCTGTAGTGCTTATTCCTTACTGTGGTGCTCTTTGCCATATCGACTAACTTTAACATCTGCCTTATCTCCTTTAACAGTTACTTCAAAAAGATAGTCGTAATCGTCATCCGTTAATCCTTTTACAGGTTTTTTTGCGCCAAATGCTTCAACTATTTCTAGTACTGTATTAGAATGACCTACAATTAAAATATTCTTTCCTTTAGCATTAATTATTAGTTGTTTCGCTAATGTTTTTTGATCTTCTGGATTGTATGTTTTAACTGAAATTCCAATTTTATCAGCCAACGGAAATCCTGTTAATTTGGTCCTTTTGTAGTTTGTTGCAAAAATAGAATCAATTTTCTCGCCTTTGAGTTCCTTCATTAGTGCTTCAGCTCTTTCTTTTCCTTCTGGAGATAAATCTGGGTCTTTATCTTTAGGGTCGTCTGTTAGTTTTTCTGCATGCCTAACCACCCAAACTTTTACGGTTTTTTGTGCGCTTAAGTTCTGCTGTCCTAGCAAAACTATGAGAAGGATAAGGATAAAATTTCTCATGGTATCTATCTATAAGTTTGCGATTAATTCTTGGATATCGGCTTTGCTATGCCAACTACTTAAAACTATTCTATTAACTATTGGCCCATCTTTATCCGGGTAAGGAAAAGATGAAACTAATATATTTCGTTTTAGTAGCTTGGCGCTAAGGTCTACATTTTTAAAGAAAAACACAGGAAAACCTGTTATAAAATGCCAATCATTATTTTCTGTTAAAGCGTTATTTAATAGCGATATGTTTTCCTGAAGTTTTGACCATTCACTTTTGTAAATTTCTTGAGCATGCATGAAAGCAAAAAGACCTGCGGCAGATGGGGGTGAAGCACCTAAAAATTCGTTGCTTTGTTTTAATTTCCTGATGGTTTTTTCTGACCCTAAAACCAATCCTGCATCTACTCCCAGAGCTTTTGCCATAGAAGCTATTAGCAAAACATCAACATTTTCACATTTTGGAATTGTCGACAAAGCGCTTAAGCCTTTATTATTTACACCAATTCCATGAGAATCATCAACTACCAAAATAATCTGTTTTTCTTCATTTATTTGCTTGATAAAAGAGAAATCATAAATTTCAGGAAAAAGATTGTTCATTGAATTACTAATCAGCACCCAATTCTTCTTTTCGCTTAAATTAATTTCTTCGATAATATTTTTTGCCCAATTATTAAAAGAACCTGCAGTTTTTGGATCTTCTTTATACCACAAAGCAGGATGAGTATATGGTGCATATCTTATTTCGCCAAAAGGTGAAACTTGTTTTATGGTGAGTTGCGCAGCCAGATATCCGCTTGATAAAATTAATGATGATTCTGAGCCAAATTTATTTGCGGCATGTTTTTCGGCATCGTCATAAATTCCTAATTGAATATTATTATTCCGACTTGTGCCGTTATTTAGTCCAAACTGTTTAATTCCTTTTAGGTAAAGTTTTATAAAATCAGCATGCTGCGGAATGCCTAAATACGCTGTTCCACCAAAATAAAGGTAGGCTTGTCTATCGATATTAATTTTTGACGCTAATGGAACATTAAGATGATTAAAGCTATTTTTCTCCTGCATTAATAAGTTCTTCCGAGTTGATCGTTGGCGGCTTTAACTAATGATTTTGAAGAATTTGAGTCGAAAGAAAATTCCCAAAACATAATTCCGTTACATCTTTCTTTAGCTAATTGTGCCTTTTGCCAAATTAATTCAATTCCATTGTAACCATAGTCCGTGCCATTAACTTTTGCAAGATTTAAATAGACATTAGCTCCGCTAGCTTCAATATCACGATAGGCAATTGCTCCTCCGCTTACATTTTCGCCATAAAGAGGTATCCCTAAAATGGCTTTTTCTTTCGGCAAGCCCTTTTCTACCAAATAAACATCTAAGCTTTTTTGAGTTAATTTCATAGAAGCATGATTTAATGGCTCCGCTGTATCGTAATTTGGCCCATCATATTGCATCAGGTTTAGGAAATCTATATACTGAAAAACTTCAGGTTTCATGCCATTTTTGATATTGCCGGTATATACCCCTGGAGTAACCGCAGCACTCAAAAATTTACCTTCAGCATGTAATGCAGAACTTAATTCTTGCATTAATAGCACAAAATTATCTGCAGATGCATCTGCTGCAGTTGGATATTCCCAATCGATATCTGCACCATCAAGATTGTTAGCTTTAACAAAGGCGACTACTTGGGTTGTAAATTTTGTTCTTGCCGGAGCCGATGCAGCAATAGTAGCAAATATATTTTTATCGCCCGAAACAGATATACCTGTTTTAACACCGTAATTTTTGGCTTTTGTTATAACGGTGGTAAACCTAGTTGGCTGCAAAACTGTATTTAAAGATCCATCTCCACTTACATTTGGGTTGATAAAAGCATATAATAAATGTGTAATCATTTTATATTTACTATCATCTATTGTGTTTGGGTCTTTATAACTTGGCATATAGGCTACAATTTTAAATGTGCCTGGCACCCATGCAGTTCTGGTTGGTGGGGTGGGAATAACCGGAATGGGCTGTATTGGAGGTGATGGAGTTGGTATCGGGTCGCTTTTTTTACTACACGAAACAATGCTCAAAACAAGAGATAAAGCAATTAGTAGATTTTTTAATTTCATAGCTTTATTTTAATTGGGTTTTAAAGAATTCAAATTGTTGTTTAATAGATTTTGCCCAGTACACTTTATTGTGTGCTCCAGGCTGAGAAATATACGTCGCGTTGAGCTTTAATTCATCGCATTTTTGTTTTAATTGATTATTGGAAGCATAGAAAAAATCGGAAGAACCACAATCAAAAATAATTGGTTTTGTATTCCCTTTTAATTTGTCAATGTTATCAATAACGGAAAATTTCTTCCATAAATCATTATCTGACGATGGATTTCCAAGCAATTCTCCCAATCCAAACTTACCAAATCCATCTGATAATTTCACTCCTCCGCTAGTACTTCCTGCTCCACTAAAAAGTTCTGGCCTTTTTATAAATAGATAAAGTGCTCCATGCCCTCCCATACTTAAGCCACTAATAAAAATGTTTTGATTATCAACTTTGTATTTCTGTTTAATGTCCGAGTAAAGCTCGTCAAAGAAAAACGTTTCATATTGCCAATCAGTTTTTGCTGGACTATTTAAATACCAGCTGCTAAATAAGCCATCAGGACAAACAATGATAAAACCATATTCGTCAGCATATTTCTGAGCATCCATAATCCCATTCCATTGTTTGTAATTTCCACTATACCCATGCAGCAAAAATATAACTGGAAGCTTGCCTAATTTTTTATATTGTTTTGGTTTAAAAATCCATGTCGTATCGGCTTTTGGAAGGTTTTTACTTTGATAAATAATTTGTTCTTGCGCAAATACTGAGCAACAAAAGGTTAAAATCGTAATTAGTAGTATTAATCTTTTCATCTTAAAAATTTTCATGAATATACGTCATCACCCTAACCATTTCCTTTCTAACGTCTGCTGTGGGCAAAACAAAATTATTGTTCATGAAAGAAAAAATGAAAACTTTTCCTTTTTTGGTTACCACATATCCACTTTGATTATGATTGTTAGAAAGGCTTCCTGTTTTGCCGAAAACAAAAGGATTATCTGTTTTTGGATACGCATTCTTAAGTGTCCCTGTTTTTCCTCCAGCCGGCAACATGCTAAATAACTTTTCTTGATTATTTACTTCTCCGTAAATCAATTCTAACAGCTTTACCATATCCCTTGGCGTAAACAAATTTCCCCTTGACAACCCAGAGCCATCTACCCATTTTGGTTTATCAGGCAAGGTCGATAAGTATTGCTTTTCAACATAGCTTATTACCTTAGCTGTGTTTAAATCTTCACCTATTTTATTAGCATACACCAACAATAATTGCTCTGCAATAAAATTATCGCTGGGCAAAAGCATCTCTTTAAAAACGGAGTCGCTCTTTACATTATAAACTGTTTTTGCATCTGCGGGCATTTTCATATTTATAATTCCCACATATTTATTTAGTGTGTCGCTCAAAAGGTTTACTGTTGTTGAGCTATTAACTTTATATGGAATTTGTTGTGCATATTTCGCCGGAATAATAGTACTAGGGTAGTTAAATCGATTCGCATTAAAATCTCTAATAACCCTAAATGGTTTAACGTTTAGACTATCTTTTACAAAGCACGAAGCAAAAGTTTGTGGTAAAATGTGCATCGATCCTAGTGCGGTAGAGCTTACCAAAACCATATTGTCCAATAGTGGTAATTCATTAATTTCTGCCTGATAATATTCGTTGTAATCATCCCATTGCCAACCATTTCCATAGAAATCTCCAGTATATCTGCCTGGGGCGAAGAATAGTTTTTTAGTGGTTGATTTTAAAAGATTAAATGCTTTAGTTCCCTTTAATTGAGTGTGTAGAAATGACGGATCTCCGGTTCCCCAAAAAATAAGCGAATCTCCTTTTTCAATATATTTTAGTGACGGGATGGAATCGGGCATCATTTTTAACCCCGCATAAAACGTATATAATTTTGTATTTGATGCTGGCGTATAATATTTATCAGCATCTTTTTGAAAAATCATTTCCTTTTTTGCTAAATCGAAAAGCGCAAATCCAACTTGATATTGTTTAATGATTGCTGAGCTTTTAAACTCTTTCTTAACTTTATGCGCTATGATTTTATTGGGAGCACAAGCAGAAAAACAACCTGCAATAGTTAGAATCAAATAAATAAGCCGTTTTTTATAGTATTGAGAAAGGTTTTCCATTTATAAATTCATTTATGATAAAAATATGAGCCCTAATTTATTAATTTAGTTTCATGAAATATTGGCAAAAGGCAATAAAATTCCCATTATTATCTTTAATTATTGGATTAATAATTTCGCAAATTTTATTTGTAGGTAATTGCCATGCTCAAAGTTTCACGTTTGAGGGAAACCGCAAAAAGAGTGTAATGGATTTTGATTTAGTAAAGAATTTAATCATTATCCCAATTTATATTAATGGAAAAGGTCCCTTTAATTTTATTCTAGATACTGGTGTTGGTTCTTTAATTATTACCGACCCATCTTTATTAGACACTTTATCACTTAAAAATTTACGGGGGACAAAGATTTATGGGCTAGGTCAAGGCCAAGAAATAGAAGCCTTTATTTCTAATGATGTTGGGGTAAAAATAAAAGAAGCAAGTATTCAACACATCCCTACCACAATATTAAAAACAGATGTTTTTAATCTCTCTAGCTATATGGGTAAAAAGATTTATGGATTAATTGGTTATTATTTTTTTAACAGTTTTCTAGTAAAAGTAAATTACACAACACAAAGATTAGCTTTTTTCTCTCCTCAAGCTAAAACTCGAAAAAGAGGGTCTAAATTTCCCATAGAAATGCAAAACAAAAACCCATATATAACTGTCGAAATGCAAACTCCTCAAAAAACCAATATTAAAGCAAAACTAATTATTGACTGTGGGGCTAGTCATGCTTTGTCAATGGAGGCATTAAATGGAGAAGCATTCCCTCTTCCAAATCCTACTATTTTTGCCAACTTAGGTTTGGGGTTAAGTGGTTTAATAAGCGGGCATGTTGGTAGAATCCCTTTGTTGAAATTAGGGAAATATAGCTTTAAAAACGTTTTGTCTAGTTTTCCTGCCTATGAATCTGTTGCCGCACAAATTGGATACAATACACGAAATGGAAACTTAGGCGCAGAATTATTACGCCGATTTGATATAACTTTTGATTATCAAAATCTAGCAGTATACTTTAAACCTAATCAGAGTTATCAAGCCCCTTTCGATCATGATATGTCTGGGATGGAAGTTTATGCTGATACAGAAAATAGCCCCCGTTTTTTTGTTGGGCGAATTGAACCCGATTCTCCGGCAGAAAAAGCTGGCTTTTTGGAGCAAGATGAGCTCATTGGAATAGATTTAAAAAGGATTGATTTTTATTCACTAGAAGAAATCACTAATCTACTTAAATCTGCCGACGGAAAAACAGTAGTTATAGAAATAATTAGAAAAGATAAAAACATTATTAAGCTTCTCAAATTAAAAAAACGAATTTAATACGGATGCCAAGCCATAATTCCCTTATGTTAAAAAGAAACCTATTTTTCCTATTTATTGCTTTTAGCAATTTCACTTTTGCTCAAAATGTAGACTCAGTTGCGCTTGTTACTGCAAGATGGCACAAACAACGCATTGCGCCAAAAACAAAATTAATTACGCATCATTTCGATCAGAAAAATCTTTTTCTTGCTAATCAAAACATTAGTTATGTTGAAGTAAAAAATAAAGGAAATTCTCCGGCCTTTGAAATTGCTGCTTCACCAAAAGAACTCAAAACAACCCCAACGTTTGGTAAAGAAAATAACGCTCTTGTTGCTATAAATGGCACTTTTTTCGATGTGAAAAACGGTGGCTCCGTCGACTTTGTTAAAGTAAATGGACAAATAATCAATTCTACTAGACTAGAAAAGAACAATAGCAGAGCAAGACATCAAAAAGCGGCTATTGTTATTGAAAATGGAAACCTCGTTTTAAAAAAATGGGATAACACTTCGAATTGGGAAGAAAATTTGACTGAGAAAAACGTCATGTTAAGTGGCCCATTATTAACATTTAATCATATAGACGAAACCTTAGACACTTCTGCGTTTAATCGGTTAAGGCATCCAAGAAGTGCAATTGGAATTAAGCCCAATGGGAAAATCATTTTACTTACTGTAGATGGCAGACAAGAAAATTCTGCTGGAGTAAGTCTTTTTGAATTAACTAAAGTAATGCGCTGGTTAGGCTGTACAAGCGCTATTAATTTAGATGGCGGCGGCTCTACAACGTTATGGGTTTACAATGCTCCAGAAAACGGGATTGTAAATTTTCCTTCAGATAATAAAAAATGGGATCACGAAGGCGCTAGAAAAGTTGCAAATGTTATTTTGCTAAAGAAGAAACAATAATATATTTGCCGCTGTTAATCATTTTGTGCCCGATTTAAGATGAAGTTTAAAACTATTGCCGTTTCTTCCGTTGTTCTATGTATTTTGTTTTTATCTGCTTGCCAATCAGAATCAAAAAAGCAGAAAAAAAATAGTGATCCCTCAGAAATGCCAGAGAACAACTTAAGTTTTAAAGATGTGAACGGCATCCGTTTTTATGAAGTGAAAAGACGATTTAAAAATGGATTATCTTTTAATGAAGTCGGATTTCAACAAGAACCGACTTGGACAATAGAATTCAAAGCTCCTGATACAATGTTGGCCTATAGTCCAGAAATAGCTCGTATGCAGGGTTTTTATCTTCAGCATGACCACGCAAAGGTTTATAACTTCGCTAGAGAGTTTTTTAGAGCAAAGGTAATTAGCAAAGACAGTTTGATTTTGCAACGACTACAAGTGAACGGTAAACAAATAATGGGAGATGATGACGAACGCTCGGATGTTTACTGTACCTATTACACAAAAGATTACATCGAAAATAAATTACATACGACTATTAAGGAACTCCAAAGGCCTTCAAAAGCAGATACTCTTTTCATTAAGCGTTTATCAGAACGGACTTATCGAAATCCTAAAAATCCAGATACTTCGTTTGCGGCAAGGCAGCCAGTAGTTTTCGAACCAAAAAGTAAGTTTATAACGGCAAAGAAAATAAGCACTGTAGATGAACTTAACCATCGACCAAGATCTTACGATTATCTCTATCCAGAATATGAGATTGAAATTCTAAGATCTTATAAAGAATTTGCATACAATTTTTCAGTAGTAGTTGATGCAAATGGGCAAATGCACTTGAATAGATTAGGGAGTGTTGTATTACCAGAATACCTTGAGGCTCGTAAAAAATTGATACAAGGAATTATAGATGTCTATTTGCAAAACTTGCTGAAAATTACTCCTGGCAAAACTTTAGGCATTCCACATTCAAGTGAAATAACATTAACTGTAACCGGAAAACGATCTAAATAAACCTTCACTTTATAGTATATTCATCAAAAAATGAGGTATTTGCATTTATTAAAATTAAATTATGTACCTTGCGCACTTAATTATTAATATACAATACAATGCAAGAAGGAACAGTAAAATTTTTTAATGTAACAAAAGGTTTTGGATTTATTATCCCTGCAAACGGCGATAGCGAAATCTTTGTACACTCAACAGGTCTTATCGACGAAATTCGTGAAAACGATAAAGTTGAATATGATGTTGAAAGCGGTAAAAAAGGTTTAAACGCCGTTAATGTGAAAGTAATCTAATTATTATCATATTTTACCAAAGCCCCGATGTTAAATCGGGGCTTTTTTATTTTAGAGCTTTTTACTTTTGAAAAATCCGTACGTAATCTACTTTCATAGTGGCTGGAAAAACAGATTCGTCAATTCCTTTTGCACCTCCCCAATTTCCGCCTACTGCAACATTTAACAGCAAGTGAAACGGTTGATCAAAAGGCCATTCTGAAAAGTTCTTACGGCTATTTTTAAAGGTTAAATATGTTTTTCCATCAATAAAGAAATCGATATGGTCTTCAAACCATTCTATTGCGTATACATGATATTCTGTGTAAGGATTTTCAATTATTAATGCTTTCCCAACTTGTGTGCCTTTAACATGATTAAATGCTTCGGTATGTACTGTTCCATGAACTGTATCTGGATCATAGCCAACATGTTCCATGATATCTATTTCTCCACTTCTTGGCCAAGATCCATACTTCCAATCTGTTGGCAACATCCAAATTGCCGGCCATAAACCTCTTCCCTTTGGTAACATAGCTCTTACCTCTACACGTCCGTATTTCCAATCAAATTTTTTGCGAGTAGCTAACCTTGCCGAAGTGTAGTTTTTATTTTCTTTATCCGCTTTGCGAGCAGTAATATTTAAAACTCCTTTATCTACATTAGCGTTTAGTGTATCCGCATTCGTGTAAAATTGCTTTTCATTATTTCCCCAACCAGAGCCACCAACATCATACGTCCAATTAGTAGGGTTTGGCAAGCCTTTAACGTTAAACTCGTCCGACCATTTTAACTTCCACTTGTTAGCTATTGACGATTTTTTAATGGCTTCAAATAATAATTCAGGTTCATTCGTAGTAATATATTCAACTTCATTTGCCAAAAGCCATTCCATTTCTGGTTCAGTATTTACCGTCCAAGCATTAACAGTTAAGCCTAGTTTCTTTGATGACGCAATCCAGTTGTTTTTCTGAAAAACCGAATAATGATAATCAGAACCCACAAAGCCATCTGCTTTTAGTTTTTCTGGAGCCACATCTCCCGCAAGGTAAGCAACCTTAGCATTTGGTATGTGTGCAATAATATAGGTGCAAATATCATAACCAAAACTTATATAGTCTACCCATGCCTCAGCCTTTAGTTTTCTAATCATTTGTAGTGCACTTTCCGCTAAAAACTCATCTCTTTCCTTACCCATATTTTGAGGTTTCAACTCTAAAATAAGTTTGGTTTTTTTCTGTTTCATTCCCTCATTTAAATAACTTTCTAAAGTTGGGATCGCTTCTCCATTTGAAAGCTTTTTTGTCAATAGCTGCTTATAAGTAGATTTTGAAATCGGCATGCCTAAAAAAGTCGGATCATGATTTACTACTAGTACACTATCCAAAGTCATATGAACATCAAACTCAGATCCAAAACAGTTTATCTTAAATGCTTGTCTTAGCGAAGCAATTGAATTTTCAGGAAGGTTATTTTTCTTCCATGCCCCGCGGTGAGCAATGACTTGGTTCTTATTCCAAGAAATAATCGTTTTTTGGGCAATTCCGCTAGTAGAAATCATTAATACGAGTAAGCCAGCAATTGATAATTGTTTCATGTGTTTGTTTTAATGTGTTAAAAGTAAGATTTTGAAACAAAATTTATATTCATTTTTTGTTAACTTATCCCGATATAGATAACAAAAATTAAATAGGACATCTATTGATAAGTTACATGCACTATTTTTACGTTTATTTTCGTTAACAAACATGGGCAATAGCTACGATCTTTTATTAGCTAAGATTAATGAGTTTACTCGAAAGTTTTATTTAAATAAACTTTTGCGTGGAAGCATTTATGCCGCAGCTAGTATTTTAGGGCTATATCTTTTTCTTTTTGTATTGGTGTATTACTCTCATCCTGGAACTGGAGCAAAAACGACTTTATTCTTTTCATTTTTATTTATTGCGTTAGTAGCCATTGGTTTTTGGATAATTAAACCAGCGCTCTCTTATTTTAAACTGAGTAAAACACTAAGCATAGAACAAGCCGCTGGGCTAATTGGCAATCACTTTTTTAATGTAAAAGACCGTTTATTAAACACATTACAACTTAAAGCTTTGGCTGATGATTCTCCTCAAAATAGTCAGTTAATCTTAGCAGGGATTGATCAAAAAATTAGTGATTTGAGGCCCATTCCATTTGCCAGCGCAATTAACCTTAATGATAATCGAAAGCACTTAAAATACATTTTAGCGCCATTGGCGATTATCATTTTTATTGGCATAATAGCTCCCGCAATTTTAAAAGAGGGAACAACTAGTTTTATTCGTTACAATGAAGAAATTTTGCCTAAAGCTCCTTTTGATTTTGTGATTTTAAACAAGAATTTAAGTGTTACGCAAGGCGACGATTTTACTGTTAAGCTGCAATTAAATGGAAATGAATTTCCGCAAGATATTTATATTGAAGATGGGGCAAATACATATAAATTAGCTAAAGAAAACATCGATCATTTCAATTATACATTCAAAAACATTCAAAAAAACAAATCGTTACGCTTTTTTGGTGGTGGTTTTAATTCCGCTGCTTTTACTATTGATGTAAAGCCTTGTCCTTCTCTTTTAAATATGAGTGCAAAGTTGATTTATCCAGCTTATCTGCAAAGAAAAAATGAAGAGCTAAACAATGTTGGCGACTTATTAATCCCAGAAGGCACAAAAATAATTTGGGATTTACACACAGAAAATAGTGAGGAATTGGCATTCATTCTTCACAATCAATCTCATAATTTAAAGGTCGATAACAACACTGCGACTTTTAGCACAACTTTGAGAAAAAATAGTACCTATCAGATTATTCCTAAAAATACTTTTGTAAGCAGTTCGGATTCTTTGAGTCACCAACTAAACATTATAGTTGATCAATTTCCTAGTATTTCGGTAACAGAAACGCCAGATTCTGTAAGCAGTAAAGCACTTTATTTTTCTGGAAACATTGCAGATGATTATGGTTTTTCTTCCCTAAAATTCATTTACAAAATTATGGAGAATGGGAAAATGCTAAGCGCACAAAGCAAATCTATTTCCATCAAAAACAATCAAGTAGAAAATACTTTTTTCTATTTATGGAATTTAAATACAATCAGCTTAAAGCCTGGTCAAGTTTTAGAATATTATTTTGAAGTTGCCGATAATGACGGGGTAAATGGTGCAAAAACTTCAAAGTCTGAAATAAAAACTTATCAAGTTCCCACGCAGCAACAAGTAGCAGAGAAACTAGCGTCTGCAAGCGAATCGCTCAAACAAAAAATGGAATCGACAATTAAGTTGGCGAATTCAATAGAAAAAGAAAGTAAAAAATTAAGTCAGAATTTACTAGATAAAAAGCAGCTTAGTTTTGAAGATAAAAAACAAATCGAGCAATTATTAGATAAACAAAAGCAATTAGAGGAAGCAGTTAAAGACATTAAAAAACAGAACGAGAAAAACACGTTTGAAAAGACAGAAAACAATGCGATTAATGAAGAATTAAAAGAAAAGCAAAAACAAATTGATGAGCTTTTTAATAATGTGTTAGACGAGAAAACCAAAGAATTATTGCAAAAGCTGCAACAATTAATGGAAATGAACAATAAAGATTTAACTCGTGATCAGCTCTCAAAAATGCAACTTGATAATAAATCGTTGAAGAATGAATTGGATCGAATTTTAGAATTATACAAGCAATTAGAGTTTGAGCAAAATCTACAAAATAAAATAGATCGTTTGGAAGAAATGGCGAAACAGCAAAAGGAGTTAAGCCAGCAAAGCAAGGATAAAAACGCATCGTTACCGGATATAAAAAATAAACAGGACCAATTAAATAAAGATTTTAAAGATCTACAGAAAGAATTAGCAAAACTTGAGGAGAAAAATCAAGAATTAGAACGACCTAATCCTTTTGAAAACCCTGAAAAAGAAACGGAACAAATTGAGAAAAATCAGCAAGAAAGTAAGGAACAGCTAACTAAAAACGACAAACAAAAAGCGGCTGAAAAACAACAAAAAGCTGGTGAGCAAATGGAAGAACTAGCTCAAAAAATGAAAGAAAGTCAGCAAGAAAGTGAAGAACAAGAAGCTAAAACGAACGCAGATGAATTACGCCGCTTATTAGAAAATTTATTGAGCACTTCTTTTGCCCAGGAAAAAGTAATGCTTGCTTTGAGGAGAATGAACAGCAATGATCCTTCTTACGTTGCCAATGTGCAACAACAAAACACCATTAAAGATAACATGAAAACTATTGCTGATAGTTTATTTTCATTAAGTAAACGAGTACCACAAATTGAGAGTGTAGTGAATGCCGAGGTTGATAAAATCAATTTTAACATTGGAAAATCTATAGATTTTTTGGGTGATAGACGAACTGCCGAAGCAAATCGCTCACAACAATTTACCATGACCTCGCTTAATAACTTAGCTTTAATGTTAAATGAGGCACTAGACCAATTGCAAAATGCGATGAAAAATGCAAAATCGGGCAAGGGTAAAGGCAAAAAACAAAGCATGCAGCAATTGCAGCAAATGCAAGATCAATTGAATAAAAACATGCAAAATGCTCGAGATAAAATGCAACGCGAAGGCAATAAAGGAACTGTACCCAAAGGACAAATGAGTCAAGAATTTGCAAAGATGGCGCAACAGCAGCAAATGATTCGAGAAGCTTTGCAAAAAATAAACAAAGAAGATAATAAAGATGGAAAAGGCTCACTTGGTAATTTAAACCAAATGACGCAAGAAATGAAGCAGACGGAATTAGATTTAGTAAACAAGAAGATTTCTGAAGAAACGATGAATCGTCAGAAGAATTTGATGATTAAATTACTAGATGCCGATAAAGCGCAACGGGAACAAGATCAAGATTCGAAAAGAGAAAGCAATGCCGCAAAAGAACTCCCTCCATCGTATCAGCAAATGCTGGATAAGTTTAAAAAACAACAGCAAAGTGAAAGTGAAGTGATCCAAAAATTGCCGCCTAACTTAAATTATTACTACAAAAATAAAATAGCTGAATATTTTAAATTGTTAAATTCGCCCAATCGTTAATTCGTCATTGCGAGGCACGAAGCAATCTTAAAGCGAAAGCTATTTATTGCAAAAAGGAGATTACTTCGTGCCTCGCAATGACGGTTCTTATAAAAAATAAAATGCCAAAAATTACCTTTTTTACAGAAGATATTCAATATGCATTAAAGCATAAAACCAGGGTCAGAAACTGGATTGAGACTACAATTTTGGCTGAAGGATATCAATTATCAGAATTGAATTTCATTTTATGCTCAGACGATTATTTATTGCGTATAAACCAAGATTATCTCCAACACGACGATTATACCGATGTGATTACTTTCGACAACTCAGAAGAGCTTAAAATGATTGTGGGCGATATTTTTATCAGCCTTGATCGGATTAAAGAAAATGCTCTTAATTTTAAATCGACTACGTTAGATGAATTATGCCGAGTAATGATTCACGGAACATTGCATTTGTTGGGCTACAAGGACAAAACAAAAGCAGCAAAAACCTTAATGACTGAAAAGGAGGATTTCTATTTAGAAAAAAGAACTTTTTAAGGCACGAATATCACATAGATTAAATAACACAGAATTAGTCCAATAATTCCTGTAATAAAGCCCGCAACACGTCTCTTTTTAATAAAGCATAACAAGATTAATCCGCTGAGCGAAACCAAAATTAAAAACACAGCTGAAATATCAATAATCCACGACCAGCCCAAGCCAGAATCTCTTCCTTTGTGCAAATCATTCATTATAGCTACAATGCCCATTTTAATTTCCGAAAGCTCGTACTTTCCTGTTTCACGGTCAATAAATGCATCGGCAGAATAAGCTGGGCCCTTTAACGAAACGCTTACTTCAGAATCATCAATCCTAAACTCGCTTACATATCCCTTAACATTATAGGTCTTGCGTAAAAACTCTACGATTTCCAATTTGGCAATTTTATTCGTATCCGGATTATTTACCCATTTAACATTTAAAACCCCTTTATTTTTAACGTTTACTTGCTTATCTCCGCCAAGCCATGTTGGGTGATTTAATGTTAAACCTGTTACCGAAAAGAAAAGAACAATGGCAAAACTTACCATAGAAAGATAAATGTGTAGCCAACGTGATAGTTTGGCTACTTCTTTTTTCGGATTACTTACCTTTGTAGCTACTTTCTTCTTTGAAGTAAGCGGTGCTGGATTATTTTTTATAGAAGTCAAAAGTTACGTTTGAGATTTCAACATTACCTGCATTAGTTACTTTTTTTGCAGCTTTTTTTAACTCTAATGGCTGACGGATAATCTCATCCGTTCCGTGTTCTTTAGCGCTTTCAATCATGATGGTATATTTCCCCTGTGGAACAAGATTTCCTTTATCATCTTTCCCATCCCACTTGATGCTATACTTGCCTGGCGAACGGGTTGCACCAGTTACAGATGCGTAGTTTGCTTTATCAGCTTTAAAAACTTCACCGTTTATTCTATACCAATTTCTAAGATCCGGAACCCATTTGGTCTTATTATACCATAAGGCTAGATTTCTAACTGGCTTTTTGGCTTCATCTTCAACCCAAATAGCGGCAAATGGTCTATGCGTGTTTCCCGCGATTGCATTTAACTCAAATGCTATAGTCAGCTCGAATTTAGGATCCCAAAGCTTTTCAGTCCCAATGTAAACA
>NZ_JBAZRL010000016.1:0-14793 GCF_041662865.1 Pedobacter sp.
ATGAATTAACGTATGTCTGCTAATCTCATTTTGGAACCCAACTAGCTCTTCTTTTTTTGGTAATGCGCCGTATATCAATAAATAAGCTACTTCTAAAAAAGTAGATTTCTCTGCTAATTGTTCAATTGGATAACCGCGATACTTTAAAACGCCTAATTCACCGTCTAAAAAAGTAATCGCACTTTTGGTAGAACCTGTGTTTTTATAGCCTAAATCTAGTGTAATATGGCCTGTAAGATCTCTTAATTTTGAAATATCGATGGCTTTTTCACCTTCTGTTCCAGTAATAACTGGAAACTCATACGTTTTACCGCCAACCTTAATTTCTGCAATATCTGACATATATTTTATAGTTTATATAATAACAAAAATAGTTAATCTGTTTTTAAAATTTGACTTTTTAACCTAACAATGCTGTTAAATTGATGTTAATTTTTAGCAAAACGCATCAATTTTGTCAGGGAAAATTATTTGGTTTTAATTTCCTCAACAACAGAGCCACATTCCATCATCTCACTTCCATAATATGGATTTTGAATCTTTTTCTCTGAAGCTAACCAATCGCCACCATCACCTTTATTAGCCATTGGGCAATGCTGAATAAAAATCGTCCCTGAACTCAGTTCTGCATGTTTAAATAATGCAATCACATCAGAGCTTAATGCTGTAAATTCTTTACGCTGCGTTACAATATCTTTAGCATTTTCGATTTTATGCGCTGTAACAGCTGTATTTTCGCAACCACTATAAGTCACAAGTTTTGCAGCTAAAGCTTTTGAAGCATTTTGTGCATCAGTAAGCTTTGAAGCAACTAAAGCATCCTTCAATGTAATATAACTATTATAGATGCTTTGCAGTTTTGCATCCTTAAAGCTAATACGTGTTGTAGTAGCTACTTCTGTTTTATGAGCAGTACTATCTTTAGATTCGGTAGATTTATTAGAAGAAGTATTACAGGCCATCAATATAGATAATGCCATAACTCCAAAATATTGTTTTGTTTTCATTTGCGTTCAGTTCTTTATCAGCTAATCCTTTATAATTAACCAGATAATTTCATAGATTTTGTTTTTTGCTCAAAATAGCATTTATAATTTTAAAATAACAAAAAAGCCCCCGAAAATTCGAAGGCTTTTAAATAAAATTAGATTTTAATTATAATTAAAAATTATATCCTAAACGTAAAGCAAATTGACCATTTACAGGTTGGTAAGTTGTAGAAGTACCGTCTTGTTGATAACCTTCATACCTTATTCCTAATTCAAAACCGTTATTCCACTCATAACCAGTACCCCCTCCAAAAATAAACGATGTTTTAGAACCGTCTTGTATAGCAAAACCTGCTCCAACCTCGGCCATTAGATACATTCTTTCTATTGGAAATACCTTTACACCTCCTTTTGCAGGAATAAAATCATAATCTGCAAGAGCTGGAAAATTATCTTTTGGGAATAAACGAGTATACCCTCCTGATGCTGTTAGTGCTACACTTTTTGATAAATCGTATTGTAAACGAACATCTGCCCCTAAAGCGTAACTAAACGGAGACTTTTCTGTTGTAACACCTCCACTTACCCCTACACCAATCTTAAATGCCATACCATTTGACATATTCATTGTTTGTGCCTTTGCATTAACGTTTAGGAATGTTGCAAATGCAATTGCTGTTACCGTAAAAATTTTTGTAGTTGTTTTCATAGTTCGGAATCTTGAGTTAAATATTTGAGTTTTATTTATCTCTATTTACGAAGCAACTATTAACTTGGTTTTTTTAAAACCTCATTTAATTCAAAATTTTAAAGTTCATATCATAAAAAAAAGCCCTTGACAAATTTGTCAAGGGCTTTTTTTTATTCAGGTTTATAATTATAATTTAAAACCGTAAGCTAAACGGATACCAGCATAACCTATGCTACCGTTATTTGAATATCCTTCATATTTAGCTGCTAAATCTAAACCATTGCTCCAAGCGTAACCGATTGCAGGAGAATAAACAAAGGTTGTTGAGCCCCCAGATTCAGTACTAAAACCTGCTCCAGCTTCAGCTAAACCATAGGCTCCAGCACCTGTATCATTAAAGAAATATTTAAGGCCAGCTTTTACAGGAATCACTCCAAAACTACCACCACCATAAGTGTCTTTTACTGAAAAATTAGTGTAACCAGCAGTAATTGGAACAGATAATTGTTTATCGATATCAAATTGATAACGTAAATCTCCTCCAATTGCTAAGCTATAACCCGTTGTTGTTGGTACGCCTACATTTAAACCAATACCGAATTTAGGTGCTGATTGTGCATTGGCATCAACTGAGAAGAATAAAGCTAATGCAGCTACTGCAGAAGCTAAGAGTTTTGTAGAGTTTTTCATTTTTAAAATACTTTTGTTAAGTTAAATTGTAATAAGGCTTTATTGCCTAATCTAATTTAAACAAATTGCATGCCATGTACCAAAAGGAAAAAACCACTATTTAATAACATATTAACATTTTTAAACAATAAAACCAATCAAAATCATGTAGTTAGCTAAAATTTCTTGAGTTTATTTTGCCAAATTTTAAGTTCATTTAAACTAAAATGATAATTAACCGTTACACCTTTGTGTTCACCATCTACTACATCACCTGCTCCACTTTTACGTCTGAAACGTCTATTATCTTTTTCCTGTTGCCAAATTGGTTTTAGTTCTGAAACCAAACGATAATAATAGCGCTCTTCATCAACTGGAATAATACATGGTCTATTTAATACCACCCAAAAAATAAAAATTTGCAGTTTATCAGATTCCTCGAGTTCAAAATAGCGTAGTAGATCACTCAAGTTTAATGCAACAGTTTCTGAGGGTTTTAATCCACTTTGTGGGATAATTTTTTCTACACTCATAAAAGTACGTTGCTGAACTTTTACTTCTATATAAAATATGGCACCAGTTTTTGTTTCAACTTTAAGATCGGGATAACCTTTTTCTGTTGTCTTGTCGGCTTTAAAATCTGTTGACGAATTAATATGGTGAATTAATTTTTGTTCGAAATATTCTGAAAAATTTACACTTTTTTCAAAATCATAGTTCATTTTACTAATACCATCACATGGTGTTGGACAAACTTTGCAGCTAAATACATTCTGTCTTAATTGCAAATATGCATCCATTTATTTAGTAATTGGTTATGATTAAATGGGTGGCGTCTCTATTATTTCTACCACGAACATTATAAGTGTAACTTTTATTAAAAGTTAGTATTTTCACTTTAGGGTTGGTATAGATTTTCCGGATAAATTCTGTTTCTTTAATTACAACCATCCATTTTGCAGGGGTTTTAATAAGAAATGTTGCTAATCGTTGCTGATCACTTTGTGTAAAAGCACTTTGATCGTACTCTGAAAATTCGCTATCGTAGGGCGGATCTAAAAATATAAAATCTGTAGATCTTAATTCCAACTGATTTAAAAATGCTTCAAAATCTAAGTTAAAAATTGATGTGTGTTTAAATAATTCTGTAATTTTTGAATCGAAGATATTCTCAGCTTTTTGTCGAAAATTTTTCCTGTTATATGCAATACCTCCATAAGGAATATTGAATTCGCCTTTGGCATTAAATCTAAACATAGAACCATAGCAAAACTCTCTTACAAAATACCAGTTTGCAGCTGCTTTTGCTGGTTTCAACTCTAAATTTTTAGTGTATTGTTTATTGAGTAACGTTCTAAAAAAAAGATAAGCTCCACTTCTAATTCCAGTTTCAAAATGCGACTTAAGCTCCTCATTATTGAAAATACGTCCTTCTTTCTCACAAATTCTTTTTACACGTTTAGCTTTATCAGCCATGCTGGCCAACAGCATTTTCTTAAATAAGGCAATATCAACTATAAAATCTTGTTTATTAAGTAGTAGATCTGCTTTCAAAACAGTTGTTAAATGTTTTAATAAGCCATCATTTAATTCTGTAGTTGTTAAATTTTCTTGTATAAAATTGATAAAACTTGTTCCGCATTTCTCCCACATTTCAGTAGTCAGATTACCTAACTCATCCCAAGCAGTTGCGTAGTTAAAAAGCTCTGCTTTAAATTCTTTATGACCAATTTGCCTATAGAAGTTAATCAGATCAGTACTTTTATCATTAATAAAGGATTGAACTTTAGGTTGTAATGCGAAGAAAACTCCACCACCACCAAAAAATGGTTCAATATATCTATCGAACTCAGGAATATGATCGGCAAATAAGACAAACTCACTATACTTTCCCCCTGTCCACTTAATAATCGGCCGCAACTTATTATCCATTCGTAGTTATATATTTTAGTGATTTCTTGAGCTCGTAAAAGCTTCTGATATTCATGGACGAATATGCAATTATTTTAAATCAAATTTATATTGCAGGTGATCAATTGCAATTTCTTTTAGCTGAGTCGGATTTCTATCTGCGTTTAACCATTTAATTTTCACACCATCTTTTTCCATTTTTCTAAAAAAAGTCATTTGTCGCTTAGCAAATTGACAAATTGCTATTCCTAATCTTTCTTTAAGTGTACTAAAATCAATTTCATTGGTTAAATAAGATGCAATGAATTTATATTCTAAACCATAAAATACTAGCATTTCTTTACTAATTCCTTTGACTAACAAGCTTTCAACCTCTTCTATTAGTCCTGATTTTAGCCTTTCATTTAACCTTATGATGATTCTTTCTCGCCTTGTTTCAACTTCACTTTGTAAACCAATAATGATGGGATTAATTGCTGGCCTACTAATTTCAACCAATTCATTATGTGTTAAATAGACGGCTATTTCTATTGCCCTAATTAAGCGCTTTGAAGATGAATAATCCGCATGTTGTCTTAGTTTTTCTGGATAAGATTTTAATTTATCTTGTAACTGTTCTTTTGTAAAATTTTGAATTTCATTCCTTAAAACATCATTTACAGGAATAGATGTTAATTCATGGTTTTGCAGGATACTATGAATATACATTCCTGTTCCCCCGCATAGAATTGGCAATTTGTTTCTGCCTGATATATTGCTAAACGCTGTATAAAAATCTTCTTTAAACGCATTTACATGATATTTTTCTCCTGCTTTTTTAATGTTTATTAAATGATATGGAATAACTTTTCCCTCCAATTGATACTCATTTAAGTCCTTTCCAGTACCAATATCCATATCTTTAAATACCTGTCTACTATCTGCGCTGATAATTTCTCCATTTAGTTCATCGGCCAATGCCACAGCTAATTTAGTTTTGCCAGATGCAGTTGGACCTAAAATAATCAGCAAATTCTCAGACATTTTTAGAATAGTAAGTGATACTTTAAATTACCTGTATTGAAAAGTTTGACAAAGCCGTTTAATGCTAAAAAATCGTCCAAATTTAAATCATTTTGAGCTTCAAAAGCTAATAATATAGTTTTTGGCAAACGATGAGGGAAATAGCGAATCAATGTTTCACGATTTACGTATAAAAAAGCTGGTTCTGTGATTTCACTTAATGTAAATCCCAATTTATCGTAACCTTTGCCTAATGACCAATCCCTATCAGCATAGGTCATTAAATCGTTTAGCTTAATTTGTTTTGTAAAATGCTTTATTAGTTTGCTTAGTCCACCTACAATTGTTAACCCTCCCTTTGATGCAAAACGCACTAATTCAGCAGATTGATAATTCTCGCCTTTGCTTCTCATCGGCCTTGCCTCACTAAAACTAGCTAAACCAATTATTTCATTATTTGCTATTAAGCCAAAGCTATATTTCGCTTTTACATAACCCTGCAAATGATTTTCAGTTAAAAAATTAATGGTCTGTTTCTGAGTTAATTCCTCGATTTTCGCTTTACGACCATGAAAACTTTTATTAAGACCTAGAAACGAATAGATCCGATTTAACACTTGAGTTCTTTTGGATAACCAAACATCTTCCCAAAGGTGAATTAATTGTATATTTTCTTTTTGATAGTTGTCTTGTAATATAATTAGCTCTTTAGGATTAAAACTATTATCTAATGGAACTAAATGAATTAGCACATTTTTATTGCACTCAACAATAAAATAAGGTTCTACCTGAGCAGTTCGTATCTGATGGTTGAAATTTTGTACAGTTAAGAAAAAATCTTCTTGCCAAAAAGAATTTAAACCCACCCCTTTTGCTTATAAATTGTAAATCCTTTAGCTAGGATATCGGTTATTTGTTCTAGCAAAATATCATCTAATTCTTTGATATGGAAACAAGATTTTTCTTTTAATAATTCCAATAAATTAGAGTGAGAAATAACTTTCATCTCTTCCTCCGCATATTCTGGCATAAAATAAAACGCTACGTAATCTTTAAGAATTTCCACGCCTGCAAAATAAACCTCTTCTCTTTTTTTTCCTTCTATTTCTACATCTTTTTCACTCCAAAGCTCATAAGCTGTATCGCTATTTATGCGAGCTGTAAATCCATTGACAGCATAAGGTTGTAACGATGCTCTAATAGTTTGAAAAATTTCTACAAAATCTGTTTTCATGGTTTTAGCTTTATCTTATTTTAAGAACAACACTAATTTAATAGCAATTGTTCATTTAAACAATTTATAAATTTATCCACCATTGGGATGAAGGTAGATTTTCTTCTAACGAAAATGTTTCTCCTATTTTAGGTGTGATAACGGGAAAATGTAACTCTTTTGCTCTTTTTGTTAATCGGTTTATAGGTTCATCCCAATCGTGTAAGGCTAATTTAAATTTTCCCCAGTGCACAGGTAATAGGGTTTTAGCGTTTAAATCAATACTTGCCTGCACTACTTCTTCAGGAAACATGTGAATTAATGGCCACATTTTATTGTATTGTCCACATTCTAAAATCGCTAAATCAAATGGGCCATAGGTTTCTCCAATGGCTTTAAAATGTTCATCGTAACCGGAATCTCCACCTAAATAAATTTTATTATTTTTTGTTTTAAAGATAAATGAAGACCATACTGTCTGATTTCTTTTAAATCTTCTTCCAGAAAAGTGTCTAGCAGGTGCTGCAGTAAAACTGATTTTTGACAATAGCGATATTTCTTCTCCCCAAGCCAATTCTGTAATTTGATTTGAGGGAATGCCCCAATATTCTAAATGCTCCCCAGCTCCTAAAGATGTAACGAATTTTGAAGTTTTATCTTTCAATTTTAAAATGGAGTTGTAATCTAAGTGGTCGTAGTGATCATGAGTAATTAGGATGATATCTAAATCTGGTAAATTTTCAATCTTGAGAAAATTTGTACCTGGAAAATTCTTTGTTCCTAGAAATTGAAAAGGAGAAGTTCTTTGACTAAAAACTGGATCTACCAAGATATTTATTCCATCAACCTGAATTAAATAAGAGGAATGCCCAAACCATGTAATTTTGAGTTTTTCTGAAGCATTAAAATCTGGTGTTTCATGCGGAATTATGCTTTTTGGTGTGCTAGCTGCATTTCCCTTTATCATCTGTTTTATAACCATCCAATAGGATACATCTTCTGTAAGCGCAGGTGTTGGAGATTGATTTTCAACCGCTCCATCTTTGTAATTAGGTAGACTAATTATCCTTTTCTGTCTTTCTCCTTTGGGTAATCGTCCAAAAACTGGCAGGTTTAAAATATAAACTGAGAAAATAATAATGAATATAATGGCTAGTATGAAGTACATTTTAAATTGCTATAAATTAATTATGCAATTATATGTACAATTTTAATGGTCTACAATTAAGAAATCAAGCAAAAAAATTGTGTGGTATTTATTTTCGTCTAAAGTCCTCATCTATTTTAATTAATTGCCATCAAGAAACTTTTAAACTTTACTATTTACAACTTGTTTTTACCTGTTCCATTTTTCTTTCATCTATGCTTTTAAACTTGTTTAGCGAGATGAATAACGTTAAGTTGAGTTTGGTCATCTTCATAGCAAGTCCGCATCTAGTCCGCATCAAGTCCGCGTTATCTTATGAAAACGCGGACTAGATGTGGATTTATTCTGGCTTTAATATTGCCTTAATACGAAGTGAACCTTAAAGCAATACCAATGTTCTTCAGTTGTTTAAATTGTAAGCTGACATTAACCCCGATTAAGTTATTGCTTATAAAAAACTGAGGCAATAAAAAAGCCCAAACAGTTTATAACTGCTTGGGCTTTTTTTAAAAGTAACTTATATATTAATTTTTAGGTTGTACCCTACCACTTTTTCTATCTTGAGCTCTACCAATTGCATAACCAGCACCTGCACCAGCTAAACCACCTATAATTGCTCCTCTACCATCTTTTTTATCGATTAAAATACCACCTAGAGCACCTACACCCGCTCCAATTGCTGTTCCTTTTGCAGCATCACTCCACCCTTTTTTCTTAGCAGCTGTAGTTGTACCTGCAGATGTTGTTGTAGACGAACCACTTGATGAATAACTAGATGAAGCGCTACGTCTTGCGGCAGCTAATTCCGCTTGATGTTTCTCTTCTACTAATTGTTGTTGTTTTACAACTTCAGCACGTTTAAAGCTATCTAATCTCAAACTATCTTTCACAGCTGTAATTGCTTGTTGTTTTGCTAGTGCCTCTTCTTTGGCACTGTTGCCACATGAAGCTAAAACTGTAGCCAATGCAACTATTGCGAATATCTTTTTCATGTTGAATTTAATTTAGTGTTAATTATGTTTCGTATAGAGTAAAAATGATGCCAAGATTTATATTTGTTAGCAAATAACTCTAAAAATCAATTCACATATAATTACAACAACAACTTAATCACGTTTTAGTTTTTCGTGAAAAATCCTTATATTTGCACCAACGGAATATCAATATACTTTTCTCTATACATTACCTACTGAGCAATTATTTGTTCAGCATTCCAATCTTTAGCAGGCTAACCGTTGTCATGCAGGATAAAATATAACGTATCGATCTAATCCATTTTTTAACAAAACGCGTTAAAAAGATCAACAAAAGGTAAACTCAGAGAACAGTCGGTTTTTAATTAATACAATATTATATGGCAAAGTCTCAAGCTACTTTCATGAAAAAGCAATTAGAAAAAAATAGACAAAAGAAAAAAGAAGATAAGTTAGAGCGTAAGCTAGAACGTCAACAAAACTCAACTGGTGGCGATTTAGATAGCATGATGGCTTATGTAAATGAATTTGGAGAGATCGTTTCTACTCCTCCTGATAAGAAATAAACATCCACATAACTCTCGCCAAACGCGGGAGTTTCTCAATAATTTTCTCGAAAAATATTTAATTCTTTGAGCTAAAAAATGATATCTTGCCTTCGAGCTAAGGAAAGTACGATTACATGAAATTAACCATTTGGGGAGCTGCACAACAGGTAACTGGCAGCATGCATTTATTGCAAACTGAAAATTACTCCATACTTATAGATTGCGGACTAGATTACGAAAAAGGCACTTATCAGGAAGAAAATCAATATTTTCCGTTTGATCCAGCAACGATTGATTTGGTGATATTAACTCACGCTCACATTGATCATTCTGGTAATTTACCTACGCTTTTACGCATGGGTTTTGAAGGACAAATTCTATGTACCTCGCCTACGGCAGATTTAGCAGAATTACTTTTATTAGATTCAGTAAATATATTTCTTGGCAAACAAAACAGAAAATCACGAAGTAAAAGAGGATTTGCTGGTCCGCAACCACTATATCTACAAAAACATGTAATGGAAACCGTAAGTCGGTTTGTTACAATTAGCTTTAACAAACCTTTTAGAATTAACGGCGATATTGAATTAACTTTTATCCCTGTAGGCCATTTATTAGGCGCTGCTGCTGTTATTTTAAACATTTCTGAAAATGGGTTAACAAAGAAAATTGCTTTTACTGGCGATATAGGCAGGAAAAATTACCCGGTTTTAATAGATCCGCAACCTTTACCACAAGTAGATTATTTAGTATGTGAATCTACTTATGGCGGGAGATTACATACCACGGATACAACTTTAGAGCAAAAATTGATTGAAACCATCAACGAAACTTGCATTAAAAGCCCAGGAAGATTAATTATCCCTGCTTTTAGTATTGGAAGAACACAATCTTTGGTGTTTACTTTAAATCAGATTTTTAGCAAAGGACTACTTCCTCCTGTTCAGATTTTTGTAGATAGTCCGCTAGCTAACTATGCAACAGATGTTTATAGAAAACACCATGAATTAGTGAATGAAGAAGCTAAAGATTTTTATAAAACCAAAGGTGACGAATTTGAATTTGAGAACTTAATTTATGTTCAGGATCGTAAAGAAAGTCTATCCGTAAGTAACTATTTAGAACCATGTATCATTATTTCTTCAGCTGGAATGTTAGAGGGGGGACGAATACAAGATCATCTTTATTATAATATTCAGAATTATTATTGCACTATTTTATTTATAGGTTATTGCGCAAAAGGAACCTTAGGAGATCGATTATTACGGGGTGATCCGATTATCCGTTTGCGAAATCGAGACTTAATGGTTTATGCTGCTATAAAGAAAACTGACCTATTAAGTGGACACGGAGATCATAAAGATTTGGTTGAAACTGTAAAACAACAGAATCAACAAAATCTAAAAAAGGTGGTTTTGGTACATGGAGAAATTAAAAGTATGTCGGCACTAGCAACAGCATTAACAGAAGAAGGTTATGTTGTTACAATTCCTGAAAAAGGAGAAGAAATATTCCTTTAAACCACTAAATAAACATAAAATTTATTGTTTCTAATGGGCTGTCCTTTAATGGACAAACTTTCTCCTTTATAATCACGAGTTGGTTTAATGACAAAAGGTTCATCAGACTTTGCAAATTCATCAAAAGCAATTTTTAAGCGATCAATGTATGTATCAGCATTTACTCTCCACTTTTTATCCATGTACCAGAAATAAGCAAAAACATTTCTTGTATTACCTTTCAATTTACCATCAAGTCTGACATACGCCATATTTGCTTTTTTTAATGGCTCAACTCCTTTTTTATAGAAAGTTTTAAAGTCTTTAAATTCTGGGATAGTTCTAATCTCGCTCATTTATTTAGATTTTAGCGCAATTTACATCATTTAAGCAATATTCAAATCCTTATTTTGTTTCCTTTTAAGAATAACTGCACTAATTAACGTAACCACTATTCCGACAGGAAAAATTTCCATATAAGTAAGTAGAATTACCATTATTGGGCTTTTATATAGCTCTTTCATACTGTTAAGTCCGGCTATTTTGTCTTTTATTTCTATGCTCGTCAGCTCTTTACTTAGTCTTATTTTTTCAATCCCCTGCGCAGTCATTACCTCCATAAAATCGGGCATAAAGTTATAGTAAGCTATTAACCATGTAATAACATACATGGTTGATGCTATAAAAGAGATTGATAATCCGATTTGTAATGCTTTTACGAAAGAGATATAACCATTATTAAATTTATCTCTGTAATTTTTTATCCCAACAAAAACAAAAATGAAAGCTAATATCATTACGGTAAAACCAAGTACCATATTGCCCTCAAAATTTTTCTTTGTATAACAGATTGCAGTTATTGTTATTAAGCTGCTCACTATAAGACCGGATATAAGTCCAAAAATTAAAATGTTCTTTTTCATACTTTATTAATTTAGTTTACGAAGACAAAGTAAGTTTATGATATTTTAATTTCATTCATACTTTTGGGTGATTCTCTTAAAAATGCTTCTTTTAGTACTAAAGTATGAAATCAAGAAATTATGGATAGGCTTTTAGCGGACTCAATTGCTTTAGTTCTTCGCTTTACGTCCATCTTTTCAAATATTCTGCTGATGTGCGTTTTTACGGTATTTAATGAGATGAATAATTGATCAGCAATTTCTTGATTACTTAGCCCATTCGCCATAAGTTGTAGTACTTCTAACTCTCTACTACTTAATCCTAAACGATTTGCTGCTGCCCGATTAAATATAAATTCATCAACTTTGTTTATAAAAATTTCTTTTTCTATAATTTTTGTGCGAACTGTAGGTTTAGCTAATTTCAATGCCAACCATATTCCTAAAATAGTAAAGATGAATGCGATTGCTCCAGCATAAATTTCGAAAGAATTCTGAAAAACCACAAACCGTATTTCAAGCCATTTAAGTAATGCTAATAGTGCAGCAAAGCTGATACCATACAAGATTATTTGTTTGTAATTCTTAATCTTCGAAGACATGCTTATGAATTATAAAACCAATTGCTGAAATAGCTTGAGTAAAGTTTCTTCAGCATTAATACAAAACCCTGGGTGCACCTTAGATGCTTGAACTACAGTACTTCGTGTAGCTGTAAGCCAACGAAAACGAGATGCAATATCTAATTGACCTATTGGACCAGCTTCTGCCCCACCGATGCATATTTTTTCTATAGCTTTTAAGTTTGACTGTATAATTGTTGTTTCAACTTCACAAGCAAAAGCTGACAAACGAGTTTCATTTACTTCAACTATACATTTTAAAAATCTCTGACCAGCACAATACAAAATCACTCCAACATTGAGGAATTCTTCACGTTCTACCTTTGGTACAACACGAATTACTGCATACTCAAATAAGTATTTCTCTTGCATGTTGTGCTTCTTTTACAAAAATATACGAATGAGCGATTCTTGTGTTTAAAAATAGAGCATATGCATCTCTTTGAGCTTGACTACTCTGAAATATATCTTCATTTAACCATTCATCTGGTATCAAGTTCAATATATTAGTTATGATTTTTGGAGTTAAAATAGAGCGAAAACTATTGTCAACTTCTTCTAATTTGCTAGCTTGCGACAACAATACATGATCTTTTACTAAAACGAAAGGTTTTTTTGCTTGTTCTTCCCAATTTTGCCAAGAATGATGAAAGTATAAGGATGCACCATGATCAATTAACCATAATTCTCTATGCCAAAGTAACATATTTGTATTACGAGCAGTACGATCCATATTTGTGAGCAAACAATCTATCCACACTATTTGTGATGCAAGTAAGGAGTCAATTTTAGTTACTGTTGGATCATAGGTTATGGCGCCCGATAGATAATGTAAAGCTAAATTTAAACCTACACTAGCTTTAAGTAAATCTTGTATTTCTTCATCAGGTTCAGTTCTGCCAAAAGCCTCATCTAATTTAGCAAACACTAGTTCTGGAACTTTCAATCCTAATGACCGAGCAATCTCTCCTCCAATAATTTCGGCTATTAATGCTTTATGACCTTGCCCAGCTCCCCGAAACTTTAATACATATAAAAACCCATCGTCTGCCTCTGCAATTGCAGGCATAGAACCACCTTCACGCAAAGGCGTAACATACCTTGTAACATTTACTGTTCTAAGTTGTAAAGATGAATTATTAGTTGGGGTCATTAAGTGATCTTATTTATCAAAAATAGAAAAATTTACCATTTGTTAGGGCACAAAAAAAGCATTGCTATTTGCAATGCTTTTAAAATTTCTAGCTGTTGTTAATTCTGTACTATAACATGATAGTTTGCAGTTGTAGTATTTGCAGCATCAAACCAAATGGTATAAATTTTTCCAGATTGGAAAGTAGTACCTGGAATTACCGTGGTACTAACTGAACCTAAAACACTAGCGCTTAATGCTGTATTAGCATCAATTGTACTGTAAGAAGATGAATAACCAAAGGTTAAACCCGTAGTTAAAGAAGCTCCACCTGTAGCTACTACGCTAATTGAATTAGCTAATGCCGATCCTACATTGACAAATCTAACTTTTGATTTCCCTGAAGCTGGTGCAGTGTTATCATCTTCATATCCATTAAGTTGAGCCGCTCCAGTAGCATTTGTATAATAAAATACAGTATAAGATGCGTTTGCTTTAATACCTACATTAGCACTTGCATTTGCAGAAGTTGAACCTGAATTTCTAAATGATACTGTACTTGCCCCAGATTGCGCAGTTAAATAACTACTACTTTCTCCATAAGCAACAGCAGAAGTAGTTAATTTGCTATCGCGTTGATAAAAATCTTGAGCGCTAGAACCTTGCACAGAATTTACAACTCTTAAGTTAGCTGTCCCTTCTACAATTACATCGTCATTATTTTTTTTACATGACGATATAAGTATGGCTATCATACAAATCATAGAGAGTATAACTGCCGATTTTTTGTTAAATATCGTTTTCATTTGATTAAAATTTAGTTAGTTAATAAAAAAAATAATATCAAATACTAAGCCAATGTATCTGGAATTATATAGTTTGTTACTCTTAATTAGAGAATTTATAGATAGAACTCGTTCTATAGAGCTCACCTGGTTTTACTACTGTTGTTGGAAAAGATAACTGATTAGGAGAATCTGGAAAGTGCTGAGTTTCTAAACAAAATGCAGTTCTAAAATTATCCTTAGCTCCAGTTTTAAAGGCGTTTTTACTTTGCATAAAATTACCACTGTAAAATTGTAAGCCGGGTTCTTGCGTATAAATATCCATTACAATTCCAGATTTATCTCCCTTTACGGTAGCTGCATGAAACATATTTAAACTTTTTGTTTTAGTTAAAATATAATTATGGTCGTAGCCTTTTCCATAATTTAACTGTTCATTTTTATCATTTATTCGAGCACCAATCGTTGTTGGTTTAGTAAAATCCAATGGGGTTCCTTTAACTTTTTCTATTTTCCCTGTTGGGATTAAGGTAGAATCAACCGGCAAATAGGTATCGGCATAAATCTGTAAGTCATGATTTAAAATTGTACCACTGCCTTCACCATTTAAATTAAAAAAAGCATGATTTGTTAAATTCACAATCGTTATTTTATCAGTACTTGCTTCGTAATCCATTTTTAACTCATTGTTATCTGTTAAAGTATAAG
>NZ_JBAZRL010000016.1:14803-53692 GCF_041662865.1 Pedobacter sp.
AATTACCTGGAAAACCCTCTTCCATATCTTTTGATACGTAAGTAAATTCTATAGTTTGATGATTAGGTTGTTTTGCATCCCAAACTACATATTGAAATCCCTTTTTACCACCATGTAAAGTGTTTACACCATTATTAGTAAATAAAGAATAAGTTTTACCATCTAAATTAAATTTACCTTTCGCAATGCGATTTCCATAACGACCAATCGTTGCTCCAAAATAAGGTTCCGTAGATTTTTGATAAGCACTTACACTATTAAAACCTACTACAACATCAATAAATTGACCTTTAGCATTTGGGATAAGAAGGCTAACTAGTCTCCCACCATAATTGGTAAACTTAGCCACGGCATTATTTGCATTCTTTAAAATATACAAAGAGGTCTTTTTTCCATTAATTATCTTTTTAAAGGAATCAGCTGTAAGTGTTATGTTTTTTAAACTATCATTATCAAGACTATCATTTATAGAAGCTGTTTTATTTTCAGAATTACAAGCGCTTAATAGTGCAACAACTAAAATTAGGGAAAAAAAAGATTTAAAGTTCATAGGGAAATGTATTTAAATTATACGATCATTAAATAAATGTAAATAGGAAGTTTAGCATTACAAAATGTAAAACCATTATATAAGAAACCCGTTACGTTATTTATAGAAATTCAAATTTCCATTGGAAAAATAAAACATGTACATTTTATAACTGAAATGAAAATTTTTTAATTAAAATTTAAATAAATATTTCATGGCTAAATATTTATTAATCAATACTTAATTTAATTTCCAATAAAGAAATTAAATACTGTTTAATAAATTATATTAGAATTTAATTTCTTTTTAAATATTTATTTATTAATTATATTTTGTTTACATTGGTTTTCATAAACCTATGAACAAACTATATATACCTTTTTTAATGCTTTTAAATGGCATTAATTTTTGCTTCGCACAAAATAATTTAGGTCCAAGATTGACAGCAATGGGCAATAATAGCGCTGCAGTTAAAGATATATGGAGCTTAAATGGAAATATATCAGGGATAACCAATTTAAAATCTCCGACTCTGGCCATAAATTACACAAAGTACTTAATTGATAATGAATTGAGTAACCAATCTGTAGCATTTGTTTTACCATTCAAAAACAACTATTTGGGCGCAAGTTTTAATCGGTACGGTATAGCTGAGTACAATGAAATTAAAGTGGGTTTCGCATTAGCAAAAAAATTTGGGAACAAGTTATCCATTGCTCTAAAAGGAAATTATCATCAAATAAAAATTAACAATTACGGTTCAACAACTGGCTTTTCTCTTGATGTTGGAGGAATGTATGAGTTAAATGAACAAGTTGCTTTAGGGTTTAGTTTAAGTAATCCTTCAGCTCAAAAATATAGTAGTAAAGAAATAGAAACAAAAATCCCAAGTAGGATAGAAATTGGCGGATGTTACAAAGCATCTGACAAAATTTTAATCGCAACCACAATCAGTAAGGATTTTACCTCGGCAATCAATGTTGGTTTAGGGGTCGATTATAAATTCTTAGACCTCATTAGTTTAAGAGGTGGTTTAACTGCTAAACCTTTTAAGCATTACGTTGGCTTCGGATTGAATTATAAAAAATTCATGATGGATATGGCAGTTGAAAGCAATATACATTTAGGTTACACTCCTCAAATTGCTCTAGCTTATGCGTTTTAAATTTTTACTCTTACTAATGGTAATTGGTCTTATTGCTAAAGCTCAAACTCATGAAGATACTTTCATTAAAGATTTGATTGAAAGTTTAGCAGAAAATTTGCCTGAAGATTATGATCTTTCTGAATTGGAAGATAGATTGATCTTTCTAAAAAGGCATCCCATTAATTTAAATCATACAAATCCAGAAGAATTAAAAAGTTTAATCTTTTTATCTCCTTTACAAATCAGTAGTCTTTTTTCTCACCTAAAAACTAATGGAAAATTGTTAGATATTTTAGAATTACAAAGTATACCAGATTTTGATATAGGAACCACAGAAAGACTTTTGCCATTTGTAACATTAAACCAATCTGAGTTAGCGGATGATATTACCTATAGAAACCTATTAAACTTAGGAGATAACGATCTAGTAATACGTTTTGGAAGAGTTATAGAAAAGCCAAAAGGTTTTACAGATTTACCAGGAAGTCATTACATAGGCTCACAGGAAAGATTCTTATTTCGATATAAATATAATTTCTCCAATCGTATTTCGGCATCAATAATTTTCGAGAAAGATGCTGGAGAAGAGTTTTTAAAAGGACCTAAACAATTTCTTCTCGATTATCAATCTGCTCATATCGCTATTCTCAATACTGGTCGATTTAAAAAAATAGTTTTGGGGGATTATACCTTGCAATTTGGTCAGGGATTAACATTATGGTCGGGGTTCGCTTTTGGTAAAGCACCCGATGTAACCAGTGTGGCTAAAAAAGATGTGGGGTTAAAACCCTATACTTCTGCAAACGAATATTCTTTTTTTAGAGGAATTGCTACAACAGCTACTATTGCAAAAAATATAGATTTTACTCCTTTTTTATCTTATCGAAAACTAGATGCTAGTTTGAGTTTAAATAATGATGGAGAAGAAGTGCTTTCTAATCTAAATGAAACTGGTTTACATAGAACGGGTACTGAAATTAAAAACAAAAATAGTGTGTCTCAGCAATTATTTGGTGGTGTTATTCAGTATCAAAAGAATAATTTAACTGTTGGTGCAATCGCCTATCATTCCATTTACAGCAAAGAATTTATTACTGAAAATGAAATTTACCAGAGTTATAATTTTGCAGGTAAAAAACTGACCAACATAGGCTTACATTATAATTATACCTATAAAAATATTTATTTCTTTGGCGAAGCAGGAAAAGGTTCAACTGGAGGTTTAGCATATGTAAATGGAGCTTTAGTAAGTCTTTCATCAAAAGTGTCGGCGGTAGTTTTGCATAGAAATTACGATGCTAATTATCATAATTTCTTTAATCAGGCTACTGCCGAAGCCAGTGAAGCAATAAACGAGAAAGGATTTTACGCTGGTTTAAATATAACACCTGTAAAAGCTTGGACAATTGCCATTTATGCTGATTATTTTCAATTTCCTTGGTTAAAATTTAGAGTTGACGCACCATCAGAAGGTTATGAAGTTCTGGGTCAAATCACATATACGCCAACAAAAACGTTTAAAGCAGTTTTAAGATATAAATCTGAATTGAAGCAGCAAAATACAGACTTGGAAGTTCCGATTAACTATTTGGATGGTGTAAAAAAGGAATCTTATCGAGGCGATGTTAGTTGGCAGTTAAATAAATCATTTAGTTTTCAAAACCGATTAGAAGTCTCTCAGTTTAAAAAAGGAAATACAAAACCTGAATTTGGTTATTTGATTTACCAGGATATAGATTACTCTCCTTTATTTTCTAAAATTTCTGGAAATATAAGGCTTGCGTACTTTAATACGCCATCATTTAACAGCAGAATTTATGCTTATGAAGATGATGTTCTCTACAACTTCACCTTTGGAATGTATAATGGCAAAGGATTTAGAACCTATTTAAATCTTAAATACAAGCTTATAAAACGAGTAGATATTTGGGCGAAGTATGCTTTATCTAGATACAATAAGGCAGAAACAGTGGGAACAGGGCTAGATGAAATAAACGGCAATAAAAAAACCGACGTTAAGCTTCAATTACGTTACCAATTTTAAAAATCTTGACATTTAAATCTGAGATTGTTTTTGTAAGAATTCTACTCCCATTTATTATGGGAATTTGTTGTGCTTACAATTTACAAAACCCATTATTAATTACTCTATTATTAATACTAAGTTTAGTATTGCTAATTTATTCCATTGTTATTAATATTTTTTATAAAACTTTAAGAGCGTATACATTTAAAGGTGTAACAGGTATAATTTTCTATTTATTTTGCGGTACACTTGGTGGAATACTTTGTTTGTTAAATACACAATCTTTAGATAAAGAATACCACGCCAATCGTTCATTTGATTATTTAAAAGTTTGGGTGAATGATGACCCACAACAAAGCAATGACATAGTCAGATTTGAAGTTGTTGTTACAACAGGTTATGAATCTAAAAAATCTCAACCCTTAAGTGGAAAATTATTAATTGCTCTAAAAGTTGACAGTCTAAACCCTGTTAAGTTAAAATATGGAGATGAATTGATTATTTCTTCAAAAAACTTACCTGTGGAACCTTCATACAATCCTTCAGAATTCGATTTTAAAGCCTGGTTAGCCACTAAAAACATCTATCATCAAACATTTATTAGTCAAGATCATTTAATAAAATTGAATAGCAATACTGGTAATAAAGTTATTAAATATGCTATTGAAGTAAGAAAAAGACAAGTTGAGATTTACAGAAAATTGATCCATAATGATGAAGCATTTGCTGTTGCATCGACTTTAGTTTTGGGCTACAGAGCAGATTTAAGCAAAGAAACTTTAGCGACTTACAGTAAAACAGGGACAATACATGCCTTATCAGTATCAGGAATGCATGTTGGCATTATTTACATCTTTTTAAATTGGGCATTATACTTTTTGGATAAGAAAAGAGCTTTAAAGATTTTCAAGCTTCTGCTCATCTCCTCTTTAATATGGTATTATTCACTTTTAACAGGATTTTCGCCATCTGTTCTACGTTCTGCAATTATGCTAACTGTTTACATTTTGGCTAAAGCATTTAATAAAAACAGCAACAGCTATAATATTCTAGCATTTACTGCTTTTTGTTTATTGGTGTATAATCCTTTCTTAATATGGGATGTTGGTTTTCAACTTTCCTTTTTAGCAGTATTTGGATTAATTTATTTACAACCTAAAATTTATAAATGGTTTTATATTAAAAATAAATGGCTCGATAAATTATGGGCAACTGTTGCATTAAGTTTAGCGGCACAGATTGCAACCTTTCCATTAAGCATTTACTACTTTCATCAGTTTCCATTGTATTTTATTTTCAGTAATTTATTTATTCTAATCCCATTAACAGCAATGATGTATTTGGGAATTGGAATTTTAATGCTTCGACTTTATTTATTAGCACCAATTTTCGAATGGATAATTAACTTTACTAATGCTGGTTTAAAATGGATTGCCGACCTCCCGTTTTCTGGTATTACATCAATTTGGTTAAATCAATTGCAGTTAATATTATTGAGTTTTACGTTGACTATTTTCATTATTGCATTAATAAACTATAAGAAAAAACTACTTATAGCTTCTATACTTTGCATTTTCGTTTTTCAATCATTTACTGCATATTATAAAATATCAGCCTCACAACAGAAAAAGATTATGTTTTTTAGTCTTCGGAAAAATTATGCAGCAGCTTTTATAGATGGAAACGAAGCAATTCTTTTAACGGATTTAAGTGCAAACAATAAAAATTATGAGTTTTTTGTTAAACCAGCGTTGGATCAAATGCAAATTACAAAGCTCCACTTTGTGAAATGGGAACGGGATACAGTATTAAAATCATTCACAAAAAAAGAGCATCAGCTTGTATTTCATCAATATCACATTTTATTAATTGATGATGATTTTAACTACAAAAGAATTGATCAGTTACCTAAGTTTGAAAGTGTTTGGCTGCATCACAATCCACGAAAAAACATAGCAGATTTACGAAGTGAAGTTCTATTTTCAACTTTGTTAGTAGATGCAACTAATAAAGATTATATGATTAAACGTTATGAGCAAGATGCAAATAAATTTGAGCTGCAATCGCATATTTTAAAGAAAAATAATTCATATTTGATAGACCTTAAGGTATTAAAATAACATGGTTGAACAACTTGTTTTATATAATGTAGCTGATAGAATTGCAACTGTTACACTAAATCGTGTTGATAAACGCAATGCTTTAAACCCAGAGCTAGTAAGTTTATTGACAGATTATATGTTAAAAGCGGCTGAAGATGATGAGGTTAAAGTTATTATTTTAAAAGCAAATGGTGATACATTTAGTGCAGGTGCAGATCTTGCTTATTTGCAACAATTACAGCAAAATTCATATGAAGAAAATTTAGCAGATTCTAATCGTTTAAAAAATCTATTTACCACCATTTGCTATTTGCCAAAAATTGTAATTGCTCAAGTAGAAGGTCATGCAATTGCTGGTGGCTGTGGTTTAGCTACAGTTTGTGATTTTATTTTTGCTGTCCCTGAAGCAAATTTTGGGTATACAGAAGTTAAATTAGGTTTTGTTCCAGCAATAGTTTCCTGCTTTTTAATGCGTAAAACAAGCGAAACAATAGCTAAAAAACTTTTATTAACTGGAAATCTATTTCCAGCGGAAGAAGCACTAAAATATAACCTGATTACTTTTGTAACAAAAAAAGAAGATATTGCTCAAAGTGTAAATAATTTTGCATTAGATTTGTGTAACAATACATCCGCAAATGCATTAATGATAACTAAACAGCTCATTAATCAAACTACCAATTTAGGATTGGAAAAGAGTTTAGAAATGGCTGTACAAATTAATGCAAGAGTTAGGGAAAGTGATGATTTTAAAAAAGGTGTATCATCCTTTCTAAATAAAGAAAAAATTAAATGGTAAATTAAATCCCTAAATAATATGTTTAAATCTATTAAAACTGGCGTTTTAGCCGCTATCTTAATTAGCTCAGCTATTTATGCTCACGCACAAAAAAAAATAACAGAAGGTTCTGTAACTTATACTGTAGAATATACACCAACGGCTGAACAAGAAGCTATGGTGAATGTATTACCAAAAGAGCAAAAAGTAAAATTTAATGGAAATATGATTAGAATGGAGATGGAACAGGGTCCAGCCACAATTGTAGTTCTACAAGATATTGCTTCAAATTTAGGTTTAGTATTAATTGATGTTCCTGTTGCTCAAATGCAATTTGCAGTTAAGCGTACAAAAGAAGATCATGATAAAGATATAGCTTCAGGACCAAAATTTAGTGACTTTAAGGCAACTGGTGAGAAAAAAATGATTGGCTCTTACAATGCAGAAAAATATACTTATAAAGATGATAAAGGAGGCTCTTATGAACTCTGGACTACAACTGATGTTGAATTACCAGCTGGGTTTTCTGGTGAAGATTTTAAAGATGTTAAAGGTTCTTTGGTTAAATTCACCAACTTTAGACAAGGTCTTAAACAGACTTTAACTGTTAAAGAAATTAAAGAAGAAAAAAATGGTCCATATAAATTAGATGTTCCTAGTGGTTATGAAGTTAAAACCATGGAAGAAATTATGGCCATGCAAGGTGGCGGAGGCGAATAATCGCTAAATAATCGTTATATCAAATCAGGTTTTTATTCATGGCTTTTATTAAATTGCGCCAATGTTTAAAAACCTGATTTTTTTTGCTCGTTTTTTTCTGTTTTGGTTATTGTTTTTTGCAGTAGATAGATTAGTTTTTCTTTTTATCTTCCAAAAAAAACTAAGAGAGATACCTTTTGGAGAAAGAATACAAACCTTTTATTACGCTTTAAGATTAGACTTTTCAATGGCGGCTTATATTACCGTAATTCCATTGTTAGTCTTCATATTTTGGTACTTTTCTAAAAGAACTATAATAAATTTTAAATGGGCTTCAGTTTACAACAAGTCTTTAGTTGTTCTTTTCGGTTTCTTTTCAATTGTTAATTTTAATACGTATCGCGAATGGGGCATTAAAATAAACCACAGCGCCTTAGCTCCAATTATAGAAGCACCAAAAGAAGCATTGGCATCTAGTGGATCCTCGCCATTTCTATTTTCCATGTTTATTTGGGCGATATTAATTGGATCTGGCTTTTATCTTAATTTTATTCTGACCAAAAAGCAAATCAACTTTGTTAAAACTCCAATATGGATAAAATCAATTGTTGCCATTTTACTGCTAGGTTTTAATTTTTTATTAATTAGAGGTGGCGTTGATGTAGCTCCAAACAACCAAAGCATGGCGTATTTTTCTAAGTACGAAATTTTAAATCATGCTTCACTAAATACAGAATGGAATTTAATATCAAGTATATTATCCTCAACAAAAACCAATAAAAACCCATATTTATATTTTGATAACGCAACTGCAGAAAAACAAATTTCAGAATTATACAAAGTTGAAAAAGACAGTACCATTTCTATCTTAAAAACTCAAAAACCTAATGTTATCATCTTTATTTTAGAAAGTTTCACAGCAGATTTAACAAAAACATTGGGCAATGAAGATGGTATCACACCTAATTTCGATAGTTTAATAAATAAAGGAATTTTATTTACAAATATTTATGCTGCTGGCAACCGTACTGATAAAGGTCTAATCGGAACACTTAGTGGTTTCCCTACTTTAGGAATAGGAAGTATAGTTAAATGGCCAGAAAAAATGCAAAAAATACCAGCAATCAGTCAGAAACTTTACCAAAATAAGTATCAAACCTCATTCTATTATGGGGGCGAATCGGAATTTGATAATTATAAAGCCTTTCTCTTAAGTCATAATTATCAGAAATTGATTGATAAACATAGTTTCGATAAAAAAGACATGAATTCTAAATGGGGTGCATATGATGCACTTGTTTTTAACAAACAATTACAAGATATAAATCAAGAAAAACAACCATTCTTTTCCACTATCTTATCTTTAACTAACCACGAACCTTTTGAATTGCCTACAAAACCTAAGTTCGGAGATAAGGATATTATTCAGAAGTTCAAAAGCACAGCTTATTATACAGATTCATGTATAAACGACTATCTTTCAAAAGCTAAAAAACAAGCATGGTATAAAAACACGTTATTTATTTTTGTGGCCGATCATGGTCATTTGTATCCAAAAAACAAGTTCGAGATCTTTCAACCTCAACGGTATCATATTCCTTTGCTTTTTTATGGAGATGTAATTAAGGATGAATATCAAGGAAAGAAATTTGATCAACTAGGAAGTCAACAAGATATTGCGGCTACACTATTAGCACAGTTAAACATTCCTCACAAAGATTTTTTATGGAGTAAAAACCTACTTAATCCTTATAGTAAACATTTTGCTTTTTTTAGCTGGGATAACGGTTTAGGTTTTATTAATGATAACCATTGTGTTACATTTGATAACATTGGCAAAAATATTTTGTACAATAGCAATCCGAAAAATAGTATACAAACAAACATAAATCTTAAATTAGGTCAATCCTATTTACAATCTGTATATCAACAATTTATAAAACTATAGTATGAAACTAACAAAACTATTTATTGCTATTGCAATTGTAGCCTTTATTGGCAACGGCAATGCGAAAGCACAAAGAGGTGGTATTAACTGGACCAAAGATGGAAACAGTTATTATCAAAATGCAGGTGGAGAAATTGTCACCATTACCTTACCAAAAAGTGAGCGCAAAACAGTTATAAGTAAGACCTTGCTTACTCCTGCAAATGCTTCAAGTCCTTTGAATGTAAGAAGCTTTCAATTAACAGATGATGGAACAAAAGCACTTATTTATACCAATACTAAAAGAGTTTGGCGCCAAGATAGTCGTGGAGATTATTGGGTAGCAGATATTGCAAATAACACTTTAAAACAAATTGGAAAAGGTAAACCAGCTTCTTCATTAATGTTTGCTAAATTTTCGCCAGACGCAACTAAAGTAGCTTACGTTAGTGAGCACAACGTTTATGTAGAAGATTTAGCAACTGGAGAGATAAAGGCATTAACTACTGATGGAACTTCCAGAATGATTAATGGAACGTTTGACTGGGTTTATGAAGAAGAATTTAATTGTTTAGATGGTTTTAGGTGGGCTCCTGACAGTAAATCAATTGCTTATTGGCAAATTGACGCGACCAAAATCAAAAACTTTTTAATGATTAACAATACCGATTCAATTTATCCTTTTACAGTTCCTGTAGAATATCCAAAAGTTGGTCAGGATCCGTCTTCTTGTAAAATTGGCGTAGTTGATATAGCGACTGCAAAAACGAATTGGTTAGCGGTTCCTGGCGATAACATTCAGCATTACATTCCTCGGATGGATTGGATTCCAAATACAAACGAAGTTATTTTACAACAATTAAACCGTGAGCAAAATGAGAGCAAAATGTTTATTGCTAATGCTACAACAGGCTCAGTAACTGAAATCTATAAAGAAGCTGATAAAGCTTGGATAGATCCACAAGATAGTTTTGTGTGGTTAAATGGCAATAAAGAATTTGTTTATCAAACCGAAAAAGACGGTTATACCCATTTATATCGCATTAGCAGAGATGGCAAAAAAGAAACGTTGATTACCAAAGGTAACTACGATGTAATCAGCGTTAATTTAATTGACGAGAAAAATAACACGGTTTATTTTATGGCTTCGCCAACAAATGCTACTCAAAAATATCTTTACAAGACTAAATTAGATGGAAAAGGAAAATTAGAAATGGTAACTCCTTCTATCCTACCTGGTACACATAGCTATTCAATTTCACCAAATGGTTTATATGCTCGTCATAGTTACAACAGTTCTGTTGTTTCTCCAGTAACAGAGTGGATGAATTTTGCGACTAATAATCCATTAACTATGGAAGGAAGTATAACAAACCAATTAGCTAAACAAACGCCGCCTAAAAACAAAGTAGAGTTCTTTAAAGTAACTACTGAAGATGGAATTGAAATGGACGGTTGGATGAAAAAACCAGACAATTTCGATGCTACTAAAAAATACCCTGTTGTATTTTACGTATATGGCGAGCCTGCTTCGCAAACTGCTGCAGACGTTTGGGGCGCTGGCAGAAACGGTTTATATGTAGGTGATATGGCTAAAGATGGCTATATCTATATTTCAATGGATAATCGTGGTGCGCCTGTTCCAAAAGGTGCAGCATGGAGAAAAGCGATTTACAAAAATATCGGTGTAATTAATATTCGTGATCAGGCAATGGCTACTAAAAAATTATTGGCTACTTATCCATTTATGGATAAAGATCGCGTTGCTGTTCACGGCTGGAGTGGTGGTGGTTCATCTACCTTAAACTTGTTATTCCAGTATCCTGACATTTATAAAACTGGTATCGCTGTAGCAGCGGTTGCTAATCAATTAACTTATGATAATATTTATCAGGAGCGTTACATGGGCACTCCTTTTCCTACCACAGACGCTTATGTAAAAGGTTCTCCTATTACGTATGCTAAAAACTTGGTTGGAAATTTATTGTATATACATGGAACGGGAGATGATAATGTTCATTATCAAAATGCGGAAATGTTGATTAATGAATTGATTAAGAACAAAAAAGTATTCCAAATGATGAGCTATCCAAATCGTACACATGGTATTTTTGAAGGTGCAGGAACAAGTGAGCATTTAGCATTAACCTATACTAAATTCTTAAAAGAATACTGTCCACCAGGAGCTAGATAATTCAAATTATAAAAAACAAAAGCCTCAAGTAATTAGTACTTGAGGCTTTTTAGTTGAAAAGCAATCAATATTTCTATTAAAGTTAGTCCTGCACTTTGTTTCAAGTCCTCGTCTTGTGCCTCAACTGTGGGCTTTCCACTTCGTTCAGGTTTAAAATACGCGGGTCTTTGCTATTAGTTATGTTTCCTTGCAATACGCTAGTTCGTCATATTATTTCGATCCGATAGCTATCGGATGAGTATCATGCTTCAAAAAACTATAAAGCAACATTCATAACGGTCATAGCCGCAATTAAAGCAATACCGAAGCTTAATAAAGTTCCAATTAAAACATACTCGGTTAGCTTAATATCGTGTGCTTCTTTTAGGTCGCCAAACCTAAAAATAGACTTAGCTGCCAATAAAAATCCAACAGCTTCAAAATGATGGGTGCACACAAATAAGTAGATTAACAATCGCTCTAAAATGCCAATAAATTTGCCGGCATCTTGTAATGAGCTCGACGCTTTGCTAGGTATCCATTTTGCAATAATTACCCTGATAAATATGGCAGCTGGAGATGTTAAAAATAAAGCACCTAGTAAGAACGACCAAAGCTGGGTATTTTCTAAAAAATTGAAACTGATTACAGGTTGATAGAAATAGTTCCAACAACCTACAATTAGTATAAGGTGAAGAAATTGATCGGCAAAAAACCAGATTCGTTTTGTTTTATCGATTTGGAAAGTAAGTTTTAAAACATCAATAATACCGTGTAATACGCCAATAACCAATGCCATTTTCCAAACATTAAAAGATACAAACACCACAAATATTAACGCAATATGAATGGCTATATGCAAATAAAGCTTATCAGATTTTCCTTTCTTTTTTTCCTTTTCGTCTACCCAAGAATTTGGTTGAAGAAAGAAATCGCCTAGTATATGAGCCAGTAAAAGTTTCAATAAAGCAATTTCCATTATTTTTTAATTAGTTTGGCAATTAGCATTCTGTATCTGTTTTCGAGCTCCATTATTTCTGTAAAATGTGCTCTTTTTAAAGCTTCACTAACTGAAGATTGGCTTCTACCAGATATTTTGGCAATTTTATCTTGTTTAGTATTTTGATTTTCAATGGCATATTTAACCATTTCGGCAGCAATTTGACTCCAACTATCCATTGTTATCAATGCCAATTTAATAAATAAATTTAGCTCTTCATCAATCTTCGGCCAAGGCGTTGTTATCGCCATATTTACCTTATTTATTTTTAAGGCATCGAAAGCTCCTCCAGAGTTAATAAAAGCTTCTCCATTGGCTTCAGTTACCTTCTCTGCATTAATGCTTTTCTTTCCAATTCCTATCCCAATTCGTACATCAGCGCCCTTTATTGTTTTAATACAGGCCTTAATGTATATGGCATTTACTAACGCATCTTTGGCATTTAATTCTATCTGAAAACTATCACCTCTAAATATTTCCCAGTTAATATTTTTACCAAATAGACCATTTAAAGCAGCTCTAAGGGTATCAATCCACTCATCAGGTAGTGCCCTCGAATTAATTATGTCTCCAGTTATTACAGCTATCATAAATCTAATATCGGGTAAATACCCGATAATTCAAAATATCGGCTAATTACCCGATAATCTCATTTATCGGCTAAATACCCGATAATAATTACTAAAACTTATGCTCATAACCATTTGTTGTATACTATAATGAATTTAATTGAATTTACAAATCGAGGTATTTACTGTAAAAAAGGTAATTTTTACATTGATCCTTGGCATCCGGTCGATTATGCGGTAACCACACACGGACACGCAGATCATGTTAAATGGGGTAATAAAAACTATTTGTGCCACGATTTAACAAAGCCAATTTTAAAGCAACGATATGGTTTAGAAGATAACGTACAAACCTTACCATACAACAAGGAAATAGATATTAATGGCGTTAGACTAAGTCTTTTTCCGGCAGGCCATGTAATTGGATCCTCTCAAATTAAATTGGAATATAAAGGAGAAATTTGCGTAGTCTCTGGAGATTACAAAGTAGAATACGATGGCATTAGTACTGCATTTGAGCCTGTAAAATGTCACACTTTTGTTTCTGAAAGTACCTTTGGCTTACCTATTTACAATTGGCAACCTCAAGAATTAATATTTGAGCAGATTAAAAGTTGGGTTAGAGATAATAGGACAAAAAGCAAAACCAGCATTTTAGTAGCTTATAGTTTAGGAAAAGCACAAAGGTTAATTAAAAATTTAGCCGGCGAATACCCAATTTATGTTCATAATTCTATCGCAAATTTAAACGAAGGTTTTGCCGAAGCTGGGGTAGAATTACCAGAAACCATTAGAATTACTGCAGAAACCAAAAAAGACGAATTACAAAAAGGAATTGTCATTATTCCACCAGCATTGGCCGATGGGCGTTGGGTAAAAAATTTGCAGCAACCAGCAATTGGCGTTTGCTCTGGTTGGATGGCGGTTAGAGCCGGCAGAAGATGGCGTAGTGCTGATGCTGGTTTTGCACTAAGCGACCATGCAGATTGGCCTGGATTATTATCAGCAATTAAAGCTACAGAAGCAGAAAAGGTATTTGTCACACACGGCTCTACAGCGGTTTTTTCTAAATATTTAAATGAAATTGGAATTAGCTCTGAAGAAGTATTAACTAAATACGGTGCCGAAGATGATAATGAAGTTATTGGCGAAGCAAATGAAAATCCACTTAAAGAGGAAAGCAAATGAAACGCTTCTCACAACTCATCCAAGAATTAGAGCTCAGCAATAAAACCAATGATAAAATTGCTGCGTTGGTTGCTTATTTTACAGAAGCAGATGATAGAGATAAGCCTTATGTAATTGCGATGTTTACTGGGAAACGACCAAAAAGACCAATAACCACCGCGTTAATTAAACAATGGGCTATTGAGTTAAGCGGCATCCCTGAATGGTTATTTTCTGAAAGTTACAGTAGCGTTGGAGATTTAAGTGAAACCATAGCTTTAGTGCTTCCGCCAGCAGCAAACGCAATTGATAAACCTTTGCACCAATGGATTACAGAGCTTGCGCAATTACAAGGAGAAACAGATGAAGCTAAAAAAGAATACATTCTAACTGCTTGGAATAGCTTAAACACACAAGAACGATTTATTTTTAACAAACTCATATCTGGTAATTTTAGAATTGGGGTGTCTAATAAAATGCTGGTTAATGCTATCGCCAAACATAGTGAAGAAGAAAGCAGCAAAATAATGCACAGCATTATGGGTAAGTGGCAACCAAATGAAATCACTTATCAAGAATTAATTGATGGGGCACACGTAAATACCGATAATAGTTGGCCCTACCCTTTTTGTTTGGCTTATGCGTTAGAAACTGAACCAGAAAATTTAGGAGATACAAATGCGTGGCAAGCCGAATGGAAATGGGATGGCATACGTGGACAAATTGTAAAGCGAAATGGCGAATTGTTTATTTGGTCGCGGGGTGAAGAATTGGTAACAGACGAATTTCCAGAGCTTCATTTTCTAAAAGACGAATTACCAGATGGAACAGTTTTAGATGGAGAGATACTTTCAGTTAAAGATGGCAACGTACAATCCTTTAGCACCTTACAGCAAAGATTAAATCGTAAAACGATAAATAAATCTCAACTGAGCGGTGCACCAATTGGTTTCTTTACTTATGATATTTTAGAGTTCGAAGCACAAGACATCCGCCAAGAACCCTTATCTACAAGAAGGAAAATTTTAGTTGATGTAATACATCATTTGACAACAAAAGATATCGCTTTGTTATCACCAGTTATAGAATTTGATAGTTGGGAAAAACTTGCTGAACTGAGAGATACTTCAAGACAATTAAACAGCGAAGGGATTATGCTTAAAAAGCTAGACTCTATTTTTCATACTGGTCGTAAACGTGGCGATTGGTGGAAATGGAAAATTAATCCGTACACCGTTGATACCGTAATGATTTACGCCCAAAAAGGAAGCGGACGTAGAGCTAATTTTTACACTGACTATACTTTCGCAGTTAGAGATGGTGAACAGTTAATTACCATTGCAAAAGCTTATTCAGGCTTAACAGACAAAGAAATTAAAGAAGTAAATTCATTCGTCAATAAAAACGCCATAGAGAAATTTGGACCCGTTAGAACGGTAAAACCAGAACTCGTTTTTGAGATTGCATTTGAAGGCATAGCCGAAAGTAAAAGACATAAAGCAGGTTTGGCTTTGCGTTTCCCTCGCATCGCCCGATGGAGAAAAGATAAAAAAGCTGATGAAATTAATACTTTAGATGACTTGAGGCAGTTATTGAATTCTACATTATGAGTTTGTCCAAAACAAAAGGTTATCAGCAAGTTATAGCTTGGCTAAAAAAAGACGAGAAAAAGCCATTTAAGTTTCAAGAAGAAGCTTGGAGCTATTACGCCAAAGGTTACAGCGGATTGGTAAACGCCCCTACAGGTTTTGGTAAAACATTTTCTTTGTTTTTAGCGGTTGTAATTGAAGGGATTAACTTAGCAGAGTTGAAGGATAAGAAAAAAGCCAAAGACCGCTTACAACTCATCTGGATTACGCCTTTACGTTCTTTAGCCAAAGATATTGCAAGAGCGATGCGAGAAGTATTAGCTGAATTAGAACTCGATTGGTATGTTGGCGTGAGGAATGGAGATACTACTCAAGCAGAAAAGCTACAGCAAAAAAAATCGATGCCAGAGATTTTGCTGATTACTCCAGAAAGTTTACACCTATTATTAGCGCAAAAAGGTTCATCAACTTTGTTTGAAAGCTTAAAATGCGTTGTAGCAGACGAGTGGCACGAACTTTTAGGCAGCAAACGTGGCGTTTTGGTAGAATTAGCCATTTCAAGAATTAAAGGTTTACAAAAAGCTAATAAAAAACAGCATTTAAGAGTTTGGGGCATTTCTGCAACTATTGGCAATATAGATGAAGCTTTAGATGTAATTGAACCAGATTTAAGTGCAAAACGCATCATCATTAAAGCAAAGCTGAATAAAAAGATCATCATCAAATCTATTTTACCAGATGATATTGAAACTTTGCCCTGGGCTGGGCATTTAGGCTTAAAATTAGCTTACAAACTCTTACCAATCATTGAGAAAAGTAAAACTACTTTAATCTTCATCAATACACGTGGCCAGTCTGAAATGTGGTATCAGCATTTGCTGAATATTGAACCAGAACTGGCTGGAAGAATTGCAATCCACCACGGATCAATATATTTTGAACTGCGCAATTGGATTTAAGGTGCTTTACACACTGGCTTATTAAAAGCTGTTATTGCCACATCATCATTAGATTTAGGTGTAGATTTTAAACCAGTTGATACAGTGGTACAAGTAGGTTCGCCAAAAGGTGTTGCTCGGTTTTTACAAAGAGCTGGCCGTTCGGGTCACTCACCTGGAGAAACTTCTAAAATCTACTTCCTCCCTACTCACGCTTTAGAATTGGTTGAAGCTGCAGCCATAAAAGAAGCTGCAAAAGAAAACAATATAGAAAGCAGAGAACCAGTAATTATGGTTTTCGATACACTTATTCAATATTTGGTTACACTTGCCATAGGCGATGGTTTTGATGATAAAATCATTTATGAAGAAGTAAAAAACACTCATGCTTTTAAAATGCTTTTGCCCGAGGAATGGCATTGGATTATGCAATTTATCACATCTGGTGGAGATAGTTTAACTGCTTATCAAGAATTTAAAAAGGTTGCTAAAGACGAAGAAGATGGACTTTGGAAAGTGAAAAGCAGGCAAATCGCTATGCGGCACCGATTACATATTGGAACGATTGTAAGTGATGCAATGCTGAAAGTAAAGTTTCTTTCTGGTGGCTACATTGGAATGGTGGAGGAATATTTTGTTTCAAAACTCAAAGCAGGCGATAGTTTTACGCTAGCAGGAAGAATTTTAGAATTTGTGCACATCAAAGATATGACTGTAATTGTTCGCAAAAGCAAACAGAAAAAAGCAATGTCGCCCAGTTGGTTAGGTGGTAGATTGCCTTTATCGTCTAATTTAGGCACTGTTTTAAGAAAAAAATACAATGAAGTATTGAACAAAACACATCAAGAAGAAGAGTTGGATGTAGTTTACCCATTATTTTTGGTACAACAAGAACGTTCTCACGTACCCAGAAACGATGAATTACTAATAGAAATGATTAATAATAAAGAGGGTTTCCATCTCTTTGCTTATCCGTTTGAAGGTAGATTGGTTCACGAAATATTGGCTGCTTTAATCGCCTATCGATTAAGTAAACTAATACCCATTACTTTTTCACTAGCAATGAATGATTACGGTTTTGAATTATTAAGTGATATTGAAATCCCTATGGATGACGCGATTGCTTACGAAGTTTTTTCACCAGAAAATTTAACTGAAGATATTTCTCTAAGCATCAACTCTACAGAAATGGCTCGCAGGAAATTTAGAGATATTGCCTGTATTTCTGGTTTGGTTTTTCAGGGTTATCCTGGCAAGTACGTTGCAAATAAGCATTTACAATCTTCTGCGGGTTTGTTTTTCAATGTTTTTAGTGATTTCGACAAACATAATTTATTGTTACGCCAAGCTTATGATGAGGTTTTTTACCAACAATTAGAAGAACCACGATTGGCGGCGGCTTTACATCGTATTCAGCAAAGTACAATTGTGATTACTCATCCGAAAAGATTTACGCCCTTATCATTTCCTATTAAAGTGGATAGTTTACGAGCCAATATGAGCTCTGAAGAATTAGAACATAGAATTGAAAGAATGAAAGTGGAAGTTTTTAAATAGGTATTTACTTTGTCAAAGCTTTAATAAACTATCTCAATGCTAGGACAAAGTTAAATCTAAGAGGGAGTCAATTCAAACTTTGTCAAAGTAAAAACAGACTAAGCAATCAATAAATTTGACAAAGTATGCCTAGCTTTGTATAATTCAAAAAAAGATGCTTCGACTACGCTCAGCATAACAATATGGAATAAATGACGATAACGATTAGAGAAGAAGAGCTGATTTTAGCAAAAGAAAGAGCCATTTTTTTACCAAAAGAAAAACTGTTAGCCATAAGCGATTTACATTTAGGCAAAGCAGCTTATTTCCGTAAAGCTGGTTTACAAGTACCTTCTACCCTTGCACAAAGTGATTTAAGCAGACTAAGCGAACTTTTGAGCCAATATCAGCCAGAAACATTGCTAATAAATGGCGATATGTTTCATCACGATATAAATACTGATATTGATGATTTTGACCGATGGAAAGAACAATATTCAAGCTTAAAATTTGTATTGGTTAAAGGAAACCACGATAAATTAGATGAAAAACAATATCAAAGACTAGGAATTGAAATTCACGATCCAAGTTATTGCACACCAAATTTCTGTTTTATTCATGATGCAGTTGAATGTAAAGAGGAAAATCTTTATCCAATAAGCGGGCACATTCATCCTGGAGTTTCTGTTTGGGGAAAAGCCAAGCAAAGCTTAAAATTTCCTTGCTTTTACTTTGGCAATGACTACGCAGTGATGCCTGCATTTAGCGCATTTACAGGATTAAGTCTGATCAAACCTAAAACAAATGAGCAAGTTTATGCAATAACGCCAACCAAGGTTGTGAAGGTTTAACTATTGCTTTCAATTAGATTTTTAAGTTGAGCAGCAGGTATAGCACCACTTTGTCGCCAGATTTGCTTTCCATTTTTAAATAAAATAAAAGTAGGCACGCCTTGCACATTGTATGCAGCAGCTGCATTTCTGTTCTTATCAACATCAACTTTAATTATCAATGCCTTATCTCCTATTTCACTTTTAACTTGATCTAAAATTGGCGCCATCATTTTACATGGGCCACACCATTCGGCAAAAAAATCTACCAAAACCGGTTTGTCACCATTTATTAATTCTGAAAATTTAGACATGATATTTAGTTTTTATATAGAACAATTTTGTTGTTGTTAAAGTTTTTTTGGAAGTGTAATGATTTTAGAAATTACGTCATTCCCGTGAAAACGAGAATCGTAAAGCTATGTTTAAGCAACCATTTTTATTGCATTACGATACCCAATCAAGTTGGGTATGACGAATCCTTATGCTGCGACTTCTTTTTCTAAACCAATCATCCAATTGTTAAACATTTGTTGCTCAATTTTAATGATTTCATTTGCATGTCTTTCCCAATCTGAAGAGAACTCTCTTAATTGATTTAACATTTCTTCTAAATGACCCTCTTCTTCTAAAATGATAGATTTTACTGTTACTCGGCTCTCTTTTGCTGTTAAAATTCCTTGATATATTGGATAAAGCTCATCTGCTCTTACTTCTATGGCATACGTAACAAAAAGATAAGCTGCAAATTTTAAATCGTAGCCAGATAAGTTAAAATGATTTTTCAAATATCTACACACTAAAACATCTAAAGTATTCAAGTAATATTTAGTATGATTTGGGGCTAAAAGTTCTGCATTGCTGTAAGTTTTGCAAACATTCTCATCAAGCTTTGCCAATTGTTTTTTTAGGTAATAAGCGTGGCGATGTTCTTCTGCAGCGTGTTTTAATATTAACAAGGTTACTTCTTCTTTATGTTCTGAAGCCGAAATCTTTTTAGCACCTGCATTTTCCATATAAGACAAGGTATTTAACCATTTGGAATGCAGTAAATTATCATTTACAATATTTTCTAAAATCGAAGTTAATTGCATATTATATTTCGTCTAAAGCTTGTTGAATTGAGTTGTAAATGTACGCCAAATCATCATTAGAAATGACATAAGGAGGTAAGATATAAATGATGTTTCCCAATGGGCGGAGTATAATTCCTTTATTTAAAAAGTAATTATAAAGTCTGTCTCTTAATCCGCAAAGGTATGAAGTGTCACTTCCTGTTTCCCATTCTATGGCAATGATTGTTCCTGTTTGCCTAATGGTTCTAACTTTTGGATGGTTTTCTATTTCCTTAAAAAAGATTTTATGCTGCGCTTCTACCCTTTGGATATTAGCCAAAGTTTCCTCAGACAATAAAATATCCAAACTTGCTAACGATGCTGCACAAGCAATAGGATTTGCGGTAAATGAATGCCCGTGATACAACGTTTTCAATTTATCATCGCTTAAAAAGGCTTCGAAAATTTTCTCATTGCAACTTGTCACACCCATTGGCATTGTACCGCCAGTTAAACCTTTGCTTAGGCAAAATATATCCGGATGATTAGTTAATTGCTCACAGGCGAAATAAGTGCCCGTACGACCAAATCCTGTCATTACTTCATCTGCAATTGTTAAAATATCATTTTCTTGACAAGCTTTTAAAAGTTCATCTAAGTATTTTGCTTCATACATTAACATTCCGCCCGCTCCTAAAATTAAAGGCTCGAAGATGAAACAACAAAGTTCAGATTTGATTTGCAAAAGTTTAGTTTGAAGTTCTAAAATGTTCTCAGCGTTAGGCAAATCGATAAACTCTACATCGAATAACAAATCATTAAATGGATTGGTAAAAATGCTCCTTCCACTTACAGACATTGCGCCAAAAGTGTCACCATGATATGCATCTTTAAATGCTAAAACTTTCCTCTTTTTGGCGTTTCCCTTGTTATTCCAGTATTGCAAGCACATTTTTAACGCAACTTCAACCGCTGTTGAACCGTTATCGCTATAAAAAATTTTATCTTGTTTACCCGGTAATAATGGCAACAATCGCTCTGCCAATAAAACAGCAGGTTCGTGTGTAAAGCCAGCAAAAATTACGTGTTCTAATTGCTTTAACTGAGCCGAAACCTTATCTGCAATGTATGGATGTGCATGACCATGAATAGTTACCCACCAAGACGAAACTGCATCAATATATTTATTTCCGTCTTCATCAAAGATATAAACTCCCTCACCTCTAACTATTGGAATAGGATTTTGAGCATCTTTCATTTGGGTATATGGATGCCAGATTACCTTTTTATCTCGTTCTATTAAACTCATATTGTTGTTTCTTCTTCAAAATCTTCTTCAAAAACAGTTGTAATAGGTTCTATTTTATAACGAATCAATAACCAAATTATTAAAATTGATAAAGCAATTGTGCAAAATATAGAACCTTCAATGCCAAAAGAGCCCCCAGAAAAATAATTTTGACCAACAGGTTTGGCTAACAATATTCCTGGCGTATCTGTGCCACTAACTTTATAACCTAAAAGGATTCCTTGCGTAAAATTCCAACCAAAATGAATACCAACAGCCCAACTTACATTTCGTTTTTGTAAAGTATATATAGAAAAAAGCGCACCGGCTAACGTAATATTTAACATTGCTACTGCATTAAAACCTGGATTTGCCAAGTGTATAAAACCGAATAATACACTGTTTAAAATTATGGTTAGACTAATGGGATATCGCTCTGCCAAAATGTATAAAGGAAATGATCTAAACATCAATTCTTCAAACACGGCTACAATGATGAAAAATAATAAATATCCAAAAAACAGAAGTATACTAATCTTCGCTACAGAAAATACGACATTGCCATTCAATAAAAGCAAGCTAACACAAAATGCAATTAATAGAAATCCAATTAAGCTTCCTTTTAAAAAACCAGAAACTGATTTTTCTTTTGATACAAATACAGTTCTAAAATCTACTGTAGGGAAAACCTTAAAAATCATTAAAAGTGCACCTAACACTGCCACCACAGTAGAGCCTTCTAAAAGTAAATCAGCTATAAAAGATTTTTTATCTATTGAAATAAAATCAAATTGAGAAATTATTCCAAATGGTAATAAACACATGAAAATAAAAATCAAGAAGAGAATTACCTTAAGAATTGGACTTAAATAGTATAAAATCTTTTCTTCCATCTAAGTAATTGATTTTTTTAAAAGGCTTACTACTGCTTTATCTGTTTTAAAAGTGACATCATTTTCATTTATATTGTTAATATTCACCCATCTAAAAGATTGCGATACATCCTTATCAAAATCGAAAACTTTTGTTTTAAATGGTAATTGTAAGGGATGTGTTTCTTTTACCAAATAGTAAATACTAATTACCTGGCTATCGTTAAAAGAAGACTTTTCATAAAAATCAGTAGTATAAAAATGACCAGTTACTTCAATTTCTGCATTGCATTCTTCTATAAATTCACGTTTAAGTGCATCAATCAAGCCCTCACCCAACTCCAATCCTCCGCCAGGAAATTTAGTAAAGTTTCGACCAAACTCATTTTCATCACTAAGTAAAACCTCATTTTGAGAATTAATCAGCAATCCGTAAACTCGTACGTTAAAGTAACTCATTGACTAAAATGCTTTTGATTTTTGGTAACATTTTCCATATCCCATTTAATTTCTCCTCTAAACTCTTCTTGTCTAACACCACAATTATGCATTTTACAATAATTACAACAAGCTGGCAAACAAGGATCTGCATGTATAAATAGTTCCGTTTCATGCTTACCAGAAAAATTAATCAGCTTATCTATATTAGAAATTTCTTGATGCACTGTGTTTAAATCGAAATAATAAGGCAATGTAACATGGCAATCTATATGTAGATCTGCTCCATATTGTTGAGCTCGCAAATTATGAACATCAATCCAACTTTCTTCTCTATTCTCTTGTAGAATTGATACGATGTCTTTTACCAGTTCAATATTACTTTCATCCATCAATCCGCCAACAGATTTTCTAGTTAGCTTATATCCATTAAAAATGATATACAAACCTAAAGCAATTGAAACTACACCATCTAGCCAATAGATTTGAGTTAATTGAATTAGAATTATTCCAATTACTAATCCGCCACTGCTAATAGAATCAGTTAGTAAATGCTTTCCATCAGCCTCTAAAGTAATAGAGTTGTTCTTTTTGCCCGTATTAATTAAATAAAAACCAATTATTAAATTAACTAAGCCAGTAGCCCCAATAATAATTGCACCATCATACAATTGTCCAATTTCATTTGGATAAATTAAATCATAACCAGATTTAAAAACAATAATAATTCCTGCTACACCTATTAAAACACCTTCTACAAAAGCTGAGAAAAACTCAACTTTACCATGTCCATATGGATGGTTTTCATCTTTAGGCAGCGTACTGAGGTAGATACTATAAAAGGCAAAAGAACTTGCAATTACATTTACAATGCTTTCTGCAGCATCTGTTAAAATTGCGTTAGAGTTAGTTAAAAAATAAGCTACAAATTTTGCTAGCATTAATAAAACACTAACACAGAGTGAAATGAGTATGGCTTTCTTTTTTGGTTGCAATTGAATAATTTTAGAAGTCAAAAATACAGTTAAAGCATGTAAATTTTAATAAAAACTATCTTTTTTATTGCCTAATACCGATTGCTTTTTATATTTGCGCAATCACAAAAATATTATGGCAGTTTTATCTCAAAGAATCAACAACTTATCAGAGTCAGCTACACTTAAAATGACCAAACTTGGTCGCGAATTAGCAGCCAAAGGAATTAACATTATTAGTTTAAGTATTGGCGAACCCGATTTTAACACTCCAGATCACGTAAAGGAAGCTGCTAAAAAAGCTTTAGATGAAAACTGGACTCGTTATTCTCCAGTTCCAGGATATCCAGAATTACGCCAAGCAATCGTTAATAAATTAAAGAAAGAGAATAATTTAGATTATGATATTTCACAGATTGTAGTTTCTACTGGAGCAAAACAGTCTTTATCAAATGTAATTTTAACTTTAATTAATCCAGGAGACGAAGTAATTATTCCTACCCCATATTGGGTTTCTTATTCAGAAATGGTAATACTTGCAGAGGGAAAGTCTGTTTTTATAGATACTAACATTGAGAGCGATTTCAAAATTACACCCGAGCAATTAGAGGCTGCAATTACCCCAAAAACTAAGCTTTTCATGTTTTCATCACCTTGTAATCCAACTGGGTCAGTTTATAGCAAAGCAGAATTAGCAGCATTGGTTAAAGTTTTCGAAAAATATCCAAACATTTTCATCCTATCGGACGAAATTTATGAGCATATAAATTTTGTTGATCAACATGAATCGATTGCACAATTTGATAGCATTAAAGAACGCGTAATTATTGTAAATGGTTTTTCTAAAGCTTTTGCAATGACTGGTTGGAGATTAGGATATATTGCGGCTAGCAAAGAGATTGCTGCAGCTAATGACAAAATGCAAGGACAAACAACTTCTGGAACTTGTTCCATTGCTCAACGTGCTGGTATTGCAGCTTACGAGCAAGGATTAGAAACAGTTTTAGAAATGAAAAAAGCTTTTGCTAGACGTAGACAGTTAGTTTATGAGTTATTAAACGATATACCAGGCGTAAAAACAAATTTGCCGGACGGTGCATTTTATTTCTTCCCAGAAATTAGTTCATTCTTTGGTAAAAAAGATGCCGATGGAAATGTAATTAAAGATTCTGCTGATCTAGCTTTATATTTATTAAATGTAGGTCATGTTGCAACTGTTGGTGGTGATTCTTTTGGAAATAACAACTACATCCGCCTATCTTATGCTGCATCTGATGAAAACTTAATAGAAGCATTAAGAAGAATTAAAGCTGCATTAGCGTTGTTAAATTAGAATTTCATTACTACTTAAATATAAAAAAAAGGAGCATCAAATTGGTGCTCCTTTTTTATATATAAATTAATATTCTTTTATTCTTATTTTTATGATCTTATCGCTTCCACTGGATCTAATCTTGAAGCAGAAAACGCTGGCCAAAAACCTGCAATTAAACCAATTCCGACAGACCATCCAATACCTTTAGCCACATTTTTTAGATATAAAATCACTTCGACATCAAAGACATGCGTAAATAGAAGTGTCAGTAAATACACGAGTCCCAATCCTAAAAGTCCTCCCATTAAACATAGAGCTACTGCTTCAAATACAAATTGTAATAAAATAAAGTAGTTTTTAGCACCCAATGATTTTTGGATACCAATGATATTTGTACGTTCTTTTACAGAAACAAACATAATATTGGCGATACCAAAACCACCAACCAAAACAGAAAATCCACCAATAATTAAACCTGCTATATCTACTACACCAAACATGATGTCTAATTGATTGGAAAGCATGGTGGTTTTATTTAAAGAAAAATCATCTTCTTGGCCTGGCTTTAAACGCCGAATAGAACGCATTTGACCTTTTAGTTCTGCTTCAACTTCTTCTAATGCTATATTTTCTTTTCCTCTCACAGTAACTTGAGGATTATATCTTTCGTTATTAATATCAAAAATGCCTTTTGCTAAGTTTAATGGAATGAGTACATTCTTATCTTGCGACATACCCATCATATCTTCGCCTTCTTTTTTAAATACACCAACAACAGTAACCCTCCGCCCCATTACCTTAATTTGTTTACCTACTGGTTCTTCACCATCAAACAAACCATCAGCAATTTCGGCTCCGACTATACACACAGGCGAACCAGATTTACTTTCATTTTCTGTAAAATATCTTCCATCTTGAAATTCTAAATCCCAAGTTTTATCATATTCTTGTGAAGCTGCGTTTAAACTTGCTCCTTCAACAGAATTACTACGGTATTTTAACGTCCGGCTATTTGCCGAAACTTCATAAGAAACTCCTTGCGCCATATCCATACGATCTTTAAGTGCTAAATAATCTCTTAAAGATGGTTCTGGACGATTTACATATTTCCACCAAGGAAAATTCCCACTGAAAATCCATGGCCATTTCTGCACAAATAAAGTGTTAGATCCTAATTTATCTACACTACTTTGAATTTTATTGCGCATGGTGTCAACACCAGTTGAAACTGCAATAATGATAAAAATACCAATTGTTATCCCTAATAAAGATAGCGCAGTTCTCAGTTTATTCTGACGAAGTGCGTCCCAAGCAAACCTGAAACTTTCGCCAATTAGTCTAAATATCATTATCATATCGTTTAGACCAAAAATACCTAAAAAGGTTACAGTTACTCAACTATAATATAAAAAATACATTAAAAATAATTTTGCATCGATCACTCATAATTATTAATTGTAAAAAACAGAATTATAATTTGTAAATTTGCGCCCTAATTTACTACATCAAAAAAACATGAAGTTATCTCAATTTAAGTTTAATTTACCTGAATCGCTCCTAGCTAACAATCCTGCAGAAAATAGAGACGAAGCCCGTTTAATGGTTTTGCACAAAGATAGCGGCAAGATTGAGCATAAAATTTTTAAAGATGTTTTAGGCTATTTTGATGACAAGGATGTAATGATCCTTAACAACACAAAAGTTTTCCCTGCTCGTTTATACGGCAATAAAGAAAAAACTGGTGCTACTATCGAAGTATTTTTATTACGCGAATTAAATAAAGAATTACGTTTATGGGATGTTTTAGTAGACCCAGCTCGTAAAATCCGTGTTGGAAATAAATTATATTTCGGCGATGACGATTTATTAGTTGCTGAAGTTGTGGATAATACAACGTCACGTGGTCGTACTATTCGTTTCTTATTTGACGGTACTGACGAAGAATTCAGAAAAAATGTTGAAATTTTAGGAGAAACACCACTTCCAAAATACATCAAACGTAAAGCTACTGCTCAAGATAAAGAGCGTTATCAAACAATTTATGCTAAAAACGAAGGTGCTGTTGCAGCTCCAACCGCTGGTTTACACTTTAGCAGAGAGTTAATGAAACGCTTAGAATTAAAAGGTGTAGAATTTGCAGAAGTTACTTTACACGTTGGTTTAGGAACTTTTAGACCTGTTGAGGTTGAAGATTTGACTAAACATAAAATGGATTCGGAGCAGTTTATTATTGAGCAACCTGCGGTTGATACTGTAAACAAAGCTTTAGAAGAAAAAAGAAGAATTTGCGCAGTTGGTACCACATCAATGCGTGCTATAGAATCTGCAGTTTCATCTGGAAGAAAATTAAAGCCTGCTAACGATTGGACAAGTAAATTTATTTTCCCTCCTTATGATTTTAGTATTGCAAACTGCATGATCACTAATTTCCACACACCAGAATCTACTTTGTTAATGATGGTAAGTGCTTTTGGAGGTTACGAAAATGTAATGAATGCCTACCAAGTAGCGTTAAAAGAGAAGTATCGCTTTTATAGCTATGGCGATGCAATGCTAATTATATAGCTATTTGCACTTAATATAAAGTATTTAGATAAATTTGTCTAAATACTTTATATTAATACCTACCTACTGAAAATGAAATACTATGCAATAATTGTTGGTGGAGGTTCTGGTAAAAGAATGCAGAACACAATTGCTAAACAGTTTTTATTGCTAAAAAATAAGCCCGTGCTCATGCACACATTATCGGCTTTTTATACTTCTTCTTTCAAACCCGAAATTATTCTTGTTTTACATCCCGACCTTCATCAATATTGGGAAGAGCTTTGCTTAAAATATAATTTCGATATTCCTCACGTATTAATTAGAGGTGGGGAACAAAGATTTCATTCTGTGAGAAATGGTTTAATGACGATTAAAGGCGAAGGAATTGTAGCCGTACATGACGCTGTTAGACCTTTGGTTAGCTCGAAACTTATTGCTAAAGCCTATGAAATTGCTGAAGATATGGGAAATGCAATCACTTGCATTAAGCCAAGCGATTCGGTAAGAAGAGTGAAAGAAAACAGCGAGGAAAGCAAGATCATTAACAGAGATGAACTTGTATTAATACAAACGCCGCAAACATTTGAGATTAGTCAACTCAGAAAGGGATACCAGCAACATTATAAAGCAAAGTTTACTGATGATGCTAGTGTAGTTGAAAAGGCTGGTTTTAAAATAAATTTGATTGAAGGCGAAAGAAATAACCTGAAAATTACTTATCCAGAAGATTTAGAATTAGCAAATTTCTTGCTAAAATAAAAAGCTTTAACAAGGTTAAACCTTGTTAAAGCTAATTCGACATTACTATAGCAATTTATTTTAGGCGGCGCCTCTAATTACTCTTAAAATAATAGCTATGATTGCTATTACTAATAGAATGTGAATGATACCACCCGTATAGTAACCTCCAATGAAGCTGATTGCCCAGATGATTACCAAAATTACTGCAATTACATAAAGTAGATTTCCCATGAGATTTAGTTTTTAGTTGTTTTTAAGTTTAATACCTTTTTATTTGATTTTAAACATTAACAACCAATTACTCCAAATTGTTCTGAAAAATAAAAAAGTCCCAAATTTCTTTGAGACTTTTAATCATTTAATATTCATCTTCATTAAAGAAGAAGTCATCTTTTGTAGGATAATCAGGCCAGATTTCCTCTATAGTTTCGTAGGGCTCACCATCATCTTCTAAGGCTTGTAAATTTTCAATCACCTCAACAGGTGCACCAGAACGAATACCGTAATCTATTAATTCGTCTTTTGTTGCAGGCCATGGAGCGTCTTCCAAGTGCGATGCGAGTTCTAATGTCCAATACATATTCTTAATATTAATTTATTCTTAATTCTGAAAGCGCAAAAGTATGTTAAAAAAAATGAGCAAAACAAATATTTTTTTCCACCATTTAAATTCGTGGTATCCAGATGTTTTCTGCTGTTTTAGTATCAGCGCTCAGTTTACGTGCCAAAACAAATAAATAATCACTTAATCTATTCAAATAGATTGTAATATTGTTGTCAACAAAACTTTCTGCTGCTAAATGCACAGTTAATCTTTCGGCTCTACGACATACACAACGTGCTAAATGACAATAAGATACAATTGTATTTCCTCCTGGCAAGATAAAATGTTTCAATTCAGGTAAGACTTCATTCATGGTATCCATTTCATTTTCTAAAAGTGTGATATCACTTTCAAGTAAATCAGGAATTTTCATTTTTGATCGTTCAGGATCTGATGCCAACGATGAACCAATTGTGAATAACCTATCTTGAATCTCTTTTAATATTTGCTGATGATGGTTGTCAATATCCTGACACATAATTAAACCGATGTACGAATTTAATTCATCAACAGTACCATAACTTTCAATACGCACATGATATTTAGGTACTCTAGTACCACCAATTAATGAAGTTTGACCTTTATCGCCAGTTTTAGTGTAAATTTTCATACCCTAAAGGGGAAATTTAATAGTTGATACCTGATTCCTTTTAGGGGAACAAGAAGTTAGTTTATTTTCTCAAAATCATCACCTTTTTCTTCTAAATTAGTTAAGCGAGGTGAAACTGTTTTGATATCTTCATTTAAGTAATCTTTCTCAATCAAACCGTCACGCATACGCACAATTCGATGTGCATGTTGTGCGATATCTTCCTCGTGTGTAACCAAAATGATGGTATTACCTTTACTATGAATCTCTTCTAGCAAGCCCATAATTTCAATTGAGGTTTTGGTATCTAAGTTACCTGTCGGCTCATCGGCCAATATAATTGAAGGATTGTTAATTAATGCTCTTGCAACAGCTACACGTTGACGTTGACCACCAGAAAGCTCATTTGGCTTGTGCGTTACACGATTACCTAAGCCTACATTTTCTAATGCTTTTGTAGCACGTTCATCACGTTCTTTTTTACTTGCACCTGCGTAGATTAATGGTAAAGCAACATTATCTAAAGATGTAGAACGAGGTAATAAGTTAAACGTTTGAAAAACGAAACCAATCTCTTTGTTACGAACTTCGGCTAACTCATTATCAGTCATATGACTAACATTAATCCCGTTTAAAATATAATCGCCTTTGCTTGGTGTATCTAAACACCCCAAAATATTCATCAAAGTAGATTTACCAGAACCTGAAGGGCCCATTAAAGCAACAAATTCTCCTTTTTCAATGGTTAATGTAACAGACTTTAATGCGTGAATAACTTCTGAACCGATAACGTATTTACGACCTATATCCTTTATGGTAATGAGTGTGTTCTTCATTGTTTTTTCTTTTTAGACCAGCTTTGCCTAGGCAATGTTACAGTTGGATTTACTTTTCTATTATTTTCGGCACTAGGAAGAAACTTTCATTGTGTATAGCTGCATTTTTTAATCCATCAGCTACGCTAATTTCTTGCTTTACATTATCTTCTCGCCAAACATTAACTTCTTCATTCATATATACCAATGGTTTTACGCCAGTAGTATCTAACTCGTTAAGCTTTTCCATAAAAGTAAGTATCTTATTCATTTCTACGGTTAATGTATCAACCTCGTTATCTTTTATAGCAATTCTAGCTAAATCAGCAACTTTATGAACAGTTTGCTTATCTATTTTCATGTGTATTATAATTTACTATTAATCTTTTTAAAAACCTCATCCTTTAAAACATCAGCGTTTTCTATGCCCAATATACTGGTTAAAATGGGTTCATGTACATAAATATCTCCAATACCTGGTCTGGTACCATATTTCATTCCATCATCCCACATCAATTTCCATATATTTATAATGCTTACGGGTACAATTGGTATATTTTTTTCAATGGCTAACCTAAAAGGGCCATTTTTAAATTCTTGTAAAACTGGTGGATATGCCTCATCAATTCTTCCTTCTGGAAAAATAATTAAGCTCATCCCCTTTTCTAAATTTTCACTAGCTCTTTTAAATGCTCTAAAAGCAGAAATTTTACTTTCTCTGGAAACAGGTATATCTATTGTTTTAAAAAACATACCCAATACAGGATTTTTCAATAATTCTTCTTTGCCCATAAAATGATATCGTCCTCTGGCTAACACGCAAAAAATAACAATATCTAAGTTAGAAGTATGATTTGCACAATAAATGTACGTTTGTTTGCTATCTAATTCTTTTTCAAACTCAAAATTAAAAAAAGTACCGGTTACAGCAGTGCAAATAAAAGAGTGAAATGTTCTAATTTTATTTAAAAATAAATAATATTTAGGATTACGCGTACCTAGATAATAAAGTGGTCGGAAAAGAATAAAGAAAAAAACAATGCTAAATACAGAGTATATGTAATGTATTTTTCGGAATAGTTTAATCATCGAAATCAAAAATACAAATTACAGCAATCTATTTCTCAATTTAAGAATTAAAAATAGGCAGTTGACCGTCGGTATAGGCTCGGTATACCGTCGGTTGACCGTCGAAATAGGCTTTTGGACGGTCAACCGACGATGAATGGACGGTCAGGCGACGGTCAATGATTATGTAACATTTTATAAATCAACGTCTTAAATGATATTATTTTACCAAAATTACAATAAAGTCAAATATTTAAATTCCGTTCTTATGTTTTTTATTAATTTCGGGGCATGATCAAAGAAACGGTTGTAAGCGGAATACGTTCTACAGGAAAATTACATATAGGAAATTATTACGGTGCGGTAAAAAACTTTGTACAAATGCAACACGAGTACAATTGCTACTTTTTTATTGCCGATTTGCATTCATTAACTACACACCCTACTCCGGCAGATTTACATGGAAATGTGAAACATGTTTTGGTAGAATATTTGGCTTGTGGGATAGATCCAGAAGAAACAACTATTTATATCCAATCTGATGTGCCAGAAATTGCAGAATTGTATTTGTATTTAAATATGAATGCCTACATGGGTGAATTAGAAAGAAGTACATCTTTTAAAGATAAAGTTCGTGGGAATCCAGATAATGTGAATGCAGGGTTATTAACTTATCCAGTTTTAATGGCGGCTGATATTTTAATACATAGAGCTACAAAAGTCCCAGTAGGTAAAGACCAAGAGCAGCATTTAGAAATGGCTCGTACATTCGGCAATCGATTTAATAGATTATATAATCAAGATTATTTCCCTGAACCTTATGCATTTAGTTACTCTAAAAATCTTGTAAAAGTTCCTGGCTTAGATGGAAAGGGAAAAATGGGTAAATCAGAAGGCGAAGGAAATGCAGTGTATTTATCAGACAGCCCTGAAATTATTCGTAAAAAAGTTTCAAGAGCAGTTACGGATAGTGGTCCAACCGCAGAGTTTCAAGAAAAACCAGAAGCTATTCAGAATTTATTTGATTTGATGAAAATTGTTTCTTCTGAAGATACTTTAGCTCATTTTGAAGATCAATACAATAAAATGGCTATTCGTTATGGAGATTTCAAAAAGCAATTAGCTGAGGATATGATTATTACAACGACACCAATGCGTGAACGTATTAATGAAATTGCTGCAGACACCTCTTATCTTCGCCAGGTAGCAAAACATGGTGCTTTAAAAGCAAGAGAAAGCGCACAAAAAACTATCAGAGAAGTTAGAGAATTAATTGGGTTTAAAAGTTTTTAATTGATAGATTTGAAATGAGTGGTTTAGATTTCATTTAAAAATCTTAAACTCTTGTCTTACATCTAAATCTCATATCTAAATAAAATATGCACATAGCAATAGTTGGAAATATTGGCGCAGGAAAAACAACTTTAACTAGCTTACTTTCAAAAAGTTACGGATGGGAAGCTCTGTACGAAGCAGTTGATAACAATCCTTATCTGGAAGATTTTTATAGCGACATGAAACGTTGGAGCTTTAATTTACAAATCTATTTTTTAAATAGTCGTTTTCAACAAATTGTAGAGATAGATAGTAATAAACGCAATGTAATTCAAGATCGTACGATATATGAAGATGCCCATATTTTTGCCGAAAATTTGCATGAAATGGGATTAATGACTTCGAGAGATCATGATAATTATAGGGCTATTTTTAGCAATATTACATCATTTATTAAACCACCAGATTTATTGGTGTATTTAAGAGCTTCTGTACCAACTTTGGTCAATAATATTCAACGTCGTGGTAGAGAATATGAGGCTAGTATTCGTATTGATTATTTATCAAAATTAAACGAAAAATATGAAGCTTGGATTAAAGGGTATGATTTAGGTAAGTTATTAATTTTAGATAAGGATAAACTTGATTTCACTAATAATCCAGAAGATTTAGGAACTGTTATTCAATCTATCGAAGCAGAAATTAACGGATTGTTTTAAATCCATATTATGAAAGACTTTCCGCATGATGATCCGTCGAATTGGAAATTTGGGATATTTTATTTCAATAAAAACGACTCTAGATTTATAGTTCGTAAACAGGTTGAAAGTTTAGGTTGGACATTTAATTTTGCTCATCCAATTTCTTATGTAGTATTAGCCTTAATACTTTTAATTCCTATTTTATCTATTATATTTTATAATTAGCTATTATGAAATTTCTAGGTATTATTCCTGCTCGTTTTGCTTCTACCCGATTTCCGGGTAAACCATTAATTGATATTGGTGGAAAAACCATGATACAGCGAGTTTATGAGCAAGCCTTAAAATCTGATTTAGATAAAGTAGTAGTTGCCACTGATGATGAACGGATTGTAGCAGAAGTTAAACGATTTGGGGGTGATTTCATATTAACTAGTCCTAATCATCAAAGTGGAACAGACCGTTGTGCTGAAGTTGTTCAAAAGCTATCAGGATTTGATGTAGTAATAAATATTCAAGGTGACGAGCCATTTATAGATCCGTCACAAATTTCTTTGTTGAGTTTATGTTTTAATGATGAAACCGTTGAGTTAGCAACGCTGATTAAAGAAATTAGTGAGGATGCTGAACTTTTCAATCCAAATATTCCAAAAGTTGTAATTAACGATAATCAACAAGCTATTTATTTTAGTCGGCATCCTATTCCTTTCATTCGCAATGCGGAAAAAGAAAAATGGGCAACAACACACCAATTTTATAAACACATTGGTATTTATGGTTATAAAGCGACAACACTGTTAAAAATCACTAAATTATTACCATCATCTTTAGAATTGGCAGAAAGTTTAGAGCAATTGCGTTGGCTAGAAAACGGTTATCAGATTAAAACCAAAATAACTACCATTGAGACTATTGCGATTGATACGCCAGAAGATTTACAAAAAATAATTTTATAGGATATTTTTTTATCTTCGAAAGTAAATGAATCCCTATGAAACGCTTTCCTTTATCCATTCTATTTATTGCATTTATAATTAGTTCTTGCACTTCGAAAAATGAGAAAAAAGCAGCTGAAAATGTAGAAAAAACTGCGTTGCAAGCATTTACAGACACTGTACAACTTGATACTTTTAAAATTTCTTTAAAAGGAACTGAATCTAAAAACATGAGCCTGTTGTTTACAATTACAAGCTATAAAGGTGTGCAGGTTTATAAAAAGGAAATTAAAGCTGAAGAATTACTTAAAAGTTATTTAGCTAGCGCTGATTTAAAAAAAGAGGAAGAGAAAATCAAATTTTTAAATGATGAGGTTAACTTCTTTTTTGAGGAAGAGCATTTCTTAATACCAGCCATAACTGATCAAGAAAAACCTGACAACAATACGCCAGATAAAGTTTTTTACGAAGAGTTAAAAGCAAGTAAATTAAATGGTTTCGATTATCGCTTAGGTAAAGACATTAAAATATACATTGCTTGGTCTGCAAAAGAGCAAAAAGTAAAAATCTATTATAAGTGTTGCTAAGTGTTTTTTGGAGAAGTATTTAAAAGGAAGTCGAATAGGTTTACTTCTGGCTTTAAATTCAATTTTTTCCTTAATCTATATCTACTTACTTCCACAGCTCTAGGTGTTATATTTAATAGTTGAGAGATTTCTTTTGAAGATAAATTGAGTTTTAAATAAGCACAAAGTTTTAAATCACTAGGACTAAGATTTGGATATTTTTCCTTTAAATTGCTTAGGAAATTTGCATGTACATGATCAAAATGTATGGAGAATTGCTCCCAATCGTTATCCAATTTTTTAGCTTCGTTTAATAACCTAATTACTTTTTTCAAGTCATTAGCGGTGTCTTTGCTTGTGGTTTGCTGCACTAATGGCAAAAGCTCATCTCCTATTTTAGATAATAATTTACCCCGTTGAACCAAGTGCATTGTAGTAGTTGCCAATTCTTTATTTTTAAACTCTACATCTGCTTCTAGCTGTTTCTTTTGAAGTTTAGTAATTTGCTGTTCGTTTCTTTCTATCTCTAATTGGTGTTTTTGTCTTAAATTATCTTGCTGTTTTTTATGTTCTTTTTCTTGAACTTTAATCAATAAATACAACATATAAATAAATAGCACAAAGTAAAAAACATAGGCAACGTTACTTCTATACCACGCTGGTGAGATCGTAAATGCATAACCTATCGATTTAGATTCATTACCTAAATTATTTCTAGCTTTTACTAAAAAAACATATTTACCATGGGCCAAATTCGTATAGTCTTTTTCACTTTTACTACTCCAAGCAGACCAATCATCATCATATCCTTGTAGTTTATAACTAAACTCTATATTCTCTTTTTGTTCAAATAAAGTCGATGCGTATTCGAAATGAAGAGAGTTGTATTCAAAAGATAATTTTTGTTTTGCCTTTCTTTCTCCGCCAAAATATCCACCAAAAAAAACGCTATCAGTTTTTCCTGCAATACGAATTTGACCTAACAATACATTTGGTTTAAAAATGTTGGCGGCATATTTTCTATAGTCTATGTGGATTAAGCCTTTATTTGCTCCTATAAATATATTTCTATCATTATAAGGGTAAATATTCTCAAACCCTGCAACAATTTTAGAGGTTAATTCAGGAAATTCAACAATAGTAAAGTTGCTATTTCGGTTTTTATTAAAATCAACCACTCCTACTTTCTTTGTGGTAACAAACCAGATATTTCCGTCTGGATCTTCAGTTAAATATTGAATAGAAAGTTTTTTAAAAATTGGTCTAAAAAATTGACTTGGTTTAAATCTTTTCTTGACAGAATCGTATTCATAAATCCCATCTGCTGTTGCAGCAACTATTCGATTTTTTACCTTAAATATGTAATTGTACAAAGTAAATGGAAGACCATCTTTTTGTGTTAGCAACGTTGTTTTAATCATCTTTTGCTTATCAGGCGATAAATCTATTTTAAAAATGCCTCGATAAGGATGTGAAGCCCAAATACAATTTAATTTTTCATCTACAGCCATAAACCTTAATGGTTCATTTAATGCAGCTATTGTTCCTCTATTACTAAACTCATTGTCCTTAAAACTAATGTATTGAAGTCCGGTATAAGTTCCTGCGATAACGTTATTATTTCCTTTGGCTATTGGAGAAAACAACCAAGTACCCAAACCTTTATATAATTGTTTAACATTATTACCATCAATTACTGAAGTTCCGTCTTCATTTGCTAATAAAAGATGTTTATTTATTTCTGCCAATCCCCAAGTTTGTCCTTTAGTGTTAATCACCTCAGAGAATTGAGACTGAGAATTACTCAAATCTTCTTGTTTAGTATTTAATGGAGCAGAAAAAACACCATTTGACGTCCCTACATAAAGTTTATTATCAAAAATTCTACTTGCATAACTAGAAACTTGCCTTTTCCTATCGGGATAAATGTGTTTAATTGCACTATTAAAAGCAATAAATGAAATACCATCATCAAGACCTAGCCATAGATTTTGATGTTGATCTAGTAATATATTTCTGATATTACTATTGTATAATCCTTCAGTGTAGGAAAACTGTCTTACCAAAACCCCTTTGCGATTAATAATTAGTAATCCTGAAGAAGTAGTTCCTAATGCGTATAAATCCTTATTAATTTGGATTGCACCGTTAATCCTATCGTTATAAAAAATTTTATCCTCCGCGGTTTTTTTATTAATTAATTCTTTACCTTTCAAGAGAAAAAGACCATCATTTAATGTAGTAATTAATAACGTATCTCCATTGTACGGTAAAACTGCAGTAACGTTTCCACTTATAATTCTTTTATCATCACAAATGACATCCCATTTGCCAGCATTGAAAACCTTTAGACCAATATTAATTTCTTGAGCATACACTTTATTCTCCACTTTTCCCATGTAAACCCAAGCAATTGGGGTAGGATAAACATCAACTTTATTATTGACGAAGCGAATTATTTTATTAACTGTTCTGAAATAAATTTCCTTACCATTAAACACAATGTCCCATACATCTGCAAACTGTCTATCTTTAGTTGGAATTAAGTGCTTTAAAGAATGGTAAGTTAATATGCCATATTCATTTGGAGAGAAATATCCAATTTCATCTTGGCCTCCAATATAAATCTTACCACTAACATCAATTTTAACCGATCTGATAATTGTTTTATTTGGAGTGGGATAGATTTTCCAATAAGCACCATTATAGGTCAACAGGCCTTCGTTATTTGCAAAGTATAGAATTCCATTTTGATCTTGACCGATTCCCCAATTTTGAGTTCCACCTTTATACTCTAAGCTAGTATAACTACTAACCTGTGGTAAACCGATTGGATCTTGTGCCTTTAAATAAAATTGAGGCAAGAATACCATCAAAAAGAGCAAAAAAAAATATCTCATCTTATCAAGGCTTAATACGTAAATATTTGGTTATGGTTAATTACAGGTAATTATTGTTCAAGATACTAAATTTATCAATGTTGTAGTTCAATAATGCGTTTTCATATTAATTTTAAAGAAAAAAGTCCCTCTTGTATGGGTATTGTTGTGGGTTGATTTTTCATTAATGGGTAATTAACGCTATATATTTGTTACAAGACGTTTGCTAGAATTAACGGAATTACTCCTGAGATCAGCAAATAGAACTAACCAAAATATAAACTTAAATTATTTGTTATGAAAGGAAAATCTACGTTCATTCTTTTGATCTTTTCCCTATTTTTTTCGCTGAGCCTCCGAGCACAGGAAATTGATGTGTCAGGAAAAGTAACCTCCAAAAGTGATGGGTTACCTCTACCCGGGGTGTCTGTAAAAATTCAGGGTACAAACACTGGTGTGGCCACTGGCGCAGATGGTGTATTTAGAATTAAAGTTCCTAAACCAGGTTCTATTCTTGAATTTTCTCAAATTGGTATGGCTACGCAAACGTTTGTAGTAAATAACTCACAACCAATTACTATTGCAATGACAGATTCGCAAAGTGAATTAGAGGAGGTTGTTGTAATAGGTTATGGCACTCAAAAAAAGAGCGTTGTTACAGGATCCATTTCTCGAGTTAGCTCAGAAGACTTAGAAAACAAGCCAGTTACACGTATTGAACAGTCGTTACAAGGTCGCACTTCAGGTATAACAATTACAACTAATTCCGGTCAGCCAGGTGAGGGTGCCAATGTATTAATTAGAGGTAAAACTAACCTTACCGCAAGTGATCCACTTTATGTGGTAGATGGAAATGTAATTTTTGGTGGTATTGACTATTTAAACCAATCAGACATTTCTTCGATAGAGGTTTTAAAAGATGCTTCTGCTGCAATTTATGGTACACAAGCGGCCAATGGTGTAATTTTAATTACTACTAAAAAAGGAAGTCAAACAAACGGATCCGTTCGAGTAAACTATAATGGGTATGTAGGTACCCAGGCACCAGCTAGAAAGTTAGATCTGCTAAATTCAACTCAATATGCTACCTTATATAATGAAGCACAATTGGCAGCAAATCCAGTGGCAGTTCCTCGGTTTCCTAATCCATCTGCATTAGGTGTAGGTACAGATTGGCAGGCTGCAGTATTTAACAACAGTGCAATGTTACAAAACCA
>NZ_JBAZRL010000016.1:53702-62131 GCF_041662865.1 Pedobacter sp.
TTAATATTAGCGGTGGCAATGCAAAATCAACCTATTATGGATCATTTGGATACTTTGATCAAGAAGGTATTGTAGCAAGTAAAAATTCTGTTTACAAAAGATTTACTGCTCGTTTTAGTGCTGACCATAATATCGCAAAATCTATTAAACTGGGAACTACAATTTCTTATGCAAGAAATAATTCGATAGGTGTAAGTACAAACTCTGAATATGGTTCTCCATTAAGTAGAGCAATTAATATAGATCCAATTACTCCATTAGTTGAAACTGATCCTTTAAAATATAATGCAGCACCATACAACAATAATCCAGTTGTAAGAAATGCTCAAGGTTTCCCATATGGCATCTCACAATATGCACAATCAGAAGTTTTAAACCCAATTGCAGCACTCGCTGTAGCTCAAGGAAATGGTTGGTCCGATAAAGTTGTGGCAAATGGTTTCGTTGAAGTAGAAGTAATCAAAGGTTTTAAATTACGTAGTTCAGCTGGTGCTGATTTAGCATTCTGGGGCAGCGAAGGTTTTACACCAATAAATTATTTGAATTCAATTAACCAATCAACTATTACATCTTATAACAAAAACAGTAATAGAGGATTAGCCTACATTATTGATTATACTGCAAATTATTCGAAAAAAATTGGTGATCATAACTTCTCAGTTTTGGGTGGTTATTCTTTCCAAAAAAACAAAGGAGAAACACAGGGTGGAACAAAAGAGGGTATTCCTGTAGATAATATCAAAGATGCTTCTCTCCAATTCCCTGTTACCCGTGCTAATGATGTCTTTTATGGCGGTGAATATTTGAATACACTCACTTCTATATTTGCTCGTATAACTTACGATTACAAAGAGAAATATTTATTGACTGCAATCACAAGAAGAGACGGTTCTTCTAAATTCGGTCCAAACAATAAATATGGCTATTTTCCTTCAGCGTCAGTAGGTTGGGTTGCATCAAAAGAAGATTTCTTCCCTCAGAACAATATCGTAAACCAGTTAAAATTTAGAGGTTCATATGGTATTCTTGGTAACAACCAAATCAATGATAACTTATACATTGCTACCGTTAGTGGTGGCAGAAATTACACCTTTGGAGGAAATAACCTAATTAATGGTGTAAGTCCTAATGCATTGTCTAATCCAGACTTGAAATGGGAAGAAACTTCGATTTTAGATTTTGGTGTTGATTTATCTTTCTTCAATAGTAAATTAACCTTAACTGCAGATTATTTCCATAAAAAGACTTATGGCATGCTTCAATCAATTGTCGTTCCATCTTACGTAGGTAATAATGGTCCGATTGGTAATGTTGCAGACAACTCAAACAAAGGTTTTGATTTTGAGTTAGGTTATAAAGGAAAAGTTGGACAATTTACCTATAGTGTTAATGCTAATGGTAGTTTTATTAAAAATACAACCGATTTTCTTGGAGATGATAAAACATTCATTAATGGACAAGGCATCACTCCTCAAAACTTGACGGTTACACGTACTCAAGTTGGTTCTTCATTCCAAGCATTTTATGGTTACGTATCTGATGGATTATTCCAGAATGCTACAGAAATTGCCAATTATAAAAATGCCGGAGGTACTCAAATCCAACCTAATGCAAAACCAGGAGATATTAAATTTATCGATCTAAACAATGATGGTGTAATTAATGATAATGATAGACAAATTTTAGGAAATTCACTTCCTGATTTCACTTACGGTTTAACTTTTAACATTGCTTATAAAGGATTTGATTTATATGTTTTAGGTCAAGGTGTAACTGGTAATCTAATTTTTAATGGCCTAAGAAGATTTGATTTACCAACATCTAACTATACGACTGCTATTTTAGATAGATGGACAGGAGAAGGAACAACTAACAATACTCCTAGATTAACTTTACAGGATGATAACCAAAATTATAGTCGTGTATCTAGCTTCTTCTTAGAAGATGGTTCTTATTTCAGACTTAAGACTTTACAAATTGGTTATACATTACCAAACAAACTATCTGGCAAAGCAGGTTTAAATAAAGTAAGAATTTACTTAATGGCAAATAACCTAGTTACGTTAACAAAATATACTGGTTATGATCCAGAAATTGGTGGTGGAAGTTTTGGTGTAGATCGTGGTTACTATCCACAAGCGAGAACGTTCTACGCAGGTATTAATTTTGGCTTTTAATAAATTTATCATGAAAAAATATAACTATTCAAAATATGTAATCGCTGTTATCGCGATCATGCTACTAGGTATATCCTGCAAAAAGGATTACCTGGAAATTGCTCCAAGGGGCACAGCATTGGAAGATAACTTCTATAAAAATGAAACAGAAGTAATGCAGGGCGTTATTGCTACTTACGATGTAATGCAATGGGGAACCACTGGTGGTTATACCATGAAAATGCCTTTATTAAGTGCGGCTTCAGATGATTGTTGGGCTGGTGGCAGTAATGCCTCCGATCAACCAAACTGGGTTGCCTATGATAATTTCAACATGAATTCTAGACTTGGCCCACAAGTAGGATTATGGTCTAAAAATTACAGTGGTATTAATCGTGCAAACTTAATTCTAAGCAAAATAGATAAATCTACTAATCTAAGTGCTGCTTTTAAAACAAGAGTTGTTGCAGAGGTGAAATTCTTAAGAGCTTATTATTATTTTGACCTCGTTAGATTTTTTGGTAATGTACCATTGATTACAAAAGTCTTGGAAACGAGCGAATTATATACTCAAGCACAATCTGCTCCAGCAGCAATTTATGCACAAATAGAGAAAGATTTGAGAGAATCCATTCCTGGCCTACCTCCTACTATCTCTTCTACAGAAAAAGGTAGGATTTCTCAAGGTGCTGCTAAAGCTCAGCTTGGTAAAGTATTATTATATCAAAATGATAATGCAAAATTAGCAGAGGCTATTACTCTATTTGAAGATATTAACAAAGTTGGAAATATATATGGCTATGCTTTATTACCAAATTATGCTGACATTTTTAATCCAGCAAATAAATTTAACTCAGAGTCTATATTAGAAATCCCACACTCAAGCAATGCAGCATGGACAGATTGGGGATGGATAAATGGTGGCGAAGGTAACGTTGGCACCCAATTTATTGGAATGGATAGCTTTGTTGGTGATACTTACTCTGCCGGCTGGGGATTTTGCCCTGTAACATTAGACTTAGTTAACGCATTAAAAACTGATCCGCGTTTCGCTGCTACTATTATAGATGGTGCTGCATTAAAAGCTGCAGGTGCAACTTATAATGCTCGTTATCAAAACACAGATTATTTTATTAAGAAATATGCGCCATTAAAAGCCTATCGTTCTGCTAGTGGAGTCGCTGAGCAAAACTGGCCAATTAATGAAATTGAAATCAGATTAGCTGATACGTATTTAATGCAAGCCGAAGCTTTGGTTAAAACAGGTTCAAATCCTACAAGAGCTAAAGAATTATTAGATGCAGTTAGAGGAAGAGTAGGTTTAGGTTCTGTTGCCGTTACATTGGATAATATTTATAATGAACGTAGATTGGAATTAGCTACAGAAGGTCATCGTTTCTTTGATTTAGTACGTACTGGTAAAGCAGCTGCAGTTTTAGGTCCAGTAGGGTTTACAGTAGGAAGAAGCGAATACCTCCCAATTCCAGCTGCTGAAATCGAATTGACCAATGGTATTATTAAACAAAATCCACATTACAATTAATTATCAGGAAAATGAAAATATTTAGAAATTCATTAAAAACTTCACTCTGGATTAGTTTCGGAATGATGTTAACTACACTTGGAGCTTGTCAGAAAGACGAAGTTACAGGAGAGTTAGGTACGCCACCAACGGCAGCAGAAATTCAGTTTACTGCAACGCCGACAACAGCAAATCCAAATATTATAAACTTTTCAAGCACTTATAATGGCATCAATACACATTGGGATTTTGGAAACGGAACATCTGCAGATGGAAAAAGTGCTCAAGGTGCTTTTCCTTTAGCTGGAACTTATACTGTTAAATTGACTGTGCTAGCAGCAGGTGGTGCCGTATCAACAACTAAAGTTGTGACAATTGCAAACACCAATCCAAGTATGTTAAACGATCCTGCATTTACAACTCTTTCTGGAGGTTTATCTAACTTAACAGGTAAAACATGGGTAATTGATCAAACACAACAAGGTCATTTAGGTGTTGGCCCTATTGGTTCTCAATTCCCAGACTGGTATCAAGCAGGTCCAAATGAGAAAGCAAGTAATGGGTTTTACGATGACGAGATGACATTTAACATGAATGCATTGAAATACACATATGCTAATCATGGAACTACTTTTGCCAATGCATCTAATGCCCCAGGTATTGGTGGACCTACTGGTAGTGATGATCCAACGGTAAACTACACGCCTGCTACCAATTTAACTTGGTTGGTTACTACAGTAAACGGTATTAAGTATATTACTATAAGCAATAATGGCTTTATAGCTTATTATTTAGGTGTATCTCAATATCAAATTCTTTCACTTACAGATGATGAAATGTGGTTGAGATGTTTAGACAAATCGAATGCAGGTAACGCTTGGTATTTGAAATTGATTAGAAAAGGGTATGTAAGACCGGTTGTACCACCTGTCCAAAAGCCAATGCAGGCAGCTAATCTTACTGATGATTTCCAAAACACTTCAGCAATTACTTGGAATGCAGAGAACATGGATTACACAAGATCTTACGATAATCCATCAAAATTCCCAGTAAATACGTCTGCTAAAGTTGGTTATTACGAAAAAAGAACAGGGTCTGATGGTCAGTATGGAAACTTAAATGTTACCATGCCTTATCGTTTCGATTTAACCACAAAAAATAAAATCAAATTAAAAGTATTTTTCCCTGGAGGAAATGATTTTACAAAAGTTGGCTCAACAGTTTCTATTAAATTGCAAAACTCATTATTGGGTGGCAATGCATGGACAACTCAGTTAGAGGTTGTAAAAACAATTACCCCGGTTCAATACAATACTTGGGTTCAATTAGAGTTCGATTATTCTGGTTGGGCTTCAGAAACTTTGTACGATAAGATTGTAGTACAATTAGGCGGTGAAGGTCATCCAAATCCAGGAATTTTCTATATTGACGATTTCGAATTTAAATAGAAACAAAAAAGCCTGGTTGAAAAATCAGGCTTTATAAACTAATCTGCTATGACTTATAGAAAAATTAAAAATGCATATTTCTTAATTGCGCTCTCGGCCGGCTCCATATTTTCTTGTCAATCTTGCTCTTCTGGTAAACAAGTAGAAGAACCAATTATTATTCCTCCAGCTCCTGTTGTTGTTGTAGATAAAAATTGGACTTTTGAAACTACACCGTTTTGGGCGGATGAATTTGATTATACTGGTTTGCCTGCAACTGCAAAATGGGATTATGATCTTGGTGGCTCTGGCTGGGGAAATAACGAGAAAGAATATTATACAAATTCATTAGCTAATGCTAGCGTAGCCGATGGAAAACTTAGTATTACCGCCAAAAAAGAAAGTATGAATGGTATGGCTTATACTTCAGCTCGTTTAGTTACCAGAAATAAGTTAGATGTATTGTATGGAAGAATTGAAGTTAGCGCAAAATTACCAACTGGAAAAGGTACTTGGCCTGCAATTTGGATGTTACCTACCGATAGAGCCTATGGAGATTGGCCTAAATCTGGCGAAATAGATATTATGGAACATGTTGGTTACGATCAAAATAATGTGCATTTCACAACGCATACAGAAGCCTATTATTTTAAAATCAATACCCAAAAAACAAGTACAAAAACTATTCCTGATGCAAGCACAGCATTCCATAAATACAGAGTAGATTGGACTCCTTATGCTGTTCGTGGCTATTATGATGATGTAATGGTATTCGAATTTGCTAACGAAGGTACTGGTTACAAAGTTTGGCCTTTCGATAAAAGATTTCACTTGTTGTTAAATTTAGCCATTGGTGGTGATTGGGGTGGCGCTCAAGGAATTGACGACACTATCTTCCCTCAAAAAATGGAAGTTGACTATGTACGCTATTATAAAATGATAGAAAAATAGTAAAAAACTATTCTAATTAAAATGTCCAGCTAAGTCTGGACATTTTTTTTGACCACTTTTCCGATTAATCGCTCACTATCAACTAAATAATTTATTTAAACATTTAGTCACTCAAATCAGATTTTTGTGTAGCTTTGTATCCCGTACAAAAACAATTAAAAAGGCCATAAAGCCCGCTTAATTTCACAAACTCACAAACATGACTAAGTATATTTTTGTTACGGGCGGTGTTACTTCCTCATTAGGTAAGGGCATCATTTCCGCTTCATTAGCCAAACTTTTACAAGCTAGAGGTTACCGTGTAACCATCCAAAAATTTGATCCTTATATCAATATCGATCCAGGAACACTGAACCCATACGAACATGGTGAATGCTATGTTACAGAAGATGGCGCAGAAACAGATTTAGATCTTGGTCACTACGAAAGATTTTTAAATACTTCAACTTCGCAGGCAAATAACATTACTACGGGTCGTATTTACCAAAATGTAATTAATAAAGAAAGACAAGGAGATTATTTAGGTAAAACTGTGCAGGTTGTCCCTCACATTACCGACGAAATTAAGCGCAACATGCGTATCCTCGGTGAAACCGGCAACTATGACATTGTAATTACTGAATTAGGTGGTACTGTTGGAGATATCGAATCATTGCCTTTTATTGAGGCAGTGCGCCAATTTAAATGGGAAGAAGGTTCTTCAAATGCAATTGTAATCCATTTAACCTTAATTCCTTTCTTAGCTGCTGCTGGCGAGTTAAAAACTAAACCAACTCAGCACTCCGTTAAAGCATTGTTAGAGTATGGAATCCAACCAGATATTTTGGTATGTCGTACCGAACATCATATCAGTGCTGATATTCGCAAAAAAATTGCTTTGTTCTGTAATGTGAATGTAAATGCAGTAATCGAATCGATTGATGCCTCTTCTATTTATAGCGTTCCATTATTGATGATGAAGGAGCAACTAGACAAAACAGTTTTAAGTAAATTAAAACTTCCTGCTAAAAACGAACCGGACATGGAAAGCTGGAAAGACTTCTTAGGACGTTTAAAAAACCCAACTGCCGATGTGAGAATTGGGTTAGTTGGTAAATATGTTGAATTACCAGACGCCTATAAGTCTATATCAGAAGCTTTTATCCACGCAGGTGCGAAAAACGAATGCAAAGTACGCGTTGAATATATTCCTTCAGAAAGCATCTATCCGGATAATGTAGCAGAAAAATTAAGTCATTTGCAAGGTGTATTAGTGGCTCCAGGTTTTGGAAGTAGAGGTATTGAAGGAAAAATTGAAGCTATTAAGTTTGTAAGGGAAAATGAAATTCCTTTCTTCGGCATTTGCCTAGGAATGCAATGTGCAGTAATTGAATTTGGCAGAAACGTTTTAGGCCTTAAAAATGCAAATACTACAGAAATAGATGAAAATTCAGAACATCAAGTAATTAACATGATGGAAGAACAAAAAAATATCACAACAAAAGGCGGAACTATGCGTTTAGGTGCCTACCCTTGTGATATTAAAAGAGGAACAAAAGCATATGCAGCTTATGGGAAACAACATATTTCTGAAAGGCACAGACATCGCTATGAGTTTAACAGCGCCTATTTAAAACAATATGAAGATGCTGGAATGATTGCATCTGGTGTTAATCCAGACAGTAATTTAGTAGAAATTGTTGAGTTAAAAAATCATCCATTTTTTGTTGGGGGACAGTTTCACCCAGAATTAAAATCAACAGTTGCTAATCCTCACCCACTTTTTGTTAAATTTGTTGCCGCTGCAATGGAGTATGCGAAAAAAAAGATCAAATAAACGCGTTTAAAATATAATAATGGATAGAAATACATTTACAGGCCTGTTCCTGATCATGGTGATTTTAGGAGCAGCTGTTTTCTTTATGAAACCTAGCGAGGCGGATATTAAGAAAGAAAAAGAAAGAATTACTGCTGATTCACTAAAAAAAGTTGGAGCTAGCAAAGCTTCAACCCCGACACCTGCGGTAACACCAAATAGTATTGCAAAACAAGATACAGCAATTTCTAACGGTCCTTTCGGTGCAAATCTTAACGGAACTGAAGCGACAACTATTTTAGAAAACCAACTAATCAAGTTAACCTTTACCAATGTTGGAGGTAAGATTAAGAGCGTTGAAGTCAAAAACGAAAAGACATATAATGGAAAACCAGTTGTTTTATTTGATGGAACTGAAAATAAATTTGGCTTAAATATTAACATAGATGGTAAAATTGTAAACACCAATAATCTTTATTTCACCAGCACTAAAAATGGCAATAGCATTAGTATGCGCGCTAATTATAGTGCAGAGAAGTACATTGAATTTGTTTATGATCTAAAAGATGCTAGTAGCA
>NZ_JBAZRL010000017.1:0-61645 GCF_041662865.1 Pedobacter sp.
GATGTAAGTGAAAGCAGAGCGATTGTAGATTTATTTGGTGAAGACGCCTATAAATTGAACATAAGTTCTACTAAATCCATGACAGGACATTTATTAGGTGCAGCGGGTGCTATTGAGGCAATTGCAACTATTTTAGCTGTAAAAAATGATATTGTTCCTCCAACAATTAACCATTTTACAGATGACCCTGAGTTTGATCCGAAATTAAACTTTACGTTTAACAAAGCTCAAAAGCGTACTATTCGTGCTGCACAAAGTAATACCTTTGGCTTCGGTGGTCATAATGCATCTGTCATTTTCAAAAAATACGAAGGTTAACCTACGAAAATATCTTTGTTGATTATTTGTATTGTATATTTATACTTTACACAGCTAACTTTTAATTTTTTGTTATAAGATTTAATGCCATTTTTCAATCTATATAAAGTTTATTTATCGCCCGACAAAGAGTTTGTAAAAAAACTTAAAAACATTTTAGGATTTATCCCTGGAAATGTCACTTTGTATAAAATGGCTTTTAGGCATCGTTCGGTTGCTAAAGTTTTAAAAAATGGCAGTAGAAGTAGTAATGAGCGTTTAGAATTCTTAGGCGATGCCATTTTAGGCGCTGTTATTGCGGAACTTCTTTTCAAAATTTATCCATATAAAGAAGAAGGCTTTTTAACCGAAATGCGCTCTAAAATTGTAAATAGAGCCAATCTAAATCAACTTGCTCGTAAAATGGGCTTTGATCAACTAATTGTTTTTGATCAGAAAACAGTAAACGTGCAATCTAAGCATCATTCTATGTTAGGAGATGCTTTCGAGGCATTAATTGGCGCTGTTTATTTAGACAAAGGATATAATTTTACCAAAAACTTACTACTTAAACGTATTGTTAAGCCATATATTGATGTGCATACATTAGAAATGACGGAAACGAATTTCAAGAGTAAATTAATTGAATGGTGCCAACGTCATGGTAAAGATATATCTTTCGATATGGTAGAAAATGGTGAAGGAGAAAGTGCCAAATTATTTACAATTCATGCCATTATCGACAGTGAAAATCATGGTATTGGCAGAGATTATAACAAGAAAAATGCAGAGAAATTAGCTGCAGAAAAAGCGTGTGAATCGTTGGCTATTTAACCGGCTTAGTTAACGTATCCGTATATTTCTTGTAAGAATCCTTAATCCACTTTGTGGCATCATAAACTGTCCAGTTTTTTGCCTTTTCGTAATCTGGTCGATAATTAACCATGAAATTCTCTAATTCCTTTCCTTCTAAACCAGTATTCTTATTAATAGTAGATTTATTAAATAGTAGATCTACTTGGTTGTTTTGAAGTTCGGAAACATACATGTTGTTAAATCTTCGGGCATTATTCGGTGTTCGTCCAAAAAGCTCATAAATCGCTGTTAAAGGCGAAAATATGAACGACAGAAGGGGTGGTTTACCGCCATAAAAAGAGCCTTTGTTCTTAAAATCATTTTTAATAGCATCCAACGCTTGCTTTTTACTTTGTCCGTTAATTACCACCTCGTTTAACGTAGTTCCCCTATTTAATGTAATTACCAGATCTTTTGTAGTAGCAACTACAACTTGAACATCATTAAATCCTCTTTTGATAATTTCCAACGTATCACCAACAACTGCTCTAATTTGAAACAAGCCCATGTCATTGCTTCCCACACTATAATGATTACGTTTATTGCTAATTTCCCCTAAGGCTATTCGAATTTTTGTTCCATTCTCAAGCAATACGCCATTCAGCATGAATTCTTGTTGAGCAAAAGTAGATGCAGACGAAAGAATGAATAGAAATAGCGTACTGAAGAAAGATAACCTAGCCAATCTCATTATAGAGTTAATTTTATTTTGTAAACTTAAGGATTGTTTGTTAATCCTTTAAGTTAAAAAACGTTAATAAATGGGTAAAGTTTTATCTGCTTTATATTTATGCTATGCTGCATTAATTTTTATCCTATTGATGTTCATTGCATTACCTTTTGTGCTGTTAGCCACTACACTCTTAGCTCCGGCAACAGGTAAACGAGTTAGTATGTTTTTTTTACGTTGCTGGGCATGGGCATTTAGTATAACTACTTTCTTTTGGATTAAAACCACCAACAAACATTTAATTAATCGCAAAGTACCTCATATATATGTTGGTAATCATGGTTCTTATTTAGATGCAATTGCAGTTTGCATTAGTATACCTCAATATTTTAGCCCATTGGGGAAGATAGAAATGGCTAAAGTTCCTGTTTTTGGATGGATTTATAAGCGGATAGTAGTAATGATAGATCGTAGTAGTAAGGAAAGCAGAGAGCGATCTGTGGCTTCACTAAAACGCGATATTGCGAATGGACAATCAATTCTTATATTTCCAGAGGGAACAATGAATAAAAGTGATACTCCGCTTAGTGAGTTTTACGATGGTGCTTTTAAAATTGCTATCGAAACACAAACACCATTGATGCCTTTTGTAATGATTAATAATAGAGAATTATTACCAAGAGTTCACCCTTTAAAAGCACATCCAGGTGTATTAACTACCGTTTTTATCACTCCTGTGGATGTAAAAGGATTACAATTAGAAGATTTAACCATGTTGAAACAAAAAGTATACACCTTAATGGAAGAGGCTATCTTAAAATATAGCTAAGGTATTGCTAGATTGTTCAATTGCTATTTGTTGAAGTCAAAACTTTATACTTTTTACTATCTTTGCACATGATAAAATCAATGACAGGCTTTGGCTTGGCCTCTACAGATCATGAAAACGTAAAGTTTGCAGTAGAGATAAAATCTTTAAACTCTAAGTTTTTAGAGTTAAATTTAAAATTACCCAGAGCATACTCAGATAAAGAACTTTTGTTGCGCAATACCTGCAGCAAAGATATAGAACGCGGAAAAGTAAATGTTTCCATAAACATTGAGCGTAGTGACGATAATCAAAAAGGTGCTACCATTAACACTGCTTTATTAACTCGATATTATAAACAATTAGAAGAAATTAACGCTTCATTAGGTGCTAATTCGGCTAATCTTTTGCAAACAGCTTTAAATTTTCCAGAAGTAATTACCTATACCGAAGAAGAAATTGGTGAAAGCGATTGGGAGATTTTACATCAAACCTTTTTAAAAGCTTTAGCAAACTTTAACCAGTTTAGAGAAGATGAAGGATCTGTTTTAAGAACCGATTTAGAGCTTCGCATTCAAAATATACTTGATTTTTTTGCAGAAATAGATAAACTCGCTCCGCTAAGAGTTCCGCAGGTTAAAGCTAGACTTACTCAATTTTTAGAGGAAACAGTTGGTAAAGTAAATTACGACCAAAACCGTTTAGAGCAAGAATTGATTTATTACATTGATAAATTAGATATTACAGAAGAAAAAACTCGTTTAAAAAGTCATTGTGATTACTTTATGGCAACTTTAAAAAGTAAAGATGCCAATGGTAAAAAGCTTGGTTTTATTTCTCAAGAAATAGGTAGAGAAATTAATACCATGGGCGCAAAAGCTAATGATGCACATATACAGCAGTTGGTGGTGGGCATGAAAGAAGAATTAGAAAAAATTAAAGAACAGTTATTAAATGTATTGTAAAGTTGTAAGGTTGAAATGTTTAACGTTCCAACTTTCTAACTTTTCAACATTCCAATTAAAATGAAACAAGGCAAACTCATTATATTTTCTGCACCATCAGGAGCTGGTAAAACTACCATTGTTAGACACTTATTGAAGAAATTTCCACAATTAAGTTTTTCAATCTCAGCTACTACACGTGATTCTAGAGGCAGCGAAAAGCACAAAGACGATTATTATTTTATCAGTAAAGAAGACTTCTTACATAAAGTTGCTCGTCAGGAGTTTGTAGAATTTGAGGAAGTGTATAGTGGTACTTTTTATGGCACACTCCGTTCGGAGATTGAGCGGATTTGGAATGAAGGTAAGCATGTAATTTTTGATATTGACGTAGAAGGTGGTTTACGTTTAAAACGTAAATATGAGGATGATGCTTTGGCGATTTTTGTACAACCACCATCTTTAGAAGTGCTAAAAGAACGTTTAACTGGTCGTGGAACAGATAGCGCAGAAAAATTGCAAGAGCGATTTATCAAAGCTGAAAAGGAGCTGTTATATGCAGATAAATTTGATGTCATACTCAAAAATCACGATTTAGAAATTGCTTGTAAAGAAGCTGAAAAGTTAGTTGGGGATTTCTTGGGAATTAATAGTTAAGGGTTGCTGTTTAAAAATCAATGAAAACTGGTCTATTCTTCGGTTCTTTTAATCCAATTCATATTGGCCACTTAGTTATTGCCAATTACATGGCAACATTTAGTGGTTTAAAAGAGGTTTGGTTAGTCGTGTCACCGCACAATCCGTTGAAACAGAAAAGCGGTTTGGCAAATATGTACGACCGTTTGGAGATGGCAAAGTTAGCTACAGAAAATGCTCCTCAAATTAAGGTAAGTGACATTGAGTTTAAATTGCCACAGCCTTCTTATACCATAGATACACTTACGCATTTGCATGAACGTTATCCTGAAAAAGAGTTTGTGCTTATTATGGGTGCTGATAATTTAAGCTCTCTCAAAAAGTGGAAGAATTTTGAAATTCTCTTGAAAGACTACCATATTTATGTTTATCCTAGACCTGGAGTTGATGTAAGTGAGTGGGAAAATCATCATGCTCTTACGTTTACCGATACACCAGTTATGGAAATCTCTTCTACTTTTATTCGTAAAGCGCTAAAAGACCATAAAAACATTCAGTTTTTTGTTCCAGATAGTGTTTTGGAGTTTATTGATCAAAAGAATATGTATCGCTAATTTTAGTACCGTTGGCTGAAGCCAACGGCAATGAATAAAACCAACAAGCTAGCCTTTATAGATTAAAAACACAGTAGGTTTTTTGTGTAGATCTATTCTTTCACCTCGCCATGCGCCAACTGTCATGGTTTTAATAAATTCATCTTCCCCATTAATATTGCAGGCGATGCATAGTTGAGTGCTTCCGTGACAATTTTTTAACACATCTTCTAATAAATGATTATTCCTAAAAGGTGTTTCCATAAACAACTGCGTTTGTTTATTTTTTTCTGAGAGAGTTTCCAATTCTTTTATCCGCTTTGCTCTATCTACTTTATCAATGGGTAAATAACCATGAAATGTAAAGCTTTGTCCGCTAAAACCAGATGCCATTAATGCTTGTAGCATTGAGTTTGGACCAACTAAAGGCACAACTTTTATCCCACGTTTGTGTGCTTCTGAAACAATTTCTGCTCCTGGATCTGCTACGCCTGGGCAACCTGCTTCGCTCATTAAACCAACATCAATACCCGACATTAATTGCGTAAAATAAGGCACCAAAGAGTTTCCACGTTTGTGTTTTCCGAAATCATGGATAAGTAATTCACTCTGTGGTGTTTTAATTCCTGCTTCTTTTAAAAACTTACGGGCAGTTTTTTCATTCTCTACTATGTATGTTTTAATCGCGTTGATGGTATCAATTAAATAGGGAGTGAAAGATTTCTGCGTCGCATTTTCTGCTAACGGAACTGGAATTAAAAACAACGTGCCTTTTTGCATAGCTAAAATATAAATATGCTACAAAAGTACAGTTTTAAGCTAATAACTTGACCCTTTAAAAATTTTACAAAGGTTTGGCTAAACAGTAAACTAACGCAATTGTTTGACTGGATTAATAAAATGTAGCAAATTTAGTTCTGGCCGACTTATTTTTTACACATACTAGGAGTTGCTTTTGGCACACTTTAAAACACTTAATTGTAAAGAAATACGTTAAACCATGGTAATTAGAAGGATTATTATTTTTCGATTAATCCTTTGTTAAAAATGGTGTTCAAATTGATATACACAAAGCGTTAGGTTAATTATAAATTTTTAAAACACACAAAAATGAAAAACATGATCAAATTACCGGCAATTGTGCTGGGGCTCATGCTCCTTCTTACCGGAACCACACAAAAAGTCATGGCGCAACAAGAGGATGTTTCCTTGCAATCGTTTTACGACGAATTGTCGCCTTATGGCACATGGATCCAAGATCCACAATATGGCTACGTTTGGCGCCCAGATGTAGATCAGGAAGATTTTAGGCCTTATTATAGTAATGGTCGTTGGGCGATGACTGAGTATGGAAATACTTGGGTTTCTAACTACGATTGGGGCTGGGCTCCTTTTCACTACGGACGTTGGATATATAACAGCTACAACCAATGGGTTTGGATACCAGATACTGTTTGGGGACCAGCTTGGGTAAGTTGGAGAAGTGGTGGCGGTTATTATGGATGGGCTCCATTGGGTCCAAGTATTCATATAGGAATTAACATTGGTAGAGGCGGATATCGTATTCCGGATATGTGCTGGAATTTTATCCCATACAGTAATATTTACTACAATAGTTATCCTCGTTATTATGGCGGTAGAAATAGAATTTATATTCAGAATACTGTGATTATTAATAACACTTATGTTCGCAATAATAGGACTTATTATACTGGACCTAGAGCAGAAGAGGTTAGACGTGCTACAAATCAGAATGTGACTGTTTATAATGTAAATAGAAGCAGCAGACCTGGAGCAAGTAGAATTGATAATAATACTGTTAATATCTATAATCCAAGACCTAGTAGAGGTACTTCGAATACAAATGCAGCTCCAAGAAATGCTGTACAAGGCAGCATTAATCGTGGTCCTGTTGGAAGAGATGGAAGGGATAATAACGTAAGCACTCGCCCAGAAAGAGGAAATAGCAATGGCAGTTTCGGACAAGCAGATCGTAACGGAAATAGAGGAAATGGTTCGATAACTACTCGCCCAGGAAGAGGTGAAGTAAATGCTACTCCAAGTAGAGGTAATGATAATCGTGTTGGTAGAAATGATGAGGGTGTTGGTTCTTCTAGACCAAGTGTATTTGGAAGAAATCGTGAAAGTGGAGATAACCAACCACAACGCGTAGAACGTAGTAGAGAAGTTCCGCAACAGCAGACTCAACCTCAACAACGTGTCGAGCGCCAACAACCTGTGCAGCAAGCACCGCAACAAAGAGAGAGTAGACCGCAGCCACAAGCTCAACCGCAAAGGGTAGAACGCCAACAACCGGTACAACAAGCTCCTCAACAACGAGTAGAAAGGCCACAACCACAACGCGTGGAACGTTCTCAACCAGCACCTCAACAAAGAAGTTCTGGTGGTTCAGAAAGCCGTGGTGAAAGAGGTGGGGGCCGCCCAGGAAGAGGATAAAAAATAAGTATGAATAGTGAAAAAGTCGATTGAGAAATCGGCTTTTTTTATGTTGTATGTGGGGAAGGTATAAGGGGGGAAAATTGCCATTGCAAGCAATGGTCTTAGTTGTCATTCTACTACTCTAAGTTGTTATTTTATTACTCTGAGCTGTTAGTATAAGCGGTGAATTTTATGGGTTAAGAGGCCGATGTTTGAGGTTTAAGAATGTAGGTTTTTTGCGAGTTGTTTGGTTTACTTACACATGCCTGAGTGAAATAGCCAAGATTGGAGCGATATCCTTTTTATGATCCAGAGCTTAAGCGAAGGGCAAAAAGATATAGCGTAAAGCTGGAGTGACTTCAATTGGTGTGTTTAACCTTGCGCTTCTAAAAATTTACCACATAGAAACATAGGGAACATAGCCATTTGCTTAAGTCTTTATACTAGCAAGAAAATATTCTTACCTTTGTAGGGCAATGAAACAAGCTACAGCCATTTTATTTCCACTTCGCTTTTTATAAAGCTTTGCTGTATTCGCTATTTTATTAAATTTTGCACTCATTCTCAATACAAATCCATGATTAATCCTGAAATAGAAAAAAGAAAAACATTTGCCATTATTAGTCACCCCGATGCTGGAAAAACTACTTTAACTGAAAAGTTTTTGTTGTTTGGTGGAGCAATTAATACTGCTGGTGCCGTAAAACGAAATAAAGCGAACCAAAGTAGCACTTCCGATTTTATGGAAATTGAAAAGCAACGTGGTATTTCGGTAGCTACATCTGTAATGGGTTTTGAGTATAATGGTAAGCGCATTAATATTTTGGATACGCCTGGTCACAAGGATTTTGCGGAGGATACGTATAGAACTTTGTCGGCGGTAGATAGCGTAATTTTAGTGGTTGACTGTGTGAAAGGTGTTGAAGAACAGACGGAGAAATTGATGTCGGTTTGTAGAATGAGAAATACTCCAGTTATTATTTTTATTAATAAAATGGATCGTGAGGGTAAAGATGCCTTTGATTTATTAGATGAAATTGAGAGTAAATTGAACATTAGCTTGTGCCCGTTAAGTTGGCCTATTGGACAAGGGCATACGTTTAAAGGAGTTTATAGTATTTATAATAATCACTTGAATTTATTTGAATCTGATAAGAAGAAAATAAGTGCTCCGGTTATTGAAGTAGATAATTTAGAGGATGAGAAACTGCAGAAATTTTTACCTGCAAGTGCTTTATCGACCTTAAAAGATGAATTGGAATTAGTTGAGGGAGTTTATGGTAAGGTGGATAAGGAAATGTATTTGGAGGGATTATTGGCGCCAGTATTTTTTGGTAGTGCAATTAATAATTTCGGGATTAAGGAATTGTTGGACACTTTTATCAGCATTGCTCCTAGTCCGAAAAGTAGAGAAGCTGAGGAACGTGTGGTTTTAGCAACGGAGAAGAACTTTAGTGGTTTCGTGTTTAAAATACATGCGAATTTAGATCCAAACCATAGAGATAGAATTGCGTTTTTGAGAATTTGCTCGGGTAAGTTTGAGCGTAATAAGTTCTTTTATCACACTAGAAATAATAAGAAAATAAAATTTTCTAATCCGATGGATTTTATGGCTAATGAAAAGAGTATTGTTGAAGAAGCTTGGCCAGGTGATGTGGTTGGTTTATACGATAGTGGTACTTTTAAAATTGGTGATACCTTAACTGAGGGTGAGAAATTACAATTTAAAGGCATTCCGAGTTTCTCTCCAGAGATTTTTAAAGAAGTTGAGAATAGAGATCCTTTAAAAACAAAACAGCTTGAAAAAGGCTTACAACAATTAACTGAAGAAGGTGTTGCACAATTGTTTGTAATGCAACCTGGAAATAGAAAGGTTATTGGTGCTGTTGGAGATTTACAGTTTGAGGTAATTGCGTTTAGACTAGAGCATGAATATGGTGCGAAAGCGCATTTTAGGATGTTGACTTACACGCGTTCTAATTGGGTAACATCTAAAGACCCAAAGAAATTAGAGGAGTTTTTGAAGCGTAAACAACAACATATTGGAGAAGATAAAGATGGTAACCCGGTTTATTTAGCAGATAATGAGTTTATGATTAATATGACGATGAGGGATTATCCTGATATTGAGTTTCATAAAACTAGTGAGTTTAAATAGTTTATTAGCCCAATTGTTCATTAGTAAAAGCCCTCGTAGTTTAAAATTCTACAAGGGCTTTTATTTTACTTCAACTTGCTTAAAGCGGCTTTAATTCTCGGTATCATGTTTTTAATATCTTGTAAAGAACAACCGCCGATTGAGGCTCTGAACCAAGGTATATTTTCTTCATTTCCGAAAGCAGAGAAAGGTACTAGTGCTGTTTGTGCTTCTTTAATTAAATAGAAATTTACATCGGCACTATTTTTTAATAGATCGCCATTTGGAGTGGTTTTACCAATATAATCGATTTTTAACGTTAAGTAAATTGCGCCCATTGGAATCACTGCATCTACTGCAAAACCCTCGCTTTTTAATTGTTGAAAACCGTTGTATAATTCGTCTAAACTTGCTTGAACTTGTGTCTTAAAATTGGCTAAAAATTCATCAACCAAGCTCTTATTTTTGAAATAATCTGCTACTGCAACTTGCTCCGCCTTAGGTGCCCAAGCGCCTATATGTCCTAAAATGGATTTCATTTTCCCAATTACATTTTCTGGCCCGAAAGCCCAACCTACACGTACACCGGTTGCTGCTAAACATTTAGAAATACCATCAATATATATTACATATTCTTTTAATTCTGGGCGTAAGCTAACTGGATTTACGTGTGCTTTATCGAAAGTTAGTAGTGAATAAATCTGATCGTACATGATGTACAACGGTTTCTCATCCGCTTTGCGTGATTTATTTTCTTCGATAACGATATCGCAAATTTCTTCCAACTGTTGTTGCGTAAACATAGTACCAGTTGGATTTAACGGTGAACATAAAGCCAATAAAGTTGCTCCTTTTAAATGTGGCTTTATTTGACTCGCAGTAGGCATGAAGTTATTTTCTACCGTAGTTTCTATCGCAATTCCGTTAGCAGATGAAAGGTGGCAATAATGGTTGTTATTCCAAGATGGTGCTGGATAAATTACTTTATCTCCTGGATCAATTAAGGCTAAATATAGCGCATAAATTAATGGACGCGAACCACCAGCAATTAGAATCTCATTTAGTGCATAATCTAATTCGTAACGATCTTTCAAAATTTCGACAACTGTTTCGCGTAATGGCAAAATACCATCTGCTGGCGGATAATTGGTATGACCTTCGCGATATGCTTTTACAATTGCATCTTCTAGTGGTTTTGGTATTGGGAAAATGGATGAATCAAAATCGCCAATAGTTAGGTTAGCAATTTGCGCACCCTTACGCTTCATATCATTTACTTCGTTGCCGATTTTAATGATTTCTGATCCAATAAGTGTGTTTGCTAAATTTGATACTTTCATATGTTGATATTGATTAGTGCCTAGTGAATAGAAAAGGTAGCCATTATAGGCAAGTGGTCTGATGCATAATTTTCATTTAATACTTGATGTGAGGTTACTACTATTCGCTTGTTCTTTTTAAAACCAATATAATCGATGGTTTTATTGGGTTGTATATTTGGGAATGTAAATTCACAGTTATTGCATGACTTGGTAAAGGTCTTTTCAAATTCTTTAATTACAGAAGTATTTTCTTCAGCATTAAAGTCTCCTGCTATAAATAATAGGCCCTTTTCCTTTTTGACAATCTTATTAATTTGAGCTATTTGCAGCATTCTACTCACCGTATCTCTTTCGGCATCTAGGTGTGTACAAGCGAAGCTAATTTCTTTATTATCTAGCTTAACTTTAACAATAGCTAATGTTCTGGCTTCTGGATTGCCGATTGGATTACTTTTCAATTTATAACTTGCTGAATCAAGAATTTTATATTTAGAAAGAATAGCAACACCATAATCGCCACCTGCATAATCGATTGCTTTTGCAAAAAAATAATACATCTTCAATTTTGCTGCCAATTGCTGAGCTTCATTAATCTGCTGTCCTGAACGTTTGGTATTTACATCAACCTCTTGTAGCGCTACAAAATCTGGGTTGTGCGCTGCAATTACTTTTGCAACAGCATCTATGTCAATTAGATTTGGTTTTGAAGGTGGATTGGCATGATGAATATTATAGGACAACACTTTAATTGTTGTTAAGGCTTTTTGCTGGGCAAAACCCACTGTTGCCATCATTGACAGCATAACGAAGATTAAAACAGTTAATTTTTTCATTTTTACTAAAATTATGAGGCGATTAATTTTTCAATTGCCTGATTTGTTTTCTCAAACTTGAATTGAGCTAAAATTTCATTCATCATCGCTTCAATTTCTGGATTACACAAGTTGCCAATGCTTCCTTCGTGTGTATGTTTAACGGTTTTATTTGGAGCAAAAGTTCCATTATCTATGGTTTCACCAACAATTTTATAGGCTTCTCTAAATGGAGTTCCATTTAAGGCCAATTCGTTAACTACATCTACACTAAACAGGTAATCGTACTTTTTATCGTTTAAAATATGGTCTTTAACGGTGATGTTTTGCAGCATAAACGTTGTCATTTCCAAACACTCATTTAAAGACGTAATTGCAGGGAAAAGGTTTTCTTTTAATAGTTGTAAATCTCTGTGATATCCAGAAGGTAGGTTTGTGGTCATCATGGCAATTTCGTTTGGCAATGCCTGAATTTTATTGCAACGTGAACGAATCAACTCAAAAACATCAGGGTTTTTTTTGTGGGGCATAATGCTCGAACCTGTTGTTAATTCATCAGGGAAACTAATAAATCCGAAGTTTTGATTGATAAACAAGCAAACATCCATCGCCATTTTGGCTAAAGTTGCCGCTACAGAAGACATCGCCTGACCTAAAATTCTTTCGGTTTTTCCTCTCCCCATTTGGGCATAAACCACATTATAATTTAGCTTTTCGAAGCCTAACAATTCAGTAGTCATTGTTCTATTTAATGGGAAAGAAGAACCATAACCTGCCGCTGAACCTAAAGGGTTTTTATTGCAAACTTTATAAGCAGCCAGCATTAACTCCATATCGTCAGCTAAGCTTTCTGCATAAGCGCCAAACCATAAGCCAAAAGACGATGGCATAGCGATTTGTAGGTGTGTATAACCAGGCAATAATTTGTCTTTATGCGTATTGCTCAGCATAATTAACTCGTTAAACAAGGTTGAGGTATTTTCTACCATCTCTTGAATACAAGCTCTGAAATACAATTTTAAATCAACTAAAACCTGATCGTTACGTGAGCGACCACTATGAATCTTTTTGCCTGCTTCGCCAATGCGTTGTGTTAATAACCACTCTACTTGCGAGTGTACATCTTCAACACTATCATCGATGGTAAATTTACCTTCTGCAATTTCTTTATAAATAACTTTTAGCGCAGTTTGAACTTCAACTAATTCATCAGCTGTTAGCAAATTAATACTGGCCAACATTTCTACATGCGCCAAAGAACCCAATACGTCAAAAGCTGCCATTTGTAAATCCAGTTCTCGGTCTTTACCGACTGTAAATGCTTCGATGCCTTTATTTACTTCAATATTTTTTTGCCAGATTTTCATCGTTACTAATTATTGTGATGAAGTTTGCTTACGCAATTTTCATTTCTTGGATTAAAATTATGCTTAAAATGCGTTACAAAAGTACTAAAATCGCCTCGTTTATTTATTTCCCGCCTACAACAGGTTTCAACATATTGATATACCCATTTATGCCTTCGGCGATTTCATGTACGTATAAAAATTCATCCGCCATATGCGAACGGCCAGAGAAACCAGGTCCACATTTTAAAGATGGGATATCTAATAATGCCTGATCTGATGTAGTTGGTGAGCCATACGTATTTCTGCCTAATGCTATTCCAGATTGTACAATTGGGTGATTTTTATCAATTCTTGATGGTTTTAAACGAACTGAACGAGGTTTGACTTCACAGTTTACATGTTGCTTAATAATTTCGACTACCTCTTCATTAGTATATGAATCAGTCACACGAACATCAACTGTAAATGTGCAACTTGCGGGTACTACATTATGTTGTGAACCTGCATTAATGATGGTAACTGTCATTTTTACAGGGCCAAAAACTTCTGATACTTTTGGAAATTCGTAGGTTCTAAACCATTCTATATCTTGTAAAGCTTTATAAATTGCATTTTCGCCTTCGTCTCTAGCAGCATGACCAGCTTTACCATGAGCTGTGCAATCTATTACCAATAAACCTTTTTCGGCAATGGCTAAATGCATCTCTGTTGGTTCACCTACTATAGCAAATTCTAATGGACCAAGATCTGGGATTACCAATTCTAAGCCATCATTACCAGAAATTTCTTCTTCGGCAGTTGCCGCTAAACAAAAATTATAAGTTAGGTTTTCTTGTGGATAAAAATATAAGAAAGTAGCAATTAACGACACTAAACAGCCCCCAGCATCATTACTCCCTAAACCATACAATTTATCCTCTACAATATCTGGAGAAAATGGATTACGTGTATATCCCGAATTTGGTTTTACGGTATCGTGATGTGAGTTTAATAAAACAGTGGGTTTTGATGGATCAAAATATTTATTGTAAGCCCAGATGTTATTTAACTTACGAATAGTTTTTACGCCATGTTGTTGCAAAAAAAGTTCGATTTTATTGCCTGTTTGTTGTTCTTCTTTACTAAAAGATGGTGTTTTAATCAATTCACGCAGCAGTTCGGTACTTTCTTCTATGAGTTTGTTAATCATAATTTTGATTTAAGATTTCGAAATTCCTCATTTAAAATTAATCATTATATAGTCCAGCTGCTTTTTTAGCCGAAAGCTTAATTCCTTTAATAAATGCCGAGCTAAAACCATTGTGTTCCATCTCATTTAAACCTGCGATTGTACACCCTTTTGGTGAGGTTACTTTATCTATTTCTCCCTCTGGGTGACTTTGGGTTAATAATAATAAATCTGCTGCGCCTTTTGCCGTTTGAACAGCCATTTTTAAAGCGTCATGTGCGTGAAAACCAATTTCAACTCCACCTTGCGAAGCAGCTCTGATACTACGCAAAAAGAATGCAATACCACAAGCACAAAGAGCAGTTGCCGAAGTTATTAAATCTTCATTAATGGTAACGACCGAACCAACTGTTTCAAAAAGTGTGGTTACATCTTTCATGTTTTTATCAATCGCATTATCGCTAGCAATACATGTCATGCTTTGCCCAATAGCAATTGCGGTATTTGGCATTGCTCTAATCACTTGTACATTATTGCCCAATTCTTTGCGCACATCTTCACAACTTACACCAGAAACTACAGAAATAATTAATTGTTTTTCTGGATTAATTGAAGACGCAATTTCTTCCAAAACCTTTTTTAACTGTTGCGGTAATACTGCTAAAACAACGATATCAGCATTGTAAATTGCGACAATATTATTATCGCTTACGTTAAAACCAGCGGCCACTTCATTAGTCATGAGTTTTAGGTTGCGTCTAGTTAATGTAATGTCATCTGGCTTACAGTAGGCTTTATTTACTAGGCCTTTTGCAAGCGAAAGGCCAATGTTTCCGCTACCGATAATGGTTATTTTTTTCATGATTCTAGTTTAATGGTTGATTGCTGTATATCTTATTATTTTAACATCTTAGTTCCAAATAGTCTATTACTTAATTCAGAAAGTTCATCGGCTTTGCCTATATAAACTGCTGAAACACCTTTTTTAATCGCCTCGAAAGCATTATGTAGTTTAGGAATCATTCCACCTTGTACTGTTCCATCTGCTTTTAATCCTTCAAATTCATCTGCCCTGATTTCTCTCACAACCGAATTATCATCGTTCACATCTCTTAAAACTCCTTTTTTCTCAAAACAATACACCAACCGGGTTTCATATATTGCTGACATAGCAACTGCTAAAGCTGAAGCGATAGTATCTGCATTGGTATTTAATAATTGAGAATCTCCGTCATGTGTAATCGCACATAAAACAGGTGTTAATCCGGCTTTTAATAAATTATCCAACGTAGTTGATGACACAGAATTTTGATCTAAATCGCCAACATAACCATAATCTATCTCTTTTACTGGACGTTTTTTTGCTTTGATGATGTTTCCATCCGCACCTGTTAATCCGATGGCATTGCAACCTTTTGCTTGTAGTTGTGCTACCATATTCTTATTGATCAACCCAGCATATACCATGGTTACAATGCGTAAAGTTTCAATGTCAGTAATTCTCCTACCGTCAACCATTTTGGCTTCAATTCCTAATGATTCGCCAAGTTCTGTTGCTATTTTACCACCACCATGAACCAAAATTTTATCTCCAGATAAGGCCGTAAAATCTAATAAAAACTGATGTAGATTTTCAGAATTATCGATTACATTTCCGCCAATTTTGATGATGGTGAGTTGTTTCATATTATAGCTTTTCTAACATTGTTTTTAAAACTGCTTGCGCTGCCCAAAGGCGATTTCCTGCTTCGTGAATAACTAAAGAGTTTGGCCCATCTAATATTTCTGATGATAATTCTAAATCGCGACGAACAGGTAAACAATGCATTACTTTTGCATCGTTTGTTAGTTTTAATTTTTCATTGTTCATCATCCAGCCATCTGGATATGTTAAAACTTTACCATATTCTTTATAGCTACTCCAGTTTTTTACGTAGATATAATCTGCTCCGTTCAATGCATCTTCTAAATCGTATTCTATTTTTGCGCCTGTTGTAAAATCTTCTGAAAGTTCATATCCCTCTGGTTGAGCAATCGTAAAATCTAACATGTTTTCTTGTTGCGCTTTGCACATCCATTCTGCAAAAGAATTCGGAACGGCTTGCGGTAAGGCTTTTACATGTGGTGCCCAAGCTAAAACAACTTTAGGTTTTGCATTAGCACCTACTCTTAATGGATTCCAAGTTTCATGAATAGTAATTAGATCTGCAAAACTTTGCAAAGGATGGCGAGTTGCACTCTCTAAACTTATAACAGGAACGCTGCAATACTTTACAAACTTAGTGAAGAAATCTTCATTATAATCTTCATCGCGGTTGGTCAGTTTAGGGAAAGAACGTAAGCCCAAAATATCGCAATATTCTCCCATAACTGCTGCTGCTTCACGAATATGTTCAACTGTTGAACCATTCATAACCACGCCATCTTGTGTTTCTAAAGCCCAGCCCTCTTTGTCCATATTCATTACCATTACATTCATACCCAAATTAAGCGCAGCTTTTTGTGTACTCAACCGTGTGCGTAAACTTGGATTCATAAAAACTAAACCTAATGTTTTGTTTTTCCCCAAATCTTGGTTTGAATAAGGATTTGCTTTCAATGCCAATGCATCGTTTACAAATTGTTTGATGTTTATAACATCATGTACGGAAGTGAAAAGTTTCATTCTTTAAAGATTAAAGATGCTTCAACAGCATAACAATATTATTTTACTAGTTTACCAAATGCAGCTAAAAATTCATCTGCATGTGCTTTTGTTAAGATCAGTGCTGGCAACAAACGAATTACGTTTGGTTTTGCTTCTCCTGTAAAAATGAAATGTTTAAATAGCAATTCCTTTTTTACATGCGCTAATTCTTCTGGCAATTCAATTCCAATCATTAAACCACGACCACGAACTTCGATAACCTGTTCAAATTTTTTCAATTCAGCAATTAGGTAATTACCAACTTCTTCGGCGTTTTTCATCAAGTTATCTTGCTCCATAACTTCTAAAACAGCTAATGCCGCAGCACAAGCTAGATGATTTCCGCCAAATGTTGTTCCTAATTCTCCATGCCAAGGTTTAAATTTTGGCGCAATTGAAATTCCTGCAACAGGAAACCCATTACCCATTCCTTTTGCCATGGTGTACACATCAGCTTCTACGCCAGCGTAATCGTGCGAGTAAAATTGACCAGTTCTGCCATAACCACATTGAACTGAATCGGCAATGTAAACTGCATTGTATTCATCACAAAGTGAACGGATTTTTTGCAAGAAACTCTTCGAAGCTTCTTTAATTCCACCAACACCTTGAATGCCCTCTATTATAACTGCACAAATTTCATCTCCCTGTGCTTTAAATGTTTCTTCTAATGCAACTTCATTATTATGGGGTAAGAAAATTACATTTGTAGTCTGATTAACTGGTGCTACAATTTTCGGATTATCAGTAACTGCGACAGCTAATGAAGTACGCCCGTGAAATGCGCCAGAGAAAGCAATTACTTTCCTTTTTCCATTGTAAAACGATGCCAATTTTAAAGCATTTTCATTTGCTTCGGCACCAGAATTACATAAGAATAATTGAAAATCATTTTTACCAGAAACTTGCCCTAATTTCTCTGCTAACTGAACCTGCAAAGGAATTTTAACAGAATTAGAATAAAATCCAACCTTATTTAATTGATCGGTTAAGCGTTTTACGTAATGAGGATTGGTGTGTCCGATAGAGATTACGGCATGACCGCCGTATAAATCTAAATATTTTTGTTCGTTAGCATCCCAAACATTGCTGCCGGCTGCTTTAGTTATTTCTATATCATTAAGAGGGTATACGTCGAATAAATTCATTTTTTAAAGAGTTTTTGTCATTTTGAGTTTATCGAAAAATCTGACTTTTACAAATGTTTCGATAAACTCAGCATGACTATGTTATTAAAAATTAGCAGCTTTTAATTTCAAACCTGCTGTTTCTTCCAAGCCAAACAATAAGTTCATATTTTGAACTGCTTGTCCGCTTGCTCCTTTTAAAAGGTTATCAATAATGCTGATGATAAATAATTTATTGCCATGTTTTTCTACATGAACCACTGCTTTATTGGTATTAACAACCTGTTTTAAATCGATGTTTTTCCGACTTACGTGTGTAAATGGGTGAGCGTTATAATAATCTTCATAAATTTTTTGCGCTTCTTCCAAAGTCAAATCACTTTCTAAATACATTGAAGCTAAAATTCCTCTAGTAAAAGCACCACGTTGTGGGATGAAATTTAAAGCTTCCGAAATTGAAGACTGTAGTTGTAAAAGACTTTCGCCAATTTCATTTAAATGTTGATGTTCAAATGCTTTATAAATTGAAAGATTATTATTTCTCCAACTAAAATGCGAAGTAGCTGATAAACTCTGTCCAGCACCTGTTGAACCTGTTGTAGCATTAATATGAACTTCACTTTTAATTAACCCTTTTTCCGCTAAAGGCAATAAACCCAATTGAATGCATGTTGCAAAACATCCTGGATTTGCAATATTTTTTGCTCTTTTTATCGCATCATGATTTAGTTCAGGAAGCCCATAAATAAACTCACGGTTTTCAAATTTAGCATTTGCAGTTAATCTGAAATCTTGGGATAAATCGATGATTTTGATATTTTCATTAATTGGATTTGCAGCTAAAAACTTCTTAGCATCACCATGTCCAACGCACAAGAAAAGCACATCTATATCTTGAGGAATATCGCTTGTAAATTTTAAATCAGTATCGCCAAATAAATCTGTATGTACATCAGAAATTAAATTCCCTGCATTACTACTACTATTTACAAAAGCTATTTCAACGTTCGGGTGGTTAATTAAAATGCGTAACATTTCGCCTCCGGTGTATCCGGCCCCACCAATTATTCCTGCTTTTATTTTTTTACTATTCACAATCTGTTCTGTCATTTTGAGTTGATGGATAGGAGAAAAGTATAAATTCTAAATCTTGATCTGTTTCATTCGAGATTTTATGTTTGTCGCCAGCTTTTATTTGCAAACCTTTATTCGCATTGACCAAAACTGTTTCATTTTCAATTAAAAATGTCGCTTGTCCTTTTAGAATGTAGAAAAATTGTTCCGCATACGTATGAAAATGTAGTTTCTCAGCAGTTTGAGCAGGCATTAATTCTTGTTTAATTGCTGCATCAGCTTTGCTTACAAAATTCCATCCGTCACAGTTGTCTCCCCATTTATAGTGGTTCGAACAATTTTCTTTTGAAAGGATTTCTATCATTTTTAATCTATTGTCCTTCGACAAGCTCAGGATGACAAAATTTAAGCTTCTTCTCCGTTAACTTTATGCCAAATCATTACTTGGTTACCAAATATTTTCGAGAAACCTTTCACATCATCTCCGCTCCAAGCGTTATTCATTTCGCCGTAGCTACCAAATTTATTGCTCATTAAATCGTGGTTAGATTCAATACCAATGATTTGGAAACGATATGGTAATAATTCTACAAACACTTTACCGCTCACCATTTTCTGTGTATCGGTTAAAAATGCTTCAATATTCCGCATAATTGGATCATGGAATTGGCCTTCATGCAACCAGTTTCCATAAAATGATGACAACTGCTCTTTCCAACTTAATTGCCATTTAGTCAAAGTATGTTTTTCTAAAGTATGATGTGCTTTAATAATGATAAGTGGAGCCGCAGCTTCAAAACCAACACGTCCTTTAATACCAATAATCGTATCGCCAACATGAATATCTCTACCAATTCCAAAAGGTTGAGCAATTGCCTGTAAGTTCTGGATAGCTGCAACCGGATGTAATTTTTCTCCATCAATAGCAACCAACTCTCCTTTATCAAAAGTTAATTCGATTCTTTTTGCTTCTGTTTCCGAAACTTGGGTTGGCCAAGCGCTTTCTGGTAAAGTTTCGTTAGAAGTTAATGTTTCTTTTCCTCCAACAGATGTTCCCCATAAACCTTTATTTATTGAATACCTTGCTTTTTCTGCACTATACTCAACACCATGTTTGGCTAAATATTCTATTTCCGCTTCGCGTGATAGTTTTAAATCTCTTATCGGCGTAATAATTTCAACTCCAGGAATAAGAATATTAAAAATCATATCAAAACGAACTTGATCATTTCCAGCCCCTGTACTTCCGTGAGCTACATAATCTGCTCCAATTTTCTTTACATAATTAGCAATTGCAGTTGCCTGACTTACACGTTCGGCACTTACAGAAAGTGGATAAGTTGCATTTTTCAATACATTACCAAACACTAAATATTTGATACATCCATTGTAGTAATTTTCAGTTTCATCTACTACAGCATGAGATGCCACACCTAAAGCATACGCACGTTTTTCAATTTCTTGCAATTCTTCATCAGAAAATCCGCCAGTATTAACAATTACTGAATGAACTTCTAAATCTCGGTCTTCTGCCAAGTGAATGCAGCAAAATGAGGTATCTAATCCTCCGCTAAACGCTAAAACAACTTTCTTCTTCATCTATTTATTAAGTAAAAGGGTAAACAATACAAAAATGGACTTTAATCCTGATTTGGGTTTTACAACTAAACGCTGCTTAATACGCATAAAACGTTCGTATAATGTTGGATTTTTTTGCAATTCCTCGGCAAAATTCTTAGCTGCTTCATGTTTCTTTTCTGCCGGATCATACAACATAGCTGTACACATGCAGATTTTACGATCTTTGCTTTTTAAAATTTCAAAGTTCACGCAGCTTTGGCAACCTTTCCAAAAATCTTCATCTTGTGTTAATTCAGAATACGTAACGGGTTCGTAACCTAAGTCAGAATTAATTTTCATTACGGCTAAACCAGTAGTTAATCCAAATATTTTGGCTTTTGGATATAATGTTCTCGATAGTCCGAAAATTTCTTTTTTAATCGCATTTGCTAATCCTGCTTTTCTAAACTGCGGACTTACTATTAAGCCAGAGTTCGCTACAAATTGTCCATGGCTCCAGGTCTCGATATAGCAAAAGCCAGCCCATGTACCATCTTTGTGAAAAGCAATTACCGCCTTTCCCTCTTCCATCTTGCCAGAAATGTACTCAGGCGAGCGTTTTGCTATGCCCGTACCTCGAGCTTTAGCAGATTCGGCCATTTCGGTCACAATCTCTTCAGCAAAAACACGATGCTCTGGGATGGCTACCTGGACTATAAATTCGTCAATATTCATTCGTTTTCTAACGAAAAATTAAGATATTCTTGTTAATTGGGTTTTTAGAGAGGATCAATTCCTCATTGGTATTAGTAAGATGTACTAAATACGCGGCGTATAATTTTGCCGATTTGTAGTGATAAAAAATACGGGTCGTAAGCGCTCAATAAACAAGCTTTTAGATGCAATATTCTTTGCTTCTAAAATAGAAAGTTTATGGATGATGTGCTTGCTCATTATTTTGTATGCTAACCTGTATTAAATTACTTGAGCCGCAAAGGTTTAAATAAAAATTGAGTTGTGCAATAAGAATCTGATTTTTTTGAATTTTTTGCCTGTTTTATTAAACTATCTTGACTAAAATAGATCATATTTAAACAAACGATCAAAATGTGTTTAATACCTTGTTCTTTACATATTATCATTTAACAAAGTTTAACATCGATTTTATTTAGATAAAGCCAATATTTGCATGTGCTAGATTCGTAAAAAATTTAGCGTATAGTTTTTCACAAAATCCTTATTAATTTATTTCGATATGAAAGAGATTTACTTAACCACTCCATTAAAAAAGTTACCTCAGTTGAAAATTTATTTTTCATTGATTTTAATTTCCCTCACAACTTTGATTTCTTGCAAAAAGACAACAGTTGAAGCTTCTAATATTGCTGCCTTTAGTGTTGTAAATGCATCGCCTAGCTTTGCTACATATGATGTTTATTTAAATGATGGAAAACTAAACAGTGCGGCCTTGCCATTTGGAGGATCGATTAAATATGGTCAGTATACTGCAGGCACTCAGAATATAAAATTTACTACTGCTGGAAGAGCAGAAAGCTTATTAACTAAGAGTGTTTCTTTAACTCCAAATATTTATCAAACATTTTATTTAATTGATAGGCCTGGTAGTTTAGATGGGTTATTAGTGACAGATGATGTAAGTGCAAATTCGACAGATAAAGCTTTTGTTCGATTTATTAATTTAGCACCAGATGCACCCGCATTGGATTTAACTGTGACTAACGGAATTTCTTTAGTTACAAATAAAGCATACAAAGCCGCAAGTTCGTTTACAACAATCGCCGCAGGAACATATTCTTTCGACTTAAAAGATGGCACTGGCGCAGTTAAAACAACATTGTCTGATGCTGTTTTAACTGCTGGCAAGTATTACACTATTATTTCAAGGGGTTTAATAAATCCGGCAAATAGTTTAGAGCATTCATTAAGCATTCAGGTTATTTTACACCAATAAGATTATCTATCAAACCTGAAAAAATGAGCTAATAAATTGCTTTTACCATTTATAAGGTCTGTAACTATATCTGCTCCAATAACCGAAAAAGTAATTCCATTACCTCCAAAACCTAAGCAGAAATAGCTGTTCGGAAATTTAGGATGGGCGCCAATATAAGGTAGCCCATCTTTTGTTTCTCCAAAAGTGCCAGACCACCTAAAATCTTCAATAAAGTTTATATCAGGCAAGAATTTTTGAAAAGTTTTAAGCAGTTTAGCTTGTTTATTATCTAACAATAAATCTCTTTTTATTGCATTTTTAAAATCTTCATCTTCTCCACCAACTAGCATTCTTCCATCCTCTGTACTACGCAAGTATAAATACGGTGCATCAGTATTCCAAAATAGAGTTTTTGAAATGTTATCGCTTAAATTCTCCATGTATTCACTAACCATTGCATAGGTGCTTTTCAATTTTACAATTTTTTTAGGCAACATTTGTTGACTTTCATACCCTGTGCAATAAATTATTTTTTTTGCCTTAATCTCAGCTTTTGTTTGTGTTGTTACGGTAATGCTATCATCTTTATATTTTACTGTTTTTAATTCTGTTTTATCAAAAACTTGTAATCCTTTTTTAACATTATAACTAAGCAAATCATGTGTTAAGCAAAATGCATCAATACTGCCACCGTCTTCAGATAATATCCCGCCTTCTGCCAATAAACCATATGCATTTTTAATGTCAACAGCATTAAGCCACTCTACCTTAAAACCATTTTGTTTTCTGGTTTCAAATTCAGTTTTAAGCCACTTTAAATCTTTAGGATTACTAGCAAAATATAATGATTCTTTAGATTTGAAACCACAATTTGAATTAATGTCTTCTGTTATTTTTTTTAATTGATAAATAGAATCTCTACACGCTTGATAGCTTGCTACCGCTCCTTGTGCTCCAATTTTTTTTATGAGTTGATATAATGGAATATCAATTTCATATTGTAGCATAGCAGTTGTTGCAGATGTGCTTCCGTTAGCAATTTCTCGCTTATCTATGAGAACTGTATTAAAACCTTTTTGTATACAAGCATGTGCCATTAAGGCCCCTGTAATTCCTCCGCCAACAATAAGCACATCACAATTAACATCTTCTCTTAATGAAGGATAAGAATGCTTTATTCCATTTTTAATTAAAAAATAGGGTTCGTTTGATCTAATATTCATCTCATCACTAACAGTAATTTCAAAATTATGTTTGATTAATTCGATTGCTTTGTTTCTTATTTAGAATTATTCAAAATAATTTGGATAGTAGTTTTTTTCGTTGTTAATTTGCGGTTGTTTAGAATTAATCCAAATAAAAATAATAATCATGCGAATACAACTACGATTTACAATTATCTTGCTCCTATCCTTATTTTCTGCGTCAGTCTTTGCGCAACAACATGGTAGTATTAAAGGCAAAATCACAAGTACCGATGGCAAGCCCGCAGCTTATGTAAACATCGGTTTTAAAAACAATACTATCAGTGCTGTTACTAATGATAATGGCGAATACACGTTTCCAAGAGTAAAACCTGGTGCCTACACTATAAAAGTTAGTGCCATTGGTATTAATACTCAAGAAAAAAATATATCTATTACTGCTGGAGAAACTGTAACACTTGATTTTGTTTTAACAGAAAATAGTCAAGTTTTGGATGCCGTTACCATTGCAGGTAAAAATAATAGCTATAAAGTCAGCTTACCTTCAGCTTCACTGAGATTAAATGAGCCGCTTTTAGAAGCTCCTCAAAACATACAAACTGTGAGCAATTCAACATTGAAAGATCAGCAAATTATTAGCATGAGCGATGGTTTAATTAAAAATGTAAGTGGTGCAACAAGATTAGAGCATTGGGGAGATTTATACACTAACATTACCATGCGTGGTTCTCAAATCCAAGCAATGCGCAATGGTTTCAACTTTGTTTCTTCTTATTGGGGACCGTTAACTGAAGATATGAGTATTGTTGACCATATCGAATTTGTAAAAGGACCTGCCGGCTTTATGCTAGGCAATGGCGATCCAAGTGGTATGTATAATGTTGTAACTAAAAAACCTACGGGATTTAATAGAGGTGAAGTTTCGGTAACTGTTGGAAGTTTCGATTTATACAGGACTACGATAGATTTTGATCATAAAGTAACTAATGATGGCAAATTATTATTTAGATTAAATGCTGCCGTGCAAACTAAAGGTTCGTTTAGGCCTTTTGAAAAGAATGACAGATATACATTTGCTCCATCTTTGAGCTACCAACTATCGAATCGTACTAAGCTTACGGCAGAATACACTTTGCAAAATGCAAAAATGACCGAAGTTGGTTCTTATTATATTTTCAAACCAGATGGAGGTTATGCTTCATTACCAAGAAATTTTACGCTTACACAACCTGGTGTACAACCTACAAGAATTAACGATCATAGTGTTTTCTTGAACTTACAGCACAATTTTAGCACTGATTGGAAATTAACTGCTCAAGTTGCTTATTCAAAATATTTACAAAATGGAACAAGCTCTTGGCCATCTGTAATCAACTCAAATAATACTGTAATTAGAAATGTTGGTATTTGGGATGCAGAAAGCACTATGAAATTAGCCCAATTATTCATCAATGGCCAAGCAAAAACAGGTGGAATAAACCACAGAATTATTGCAGGTTTTGATGGTGGAAAGAAAAATTATTTAGCTGATTGGGGTCAATCGCATGATTTAGATTTACCATCTTCTCCATTTGATTTAAACAATCCTAATTATGGTTTCCCATCTAATGGCTACCCTAATTTTGATAGAGAAACCCCGTTATTACAAAGAGCAATTGCTGCTGGTGGTTTAATGGATCAAAAATACCTTAGCGGTTATGTACAAGATGAACTCGGTTTCTTTAATAATAAAGCTCGCTTAACCTTAGCTGGAAGATATACCTATGTAAGTCAATCTGCTTGGGGAGGCCCTTCTGATAAAGCAAAACATTTTACACCTAGAGTTGGATTAAGTGTATCTCTTGATAAAAACACAGCTATATACGCTGTTTATGATGAAGCCTTTACACCCCAAAGTGGGCTATTACGTAATGGTGGAACTCCAGACCCAATTACTGGAACAAACCATGAGATTGGTATTAAAAAAGATTGGTTAGATGGTAAATGGAATACAACACTTTCTGCTTATAGAATACTTAAACAAAATGAGCTTACAGGTGATCCAAAAAACAAAGCAGGTGAAACTTTTAGCATTATTGTTGGGGAAAAAAGAGCCCAGGGAATTGAATTTGATTTAAGAGGTGAAATTACTGCTGGTTTAAGATTAATTGCCAACTACGCCTATACAGATGGCAAAGTAACTAAAGTTGCTGAAGGGGTTACCAGTATTGTTGTTGGAGAAGTTGTTCCTGGTTTCTCAAAACATACCACTAATGCATGGTTAACTTATACATTACAAAATGGAGCACTAAAAGGAACTGGAATCTCTGGAGGCTTTACGTATTTAGCTGGTAGAGCAACTGGAACTTATGATGGCTCTAATGCTAATAAAAACTTACCTAACTATTTCAAATTAGATGGTGGTTTATTCTGGGAAAACAAATCCCTAAAAATTACCGCAAATGCATTTAACATTTTAGATAAGTATTTATTCTCCGGTGCTTATTATACTAATTATTGGAATGCTCCAGATTATACACAACCAGCTTATTCATGGCAAGCAGAGGCGCCAAGAAACTACCGCCTTAGTGTTGCTTATAAATTTTAAATCATTTTATGTCCGAAAAGAAAAAAACGAAGAGTTTTAAATATTGGATCGGTAGAATGCACTTGTGGCTCGGATTAATTTCCGGGCTGTTTGTGCTTTTCTTAGGCATAACTGGCTGCATTTTAGCATTTGAGCGAGAAATAGAAGACGCAGTACAAACGTATCGTTTTACCGAAGTACAAAACAATCCATTATTACCGCCAACAAAATTAAAGGAAATTGCAGATAAAGCTCTACCAAACAAAAAAGCACATAGCATTGCTTATCAGCTTGGAAGAACAGCGCAAGTAGTTTATTACAATGATGAACCAGAATATTATTATATCGTTTTTGTAAATCAATACACAGGCGAAGTAATAAAAGTTAAAGACATGAGTGAAGATTTTTTCAGGATTGTAATTAACGGACATTACTATTTATGGTTGCCTCAAGAAATTGGTCAGCCTATTTTAACGACGGCTACCATGATTTTTGTGATTCTATTAATCTCTGGATTAATCTTATGGTGGCCAAAAAGTAAAGCGGCAAGGAAGCAACGCTTTAGTGTAAGGTTAAAATCAAAATGGAGAAGACTTAATTATGACCTACATAACGTATTGGGTTTTTATATGACTTTCATTATTATTTTCGTCGCTTTATCAGGAATGGTAATGGGTTTTCAATGGTTTGCGAAATCTGTTTATTGGGTAAGTTCTGGCGGTGAATCTATGAAAGTTTATGAAGAAACCTTTTCGGATACTACGCGTACAACTCCTTTAAGTTTAAATGCAGCAGCTGCAGATGAACTTTGGGCTCGTTTTGTAAAAGAAGATCCATCATTTAAGGGAAGTTTGGACGTTCATATCCCAGAAAAAGAAAAAGCAGCTATAGAAATTGCTAAAAACCCAGATCCAGAGACGTACTGGAAAGCAGACTACCAATATTTTGATCAACATACATTAAAAGAAATTGAGGTAAAACACATGTTTGGCAAATTTAAAAATGCTAGCGCAGCTGATAAAATTTCTCGTATGAATTATGATATCCACGTTGGAGCAGTAATGGGTTTACCAGGAAAAATATTAGCCTTTTTTGCAAGCTTAATTGCTGCAAGTATGCCAGTTACTGGAGTACTGATTTGGCTCGGAAGAAAGAAAAAATCTAAAAAATTAAATGTTATATAAAATGAAAAAACTGACCCTCTTATTCGTTTTGCTACTTTTTGCATCAAGCATTAGCGCACAAACTAAAATAGATCAAGATCGCGAAGCAATTAAAGCTTTAGCTGGTTTTTACAAAGTAACTTTTAACTATGCAGAAACTTTTTCTCCTGATGATGATTATAAGTTTCATGAAAGACATCGTTCTTCAGCCAAAGAAATTGCCATTATTTTAGAAGACTCTCCTAAGAAAATTGTCATTCAACATTTGTTGGTGATGAGAGGAGATAGCATGGTTATTAAACATTGGAGAGAAGATTGGACTTATGAAGACACTCAAATATTAGCTTACGATAAGGATAACGCATGGAAAAAAGTAACACTTTCTGTAAATGATGTGAAAGGAAAATGGACACAAAAAGTTTTCCAAGTCGACGATAGTCCACGTTACCAAGCTATAGGAACATGGGTACATGTGGATGGCAGACACCAATGGCAAAGCAATACAGATTCTCCGCTTCCGCGTAGAGAAAATACAGAGCGTAACGATTACAATGTGTTAAATCGCGGCAACAATCTTTACTTAACAGCAAATGGTTGGATGTTTGAGCAAGACAATAAAAAAATCATCCGTTCTGAAAGCGGTGATAAACTTTTGGCGATGGAAAAAGGTATGGAGGAATTTATTAAAACCGATCCAAAATCTTTTGGTTATGCACAAACTTGGTGGAAACAGAAACAAGCGTTTTGGAAAGATGCTCGTGAAACATGGGATGTAGTTTTTGCAGAAACCAATTACCTTAAACTTGTTCCAAAAGTTGATGACAAATTGTTGTATGAGCAATTTTTTACACTTGAAGATCAGTCAGCAAAAGAAAACTGGAGCTCAGCTAAAAATAAAGAGAATATCAAAAAAGTGATCGATTCCTATTTAGCAAAAGCGAGCTAAATAATAAATCGAGCAACCATAAGCCGCTAATGTGTAGATTTTTCTTTTGGATTTTGTCCTTAAGTAATCTCAACATCTGCGGCTTTGCTGTATTTAGGTCGTTTGAGAACCATTTATTATATTGCTCAACAAAGCAATCATTTTATGCGGAAAATCCTGATTATTTCAATTCTACTAACCAGTCTAACTAGTTATGCACAAGATTTAAAATATGCTCGTAAAACATTAAATACGCTTACCTCAAAAGAATTTTGGGGCAGAGGTTATACAAAAAACGGAATGGGTAAAGCTGCAGATTTTATCGAATCTCAGTTTAAATCTTTTGGCTTACAACCTATGGATGGAAATGATTTTAAACAACCCTTTTCATTTTCTGTAAATACCTTTCCAGGCCAAATGGAGCTTAAAATTAATGGCAAAAAACTAATTCCTGGAGAAGATTTTATAGTTGGACAAGCAAGTGTTGGCGTAAAAGCAACGGCAGATCTAATACAAAAAGATAGTGTAAATTTTTTAGATGACAAGGATAGAATCCTAGTGAGTTTGAAAGATAAATTGACTTGGTCTGTCTCGCAAAAAGTAAATGATTACACTGAAATTTCAATCAAAAAATCGGCACTTAATGAAAATCCAAAAAGGATTGAAACAACTATTGAAAATATTTTTGTGCCAGAATTTAAAGCAGCAAATGTTTGCGCTGTCGTTAAAGGAAGTACAAAACCTGATTCCGTTATTTTAATTACCGCACATTATGATCATTTAGGAGGAATGGGCAAAGACACTTATTTTCCTGGTGCAAATGATAATGCAAGTGGAGTTTCATTTCTATTAAGTTTAGCGAAGTATTATGCAGCAAATCCGCAAAAATATACTATCGCATTTATCTGCTTTGCAGGAGAAGAAGCTGGCATTTTAGGCTCAAAATATTTCACTGAAAATCCATTAATCGATTTCCAAAAAATTAGATTTCTAATTAATGTAGATATGGTTGGCACTGGAGAAACTGGTGCAACAGTGGTAAATGCAACAGAATATCCTAAAGAATTTGCGTTGCTAAATCAGGTAAATGATATGAATAAGTTATTAGTTAAAATCAATCCAAGAGGGAAAGCTGCTAATAGCGATCATTATTTTTTTACAGAAAAAGGAGTTCCTGCTTTTTTCTTTTATACACAAGGTGGTATCTCTGCCTATCATGATGTTTTCGACAAACCAGAAACATTACCTTTTACTGTTTATGAAAACCTGTTCAAGCTATTTGTAGGTTTTAATAAAGGGTTGATGAATTAATAAATTTGTTGCTTGTCATTAAATTGTTTGGATATGTAATCCATAGAAACAAATCCAATTCCATGTTGTTAATTTGTCCAAAATTATACTAACATGTCATTACTTTTTACACCGATTAACATAAAAAATATTTCCCTAAAAAACAGAATTGTGGTTTCTCCAATGTGTGAGTATTCTGCAACAGATGGTTTTCCAAATAATTGGCATTTGGTTCATTTAGGAAGTAGAGCTGTTGGAGGCGCAGCACTGATTATAGCAGAAGCTACTGCTGTTTCTCCAGAAGGAAGAATTTCTGTTGGCGATCTAGGAATTTGGAAGGACGAACACATTGAAAAATTCAAAGAAATTACGGATTTCATTCACGTTAATGGTTCTATTGCTGGCATTCAATTAGCGCATGCTGGTAGAAAAGCTAGCTTTGACATTCCTTGGGAAAATCCTTTACAATTAGACAAAGAAAATGGCGGGTGGGATACAGTTTCGGCTAGTGCAATTCCATTTAATCCGACAGATAAAACTCCAATTGCATTAACTATTGATGGAATTGAAAAAGTAAAATCAGATTTCAAAGCTGCCACACAAAGAGCCATAAAAGCAGGTTTTAAAATAATAGAAATTCATGCTGCTCATGGTTATTTACAACATCAATTTTTATCGCCATTAAGCAATAAAAGAACAGATATTTATGGCGGTAGTTTTGAGAATAGAATCCGTTTATTAATTGAAACTGTTGAAGTTGTACAAGAAGTTTGGCCAGCAGAAAATCCATTATTCGTGCGAATTTCAGCAACAGATTGGGCTGAAGGCGGATGGACAGCAGATGAGTCAATTCGTTTATCTGCCTTGCTAAAAACCAAAGGTGTTGATTTAATTGATACGTCTTCTGGCGGATTAACTTTAGCACAAGAAATTCCGTTATCACCAGGTTATCAAGTTCAATTTGCAGAGGCCATTAAAAAACAAACTGGGGTTTTAACTGGTGCTGTTGGTTTAATTACTGAAGCACAACAAGCCGAAACCATTTTGCAAAATGGACAAGCCGATTTAATTTTTATAGCGAGAGAGTTTTTAAGAAATCCATATTTTCCTTTACATGCTGCTTTTGAATTAGGCGAAGATGTAAAATGGCCATTGCAATATGAACGTGCTAAACTGAGGAAAAAGCGTAGCTAGAATTTTAAAACAATTTATCTTATTTTCCACTTATATTAAAAACTAAACATCATGTTTGATAAATTAATGGCTGCTCAACAAAAAGCAGATGAAATTAAAAAAAGATTAGATACAATTTCAGTAATTGGCGAAGTTGAAGGAGGTGCTATTCGAGTAACAGCGACAGCAAATAAAGCCATCACTTCGATAGAAATTGATGAAGAATTTTACAAAGGAGCCGACAGAGAAGAAGTTGAAGAACTTTTATTAACGGCTATAAATAAAGCATTATCTCAAGCAGACCAAGTTAGCGCTACTGAAATGCAAGCTGCAACAAAAGATATGTTAGGTGGACTTGGTGGTATGTTTGGCGGATAAAAAGTAATTAACATGAAATACACATATTACGGACAATCTTGTTTCTTGTTAGAAACGGATAGCAAAAAATTCTTATTTGATCCTTTTATTAGTTCAAATCCTTTGGCTAGTAAAATTGATATCACAAAAATTGAAGCCGATTACATTTTAGTAAGTCATGGGCATGGCGATCACGTGGGTGATTTAATTATGCTTGCAAAAAAAACAAAAGCTCAAGTTATTGCAATCCCAGAAGTAATTGATTGGGTAACGAAACAAGGAATTGAAAATGTGCATCCCATGAATTTTGGCAAACACACCTTTGATTTCGGAACAGTGCGCATGGTTTGGGCAACACATTCTGCTAGTTTACCAGATGGCAGTTATGGCGGAAATCCAGCTGGTTTTGTGTTAGAATTGGATCATAAACAAATTTATTTTGCTGGTGATACTGGCTTAACGCTAGAAATGAAATTACTAGCCGATCTCTACAAATTAGATTACGGTATTTTACCAATCGGAGGTAATTACACAATGGATGTTGATGATGCTGTTATTGCAGCTAATTATATCAATTGTAGTAAAATTATTGGTGTGCATTACGATACTTTCCCTGTCATAGAAATTGATTCTAAAGTTGCTGTAGAAAGTTTCAAACGAGCTCAAAAAATATTATTCTTACCCGCTATCGGCGAAACAATAGATTTATAAAAAAAGCCTTCCAAAAATTTGGAAGGCTTTTTATTTTAACAACTAGTTATGACTTAGTTTTTCTTTGCTGCTTCTTTGTTTGCTTTGTAACGCATATCAGCTGTGCCATCTTTTTTCTTAGGGCCAGCAGCAGCTTTAGTTGCTTTGTTAACCTTCAGGCGCATGTCTGGTGTACCATCTTTCTTAAGACCTGCACTTGGAGCAACAGTTACTTTTTTAACTTCTTTTTTAGCCGCGACTGGAGCAGTGGCTTTTACCACTGTTGTTTTGCTTTCAACCTTAGCAACAGGAGCAGTAACTTTTACTTGGGCTTTTTCTGCAGTTTTTTTAGTCGCTGCTTTAGCTGCAGGAGCTGATGTTTGTGCAAAAGTAGTACTGATACCCAATACTCCAATTGCAATAAGACTTAATAATTTTTTCATGTTTTTCGTTTTTTATTAATCTAAATTCCGTTTTCCAAATGAAGATTATATGAAGTTAATGCAACTAATCGTGAAGTGAAAAATTAATACTATTCACACTTTTCCCGTCCTTGTCAAAATATTGGTTATCAATTAATTCACCTTGTTCAGTATATCTTTCCTTAAGCGCTGGTTTTCCATCCGAATAAAATGATCGCCAAATACCTATCTTTTTACCACGAAAATATTTTCCTTCTTTTTTAAGCTGGCTATTATCCCAGTAGGATTTAAAAATGCCATGTAAATTCCCCCAAGTATAATAGGCATTCTCAGCTAATTGCTGATTAGGATAATATTTTTTCCATACGCCATTCTTATATCCTCTTTCATAATTACCTTCCTCTTTTAAATTACTGTTCTCATAAAAAGCATATGGTCCTTTTCTTACTTCTAAATTTTTATCAGCAAAACTAATTTTCTCTTGTAAGATATCTTTTCTATTATAAAAACTCACTACCCACAAACTATCTTTTTGTTCTATAGTCTTCGTCCATTTAGACCGCAATGGGTCTTTTGAATAACCTGGAGCTGAATAAACCGTGGTGGTGTCTTGCTGTGCAAAAGCCAGATTGCCAAATCCAAATAATACAATTGTTAAAAAAACTATCTTTTTCATATCACTAAAATTTAATGTGCAGCCAACCAATTATGGCCTTCACCTATTTCAATTTCTATGGGTACTTGTGTTTTAATTGCGGTTTTCATTCGATGTGTAATGATGGCTTTCATTTTCTCAACTTCCGTTTTCAACACATCAAAAACTAGCTCATCATGCACCTGCATGGTCATTTTAGAGCCCAATTTTTGGTCCTGCATGTCCTTATGAATATTAATCATTGCAATTTTAATTAAATCTGCTGCCGAACCTTGTATGGGTGCATTAATCGCATTTCGCTCTGCATAACCCCTAACGGTTTGATTGGCCGAATTAATATCTCTTAAATACCTTCTTCTGCCCATTATGGTTTCTACAAATCCGTTTTCACGAGCAAAATTCATGGTATCGCTCATATATCTTTTAATGCCCGGATATTGCGTAAAATATTGTTCAATTATTTCTGCGGCTTCTTTACGCGGAATGTTTAGATTTTGTGATAACCCAAATGCTGATTGACCATAAATGATTCCAAAGTTTACCGCTTTTGCATTTCTACGTTGGGTTGAATCTACTTCATCAATAGTGATTCCATAAACTTTAGCTGCGGTTGCAGTATGAATATCTATGCCTTTGCTAAATGCATCAAGCATGTTTTCTTCCTTGCTAATCTCTGCAATAATGCGCAATTCAATTTGCGAATAATCGGCAGATAGCAAAATATGGTCTTCATCTCTTGCAATAAAAGCTTTGCGTACTTCTCGTCCTCGCTCTGTGCGGATAGGAATATTTTGCAAGTTCGGGTTGTTAGAACTTAATCTCCCGGTTGCAGCAACTGCCTGATTATATGACGTATGCACTCGGCCAGTTTTAGGGTTTACCATTAAAGGCAAAGCATCAACATAGGTTGATTTTAGTTTTTGAAGCTGACGGAAATCTAAAATATTTTGAACGATATCATTTTTACTCGCCAAATAAGTTAACACGTCTTCTCCTGTTTGATACTGACCTGTCTTGGTTTTTTTAGCTTTCGGATCTAGTTTTAAATGGTCAAATAATACTTCACCTAACTGTTTTGGAGATGCCAAATTAAACTTCAGTCCTGCTTTTTCATATACGCTCTGTTCTGCTTTTGAAATTTCTGTTTGCAATTCAATTGAATAGGCATTTAATGTTTCAATATCTATTTTAACACCTTCCTTTTCAATATCTGCCAACACATATACCAATGGGTTTTCTATTTCTTCTGCCAATTTTGTTGCATTTCTATCCTTTAGCATTGGTTCGAAAATAGTTGACAATTGCAAAGTTACATCTGCATCTTCTGCTGCGTAATCTACCACGTTTTCTATAGGAACATCACGCATATTTCCTTGTGTCTTACCTTTAGCGCCAATTAAAGTAGTGATGGAAATCGGTGTATAGCCCAAATAATTTTCAGACAAAACATCCATGTTATGACGCGTATCTGGATCAATTAAATAATGAGCCAACATCGTATCGAATAATTTCCCTTTTACGTGAACATCGTACCATTTTAGCACCAACATATCGTATTTGATATTTTGTCCAATCTTGCCAATGTTTTCATTTTCTAACACTACTCTAAACTCATCGAGTATGCTTTGTGTTATTGCCCTATCTTCTGGCAATGGAATATAATAACCTTCGCCAGCTTTTATGGAAAATGATAAGCCCACCAAATCTGCCAAATTAGCATCAGTTCCTGTAGTTTCAGTATCAAAAGATATACTAGGTTGTTTCAATAAAATGTCAATTAATTCTTTTCGATTCTCAGGATTATCGATTAAAAAATATTGATGTGGAGTATTATCGATGTTTTTAGCATCAATTGGTGTATCAAATAATGATGGCTGTTCTACAAAATCTTTGCGCTTTGTTTCAGCAACATCATTACCAAATAAATCTTTTTGTTGGCTTATGTTTTTTGCATCGTTTATACTGAACTCTTCACCAAAAACTCGTCTGCCAATTGTTCTAAATTCCAATTCGGCAAATAAAGGTTCTAGTAGTTCTCTACTTGGTTCCTCGACCAATAGTTTCTCTTCATCAAATTCTACTGGTACATTTAAAATTATAGTAGCTAGTTTTTTAGAAACCAACCCTTGTTCCGCAAAATTCTCTACATTTTCCCTTTGTTTTCCTTTTAGTTCATGGCTATTTGCAATAATATTTTCCATGCTACCGTATTGCTTAATTAACAATTTCGCAGTTTTTTCCCCAATACCTGGAATGCCTGGAATGTTGTCTACTGCATCGCCCCAAAGACCTAAAATATCTATAACTTGAAGTACATTTTCAATTTCCCATTTAGTCAAAATCTCTTTTACACCTAAAATTTCCATTTCATTACCCATCCGAGCAGGTTTATAAATGAAAATATTTTCAGAAACGAGTTGTGCAAAATCTTTATCTGGTGTCATACAGTACACCTGAAAGCCTTGTTTTTCGGCTTGTTTTGCCATGGTTCCAATAATATCATCGGCCTCAAAACCATCCTTAGTAATTACAGGAATATTAAATCCTTCAATCAGTTTAAAAATATAGGGTAATGCTTTCGATAAATCTTCAGGCATTGCTTCGCGATGTGCTTTATACGCCACAAAATCCGTATGTCTTTCGGTTGGTGCTTCTGTATCAAAAACTACAGCAATATGAGAAGGCTTTTCTTTCTTCAATACCTCCATTAGTGTATTTGCAAAGCCCATAACAGCCGATGTATTTACACCGCTTGACGTAAAACGAGGATTTTTACTCAATGCAAAATGCGCTCTGTAAATTAGCGCCATCCCATCTAAAAGGAAAAGTTTTTTATTATCCATGATAGTGTAAAGTTAATAATAGCCACCAAATTTGATAATGGTATTTAGATTTTATTTTTCTTTATTATCTTTATTCTCTGCTTGTTATTCTTTACAAGGATGATGCAACAAGACTTGAAAATTAACGTTATTTGTGCGTATGAAAGCATTTAAATTTTTGTTCTTATTTCTCCTGTTTAGCGCTAGATTATTTGCACAGGATGCTGTTTTAATTAGCGAAGGAAATTTTGTTCGTGGTGTAATAAAAGGAACAAATTTTAGCTCCGTTGCTATTATGCAAGACGATCAAACGATTGTCGAATACCAAGCAAAGGACATTCAATCTTTTGTGTGGAATGGCGAAACTTACGCGAGCAAGCCAATCGTTATGAAGAAGAAAATGGAGTTTCGCTTTTTTAAAGTGATTGAAACTGGTACAGTAAATTTATATTCATACGGCGATAAAGGAGTGGTTGCACAAGCACCACAGCCTAAAGTAAAAGTTAGACCAACATTTGGAGTTGGAATTGGTAGTGGAGGTTTTGGTGGTGGAATTGGTGGCGGTATAACTATTGGTGGCGGTGGCCGAAGGAATGACGATCAAGGAAGTGCTGGTCCAAAAGGAAAAATTAGTTATTTTTTAGAAAAACCAGGAACTGGACCAATGCAGGAAGTTAATTTGGATAATAATAATGCGGTAAAAACCATATTGTTACAAAAACTTACCAATGATGAAGATTTAGCTGAAAGTATAAAAGCAACTGAAAGTTTTGATGCAAAAAATTTGACAGCCTACATTAAAGCTTACAATTCGGGGAAGAAATAAATTTGATTAAAGAGCAAAGAACAAGGATTAAAGACTAGTACATAGTTAGAATTCATGATTTTTGCATCCAATCTTTATTCTTTGTCCCTTAGCCTTTATCTAGCGACGCATCCAATTTCGTGGTCGTTTACCATTCCTGTAGCCTGCATAAAAGCATAACAGATAGTTGTCCCGAAAAATTTGAAACCTCTTTTTTTCATGTCTTTTGCAATAGCATCAGAAATTTCAGTGCTTACCGGAATGCCTCCGTTTTTAAAATCATTAATAATTGGTTTTTTATTAGGTAAGTATGTCCAAATATAATCGGCAAAAGAGCCAAATTCTTGCTGAATTTCAATAAACAACTGTGCATTTTTTATACTCGAATTAATTTTTAATCGGTTACGAATAATTCCTTCATCCTGCATTAATCGCTCTGCATCAATTTCTGTAAAAGCCGCAACTTTCTGCACATCAAAATTGGCAAATGCTTTTCTATAACCTTCTCTGCGTCGTAAAATGGTAATCCAACTTAGCCCAGCTTGCGCACCTTCTAAAATCAAAAATTCAAATAATATTTTATCATCAAAAACAGGTTTTCCCCATTCATTATCATGATATCTAATGTAAAGTTCGTCTGTACCACACCAACGACAACGTTTAAGAGAATTCTGTGTCATAATTTTTTATTAAGGGTTTGAATTTAGTTCATCCCAATACTCTACTGCTCTTCTATAATGAGGAATAACGATTGAGCCACCCACCAAATTTGCAATCATAAATACTTCATTCATTTCTTCACTGTTAATCCCTTCATTATAGCATTTTTCCAAATGATATTTAATGCAATCATCGCAACGCAAAACCATTGAAGCTACTAAACCTAACATCTCTTTAGTTTTTACATTTAAAGCGCCCTCGGCATAACTTGTGGTATCTAAAGCAAAAAATCGTTTAATGTTTGTATTGGACGTCTCCATAATTCTATCGTTCATTTTTGTACGATAGCTGTTAAATTCTTCTATTAATTTTCCCATATTGAATACTATTTTTTGTAATTTCAAAAACCTAACCTCAAATCACTCATGAAGATCATCACTCCTAAAATTCACGTCATTTTAGATTATGTTGTTGCATTGTTTTTAATTATCGCACCAAATATAGTCGGTTTATCAACTACTGCAGCAACTTTTTCGATGGTACTTGGTGGCATTCATTTTTTGCTAACACTAATTACCATTTTTAGAGGTGGAGTCGTAAAACTGGTCTCTTTCCCTATCCATGGATTTATTGAACTTGTAGTAAGCTTCACCTTAGCTGTTCTCGCTCTTACTGTTTTCAGCAAAAATATGACAGATCATTTTTATTATGCTGGTTTAGCTGTAGCTATATTTATTGTATTTATTTTAACCGACTACAAAGCAAAAACTAGTTAAATTATTTCATCTAGAGGATTCCAAAATACTTTTTTGAAATCCTTTATTTTATCATTTTCAACTTTTACACCTTCTTGTTCTAACAATTGTTGCATTAATTCTGGTGGCGAAAAATGAAATTTTCCAGTCAGCAATCCGCTGCTATTAACTACTCGGTGTGCGGGAACTTTTGGTTGGGCAATCCCTGCATTACTCATCGCATAACCAACCATGCGAGCCGAACCGCCAGCACCTAAAGCTTTGGCAATTGCACCATAAGAAGTAACTCTTCCTTTAGGAACTAAACGAGCAATCTCAAACACTTGTTCATAAAATGATGCTTCCATTAGCTGAACGAAAATTGAATATAATTAATGTTTTTATCGTGCTTTAAATAAATCCTTTCGTAATGCGTTTTTATAGATAAAACTTCGTCTGCAAACTCTGATTGATATAAATGAGCAGTATTTTTATGTGTAATGAGATTTAATTCCGCTACTTTTTCGCAGGTATAGGCATACAAACCATCGTTATCTGTTTTTAAATTTATTTTGCCGCCTGGTCTTAATAAAATTTTGTACTTATCTAAAAACCCTGGAAAAGTTAAGCGCTTTTTCTCTCTGCTTTCTTGCGGTTGTGGATCTGCGAACGTAATCCAGATTTCATCTATTTCTCCTGGTGCAAAATATTCCAAGATATCTTCAATTTGAATACGTAAAAAAGCCAAATTTTGAATGCCTTCATCTACACCAGTTCTAGCTCCACGCCAAATTCTATTCCCCTTTAAATCTACCCCAACAAAATTCTTTTCAGGAAAAAGTTTTGCTAAGTTTACTGCATATTCTCCCTTTCCACAAGCCAACTCCAAAACAACCGGGTTATCATTCTTAAAATGATCTGAAGCCCATTTTCCTTGCATTACCTTACCTAAATGCAATTGATATACATTTGGAAAGGTATCAATCTCTGCAAATTTCCTTAATTTATCTTTACCCACGTTTAAAATTCTTAAAACACAAAAGTAAGATTTAATTAGCAATAGTAATCGGTTCAATTGCTTTATTACTTCATTGTAATAGTGTGAGTATACGTTCGCATCTAGTTACAGTAAATTAATTTAGTAATTAATTTAGTAATTAATTTAGTAATTAATTTAGTAATTAATTTAGTAATTAATTTTTCTATATTATCGTCAAAATTTATATATTTATAATTAATAATCAATTTTAACTATATGACTTTAGTTCAACTAGAATATATTGTAGCTGTAGATACCTACCGCAGTTTTGTCAGCGCTGCTGATAAATGCTTTGTAACGCAACCTACATTAAGCATGCAAGTGCAAAAACTGGAAGAATTTTTAAATGTTAAAATATTCGATAGAAGCAAACAGCCTGTTATTCCTACGGAAATTGGTGCGCAAATTATTGCTCAAGCACGTATCGTTTTACAAGAAAACAAAAAAATAAAAGAAATTATAAGTAGTCAACAACAAGATGTTATTGGCGAATTAAAAATTGGCATTATTCCAACTATTGCGCCTTACTTATTACCAGAAGTAATTGCATCGATGTTAGAGAAATACCCAGATTTAAAATTATTAATTTGGGAATACACCACTGAAGATATTATTCATCATTTAAAAACTGGCGTGATTGATTGCGGCATTTTAGCAACGCCTTTGGTTGATGCGCACATTAGCGAAATGCCTTTATATTATGAAAATTTTGTTAGTTACATTAGCAAAAATAGTAAGCTCTATAAAAAGAAAACTATCGACGCCGATGATTTGGAAGATGAAAATATATGGCTTTTAAATGAAGGGCATTGCATGCGTTCCCAAGTATTGAACATTTGTCGTTCTACAAAAAACAATCGTTTACAATCATTAACCTATAATACTGGAAGTGTTGAAACGCTAATTAGAATGGTTGATGTAAATGATGGCGCAACGTTATTACCAGAATTAGCATTAGGCGATTTAAGCGCCAAACAACTTAACAAGGTGCGTTATTTTAAATCACCAGAGCCTGTGCGTGAAATTAGCTTGGTTACACACAAAAACTTCATTAAAAAAAGGATGTTAAATGCTTTACGTGAAGAGATATTAGCAATTATCCCTAAAACCATGAAAAATCACAAAAAGAAAGACGTAATTGGAATTTAATTATTACCTGATTTAAGGCCTTCAATTCCCACTACTTTTTCCTCTTCTTCACCCTTTTTCTTCTTCTTTTTCTTAGTTGGATCTACTCCGCTTAAACGTTCTTCTATCAATTTATTAAACTCGATTATTTGCTCGGGTTTTAAAACTGCTTTAATGTTTGCGTTGGTTTCGTTTTGTAGTTTGTATATTTTGGTTTCGTCTTCATCCTTATATGTACCAGCTTGTTGCTTTTTAAACAGTAACAATTGTTCTTTATACATATTAAAAACGTAATTATAAGCTATGCTTTTTTGCGTTGGACTTAATGTTAAGCGCTTTTCCAATTCATCCACATTTTTTTTCGCCAATTCTTCGGCTGTTGGTGTTTTCTGAGCTCGGCTAGAAAAAAATGTGCCAATCACCAACATCATCATTACAATCAATTTTTTCATAGTTCAAATTTAAGAAATAATAGCTAAAAAAAATAAGGCTTGCTGATTTTGACATCAACAAGCCTTAAAAATTCTTTTATAGGTACATCTATACTGCTTTTTTATAACGTTCAGCTACTGCATCCCAGTTTACCACGTTCCAAATTGCAGCCAAATAAGTTGGGCGCATATTTTGATATTTCAAATAATAAGCGTGCTCCCAAACATCAATACCAAAAATTGGCGTACCTTTTACTTCAGCAATATCCATTAATGGATTATCTTGGTTAGGAGTTGAAGAAATAACTAATTTTTTATCTGCACCTACTGAAAGCCAAGCCCAACCAGAACCAAAACGAGTTGCGCCAGCATCCTGAATTTTAGTTTTAAAATCAGCGAAAGAACCAAATGCATCATTAATCGCTTTAGCTAAATCGCCAGTTGGCTCACCACCTTTATTTGGACCTAAAACTGTCCAGAATAGAGAGTGATTATAATGACCACCGCCATTATTACGGACAGCCATAGGAAATTTTGAAATATTTTTAATGATATCTTCAATGCTTGAATTAGCTTCAGGCTTACCTTCTAAAGCTTTATTTAGGTTAGTAACGTAAGCTTGGTGATGTTTACCATGGTGAATTTCCATAGTTAATTTATCAATATGCGGTTCTAATGCGTCTGTTGCGTATGCTAACGCAGGTAATTCAAAAGCCATAATATATATTATTTAAGTTTAAAAATGTTAATGTACAAATATAACTCACAAAGGTTAAGTTTTATTCAATTGTTTGTCAACTTTCTTTGCGTTTTTGTTGAAAAAATATGCTCATTAAAGTGCCACATTCTTGGGCCAAAACACCACCTTTTAATAACGTTTTGGGGTGTAAAAGGTTTTGGTTAATCTTGGTAAAACCTCGTTTATCTTCGTATGCCCCAAAAACAATTCTACTAATTTGTGTCCAATAGCTGGCTCCTGCGCACATTACACAAGGTTCAATTGTTACATATAAGGTGCAATCCTTTAAATACTTACCCCCCAATGTTTGTGCGGCAGCAGTAAAAGCTTGCATTTCTGCATGTGCAGTAACATCATTTAATTGTTCCGTTAAATTATGTCCGCGTCCAATAATTTTACCTTGGCAAACTACTAGTGCTCCTATCGGGATTTCATCCTTATCAAAGGCCTTTTTTGCTTCGTTTAAAGCTAAACGCATAAAATGCTCATCGGCTAATTCTGGATTTTGGTTTTCTTCGAAATTATAGAAACTCATGTTAAATTAGTTTACTTCCGTTCGGCACTTTTTTATCAAGCGAAGTTAATACAATATCGCCATTGGCATCTGCGAAACCAGTTACTAAAAACTCGCTCATAAATTTACCAATCTGCTTTTTAGGGAAGTTGATTACTCCGATAATTTGTTTACCTACTAGCTCGTCTTTTGTATAATGTTTGGTTATTTGCGCACTACTCATTCTAATTCCAAATTCGCCAAAATCTACTTTTACTTTATATGCAGGTTTTCGCGCTTCTGGGTAGTCAGAGACTTCAAGTACAGTTCCCGCCCGTAGTTCTACTTTCTCAAAATCGCTCCAGGTTATTTCTTCCATTTGGTAAAAATACTATTAAACCGTAAAGGCACGAAGTGAACAAAGCACTTATTTAGTCCAACTTTTACAATTAAGTTAAGTCCTATAACTCACAACTCGTAACTCACAACTTTTCTTAACTTTGCACCATGGTAGAAATCAAGCTAAAAAAAGGGAAAGAAAAAGCAGTTTTACAACGCCATCCGTGGGTGTTTTCTGGGGCATTAGAAAAAATCAAAGGAACTCCAGAAAATGGAGATGTTGTTAAAGTTTGCAGTGCGAATAATGATTTTTTAGCATATGGTTATTACAACGATCAATCTCGGGTTGCGGTTCGTTTGTTAGAATGGGATGAAAATCAAGTTATAGATGAAGTTTGGTACGGACAAAAAATTAATACGGCGATAGAATCGAGAGCACATCTCTTAAAAAATAAAGACACAAATGCATATCGTTTAATTTTTAGCGAAGCTGATTTTTTGCCCGGTTTAATTGTCGATAAATATGCAGATTTTCTTTCTGTACAAATTTTAAGCACAGGTATAGAAAAGGCAAAGCCGATGATTATTGATGTTTTAGTAAAAGCTTTACAACCCAAAGGGATTTTCGATCGTAGTGATGCAACCGCTCGTACTCATGAAGGAATTACAGCAGAAAATGGTTTGCTTTGGGGTGAAGCCCCCGCAGCTTTTATCGCGGTTAAGGAAAACGGAATTACCTACCATATTAATATCGCCGAAGGACAAAAATCTGGTTTTTATTGCGACCAACGTGATAATCGTTTATTATTAGCCGAATATGCCGATGGAAAAAATGTGCTAGATTGTTTTAGTTACAGTGGTGGTTTTAGCTTAAATGCGTTTAAACATGGCGCAAAAAAAGTAACGAGTGTAGATAGTTCTGCCTTAGCGATTGAAACGTTGAAACAGAATATTGAATTAAATAAATTTAATTCGAAAAATCATACGGCTATACAGGCGGATGTAAATAAACAGCTGCGAGCTTTTAAAGAAGAAGGGAAGAAATTTGATATAGTAATTTTAGACCCACCTAAATATGCCCCATCTCGTTCTGCGTTAGATAGAGCTGCTCGTGCTTACAAGGATCTTAATCGTTTGGGTTTATTGTTATTAGAAAGTGGTGGCTTATTGGCTACTTTTTCTTGTTCTGGCGCCGTAGATATTGAGACTTTTAAACAAATTATTGCTTGGGCCGCATTAGATGCAGGCAAAGAAGTACAAGTGATTAAACAATTCTCACAACCTGAAGATCATCCTGTGCGTTTATCTTTCCCAGAGGGAGAATATTTAAAAGGATTATTGGTTAGGGTCTTATAAAAGGAAGTACTTATAATTCTTCTGAACTTTCTGGCAATTTATCATATTCTCCTGCTAAGGCATATTTACCAAAAATAACCAAGCCAATTGCTATTGGAATAAAGATTAACAAGATAATTCCCCATTGCAGTGCGGTGTTCGTTTGTGCTATTCCTGCTTCAGCTTTGCTTACTTTATCCCAAGCTTGGCAAGCCATAAAAATCATTGCTGCTGGACCTAAAATAATCCAAAAAACGCCTAATATTTTCTTAATTGATTTCATATACTTAATCGTTAACGTTTTCGTCTCTTTTGTTTGATAAATAAACTGCTCCAATTATAAAACTTAATGCAGCAATCCCGATAGGATACCATAAACCAGAAAGTGGTGTTGAACCTGCAAAACTGGCAATTAATGTGGCTATAAATGGTACTAATCCTCCAAAAACTCCATTCCCAACATGGTAAGGCAAGGACATCGAGGTATATCTAATTTTTGTAGGAAACAATTCTACCAAAAATGCAGCAATTGGGCCGTAAACCATTGTAACCAATAAAATTTGGAAGAATACTAGACCAACAAAAAGCCAAAAAGTTGATGTTGGTAATACTTTGTCTTTAACTAGGGCTGCATGACCAATCATTTTGCTTGAATCTGCATATACCGTATCTATTGAAACAGCATTAAATGATGCGCCATTTGCCAAATTCATTTTTGAACTCGTCGTAATTAAACTATCTCCTTTATCATGTAACGCCACTCTTGTAATTATTGGTGCATCTTCTTTTACCATCGGAGAAGTATTCCAAGTAGTAACATCGCTCTTATCTAAAAAGATCTGATAAATCGGTCGATAAAAAATAATACCCAACAACATTCCTGTCAACATAATCCATTTGCGACCAACTTTATCGCTCCAAGTACCAAATACAACAAAAAACGGCGTTGCAAAAGCAATACCCCAGAGTAAAATATATCGTGAATCGTTAAAATCTATTTTACAGGTATTTTCTATAAAGGATTGTGCGTAAAACTGACCTGTATACCAAATAACACCTTGTCCCATTGTTGCCCCAAATAAGGCTAACAATACCATTTTAAAGTTTCCCTTTTTATTAAAACTTTCTTTTAACGGATTTTTAGAGATATTTCCTTCTGTTTTAAGTTTAGTAAACATTGGCGATTCGTGCATCTTCAAACGGATGTAAATTGAAACACCAACCAATAAAATTGAGAGTAAAAATGGGATTCTCCAGCCCCAATCTGCAAATGCTTCGGCACCAATTAAGTTTTTAGAAAGCACTATAATTCCTAAAGAAAGGAATAAACCTAAAGTTGCGGTAGTTTGAATCCAACTGGTAAAAAATCCACGTTTACCTTTAGGCGCATGTTCTGCCACGTAAGTTGCAGCACCACCATACTCGCCGCCTAATGCTAAACCTTGCACTAACCGTAAAATTAAAACTAAAATTGGTGCAGCATAGCCGATACTTGAGTAAGATGGGATAAGTCCGATTAAAAAAGTAGACCCGCCCATTAATACGAGCGTTAATAAAAATGTATATTTTCTACCAATTAAATCGCCCAAACGGCCAAAAACTAATGCGCCAAATGGACGAACAATAAAACCTGCTGCAAAAATTGCAAGTGTATTAATTAAGGCTGAAGCTCCTGCATCTGCAGGAAAAAGTTGGGCGCCAATAATACTGGCTAAACTGCCAAAAATGTAAAAATCGTACCATTCAATTAGCGTCCCTAAGGATGATGCGCCGATTACTTTAAAGATGCTATTTGGTTTAACTGTTGAGCTCATACACCTTAAAACTAAGTCTTTAAAAATTAAATTACAAGTACTTGTTAAAAGGAGTAATGAATAAAGATTAAAGGCAGGCCGATTAATCTTTATTCATTGAATTTTATATAAATTGTCCGCCAGACACCTCTAGTCTTTGTGCATTTACCCAACGTCCCTCTTCAGAACATAAGAAAGCAACTACACCACCAATATCATCTGGCAAGCCAACTCTTCCAAGCGCAGTGTTTGAAGCAATTACAGCATTTAATTGTTCGTTGTCGCGAACAACGCCACCGCCAAAATCTGTTTCAATTGCTCCTGGTGCCACAACGTTTGCGGCAATGCCTCTTGACCCTAATTCTTTTGCTAAATATTTGGTGAATATCTCAATCGCACCTTTCATAGCAGCATAAGCACTATATCCTGGTAAGGCAAAGCGAGTTAAACCCGTTGCTAAATTTATTATCCTTCCACCATCTGCGATGATTGGTAAAGATTTTTGAGTTAAAAAGTAAACTCCTTTGAATTGAATGTTATTTAGCAAATCAAAATCTTCTTCAGTAGTTTCTGCAAAGTTTTTATGAATTCCTATTCCTGCATTATTAATTAGAAAATCGAAATTATCTCTTCCCCATTTTTCAGACAAAACCGTTTTTACTTGGGCGATGAAATCATCAAATGATTTTACATTTCCAGCATCGAATTGAAGTGCAATTGCTTTTTGTCCTAAAGCCGCTATCGAAGCAACGACATCATAAGCCTCTGCCTGTTTACTATTGTACGTTAAAATAACATCGATACCTTTTTTGGCCAGTGCCAAAGCCATATTTTTTCCTAGTCCTCGGCTACCGCCAGTTACCAGAGCTATTTTTTGTGTTTGCATATTCTTTGTGTTTAAATTATATACAAATATCTACTTAAATAGTGCTTAAAAAATGGTGCTAGTTTCCGAATCTATAATTTGTTTTCGGTATTGTTTAGGCGTTATGCCTTCGAACGACTTAAAAAACTTAGTAAAGTTTGTGGGTTCATTAAAAGTAAGCTTGTAGCTAATTTCTGCTATTGACATTGGTGTTTCACTCAGCATTTTGCGAGCTTCATCCATTGTTCGTTCTTCTGCAAAATGACATGGCGAATGACCAGTAGTTAATTTAATCGTATTGCTGAAATGTGTTGGATGTATAAATAAAAGAGCCGCAAAATCCTTAATGTGATACATCTTATCAACCTTTCCCGCCATAATTTCTCCCATATGTTTTTCTAACAGCTCAAAAAACTTAGCAGTTATTTCATCTTTACGGGTAAGTATTTTATGGGGGATTGCCATTAAGCTAAAATACTAAAGTAAATCTACTGTTCATCTCTAAAATAAACTTTGTAATAATTCATCGAACGATCATCATCAAAGCCTTTTTCTATTAAATCTTTATTGCCATGAATGTAGATATGGAAGTTCTTATCTAATTTTAAAATGTTTTTATACGTTTTAGCTTGTTTCTTAACCGCGGCATCAGAAATATCAAAGTTATCTGCAATAGGACTATCAAATTCCTCTTCGTAACTTTTCTTGTAGGTTTTAAAAGATTCGATGCCTTCTTTATTAGCGATAACTTCATTTGCAAATTCATCTATATCAAAGGTTTCTTTTTCCTTAAAATATTTCATTGATTTATTCAACAAATCGATTTTATCTGTTCTAGAAATTTCAAAATTTTCATCTAGTTTTTCGGTTACAAAACTTTTATACACACCCAAAACATTCTGTGTCTGACTATAATTGTCGTTTCGAACTTTAAGTTTTAAGAATTCGTCTTTCCAATAAACAGCTTCCGCACTGCGATTAGTCTGATCTATTACGGCAACTTTATAGCCTTCTGCTGCATCAGTATTAAATATCAAACAACCTTTATCCAGTTTATTAATATTAATGGCTTCTTGCTCGTATTTTAAGCCAAAGCCACCTTGTTCTGGGTAAACTGTTAAATAACTTTCTTTAGTTTCTGATTTAAAAACACCAATGGCATCATGCAAATCGCCTTCTATTTGTACATTCTCAAAATAGGCAACATATAATTCTCCCGATTTTATTTTTGGGTGATTTGAAATCTCGAATAGATACGTGGCCAGCTTTTTAGTATTATCATGAAAAACTGCTCCATTTGCAAAAATTTCTGCTGCAAAATGATAAACCTCATTTAAATTTAAATCGTTATTTGGATGCATGAAACGATAAATCTCGTTTACCTTTTCATACGGAGATAAAAAATATTGCAACAACAATTGCTTTAACATTTCGTCTTCCAAATGCATAGATTGATCTGAAAGCACATAAAATTCATCTTGGAGTTTATTCCCAATTCTGTGTATAGAAAGTTCTGCTAATGTTGCTTCGGAGAAAGTGATCATGTTTTTGGATTGAGGCGTAAAGAAACGAAGATTTTATTTAAGAGTGTTAAAGGAAAAAGCCACAGATGCCCAGATTTCCTTCGATTACGCTCAGGATGACAATCTGTATATCTGTGGCAATGTTAATTAAATATTTATTTTTCTTTATCGTTTATAGTTGGCTCGTTAAGTTCTACTACTCGATTTTTTTGTTGGCGTTTTCTAAATATCATATTTAAAACTTCTACACCAACTGAGAATGCCATACCGAAATAGATATAGTTTTTAAGATGCATTTCATGTGCCGCAGCAGCATCCCAACCTTCAATAATTAAACTTAAACCAATCATCACTAAAAATGACAGGGCTAACATTTTTAAAGTCGGATGTTTGTGTATAAAACCAGCTATTTTTGGGCTAAATGTAAACATAATGATCATGGCAATCACTACTGCAATAATCATAACTTCTAAGTGTTTTGCAGTTCCACCAGCGGTGATGATACTATCAAATGAGAAAACAGCATCGATCAACATAATTTGAAAGATAGCTGCTCCAAAAGCTAATGGTTTTTTATTTTCTTGATTTGTGCTTGGGTCTTCACCTTCTAGTTTATGGTGAATTTCCATAACCGATTTATACAGTAAAAACAACCCTCCAAATAGCATTACTAAACTTGCTAAATCGAAGCCTTTGCCAAACCAACTTTCTGGAATAATGTAATTGCCTTTTTGTTGTAATAACCAACTTAAGCCGAATAACATTAAACAACGAGAAATAATGCCGGTTATCATCCAAATAAGGCGAGCTCTCTTTTGAGATGCAACATTCACTCGATTTAAAATAATACTTACAAATATTACATTATCGATGCCTAAAACAATTTCTAAAAGGGTCAGGGTAAAAAGCGAAATCCACGCTTCGGGACTGGTGAGTAATTCCATAGTTAAACTTATCTGGCACGAATATAAAAAAAGCCCATTGATTTATATCAACAGGCTTTGGTATTATTTGTTTGGTTTGTTTATTTAAAAGTTACAGCTCCATATTCAGCACTTATTTTAACATCGGCAGTGCCACCATTACCAATTTTGCCGCTATATTTTTTTGTCTCATCATCTGAAGAAACAACTTTAGAAGTTACATCTGGGCCATATTTGAATGAGCCGTATGTTTTGTCGACTTCGAAATTGGCATTATAACCGTTTGCAAAACCTAAATTGATATCTGCATATTCAGATTTGATTGTTAAGATTTTGCAAGCAGGGCTAATATTAGCAATGTTTAAATTGTTATATTCCATATCAAAATATCCATCTCCCTTTAAGCTGCCAATTGTTGCACTAGTATATTGAGCATCTAGTTTTAGTTTACCTACGCTACCAATAGAAATCTTGTTGTATTCTTGTTTAATTGAGGCGTTGCCATTAATTGTAGTTACATTAACGTTAGTATACTGTGCATTTAATTCTAAATTATCTACCGATCCAATAATTAACCCAGTGCCATATTGTTGTTTAATAACAGCGTCTCCTTTTATAGTAGTAATGTTAGCGCCAGCATACTGTACATTTAAGTCTAATGTCCCTACGGTACCAATAGTTAAACCTTTACCATATTGTTGCTTAACTACTGCTTTATTTAACTCTTGTACATTAGCATTTCCATATTGGACAGAAATATAATTATTAGTGCTGCTTAAGTTACCTGCAGTAAAATTTCCGTATTGTACTTTTGCATATAATGCGGCAGACAAATTTCCCATGTTAACATTTCCATACATATTCGAAAGTGTTAGTGCGTTATTTGCGGGCATATATACTATATAATTAACTTTAACTTCTTTGCGCCAAAGAACTTTCCCGTTTCTAATACTCTTTCCCCAATTGCCATTTTTCTCGCCAATGTTTGTTTTATACGAAACTAAATCTCCGGTTTTAGTTGCAGTAATTGAAACATCATCTAATAATCTTTGTGCGTCATTATCGCTTGTACTATAGGCTTTAATGTCTGCATCTACTTTAACTTCATTTCTATCCCAAATTTTAATAACCATCTCTCCGTATTGATTACTTAAATTTATTTTATCGCCTTTGTCCACATTAAATGTTTTCGAAAACGTTTTAGCCTTCATTGGTCCATCAGCTTGATCTTGAACATTTACTGATTGTGTTACATTTACATCAGGATTTATATGAACATTACTATTAACTGCGTATGATCTATTTGATGAAACATTAACAGAAATTGTTGGATTTGGGCTAACATTAACCGTTACTTCTGGTTGTTGCTGAGCGTTTACTTGTATAGCGAGCAACAACAAGCCCGAAATACTTACTAATTTTTTCATATTGTATTCTCCTTTTTATATTGATTGACTTGATTTATAATGGATAACTGTTGGCTTAATACACTCGATTGAATTTCGAGATTTTTCATCATTGCTCGAACAATTATATCTGGATTTGGGCTAGTTTGTAGCTGTTTTTTAAGTTGCTCATAATCGCTGTCTAGTTTGTTCATATCATCAATAAATTTGCGATATAAATCAGGATTTCGTTTGGCGTAAATTTCCAAACTGTCCTTTTTCTCTTCAATTAAACTAGCAAAACGTATTTCCTTTTTTCCAAATGCTGGGTTTACATCCGCAACATCAATTGTTGTGTTTGCCTTATTGTAGTTATAGGTAAAATAAATGCTCAAACTAATTACCAACATAGCGGCAATACTGATCCATCTATATAGTTCAATTTTTTTTTTCGGTTGTTGTTTTTTATCTAACTCTATAGAAATTCGTTGCCATAATTGGTCTGATGGACCTTTTACTTCAAATGCTTTCTTATTGTCTTTTACAAACCCCTCTAATTTATTGTTCATCTTGCTACTCCTTTCATTTCTAATAAACTATTCAACTTTCTTTTTGCCCTCATATATTGCGAGCGTGACGTATTTTCTGTTATTTTTAATATGTGTGCTATTTCCTCGTGATCGTATCCTTCAAACAAATAAAGTGTTAACACTACTCTATAGCCATCTGGCAATTCATTCATTGCAGCTTTTATCGCTTCCACTTTAAGTGTTGTTTCTTCGTAATCGTAGCTAGGTTCGTCGGCTATTTCTACTTCATCAATAGAAACAAATTCTGCTTTGCGCTTTCTCAAATAATTAATACTTCTATTAATTACAATCTGCTTTAACCACAATCCAAATGTTGTTTCCTGTCTAAAATCTGCAATGCGATTAAATGCATCCAAAAATGCTTCCTGCAAAACGTCTTCCGCTTCGGCGTCATCATTCACAATTCTTAGCGCAACATTGTACATCGCATTAGCATACAATTTGTATAGTTCAAATTGTGCTTTACGGCTACCGTTTCGGCAATCATTTACTAGCCCTAGGTGCTTATCTATGTATACAGTTTCCAAATTCTAAACGTTCATATTAATAGACATAACAATTTTAAAAACGTTGCATCAAGGTAGAAAAATTTTTTACAAAAGGCTTGAAAAACGATTTAAGTAGCTTTTTTGAACCATCAGCCCCGATATAGTTTCTGCCATAAAATGGCATCATCCTATCGGATTTATAAACAGAAAGTTTGTGTAATGATATAAAATATGAGCTTAGCTAATAATTCATTAACTTGTGGTTTCAACATCAACAAAATGCATAAAATTTATCAATCTTAATGTTCAAAACCTTAATCTTCCTTCTTTTAATATCAACTAGCACTTTTGCCCAAAATGCTATTCCAATTAAAAATTGGAAGTCTCATTCAATTCCAACAATTAAAGACACATTAGTTGGTTATAATAATGGAAAAGTTTGGTGGAAAGTTTTGGTTAAGAACAATAAGGTTTACGCTTATAATGATTATTCTCATTACAAAAAACAAATTCCTTTTCCAATTTTGAAAACACAATCAGAAAAAACATTAAATATCACAGGAAATAGAGTTGTAATGGAAGTTGATGATGGATATTTAGTAGGTATTGATTATGGTGAATGGGGGGGAGATTTTTTATGGTATTCAAAAGATGGAAAAGTACATAAGCAATTAAAAGGTTACCGCATTATGCAATTTATGATCAGGGATAAAAAAATCTACGCCATCGATGGATACGGAACAATGATTAAAATTGATAGAATTCAAAATGAGTGGAGAACAGAACCGTATATTAAATTTCCATTTGGTCAAAAACCCATTTCAATAGCATTGGATAATCAAAATAATTTTATAGTTATCACAAGCGATTGCCTTTTAAAAATTGACAAAGAAAAAAAAATCACCAAAATAATTGAAAACGGCTTTTGGAGACCGTACTTGTATCCTACATCAATTATTATTGAAGATAATATTGTTTATGCCGGTATGCCAATGGGAATATTTAAATATAATTTAGATATTAAAACGAAAGAATGGTTGATGCCTAAATAATCAACTTTTTAGTCTTTTATCTTAAACAATCAATCTCAATTCGCAATACTCATATCTCCTATCTAAACTTTAAAACAAAATCGGTATTTTTGCGGCTCAAAATTTAATTTAAAGATGTTAAGAACAACAACTTGCGGTGCTTTAACACTGCAAAATTTAGGCGAAAATGTAACACTCTGCGGCTGGATGCAGAATTCTAGAGATTTAGGCGGGATGACTTTTATCGATATCCGCGATCGTTACGGTATAACCCAATTGGTTTTTAACATGAATGATAATGCAGATTTATGTGCTGGCGCTCGTAGCCTTGGTCGTGAGTTTGTAATTAAAGTTAGCGGAACCGTTGTAGAACGTTCAAATAAAAATAAAGAAATCCCAACTGGTGAAGTTGAAATTAAAGTAACCGAACTAGAGATTTTAAATGCCGCAAAATTACCGCCGTTTTTAATTGAAGATAAAACTGATGGTGGTGATGATTTAAGAATGAAATATCGTTATCTAGATTTACGTCGTAATCCAATTAGAAATAATATGATTTTGCGTCATAGAATGGCTCAATCTGTTCGTCGTTATTTAGATGCTTTAGATTTTATCGAGGTAGAAACTCCAGTTTTAATTAAATCTACACCAGAAGGCGCAAGAGATTTTGTGGTGCCAAGTCGTATGAATGGTGGCGAGTTCTATGCTTTGCCTCAATCGCCGCAAACGTTTAAACAGTTGTTAATGGTTTCTGGTTTCGACCGCTATTTTCAGATTGTAAAATGTTTTAGAGACGAAGATTTACGTGCAGATAGACAACCAGAATTTACGCAGATTGACTGCGAAATGTCTTTCATAGAACAAGAAGATATTCTAAATACTTTTGAAGGTTTAATCAGAACTTTATTTAAAGAAGTTCGTAATTACGATTTACCAGAAGTTCCTCGTATGCAATACGCAGATGCGATGAAATTCTACGGTTCTGATAAACCAGATACTCGTTTTGATATGAAATTTATTGAAATGAACGATATTGTTAAAGGAAAAGATTTCCCTGTTTTTGACAATGCAGAGTTAGTTATTGCTATTAACGCTAAAGGTTGTGCACATTATACGCGTAAACAATTAGATGAGTTGACAGACTTTATTAAACGTCCGCAAATTGGTGCAACAGGTTTAATTTACCTTCGTCATAACGAAGATGGTTCATTAAAATCATCAGTTGATAAATTCTACAACGAAGAAGAATTGTCAAAATGGTCGGCAGCTTGTCAAACCGAACCTGGCGATTTAGTTTTAGTAATGGCTGGTGGAACTGATAAAGTTCGCAAACAACTAAGCGAACTTCGTTTAGAAATGGGTTCTCGTTTAGGCTTACGTGATAAAGATAAATTCTCAGCGCTTTGGGTATTGGATTTCCCTTTGTTAGAATGGGATGAAGAAACAGAACGTTTTCATGCTATGCACCATCCATTTACTTCTCCGAAACCAGAAGATATCGCGATGTTAGATACCGATCCTAAAAACGTTCGTGCTAATGCTTACGATATGGTGGTAAATGGAACTGAAATTGGTGGTGGCTCTATTCGTATTCATGACAGAACATTACAAGCATTAATGTTTAAGCATCTAGGATTTAGTACAGAAGAAGCTCAAAAACAATTTGGTTTCTTAATGGATGCTTTTGAATTTGGTGCGCCTCCACATGGTGGTATTGCTTTCGGATTTGATAGATTGTGTTCAATTTTCGCAGGTTTAGATTCTATCAGAGATGTAATCGCATTCCCTAAAAATAATTCGGGTAGAGATGTAATGATTGATAGTCCAAGTACAATTGATGATAAACAACTAAAAGAATTGAAGATAAAAACGGATTTATAAATCTCGTCGCATCATGCAGAAAAATAAAAAAGGTCTTAGCAGTTTTGCTAAGACCTTTTTTATTTGTATGTATTTAGTCCTGTATCCAACTAATGAATTACTGAACAAATGAGCTAATACGTCTCACTATCAGGTGGAATGCCGTAATCTACAAAAGCAGTATCTTTCTTTTTACTTTTTTTATTAAATAGCGATTTCACCATATTAAAAATTCCAGATAAATTTTCAGCATCTAAAGATTTGCCAACTTTCCCAGAAACTAACGCTCCAAGTGCTTTAGTAAGCAAGCCAGAACCTCTAAAGACTGTACTGTTTAACAGCATAGGCAAAGCAATTGACATGATTTTACTGGTGATATGCGTACTTTCATCAATCTTTAAAAGACCGCTTGGTGTAGCAAACTTTTTAATCATATTACCTAAAGAAAATTGCTTTATATAATTTTTAGAATCCTCCTTAAGCATTACGCCCCTATGCTTGTAATCAGCTTTTAACAACTGCACTTGATTATGCAAATCGTCTAAGGTATTTATATTATTATAATTTATCTTCATCGAATTCTTCTTTATCGGCCACTTTATCAAAATATTTCCTGATAAATAGATTTACCAAATGTCTTTCAATGTATTTGTCCTTGGTTATATAAACAATAATAGATAGCAGTAGATAAATGCCAGCAACACAACCAAATCCAGCTGCATAACTACCTAAAACTGTTGATAAATAAAGTGCTAACGTAAATGAAGCAAATAAAAATGCCAATACGAAACAAATAATTACAGCAGCATTAGTAATTAAATCTGCAAATATTTTAGATCCTTTTTCAACTGCCGATAACTTGGTATATTCAATTCTAGTATCTATATACTCCTTAGCATCCAAAAAAATATCCTCAAGATCTTTTTCTTTTTTTTCTTCCATTATCTGTTATTGTTAAATAGCTCAAACGTTCTCTACTTCCGAAGAATATTCATCTTCAACATCACGAAGTTTACTTTTAATAGAACTTACTACTTTGTCTTTTAAACTATTCAGATTGTTAATTTCATCTGCGGCTTTATCTTTAATAGAATCGCCAAAATCTTTTAAAGATTGACTTAATTTATCGCGAGTTTCGCTTCCCTTATCAGGAGCAAACAACAAACCTAATGCCGCACCTGCAGCTAAACCTGCCAATAGACCCACTAATACTTTTGAATTATCATTCATGATCTTTTAATTTAAACGTTTAACAATTTTTATTTCAAATATAGCATTGCCGATGTTACGCTATTGTTAATCTTATTTTATAACTCTTCATCCTCATGAATTGTTTTAATTCTTTCTAATCTTTCTGATGCCATTGAACTGGTTTCGTAAATTTTAATAAGTAAGAAAAAATAAGATAATAACAGCGGCCCGAATACCAGCCCTAATATACCAAATAAAGGAATACCAATAACTACGCCAATTACTGTGATTATGGGGTGAATATTTCCAACTTTTTTGGCAATCATAAATCGGAGTACATTATCTATATTGATAATCACAACAAATCCGAAAATTATCATTGCCCAGCCAGCAAAGTTATTTCCATCTGCTAATTGCAATAAAGCAGCGGGTACAAAAATTACTGGCGGTCCCAACACTGGAACAAGAGAAATAAAAGATGTTACTACCCCCCAAAAAAGTGGATCCTTATAACCTAAAACATAAAATGCCAAACTAACTAATGAACCTTGAACAATTGCAATAAATCCCTGCCCAACTACATTTGCATAGGTTGTATTACGCATTTCTTCTGCAAAGCGATATGCATTCTGTTCTCTAAAAGGCGCATATTTTACTAATGCATTTTCAAAAGCTTCTCGCTCTACTAACATAAAGTAGAGCAAAAAATACATCAATAATAATCCGAGTACTATATTAAATACACCAGAAATTAATGATGGAAATAAACCCGTTGCCCAAGTCCCAATATTTTTTAGTCCGTCTTCTATAATTTGTTGCGCATTGCCACCAACGGGCAATAAATGTTGTAATTTATAAAGGATGTTTTTAAAATAAATTTCATCATTTTTAAGTTCAGTAATTTTTTCAATTACCATACTACTTAGTGCATAAAATGGAAGGACCAGTACAATAATGGAAATAAATAAAAGGAGGATTGCTGTAAACCTACGGTTCCATTTTTTTACTTCTGTTAAGTAAATATAACTCGGACGTAAAATGGTATATAATACAAGCGTGCTTAGTAAAGAGCCAAAAATTCCCATTAGGGAATACGCAATTAAACAACCTAATGCTATAATAATAACAAGGTTGATGTAGTTGCGTTGTTTATAGGTAAATAGCGACATACGGAGCTTTTAGATATACTATATATACACAAAAGCCCTCAAATTGTTTTAGTCAGTTTTTGTTTTAATCAAGGTTAAAAACTGATTATTCATTCTCTGCATCTATTGCTTTCATTTTATTATAAAGCGTTTTGCGATCTATATTTAAAATTTTAGCGGCTTTTGTTTTATTAAAGTTCACCTCTCTTAATACATTCAAAATGGTCTCATACTCTGCTTCTAGTGCGGCTTCTTTTAAGTTCTTTGGTTTGCTTAACGGAGTTGTTCTTATTATAGAATTCCCAACTGCATTTTCTATGGCTGCTGCTTTTGCATACGTAGAAATTTCTAATGGCAATGCTTTTAGTTGAATTTCTTCTGTTTCTGTTGATAATGTTGCTCTCCTGACTACATTCTTAAGTTCACGAACATTTCCTGGCCAATTATAGGTTAAAAAACATTCTTCTACTTCTGCCGAAAATCCTTGAACATTTCTGTTTAATTCTTGATTTGCCAATGCCAAAAAAGTAGTAGCAAAAACCATAATATCTCTTCCTCTTTCACTAATGGGAGGTAAGTGAATAGAAAATTCATTAAATCTATGGTATAAATCTTCTCTAAATCTTCCTTTTTGAATAGATTCTCCTAAATTTTCGTTTGTCGCAACAATAATTCTTACATCTAAATCAATCTCTTTAGTGCTACCTATACGTTTAATCTTTCTTTCTTGCACGGTTCTTAATAAAGCTGCTTGAATATCATACGATAAATTCCCTACCTCATCTAAAAATAATGTGCCGCCATTTGCCATTTCAAAATGGCCAATTTTAGTGTATAAAGCTCCAGTAAAAGATCCTTTTTCATGACCAAAAAATTCACTACCTGCAAGCTCTTTGGTTAAAGAACCGCAATCCATTGCAATAAATGGTTTATCTTTTCTAGGACTATTTAAATGGATTGTTTTAGCTACTGATTCCTTACCAGTTCCACTTTCACCTGTTAAAATTACGCTGTAAGATGTGGGTGCAACAAGCATAATCTGCTTCATTAATTCTCTAGAAGCACTACTTGTTCCTACCACAAATTCACCAGTTTCTGCTTGAATTTGCTTAGCTGCTTTATCTTTTTTATTTTCAGTTATTCCAGCCTGTGAATTATTTTGATTCAGTGCAATTTGAGTTTCTATTGCTTTATTAATGGTATTTAAAATCTCATCTGGATAAAGCGGTTTGGTGATATAATCGTATGCGCCTAATTTAATGAGCTCTACTGCCAATTTAATATCAGAATAGCCTGTAATTATAATTACACCAGTGCTAGGATAATTCTCTTTGATTTTAATTAGCATTTCCTTTCCGTCAGTATCTTCCAAACGGTAGTCACATAAAACTAAATCGAATCTATGTTTAGAAAGATACTCCATCGCAGAACTCCCGCTTGTAGTAGTTTCAACGCTAAATGAATTTCTAGTTAAGAACTTTGACAACAACAGTCCTATATTAACCTCATCATCAACTATTAATATTTTCTTCATACCTATTATTATCTGGTTACAAATAATAGCTAAATATAAGAAATTTTTGATATGGGAAATATTTTCTACACTATTTTTTGCTGGAAATCATTAAATTTTTGTTAAAATAAAAAAGCATCAAAGAGTTTTGATGCTTTTAAAGAAATTATTTTCCTTTTACTTAAAAATCGTAACCTAGTCTTAAACCCATAAATCCACCACCGTCAAGACCTTCATATCTTACCCCAATATCAAATCCGCCAAAACGAGCACCAATAGATGGGGCATAGGTAAAACTTGAGCTACTTACAAAACCATAAGTTGGAGTTGTACCACTAAAACTTTTAATAGTATAGGTTTTAGCTATAGTCATTCCTGCCTCAGCCATTCCATAAAAATTTTCTGAGAACATATAACGTCCCCCTAATTTAATAGGAATAAAGATTGATGCCTTGGTGTTCGCATTTGCACCGCTAAAACTTTTAGGGAAAAATGCCATCCCGCCCGAAGTAAGTGTAGCATCAAAGTTTTCTGCGACTCCTTGGCTAAATCTTAGCGTTAATCCAGCTCCAGCGTCATACGCTTTTAATCCGCCTGATGGCAATGCACCTTCTAAGCCAATGCCAAATCTAAACCCATTTACACCTCCTTTTGAGTCTTGTGCTTTTAAATTTACATTAGCTAGTAACATTGCGCCAGCTAATAAAGTGAGTACTAATTTTTTCATGTTTGTTGGTTTTTAATTTATTATTTGTTTAAGCAAATATTGCAACAAACACTACTTCATAAAATACCCTCGCTTTGGTATATTTACCTACCCAACAGTACGTATAAAAACAAAACCCATTGATAATCAATTATCAACGGGTTTCAAAAATATTATTTAGTTAGTTTACTTTCCTTTAAAAACTGCTTTTCTCTTTTCTAAAAATGCACCAACGCCTTCTTTAAAATCTTCCGTTTGGAAACATTTTGCAAATTCTTCAATCTCTATATCAAAACCATTTATCTCATTTTTTAAGGATGAATTAACCGCTTTTATAGCGCTTGCTATTGCTAGTGGTGCTCTCAATTTTATTTTGTTTAAAATTTCTTCGGCTTTGCTTATCAGTTCTGCTTGTGGCACAACTTCATTTACCAAACCAATTCTATATGCTTTTTCCGCAGTGATCATATCAGCTGTAGTAATCATTTCTATCGCTCTGCCTTTGCCAACCAATTGCGTTAAACGTTGTGTACCACCATAACCAGGTATTAAACCTAAAGTTACTTCTGGCAAACCTAGTTTTGCATTTTCACTCGCAATGCGAATGTGGCATGCCATTGCTAATTCTAACCCTCCGCCAAGGGCGAAACCATTGATAGCAGCAACTACCGGTTTTGGGCAATTTTCTATGGCATCAAAAACATTGGTCTGGCCAATTTTTGCCAATTCTTTTCCCTCTTCCAAATTATAATTTTGAAATTCAGAAATATCAGCACCAGCTACAAAAGCTTTTTCTCCAGCGCCAGTTAGTAATACGCCACGAACTTCATCGTTTTGCGTAGCAAACTTAATCGCATCAGCTAATTCAGTTAAAACATCTTTGTTCAGTGCGTTAAGTTTTTGCTCTCTATTTATGGTGATGTAAAAGATATTTTCTTTCACTTCCGCTATAATTTGCTGATAAACCATTTCTTAAAAATTTCTGTTTGTAATCACCCAATTCTCTATGTATTCTACAATGCTTGCCATTGGTGTTCCTGGAGGGAAAAGCTCTCCAACACCTATTTCTTGTAGTTTTCTCATATCTCCTTCGGGAATAATTCCCCCGCCGGTTAACAAAACATCTGTGAGTTGCTTTTCTTTCATAATAGCAACAATTTTGGGAAAAACTGTCATGTGCGCACCTGAAAGAATAGAAATTCCAATCGCATCAACGTCTTCTTGCAATGCTGTATTTACCACCATTTCTGGCGTTTGGCGTAAACCCGTGTAAATGACTTCCATGCCTGCATCTCTTAGCGAGGTTGCGATTACTTTTGCTCCGCGATCATGCCCATCTAAACCCACTTTTGCCACTAAAACTCTAATTGGTCTGTTCAACGTTTTGTTCATATTTGAAACTAAATAACAGTAAATGTAAAGAAATTAGTCGTTTTTCCATAGAACAACCTAACGTCGCTAACTCACCAAGTATATTCAGAGATAATAATAACGAAAGATAAACGAAGGATGAACGAAAGATAAACGTAAGATAATGGTTATTTCATAAATGTTTAACTATCTTTATTGTAAAACACAACCTATGGCAATCTCAAAAAACAACATCATTACCGAAACCTTAAGTGGTAAAGTGGGCAATATCATTTTTAAAAATTATGGCAATAAAACGGTAATTAGCAAATATCCAGACATGTCTAAAGTAGTTAAAACCGAGAAACAAATGGAAAATCAACTACAATTTAAGGCAGCACAAGCATACGCAAAAAGCATTCTATCAGACCCAGATAAAAAATCAGCATTTATTAAAACGATCCCCAAGGACAAAACTGCTTACCATGCTGCCATTTCAAAATATCTAAAAGAGAACAAAACACCTTAATAACCCCCACAAATAAGCGTAAACCTCGGTTAAATTCTTAACTTTGCCGCTTATAATTTATAATTTTTATGAGTGAAGAAAAATCATTGAACTTTATTGAAGAGCTAATAGAGAATGATTTAAGTAGTGGAAAAACGAAAACTTTGGTTACACGTTTTCCGCCGGAGCCTAACGGATACCTGCATATTGGCCATGCAAAAGCCATATGCCTAAATTTTGGATTAACCCAAAAATATGGGGGTTATACCAATTTGCGTTTTGATGATACTAATCCGGTTACGGAGAAAACAGAATATGTAAATAGCCAGCAAGAGGATATTCATTGGTTGGGTTTTGAGTGGAAAAACGAATTATATGCGTCAGATTATTTTGATCAATTACATGGTTTTGCTGTAAAATTGATTGAAAAAGGCTTAGCTTATGTAGATCATAGCACAGCTGAAGAAATTGCTGAACAAAAAGGAACTCCAACAGAACCAGGTAAAGAAAGTGCGTATAGAAATCGCAGCATAGCTGAGAATTTGGCTTTGTTTGCGAGCATGAAAAATGGTGAGCTTGGGGATGGTGCTTGCACATTACGTGCTAAAATTGATTTAGCGAGTTCTAATATGTTGATGCGTGATCCGATTATTTATCGTATCAAACATGCACATCATCATAGAACTGGAGATGCTTGGTGTATTTATCCAATGTATGATTTTGCGCATGGACAAAGTGATAGTATTGAACATATCACACATTCTATTTGTACATTAGAATATGTTTCGCACCGCGAATTGTACGATTGGTTTATTGAAAAACTAGAGATTTTTCCATCTAAACAATATGAATTTGCTCGTTTAAATCTTACGTATACCGTAATGAGTAAACGAAAATTAATGCAATTGGTAAATGACAATTTAGTTAGCGGTTGGGACGATCCTCGCATGCCAACCATTAGTGGTTTGCGCAGAAGAGGTTATACGCCAGAAAGTATTAAAGAATTTTGTGAGCGTATCGGCATAGCCAAAAGAGAAAACTTAATTGAATTAGGTTTATTAGAATTCTGTATTCGCGAAGATTTGAATAAAAGAGCTACTCGTGTAATGGCTGTTTTGGATCCAATTAAGTTAGTAATTACCAATTATCCGGCAGGAAAAGAGGAAATTCTATTAGGTGAGAATAATCCAGAAGCTGAAGATAAAGGCGGAACTCGTGAAATTCCTTTCAGTAATGAATTGTGGATTGAACGTGAAGATTTTATGGAAGAGCCTGCTAAAAAATGGTTCAGATTAGCGCCTGGTGCAACTGTAAGATTAAAACATGCCTACATTGTAAAATGCGAAGAGTTTAAGAAAGAAGATCGGAA
>NZ_JBAZRL010000018.1:0-60478 GCF_041662865.1 Pedobacter sp.
ACCATCAAAAAGATTAACTAATTTTTGCTGATTGAATTTAAATCCTGTTGCTTCCCAATTATTTAACAAAGTGTATCTTCCTTTTTCGCCATCCAAAACAGCAAACTTACGTGCCCAAGCATGTAAATTTCTACTTGCCAAGCCCTTACCACTATTGCTGTAAGTAAAAATAAAAGCGGGGGTTTCAAAAATTTCATTCGGTTTTAAATGATATTCTGATGCATAATTATTTATTCCAGTTGCGATGTGCAGGTTATTTCTATTATCAATTTCAAAAGAAAACTTAAAATTACCAGTCCACGCTAAAGTACCTGCAATTAATTCGCCTGTATCTTCCGTGGATGGTTTATTACCCGTAGTTAGAAAAAAATGAGGTGCTTGATATTTATTAGCTCTTGTTCCTAATTTACTATCTATAATTTTTATACCACTGGTTAATTCTTGCTCTTGCATTGTCATCTCTTTCGCCCAATCTCCATGAAATTGAGTTAGAAAATATTTGTCAGCATTAAAATGTAGCATAGAGGAAGCATAGTTTGTTAGCACAATATCTTTCTTCTCTGCATTTTTAATAGTCACCCAGCTTTTAAAAACATTTTGCTCAGCATAAGCCAAATAATGAAGAGTTACTTCTGTGTTATAAACCTGATCTATTAAAAAAATATCAGTTTCTATAGAATTATCTGCCTTTTTTAACACTTTATGTTTAACATACCTTAATTCTAATGATGGATTTCCATCTGCATGAACAGCTCTTATTGCAGGTTCAAATTCAAACTCCATCCCACCTGCTGGATAAGCTTCAAATCTTTTATCCGAATAGCTATCATCAGAAAGTTTAACACCAAAATAACTTTGGTAAATCCTTTTGTTGTTACCAACTTTATAGATCAATTCCGTGTCTTTGCCAGAAATTTTTATTGTTGTAACTTCTTGTGCTAATGACTTTAATGAAGTAAGAATTATGAAAATGCAAAAGACTTTATTCATTATAACAAGTTTGGATAATCTGAAATTATGCCATCCACTTTTAATGATTTTAGCCGATTAATTTCTTCTGGAGTATTTACTGTCCATGGCACAACTTTAACACCATCTGCATGTGCCTTTTTCACTAAATCAGCGTCAACCATTGTATTGATTGGACTTAAAATAAATGGTTTAAATCCTAAATCGGCCATATTTTCTTCGTAAGTTTTTTTGTTGCTTACCAAAAATGATGTTCTTACACCAGGATATTCTTTATGAATAATTTGGATTGTCCTTTTATCAAATGATTGGATAACAACATAAGGTGTGATTTTCTTTTTTTCAATCACATCCATTAACAATTTTACAAAAACTGCAGGTTCAGGATTAACTACATTATCTCCTTTAACATCACATTTTGTTTCGATATTATAAAACAGTTGTTTTTTGTTTTTTAACTTGATTTCTTTTTGAACAGAATCAATTAAATCTGCCAATAAGGAAATGTGAGTTTTAATTCTTTTTTGTTGAGGAAAACCTGTATTTGCTTTAGTTCCGATATCAAAAGTCTTTAATAAATCATAGTCCATTTGATATATAGGATATTTTTTCGCATCCGTTTTAGGAATATCTTTTCCATCTGGCGTAAGCATAAAACCCGGACTTAAATAATCATCGTGTGTCACTACAACTTTGCCATCCTTTGTAATATGCGTATCCATTTCAAGTGTGGTTACTGCATCAAAAGTCATTGCATTTTGCATAGCGATGATGGTATTTTCGGGCATTAATCCTCTACCACCACGATGAGCTTCTGCGCTAAAAGAAGGGAAACTTACATTTTGCATATTCTTTTGTTGGATCGATTTACTACATCCAACTATTAAAGCTACACTCAAAAAACTGAAAAATATAGTTGATTTATTCATATTATGCTTCTGCTATAAATTGTTCGCCAAAACGATCTGTTGCTAATACTTTTACTTTTTTAACAGATGGATCAAAATGTGCCATAAACAAATGTTCTGTCATTCTAGGTTCTGCAAAAGTTCTTCCCATTGGTAATTTGTCTCCTTTAAACAAGGTTACAGATAATGGATCAAAGCCCTTTTGTTGCTCCATATTTCCCATGGCTTTACCGTCTAAAAAATATTCAACTTTCCACATCGCATCCCAATTCCAAATATTAGCAATTAAACGTTTCTGTCCAGTTAATTCGTCTACATAAATATGAACTTGCTCTTTCCTGTCTAGTCCAGTTCCTTGGTAATACCATTTTAGTTCAGTTCCATTAACTTCATAAACACCATATCCATTTGGCGTTCCATCCTCACAAATTGGACCAGTCCACCAAGCACCACAAACTGTACCATGATTGTGCTCATAAATATTATTCTTTAAGGTGTTTTTATTGTAATGTGTATGCCCAGACATGAAATGAACATTTGTAAAGCCATCTAATACTTTATATAAATCTTCATTGTTTTTCACAGCATTATGAATTGGAATATGTGCACAAATAATAAGTAAAGCATCCTTTGGTACATATTTTAAATCCTTTGCCATCCAGTCCAATTGAGCTTGAGTGATAAAACCATCGTAAGTACGCTCAACACCTAAATACCTTACATCATCTAAAACAATATAATGTGCTTTCCCTCGATTAAATGAATAATAAGTTGGTCCGTAATGTTCTTGAAAAGTTTTATCAGATGTTTCATCTCCGCCCATTCGGTAATCCATATCATGATTCCCTAAAGCTTGAAAAAATGGAATACCCATTTCAGTTACGGCTTTGTTATAGTCAACAAATAGCTCATGATTATCCCATACGATATCTCCTACACAAATACCATGAATTGGCGCATTTCCGAGTGATCTTATGATTTTCTTTGTATCCGGAACAGATGTATTCATCATTTTCTCTACATCTTTTTTATTCTTAACTTGAGGATCTGCCCAAATAATAAAATTGTGTCTATCATCTTTTTGAGACAATGCTTTTAACTCGAAGTTTAACTTTGAAGTTGTAGCTAAAGCTTCATAATGTTTAGCTAAATAGCTTTCTGTCTTAAATTCGTATCCGGATGGAGTACTTAACCAAACAAATTTGGCCAAAGGATTAATTTCAATGGTATAATTTCCTTGGGCATCAGTCTTTACCACATTAAATCCATCTGAAACTACAACATTAGAAATGCCTTTACCTTTACTCGTTATGCGTCCTGAAATTTTCTGATCTAAATCAAGGAAAGAAAAAGAATGTGCTTTTAAACTTACGAATAATGTAGTGGCTAATAAACTTGATTTCTGTATAAATGATCTTCTATTCATAGTATTTGTAGATGATTATTTTGACTTAAAGCTATTTTAAAAAAGCCAGCTATTTACTAGCTGACTTTTTATTTGATTTAATTAACTAGACTTGTTCCATCGCCCTCTATTTCAGATAATTGAGATGTTGGAGTCAATTTAACAGAGGTTAAAGTTCTACCAGAAACCCATCTACCTGAAGTTGCGTCGTAAACACCACCTAGTTTAGAAAAACTGGTTGCAGCAGATGGAAAGCTTAAACGACTAGTATTAGTGCCTGCTCCATAAAAATTCTGAGGTAAACGTGTAAGTGGATTAATTGTACTATAATAATCAGTGTTTGTAATTCTATAACCTACTTCTGGTGGGCCAGCGCTATAAAATACTCCTCCTGCACCACCGAAGAAAATTACATCTAATGGGATACTATTAATACCCACCGTTGTTCCAGAAAACACAGCAATCCCAGCTACGTTACCACTATTAGCTAAAAGGTTTGATGTTTTGGTTCCTATTCCGTCTGCTCCATTTAAGTTTGAATAATCTAAACTTACAATCCATTTAGAAGAACTTATATCAGTTGATACAACTGAAGAGGATCCATCTATATTTTTATTGGTTCCACCAACATAGAAATATTGGCCTTTTGACACAGTTCCAGAAGTTAAATTGAATTTATATGTCCTGCTTCCACCTGTATTCCAACCTAATGCAGGAGTAACACTTGCACCTGCATTATTAGTAGTATAAACAGCAAATGGAGTAGTTGCAAAATTAATATCCCTTGTTGCTATAAATTGGATATATTCATTATTACCATCACCGCCATTTGGATCTACCATATATCCTGTAATAATTACAGGTGAAAGTTTAGGTAATACAACAAAGAAAAAATCATCTGCATTACGCATCCATAAATTAATTTTAGCTGAAGCGCCAGAGCCAGAAATAAAAGGTATACCAGTAAAATTACCCGTTGGCAATACAGTATTTGAGGCAAAAGTAGCAGTTGTTTCAGTATGTATTGTTGCATTTCCGAAGCCATCATCAATCACGTGATCACCTGAATAAGTTGCATCAGCTGCAGGTTCTGGATCATATAATGCACTGCTAATTGTTACTAATGTACTTTCGTAAAAAGATGGATTTGCTAAAATTTTCCCAGTGTTTACTGCTTGTGTTCTTAAAGTTCTACCGCTAGCTACTTTTTTTACAGATGCATTGGTTACACCTACAATTTGCAGAATACCATTTACTCTTTTTAATGTGGCACCATCTACATTAATGTGGACAGAATCTCCAGGCGCATATTTTGAAGCATCGGCTCCAATGTTAAATGCCATACCCCTTAATGAATCAATACCATTACCAGCCATCCTACTATTCTGTAGAATTAATAAACCAGTAGGAGAATTTCCAGCACTAAAATCTGATATTACTATTCCTTTTATCGCAGTAGCTCCACCTAATAATTTTGCGTTTAGTACTAAATCGGTATTCTTATATAGTTTTTTTAAATCGAAGTTAGAAATAAAAGCACTCGGTGTACTCTTAACGTAATCGTCATCACGTTTACAACCTGTCCAAATACCAACAACTACCGTTAGTAAAAGAATATATTTAAATGTCATTTTCATATCTGATAATTATTTTAAGGTTTTTGCCACCAAACTAAAGTATTAATATTATCTGTACCTTGTGAGGCCACTACGTTTTTATAATTTGTTGGATTTGTAGATTGACTTATAGTTGGATAATTTAATCTAGCAGGCATTTTTCCTCCATTTGCCAAACCAGTGGCTGGGTTTAAGAAAGGATGTCCTGTTCTTCTAAACTCGAACCATTGTTGAAAATCTACTAAGAAATTAGCGTAATATTTTTGCAATTGGATTAACTCCATTTTACTTTGAGTACCACGAGTAGTTGTATTTAATGGATATGAATCTTTCCAATCAATATCTGCAGCTACAGCGTAAGCTTTAACCGCCGGATCATTTGGATTAATTAACAAAGTTGGCAACCAATAATTGATAGCATCTGCTATTCCTTTATAATAATAAGTTTCGCCTGTAGTGTTAATCCATCCTTTTGCGGCTGCTTCTGCTAAAATAAAATCAACTTCCGCAACATTCATTACAATACCTGTATAAGGATCTGTTTGCAGCGTAGTTGGATTATTTGTTTGTGCATCTGAATAAAAATAAGCTTGTTTAATGATTGTGCTTCCGCTAGAATAACCACTTGGTACACCTGCAAAACCATTAGGGCCTGGAGCTATACCCCATCTATTCACATTATTCTTTCCTAGTGACTGATTAATCCTTGGATCATTCCATGTTGTTAAATTATTGATGAAAAATTCTGCAATTGCAGGTGTTCTAAAATCAACAGGGCGAACACTTATCATAAATGGAGATGAAAATACTGCGGTACTACTATTTGTGCCATTCCAAAGTATTTTAGCAGTATGCGTGTTGTTCTGCATAATAGGATACTTAGCAGGATTAGTATCAATCATTTCTTTAAGTTTGGCAACTACTTGCGCATTAACATCCGCTTTGCCAGAAACTCGCATTAATAATCTTAGGTATAAAGAGTTACCCAATCTACGCCATTTAGCAACATCTCCTTGATATACAGGATCTCCCGTAGGTGTTATTGCCACACCGTCTGCTAATAACGTATTTGCGTCTTCCAATTTCTTAAATAAATCTAAATAGATATCTTTCTGTTTATCAAAAACTGGTTCTAAAACCCCCTCTTTACCTTGGTTAGCTTGAAGATATGGAACATCGCCATAAGTATCTGTAAGCAATTGAAAAACCCAAGCTTCTGTAATCATAGAAATAGCTTGGTAAGATTTATTTAAGCTTTCTGGTTTGCTTGCAATAGTTTTAATATCTCTTAGGTTAGTAAGCTCATTAAACCAAGTGTTCCATGTATAATCAGCAACATTAAGTCTAATATCATACCTAAACACTTTACCTTCAGAGTCACCAAGATCAACTGTAACTTGCATTAACTCATTATTAAAGCTTCGATTGCGCACCATGTTTGCATATAAAACATTTACTAAAGCCGGTGCCAATAATTGATTTGCTGTTGTTTTATTTTTTCCGATTGGATCTGTATTTACTTCGTTAAAATCTTTTTTACAAGAGAACGATGAAACACCTAGTACCGACAGCAATATATAACTGGTTATTTTCTTAATATTTTTCATTTCCTTTAAAATTATAGACCTACCACTAAACGTACACCATAAGTTCTAGTTGATGGCAATTGTCCGGTTTCAAAACCTTGCACAATATCAGAACCCGATAATGTTCCAAATTCTGGATCGAATGCTGGCCATGGCGACCATATAAATAAGTTACGACCATATACACCAATTGTTACTTTATTTAAGCCAAGGCTTTTAACAAAACTTGTCTTAAACATATAATTTAAATTTGCTTCTCTAAATTTAAGATAATCTGTTCTAAAAACACTTCCTTCTGCTTGATCAGAACCATAAAGCGAAGTATAATAACTCTCAAAATTAGTTGCAATAACATCATTGGTACGATAAGAGCCATCTGGGTTTTGTACAACTCCTTCTCCAACAACACCATTATATCTGCCAGGTAAAGTAATTTTAAGCTTACCTAAGGCTGCCATTCTAGAGAATGTTAAAGAGTGACCAACTGCACCTAATTGCGCATCAAATAATGCACTTACATTAAATTGTCTGTAAGTAACACCAGTTCCAAAGCTAAATCTAAATTTAGGCATGGTATTACCTAGATAAACTAAGTCTGTAGTGCTTTTTGCATTTCCTGTAGCCGCATCGTACACAATCTGACCATCTGGAGAGCGAAGAAAACCACGGCCAAATAAATCACCCATACTACCACCAACATTTGCTACAACTTGGCCACCACCTAAAGGACCGGTGCGTAATACAACAGAGCTATCTGCTAATTCTTTAATCGTGTTTCTATTAGCTGTGAAAGTACCGTTTAAGGTCCAGCTAAATTCTTTTGATTTTAATACTGTACCGTTTAATGAAAGCTCAATTCCTTTGTTATCAACACGACCAACATTGAAAACAGCTACATTATAACCAGTTGAACGATCAACAAGACGGTTTAGAATTTGATTTTTGGTATTACCAGCATAAACTGCAATATCAAAATTTAATCTGCTATTAAAGAACTTAAGTTCAGCACCTAACTCAATTGTTGTTGTTTTAAGCGGTTTCAAGTTTGGATTTGGTAAAACATTTGGATTAGTCATTGCGCTATCTGGGTAGATACCATTTGAAGCTAATACATAGTTATAAGCTGTGCGGTAAGGTGTTGTACCTCCGCTACCAACTTGAGAAATTGATGCCCTAAGTTTAGCAAAATTTATTGCTTTTGGCATTTTCCATAAGTCGGAAGCAACAAAAGATAAACTAGCAGATGGATAGAAGAAACCAACATTATCAGTACGTGTTGGAGTAGCTAATGTACTGCTCCAATCTTGGCGACCAGTTAAATCTAAGTATAAATAGTTTTTGTAAGTAAATGAAAAAGCTCCATAAAAACTATTAATTCTATATTTAGCTGTATCAGGAACAGAAATTAATGGATTTGCATTATTATCTAATCTATAAACACCAGGTACAACTAGCCCATCTGCACGAAGTTCTCCTTTACCATATTGATTTCTCATCATACTTCCTCCAGCAGTTGCAGAAACACGAAAATCTTGAGTAATTTTCTTATCATATTTTAGTAAGAAATCCGCATTAATTTCGTAAGAGTTAATATCTGTTGTACGATAAGAACCTTGAGCAAATTTGTTACCAGATGCATCATAAGGACGCAAAGTTTCACGGTTCTCTTTGTTATAATCTATTGATGAACGCACCAATAAGCTTAATTCATTTGTAAATTTATAATTTGCTTGTAAGCTTCCTAACCATCCGTTTCTTCTCTGCTTATTTAAATATTGTTCTGAAATAGCATAAGGACTTTCCGGATTGGTAGTTGTAATATTAACAAACTGTCGATTAACTAAACCTGGAGCCCAATAATCTCTATACCAATCTGTATTTACATTTGGTTGTGCAAACATAAACCAATACATTAATGATTGATTTCCGTATCCAGTTGCGGGAAGATTATCACTATTTCTATTATTATAAGCAACTTTTAATGATAAGCTTAATTTTTTTGTAATATCACTATTTGCAGATAATGAAGCTGACGTACGTTCTAAGCCTGTATTAGGAACAATCCACTCGTTACTTCCATGGCTTGCAGAAAAACGAAGCGAAACATTTTTTACACTACCAGATAAACTTACAGAATTTGTTGTTTCTAAACCAGTTTTGAAAAATGCATCGATTGGATTTTCATAAGCTACCCAAGGAGTTCTTGTTAATCCCCTAGTCTTCGTGGCTGGATCATATTGAAAGAAATTACCTCCAGCAGAAAATGGTGCGCCCCAACTTGCACTAGTTGCATTGGTACTTGCCCCATCATCTGTTGCACCGTAAGAGAAATATGAAACACCAAATTGACCTTGCCCATATTCTTGCTGAATATCTGGACTACGATTTACTTGCTCCCAAGTTGTATTAGAAGTAAAAGTTATACCTAATTTCTTTTGATTTTTATTTCCAGATTTTGTAGTAATAATAATAGCTCCATTAGCTCCTCTTTGTCCATAAAGTGCAGAAGCGCCTGGTCCTTTAAGTACGTTAACGCTTTCAATATCATCTGGATTTAAATCATTCAATGCACTTCCAAAATCTGCTGGCATAATATCTCCCGATGTTCCATAAACACCACCACCAGTAGAAGCAGTACGCCTTGCAGAGCTACTAGCTACAACTCCATCAATGACAATCAGAGCTTCGTTATCTCCAGTTAAGTTATTTTCTCCACGTAGAATAATTTTGTTTGATCCAGCTGGACCGCCATTACGAACAAGGTTTAAACCTGCAACTTTTCCAGATAAAGCATCTGTCCAGTTACTGGATACCGCATTTGTGAAACTGCTACTATCTAATTTAGTAGTTGCATACCCTAAAGATTTTTCTTCACGTTTGATACCTAAAGCAGTAACTACAACCTCATTAAGTTGACTTGAAGAGGATTTTACACGTATAGTTAAATTACTTTGGGCCTCGTTAAGTGTTCTTGTAGCTGTAGTATAACCAATCATAGTAAAGTTTACGGTTGTACCTTTTGGAACACTAATAGAAAAACCTCCATTTTCATTGGTAACGCCCCAAACTTTTTTAGCGTTATCAATAATTGTGATACCGGGTATTCCTTGCCCATCAGCATCATCTACAACAGTTCCTTTTACCGTAATATTTTGTACAGCTATTTGCTGTGCAAAAGATTTTTCGGAAGAAATTGTTAGTATTAAAGTACTAAGCAAAATAAGTTTACAGCAAAATATGCTGCTGTACATCAAATTGAAACTACTTTGTTTCTTGTAATGCTTTTCTGCGTCCTTAGTTTCACTACGCAATTGATGCCAAAGCAAGGCAAAATGTTGAGTAAATGTTTTGTTCATAATTTATTGATATATCCGGTTAGTTTATGCAAACAATTCGTCTTGCTACCGAAGTCGCAAAAGTAAATAGCTCTCATTAATCTAATATTAACTAATGGTTAATACCAGGTTATTATTATTACGATTTGTTTAATTTAATGTTATCAAACATTTCGATATAAAAATATAAAAACAAATTGAAACTAGTAATATTTTTTAAATTGGTATTGAAGATTTCTTTTTAAAGGACATATAAACACCAAATATTTATGATGTAATTAATGAAAATACAATATTAAATACATGTTTATTTTTGAAAAAAGCTTAAATAAAGACAAGAGAGAATGTTTTGCAATTAGATAATAAACATACTGTAACATTTCGCTTACAAAAACTATAAGGAGTAAGATTTAACTTTTAGGTTTTATGCTTTGCATCTATTAAAATTAACTAAAAAGAAAATAGCTGATATGTATTTCGAATGAAACACTTATCAAGAAATAAGAACTTTTAAAAAAGTTTATACAATTGTAACTGTAACACCCAGTCCTTCTAAATGATTTACGATTTGTTGAGAAATTCCTTTATCAGTTATGATATGATCAATATCTTCTAGTCCACAAATTTTTCCGAAACCTCTTTTTCCAAATTTTGTAGAATCAGCTAATACAATTGTTTTTTGAGAAACGTTAATCATTTTACGGTTTAAATGCGCTTCCATCGCGTTAGTTGTAGTTAAACCATAGTCCAAATCAATGCCATCTACCCCTAAAAACAATGTATTGAAATAAAAATCCTGTAATATCTGCTCCGCATAGGCACCCATAACTGAAGAGGAACTTTTACGCATTAAACCACCCAATTGTATCACTTCTACACCCGGCTCGCTTACTAATTCTAGTGCAATATTTAAAGCGGATGTTACCACTGTTAAATTTAGTCCTGAAGGAATATTCTTTACAAAATAAAGTAATGTTGTACCTGATGCAATTACAATTGAATCATTTTCTTTCAAAAGTTGTACTGCCGCAATTCCGATTTTATTCTTTTCGGCAGATTGTATTTTTTCCTTCTCGTTTACAGGACGATCTACTGTGTATGGATTATTAACTGTGGCACCACCATGCGTTCTAAAAAGAAGATTCTTATCCTCTAATAATTTTAAATCTTTTCTTATAGTTACAGACGAGACCTTTAACTCTTTGCACAATTCCACAACATTAATATACTGATCTTTTTGAATGCGGTTTAGTATAAACTGGTGCCTTTCAGCTAAATTCATCATAATTATGAGATTATCAATTTCTGCAAAATAATAAAAATAAGCAGTCAATTTGTTTACGAATTATAAAAATAATAATTTTTTAATACACATTATATATTATTTCCATAACTATTACTTATAATTGCTTATTGTTTCGTTTTATTTCTTTTTAATGAAAAGGCTACATAACTATAGTATAGAAGATAACTCAAATTGGGATATAATCATCATTGGCGGCGGTGCCACAGGTTTGGGTACTGCACTTGATGCGGCAAGTAGAGGTTTAAAAACTTTATTAGTAGAGCAATCAGATTTTGCTAAAGGAACTTCAAGTAGAAGTACCAAATTGGTACATGGCGGGGTAAGGTATTTAGCACAAGGTGATATCGGACTTGTAAAACATGCTTTAAGAGAAAGAGGATTACTAGCTCAAAATGCCGCTCATTTAGTACATAAAGAAAAATTCATCATTCCATGCTACGATTGGTTTTCTATTGCTAAATATTTAACTGGACTTACACTTTACGATTGGCTTGCAGGAAAATTTAGCTTTGGAGCATCTAAATATCTTTCGAAAAAAGAAACCTTAAACTTAATGCCTGGCATAAAAGAAAAAGGACTTAAGGGTGCGATTAGTTATTACGATGGGAAATTTGATGATGCTAGACTAGCTATTAATATTGCACAAACAGCTGTAGAGTTAGGTGCTACATTAATCAATTATATGAAAGTAGTAAACTTAATTAAAAAAGGCAATGATGTTGTTGGTGTTGAAACTGAAGACACATTAACAAATGCAAAATTTAAGTTGAATGCTAAAGTTATAATTAATGCAACTGGCGTTTTTGTTGATGAGATTTTACAAATGAACAATCCAACAGCTAAAAAAATGGTTCGTCCAAGTCAGGGAGTTCATATTGTATTAAGAAAAGAATTTCTAAATAGTGAATCAGCTTTAATGATTCCAAAAACCGCAGATGGTCGTGTGCTTTTTGCAGTTCCATGGCATGAGCATTTATTAGTTGGCACTACCGACACACCACTAGGCGAACATAGCTTAGAACCTAGAGCATTAAAAGAAGAAACTGATTTTATTTTAAATACAGCAGGTGCTTATTTTAAAAAGAAACCAGGAGAGAAAGATATTTTAAGTGTATTTTCTGGCTTAAGACCTCTTGCCGCCCCTACGGACGCAAATAGCAATAGTACAAAAGAGATTAGCCGCGATCATAAGCTAATCGTTTCAGCAAAAGGCTTAATCACAATTACTGGCGGTAAATGGACCACTTACCGAAGAATGGCAGAAGAAACTATTGATTTGGCTATTCAACATAGTGGTTTTGCACCCAAAGTATGTGCAACCAAGAATTTGAAAATTCATGGCTCTGTATTGGCAAATGATGATCAATATTTGAATATTTATGGTTCAGATAGGCAGTTCATTGAAGATTTATGCAAACAGCATCCTGAATTAAATAAAAAACTACATCCTAATTTTCCGTACACAGAAGCTGAAGTAGTTTGGTCTATCAGAAATGAAATGGCTGAAACGGTTGAAGATATTTTAAGTAGAAGATTAAGAGTTCTTTTTATTGATGCAACAGCTGCAATTGAAATGAGCGCTAAGGTAGCATCAATTTTAGCAACAGAATTAGGAGCAAATAAAGAGTGGGAAGAAAATCAAATAGAAATATTTAATAAATTAGCTTCTGGATATATTTATCACGCAGAAAAACCTAGAGAAAAAGAGGCTTTGGCGAGCTAAAAACCTAACCAAAATAAATTATGAGCAATTATATCTTATCTCTCGATCAGGGAACCACAAGTTCGAGAGCTATTATTTTTAACCATGATGGTGAAATAGTCGCCATTGCGCAAAAAGAATTTAAACAATTTTATCCTCATGCTGGTTGGGTAGAACACGATCCTTTGGAAATATGGTCTACACAATTATCTGTTGCGGCAGAAGCAATTGTAAAAGCTGGTTTATCTGCAAAAGATATTAATTCGATCGGAATTACTAACCAGAGAGAAACCACCGTGGTTTGGGATAGAGAAACTGGGCAACCTATTTATAATGCTATTGTTTGGCAAGATAGACGTACATCCGCCTATTGCGATGAAATTAGAAAACAAGGTTTAGCTAAAAAAATTCAAGACAAAACAGGGTTAATTATAGATTCCTATTTTTCAGCAACCAAAGCGAAATGGATTTTAGAAAACGTGCCAGGTGCAAAAGAAAAAGCTGATGCTAGGAAATTGGCGTTTGGCACAATTGACACTTGGCTTATATGGAAATTAACTAATGGCGCTACTCATGTTACCGATGTGAGTAATGCTTCTCGTACCATGATGTACAACATCCATACGTTAAAATGGGATGAAGAATTGTTGGAATTGTTTGGTATTCCAACATCAATGTTACCAGAAGTAAAATCATCTAGTGAGGTGTATGGTGAAACTGCAGGAAATATATTAGCGGCAAAATTGCCTATAGCTGGAATAGCTGGTGATCAGCAATCCGCTTTATTTGGGCAAATGTGTACTGAACCAGGTATGGTGAAAAACACATATGGCACTGGATGTTTTATGTTAATGAACATTGGTAAAACACCAAAAATATCAGCAAATAATCTGCTTACCACCATTGCTTGGAAAATTAATAATGAGGTTTTTTATGCATTGGAAGGAAGTATTTTTATCGGCGGAGCTGTAGTACAATGGTTAAGAGATGAATTGGGTATGATTTCTAAATCTGCTGATGTTGAAACTTTAGCAGCTAAAGTAAAAGATACACAAGGTGTTTACATTGTTCCAGCATTTGCTGGATTAGGCGCTCCACATTGGGATCAACATGCTCGTGGAACCATAACAGGTTTAACAAGAGGAACTAACAAATCACATATTGCAAGAGCTGCTTTAGAAAGTATAGCTTATCAAACTATGGATGTTTTAAAAGCCATGGAAGCAGATGCTGGTGTTGCCATAGCCGAGTTAAGGGTAGATGGTGGTGCAACAGCAAACAATTTGTTAATGCAATTTCAGGCTGATTTATTAAACTGTAAAGTAATCAGACCAGAAGTTACAGAAGTTACTGCTATCGGAGCCGCTTATTTAGCTGGTTTAGCCACTGGTTTTTGGGATAGTGTAGATCAAATTAGATCACAATGGAAAATTAATAGAACATTTGTAGCTGAAGAGGGCATTGATAACACTGAACGTGTAAAAGGTTGGAACAGAGCTATAAAAGCAGCTAGAGTTAACGCAGAAGATCAAAATTAAACCAAATAAACAAATTTATATGAACGTATATCTTGCAGAATTCATTGGCACAGCGCTAATGATCTTATTAGGCAATGGCGTTGTAGCTAATGTTGTACTAAAAGGAACAAAAGGTAACAATAGCGGTTGGATTGTAATTACCACAGCTTGGGCACTTGCTGTATTTGTTGGCGTGGTGGTTGCAGGACCACATAGTGGAGCTCATTTAAATCCCATTGTAAGTTTAGGTTTAGCGATTGCTCATAAATTTGAATGGGCTTTAGTTCCAGGTTATATGGCAGCTCAAATTGGTGGCGCAATGACTGGCGCTCTATTAGTTTGGCTAATTTACAAAGACCATTTCAATGCAACAGACGATCAAGGCCTAAAAGCAGCACCTTTTGCTACTGCTCCAGCAATTAGAAATTATACATCTAATTTACTCTCAGAAATAATAGGGACTTTTGTGTTAATTTTCGTTATTTTCTATTTTACAGATGCTAGTATGGGTACAAAAGAAGAACCAACACCAGTTGGACTAGGTTCTCTTGGTGCAATTCCTGTTGCCTTTCTGGTGTGGGTAATTGGTTTAGCCTTAGGTGGAACTACGGGTTATGCAATTAATCCAGCTAGAGACTTAGGCCCAAGAATTATACATGCAATTATTCCTATGAAAGGGAAAGGCAGCAGTGATTGGGCTTACGCGTGGGTACCTATTTTAGGGCCAATCATAGGTTCCTCATTAGCAGCGCTCGCTTTTTTAGCACTAAAATAAGCTAATTAAATATACTAGAAAGCCTCGATAATATCGGGGCTTTCTTTATTTTTGAGAAGATGACCCAAGCAGAAAATTTTCTTCAACAAAAGTTAAAAGAAAGAACAGATAAAGGATTGTTAAGAAAACTAACAAATCTCTTTCTACCAGTAGATTTCTGCTCAAATGATTATTTAGGTTTCGCTCGTTCTGCAGCATTAAAAAAACTAATTGAAGAGCAAATATCAAATATAAAACCTTATCAAAATGGATCTGGTGGTTCTCGATTATTGAGTGGAAATCATCCATATACAGAAAAAACAGAACAATTTATTGCCGATTTTCATCAGGCAGAAACTGGTTTAATTTTCAACTCCGGTTACGATGCGAATGTTGGCTTGTTGTCTTCTATCCCACAACGTGGAGATACAATTATTACTGATGAACTAATTCATGCAAGTTTAATTGATGGCGCAAGATTAAGTTATGCAGAACGATATAAATTCAAGCACAATGATTTAGCAGATCTCGAACAGAAACTGAAAGCTGCCAAAGGTTTAATTTACGTTGTCGTAGAAAGTGTATATTCTATGGATGGAGATTTAGCTCCACTCCAAGAAATAAGTAATTTATGTAAACTATATAATGCTCACTTAATTGTAGATGAAGCACATGCGACAGGTGTTATTGGTGAGCAAGGAAAAGGGCTAGTTGTAAAATTAAGTCTAGAAAATGATGTTTTTGCTCGTATCGTAACTTTCGGCAAAGCTCTTGGTACTCACGGTGCCATAGTTTTAGGCAGTGAAAATTTACGTAATTACTTGACTAATTTCGCCCGTTCGTTTATTTACACCACTGCTGCACCTTTACACAATATTGCAGCTATAAATTGTGCTTATCAGCTATTAACCAAAGGTGATGAAACCAATGAGATCACAAAAAAAATAAATCTTTATAATCATTTAATTAAGGATTTGGACTTATCCATTATCCCAAGTCAAAGCGCAATTCAAACTATTCTGTTTAATAGTAATGAAAGAGCCAGAACTGCCGCTAAAAATCTTCAAGATAAAGGGTATGATGTGAAGGCCATTTTAAGTCCGACTGTACCAGAAGGAAAAGAACGTTTGAGAATTTGTTTGCACACGTATAACAGTGATGAAGAAATCATCTATTTAGCAAATCATTTAAAAGAATTACAATAAGCATGGCTGAAAATTATTTCATTACCGGAATTGGAACCGGAATTGGAAAAACAATTGTAAGTGCAATTTTAACCGAAAAATTAAAAGCAGATTATTGGAAACCAATTCAATCTGGCGATTTAGAGCAAAGTGATAGTTTAGCTATAGAAAACTTGATTAGCAATTCTAAGACCAAAATTCATCCAGAAACTTATCGATTAAACAATCCTCTTTCCCCTCACCTATCCGCAAGATTAGATGGAATACAAATTGAATTAAATGAATTTCATCTTCCAAAAATTGAGAACTCTTTAATAATTGAAGGTGCCGGCGGCTTACTGGTTCCACTAAATGATTACGAGTTAATTTTAGATTTAATCAAGCATCTAAATGTTCAAGTTATTGTAGTTTCACAAAATTACTTAGGGAGTATAAATCACACATTACTTACTGTCAATGCATTAAACCAACATAACATTCGAATAAAAGGAATAATTTTTAATGGAGAGCCAAACTTCGAAACTGAGAATTATATTTTAAAGTATGCACAAGTTTCTTGCTTGGGCAAAATCCCTTTGTTAAAAAATGTCAATAAGCAAGCAATTATCGAAGCTGGAAATTATTTAACGTTTGAAAAATAATTAGCCCTAAGGAGATTATCATGTCAATTCACTTCTCCCAATGACGATGTGAATTATTAGAAATTGTTTGCTAAACCTTGAATGTCAGAAAATTAAACATAAAAAAAGGCGAACATTAAGCTCGCCTTTTTCTTTTAAACTGTATTCTTATTTTACTGCATCAATAATAGCTTTGAAAGCATCTTTATGGTTCATTGCTAAATCTGCTAAAACTTTACGATTTAAGCCGATGTTTTTTGCAGCCAATTTACCAATTAATTGAGAGTAAGATACACCGTGCTCACGTGCTCCAGCGTTAATACGTTGGATCCACAATCCGCGGAATTCTCTTTTCTTAACTTTACGGTCACGGTATGCATATTGCAAACCTTTTTCTACCGTGTTTTTAGCAATGGTAAATACCTTGCTTCTTGATCCCCAATAGCCTTTGGCCATATTTAGGACTTTTTTTCTTCTGCGTCTAGCAGCTACTGCGTTTACCGAACGTGGCATAATGTGTTGTTTTTGATAAGCGGTGTTGCGTTAGCAATCTTAGGTACCGAGTATCTGGTTAAAAATTAATTATTTACCGATTGCAAGCATACGTTTAACGTTGCCCATATCAGCGTTACTTACCAGACTTGTCTGGCCTAAATTACGCTTACGTTTAGTACTCATTTTTGTTAAAATGTGACTTTTGTATGCGTTCTTTCTTGAGATTTTCCCTGTTCCAGTAAGCGAAAAACGCTTTTTAGCACTGGAATTGGTTTTCATTTTTGGCATAACCCTGTTTTAATTTATATAATTTATTACTTCTTTGCTACTTTAGGTGCTAATGTTAAAAACATACGCTTCCCTTCTAATTTAGGCAATAATTCTACTTTACCTATATCTTCTAGTGCTTGAGCAAACTTTAACAATAAGATTTCACCTTGTTCTTTGTAAACAATAGCTCTACCTTTAAAGTGAACATAAGCTCTTACTTTTTCACCGTTTTCTAAAAAGCTAACCGCATGTTTTAGTTTAAATTGAAAATCGTGATCGTTCGTATTAGGTCCGAAACGAATTTCTTTAATAACAGTTTGTTTAGCATTCGCCTTTATCTCTTTTTGCTTTTTCTTTTGTTCGTAAACAAATTTGCTATAATCGATAATGCGGCAAACAGGTGGTACTGCGTTTGGAGAAATCTCAACTAAATCAAGCTCCAATTCATCAGCAAGTGCCAAAGCTTTTGCCAAAGGGTAAATTCCTGGCTCAACATTATCTCCAGCTAATCTCACCTCTTGAGCTCTGATATACTGATTAATATTATGTTCTGCTTCTTTTTTCTTAAAAGGAGGACGTGGTCCCCTATTAAATCCTGGTCTTCCTAATGCCAAATGTAAATCCTGTTAAACTGTTATTTCTTTACTAATTAATGCGCTAAACTCTGCTAATGTCATACTACCTAAATCTCCTTCTCCGTGTTTGCGAACAGAAACTTTTCCTTCTTCTGCTTCCTTTTCACCGATTATGAGCATATAGGGTAATTTTTTAACCTCAGCATCTCTGATTTTCCTTCCAATCTTCTCATCTCGAAAGTCTATCAGCCCGCGAATATCGGAATTATTTAGTTCATCTGAAACTTTTTTTGCATATTCTTCATACTTTTCTGAGATAGGAAGAATAATATATTGTTCTGGAGAAAGCCATAATGGGAAGTTTCCAGCACAATGTTCTATTAATACTGCTACAAAACGCTCCAATGAACCAAATGGTGCACGATGAATCATGACAGGACGATGTTTTAAATTATCGCTCCCTGTATATTCCAATTCAAAACGTTCAGGCAAATTGTAATCTACCTGAATAGTGCCCAATTGCCATTTTCTACCCAAAGCATCCTTCACCATAAAATCTAGTTTGGGCCCGTAAAAAGCAGCTTCTCCAAGTTCAACAACAGTTGGTAAACCCATTTCTTCTGCAGCCTCAATAATCGCAGTCTCAGCTAATTTCCAATTCTCATCAGAGCCAATATATTTTGCTTTATTTTCTGGATCACGTAAAGATATTTGAGCAATATAATTGTCAAATCCTAATGATTTGAAAACATATAATACAAGGTCGATTACTTTTTTAAACTCTTCTTTAACTTGATCAGGTCGACAGAATAAATGCGCATCATCTTGAGTAAAACCACGTACACGAGTTAAACCGTGTAATTCCCCACTTTGCTCGTAGCGATAAACTGTACCAAACTCCGCAAAACGAACTGGTAAATCTTTGTAAGAGCGAGGTTTGAATTTATACATTTCGCAGTGATGCGGACAATTCATTGGTTTTAAGAAAAACTCCTCTCCTTCTTGTGGAGTTTTTATAGGCTGAAAACTATCCTTGCCATATTTATCGTAATGACCAGAAGTCACGTATAAATTTTTATGTCCGATATGTGGCGTAATTACTTGTTCATAACCAGATTTAACCTGTGCTTTGGTTAAAAATTGAACTAAACGTTCACGTAAAGCAGTTCCTTTCGGCAACCACATTGGTAAACCTGCACCAACTTTATCAGAGAACATAAACAGTTCTAATTCTTTACCAAGCTTACGGTGATCACGTTTTTTAGCCTCTTCGATCATTAACAAGTACTCTGTTAATTCACTAGCCTTTGGAAAAGTTACACCATAAATACGAGTTAATTGTTTTTTAGTTTCGTCTCCACGCCAATATGCACCAGCAACATTCATCAACTTTATGGCTTTAATAAAACCAGTATTTGGAATATGTGGTCCACGGCATAAGTCTGTAAATTCACCTTGAGTATAAAAAGTGATTTTTCCATCGTCTAAACCTTGTAAAAGATCTAGCTTATACTCATCTCCTTTTTCCGTAAAATATTGAATTGCATCAGCTTTGCTCACGCTTTTTCTGCTAAACTCTTCTTTTTGCTTGGCCAGTTCTAGCATTTTGGTTTCGATTGCTTTGAAATCGTCTGAAGAAAATTCTCTATCTCCAAAGTCTACATCGTAATAAAAACCAGTCTCAATGGCTGGGCCAATACCAAATTTTGTACCTGGATAAAGTGCTTCTAAAGCTTCAGCCATTAAGTGAGCTGATGAATGCCAAAATGTTGCTTTACCAGCAGTATCATTCCAAGTTAATAATTTAACGGTAGAATCAGCTTCGATTGCACGAGAAGAGTCCCAGATTTCTCCGTTAACTTCTGCTGCTAAAACGTTTCTTGCTAAGCCTTCTGAGATAGATAAGGCAATTTGATGGGCAGTTGTGCCCTTTTCATACTGACGGCTAGAACCATCAGGTAAAGTAATGTTAATCATCTACAACTATGATTTAAAGGTTAATAAAATTGCTTAATAAAATCACATACAAAGTGATTTTCGAAATGCAAAGATGCCGATTTTATAGTAGATTTCAAAGTATAAATGCTTCTTTCGGAATTTTTAAACAGCTTTTTTTAGCTTATTTTTCAAATATTCACGTATTGGAATATCTATAAATTTCATAACTAAATAGGCTAAAATGATTAATGATATTACCGAAATGGGAATAACGATTGCTAATAACGAAAGCGGCGGTTTAACTACTAGAACATATGTTAAGAATATCCAGACAAATGGATAATGCGTCATGTACAAAGGATACGATATTTCTCCAGATAGTTTAGTGATTTTTGTATGAGATAATTTTAAAATCGATCCAGCACCCAAAGAAACTAATAATGGAAAATAAAATATAACGATAATTGGTTCAACAATCCAGTTGTATTCATCTCTATACGGTGTTAAAAATGCAAAGAGCAAAAGGACGCTTAAACCTAAAAAGCCTAATTTATTTTTAATAATCCAATTGGAGCGATATACTAACATACCAGCTACAAACGAAAAAAGCACTCTTGCTCCTCCATCCCAAAAGTTTTGTCCACCCCAGCCTCCACTTATATTTGTGGAATGGATGGCTACATAACAAAGAATAACCGCTCCAACGAAAGCTAAAGCTACTAATATCTTTTTGGGTGCTTTGAAAAGTAGTAAAGCATAAAAAATATTTGCAATATACTCCCAAAAAAGCGACCAAGCTGGCGCATTTAAACTGAAAAGGTTGGTATATCGCTCTGCCATAACTGGATATGGAATCAAGAAAACAGAAGACAAGAAAATTAATGCGGTTTTACCAAATCCGTAAACAGCATAAAAACTGCTAAATGGATCAAAAAGAAAAGTTAATAAACCTAATATAGAACCAATTATAACCAATGGCTGTAAACGAATAAGCCTTAGTTTAATAAACTGCCAAGTGGTCATTTTCGCTATTCTATTATCGTAGGCATAAGCTATTACAAAGCCCGATAAACAGAAAAAGAAATCAACTGCCAAGTAACCATGACCAATAAAATTTTTACTGTAATCGGTAATGGCAATCTCCATAAAATGAAAGATGACCACAACTATAGCGGCCACCCCTCTTAGGCCATCTAATATTTCGAAATGTTGTTTTGTTTTTAATAGATCGACATTGCTTTGTGTGGTATTCATCCAAGTCTCAATGTTTTGTATGGTTCAATAATAACCATTTGAGAATTATGCACAAAGAAATAAATACATTATTAGTTTTTATGTGAAGAACCCAAAGGATTTAAATTCTTCATAAAATGTGGTCAACAAAAAAGCCCTCGATATATAACGAGGGCTTAAAACTATATTTAGGGAAAATTAATTAATAATAACACTTCTAACGTTACCAGTTGGTGCACCACCTTGTCTGTTGCCGCCACTGAATCTTTTCATCATTGCTTCCATTTTAGCTTTATATTCATCAGCAGTAATTGGTACAGCTTTTTTTGGAGCAGTTACATCTTTAGCACCTACATTTCTATATTCAATGCTTTTTGCAACTGTACTATTTCCTTTGTTTTCAATAGCTAAAACTGTTCCGTCAGTCCATAAGTTAGGATTTGGAGAAAAATTAAAACCAAGATCATTAGTATACCAAAGAGCTGTTTCATCAACAACATCTTTATCCATTCCTAAAACTTTTGCTTTACGAATAGATTTCACAATCACTTTATTGCAATTGAAACCAAGGATTTTTTTTGTTTCATCGCTTTTTACTACTTCTAGTGTTGGAGGGCCAGGTAAAAAAACTACCGCACTAGTTTCTGCTGGTGCTGCAGTTGTTGCAGGCGCTCCTTGTTGCTGACCTTGTCTGCCCATATTCATATTAACTGAAGGAGCAGGTAATGCAACGGTTAATTTGCTAGACATTGCATAGGTTGTATCGTTTAAATCGAAAACTTCAACTAATTTTTGATCTGCAAAAGTGTAAAAGTATTCTCTTGCACCGCCGCCGCCGCCAAAGCGCATCATCATACGGGCCATACCGCCACCGCCGCCACCACCATTACTATCTTCAGTTTCTTCAACTGGCATATAGCTCGCATTTGTTGGAGTATACAATAATTCGAAATTCAATTTTGATGATTTAGGCATTCTTGCTATCATTTCATCAGATAGTTTAATGCCATTTGCAGCAGCCATTGCAGCTGGGTCTATTGTAGTTTCAAACTGGATTGCTCCAGATTTTTTTTGTGCCTGAGCCGTTAAGGTTAATGTAAATAAACCAACAAAGGCAATAAGAATTTTTTTCATGGATAATATATCTATTGTTTTGATACTACAAATTTATTGTAGTTTTTAGACTTCAAGTGTTAAAAAAGGTTAATTTATAGAAGTATAACCTTTCTTTTACATTAAATTAGTATTCTGTGCTTTCTAACCAACCATTTGCTAGCACATCAGCAATGTGCATAGTCTTTAAAGGGATGTTGTTCTTTTTGATATAACCTTCTAAGTGCATTAAGCATGATAAATCTGTAGATATAATATATTCCGCTTCCATTTCTAAAGCATTATTTACTTTTTGTTCTGCCATTGCAGATGAAATTGCATCAAATTTAACGGCGAAAGTACCACCAAAACCACAACACATATCCGTATCTTTCATTTCTACCAATTCCAAACCATGCACTTTAGAAAGTAACCGACGAGGTTCTTCTTTTATTTTGCATTCGCGAAGACCACTACAAGAATCATGGTAAACTGCTTTTCCATCTAGCTCCGCTCCAAAATAATCTTTCTTTAACACATTGATTAAAAAATCAGATAATTCGAAAATATTACCTTGTATATTTCTACATTTATTATGAACTATTGTGTTGGTAAACAAGTCATTAAAACCATTTTTAACCATACCAACGCATGAAGCAGATGGCGCTACAATATAATCGCTTTCAGAAAAATCGTTTAAAAATTTGCTACCTATTTCTTTTGCTTGTTCCCAATAACCCGCATTATAAGCTGGTTGTCCGCAACATGTTTGTTTTGAATTGTAACTTACTTCGCAACCGGCTTTTTCTAAAACTTTAATGGTATTAAAAGCAGTTTCTGGGTATAATTGATCTACAAAACAAGGAACAAATAATTCTATCTTCATCGGGAAATATTAAAAATTAAGGCTCCTATTTTTCAATAACAGCAACTGATTTAGGTTGTACTTTTTTCAGGAACAGCAAAAATAGTAATCCTAAAACAAAAAAGATGGCTAATGCGATAACAGAATTTCGCATGCTACCACTTAATTCTTCAATATAACCAAAACTAAACATCCCAAATACTAAAGCAACTTTCTCGGTTACATCATAAAAACTGAAAAAAGAAGTATGATCGGGGCTTTCTTGAGGCAAAAATTTAGAATATGTAGATCGTGATAAGGATTGAATACCACCCATAATTAACCCAATTACAGCAGCTAAAGCATAAAATTGATATTCTGTATGAATAAAGTAAGCTGCAATGCAAGCTCCAATCCATATGAGCACTACTCCTATTAAAACATTTACATTTCCGTATTTTTTAGTAGATAAATACGACATCAGCATTGCACCAGGAATGGCTACAATTTGTAATAATAAAATAGTAGCAATTAATTTTGATGTTGGAAGATGTAATTCTTTTTCGCCAAAAATGGTTGCGACTAACATTACAGTTTGTACACCCATCGAGTAAAAAAAGAATGCGTACAAAAAGCGTTTTAAATACGCCATTTGTTTTACTTGACCCCAAACTTTTTTCAACTCTTTAAAGCCACTAGTCATCACATTTTGTTTCTCGCTTTTAAAATTGGGACTTCCTTTTGGTAGATTTTTAAATGGAATTTGTGCGAAAACCATCCACCATATACCCACCATAAAAAACGATAATCTTGCTGGAATAGAACTATCTGTAATACCAAACCAATCAGGTTTAAAAACAAAAACAAAACAAATTAATTGTAGAATTATACTTCCAATATAGCCGTAAGTAAAACCTTTTGCACTTACTTTATCTTGTTGGTCTATACTAGCAATTTCCGGTAAATAAGAATTATAAAAAACTAAACTTCCCCAAAAACCAATAGCCGCTAAAACAAATAAAACAACGCTGATTTCTAATGTTTCCAGTTTAAAAAAGAATAGTCCACAACAGGCTAAAGAGCCAATGTAAGTGAACATTTGCATGAATATCTTTTTATTCCCTCTTGTATCTGCAATGGAAGATAATATTGGAGAAATTACTGCAATAACCAAAAAAGCAAAAGCCATAGCATAGCTATATAATGCAGAATTCACAAACTTTCTACCTAAAAAGGTTACGTAGTCTATCGTATTGTCATTCTTATCCGAAGTAATAATGGTGTAATACGCAGGAAATATAGTTGAGGTTATAACCAAGTTATAAGCAGAGTTAGCCCAATCGAAAAAGGCCCAAGAGCGAATGACTTTTTTATCGTTTTTCTGTTGCATATATTTATGAGAAACTAAATGTAAATAAAATAATAATAAAGAAGAGAATTGTGCAATCTTGCCTTTTACAAATAATACTTTTTCCCATCTGTTTTAATTTTTCCAGCATCTAATAACTCCCTAATTCTTTCGATTTTATCGTTTTCCATACCTGTATTTAGCTTAGTTACCAACTCATCTAAACTATAATGTTCACTTTGCAATACCGTAATTATTTCAAAATCTATTTTATCTTTTAATTGAGCTAGTTCTTCTATTTTCCTTTCTGCAAGGCAAATATCACAAAAACCACATTTATCAGCATTCGTCTCTCCAAAGTAATGAAGTAATTGTTTACTTCTACATAATGGTGTAGATGCATAAGTTAAAACTGCTTTAAGTTGATCTATTTGTATTTGTTGTCTTAGTTTAATGTATTTTACATCAATATCGAGATGCAATTGATCTGCTCGTGGTACTATAAATTGTAATTGTGGCTTATCGGTTTGTGGTAAATACGATAAAATTTCTAATTGTTGTAAACGATTTAAATGTCCAACAACTTCATTAAAAGAAATTTTTAATCTATTGGATAAATCTGCTTCTTTGATTTTAACATAGCCATCAAAAGCACCACCATAAGAACGTTGAATGGTTTTAATGAGTGGGTCATAACCAGAGTTTTCGATTTGAAACCGGTAAACATCTTCATGACTAGCCGTAAACATAATTCTAGATTGTAAAAATATGTTTTCTGATAAAGCTAAATAACCATCATGTTCCAAAAACTTTAACGACGCTAAGGTTTTAATTACGCCAAGATTGAACTTTTTACAAAAATCAGCTAAATCAAATTCAAAACTTAAACCCTCTCCAGCGCCAAAAGCCAATTGAAAATAGCTTCCTAAATAATGGTATGTTTTTTTAATATCCTCAACTGTTGGATAACTATCTGCATATTTCGCATTTAATATCAATTGATCTGATTTATTAGCCAATAATACAGCAAAAGCACGTTTTTCATCTCGTCCTGCCCTACCAGCTTCCTGATAATACGCTTCTAGGCTATCTGGTAAATCTAAATGGATTACAAAACGAACATTCGGTTTATCAATTCCCATCCCAAAAGCATTGGTGGCAACCATAATTCTAATTACATCTTTCTTCCAATCTTCTTGTTTTTTAAAACGAAGATCTTTTTCAATTCCTGCGTGATAAAAATCTGCCGCAATTCCATTTCGTTGTAAAAAATGAGCAACTTCAGCGGTTTCTCTCCTATTTCTAACATAAACCAAGCCGCATCCTTTTACGTTTTTAGCAATTTCTAACAACTTTTTATGTTTGTCTTCTAAATCGAAAACTACATAGCTTAAATTAGTACGAGCAAAGCTTTTCACAAAGATCTGAGGGTTTTTCAACTCTAGTTTCTGCAAAATATCTTCCTTCACAAAAGCCGTTGCAGTAGCAGTTAAGGCTAAAATTGGCTTATCAGGGTGAATTTCTCGAAGTTCTTTTAGTTTTAAATATGGTGGTCGAAAATCATAACCCCATTGAGAAATACAATGTGCTTCATCGACAGCAATCAAATTCACATTCATATATGAAATGCGTTCGCGAACTATCTCAGAAAGCAATCTTTCTGGTGATAAATAAAGGAATTTAATTTTGCCGTAAATGCAATTATCTAACAGAATGTCGATCTCTCTTTTGCCCATTCCAGCATAAATCGCGATAGCTTCAATTCCTTTTGCCTTTAAGTTCTCCACTTGATCTTTCATCAAGGCAACTAAAGGCGAAACTACAATGCAAATTCCATCCATTACCATTGCTGGCACTTGAAAACATAATGATTTTCCACCGCCAGTTGGCAATAAAGCTAAAGTATCATTTCCATTTAATACCGATTGGATAATTTCATCCTGTAAAGGTCTAAAGTTATCAAAACCCCAATATTTCTTTAATATCTCCGCTTCTGTCATAAAAAGATGTTTTCAAAACTAATAAAAACGGACTGATATTATTAAATTGCGCAACTTAAATAATTACAATTAACTAAGATGAAAAAAATTTCTTTATTCGCTAGCTGTTTATTCCTGCTAATTTCTGCTTCTGCACAAGAGAAAAAAGAGGCCGCAAAATGGGATGTAGAAAAATACAAAGGCCAAACCAAAAACTTCACAATTACTACAGATGAAGGCACTTGGATGAATTTAGATGTTAGTCCGGATGGAAAAGAAATTGTTTTTGATTTATTAGGTGATATTTATAAAATGCCTATAAGTGGGGGTCCAGCAAAGTTATTAAGTGGCGGAGTTGCTTGGGATGTTCAACCGCGTTTTAGTCCAAATGGGAAATATATTTCGTACACCAGCGATAAAAGCGGTGGCGATAATGTTTGGATTATGGATATGGATGGCGGCAATAAAAAACAAATTACGAAAGAAACTTTTCGCCTATTGAATAATGCAACTTGGATGCCGAATAGTGAATATCTAGTAGCTAGAAAACACTTTACTGCCTCACGTTCTTTAGGTGCAGGTGAAATGTGGATGTACAGTATTTACGGCGGGGATGGTGTACAGCTAACAAAAAGAAAAAATGATCAGCAAGATGCTGGAGAACCTAATGTATCGCCAGATGGCAAATTCTTATATTTTAGTGAAGATGTTTCTCCAGGTCCGAATTTTGAATATAGCAAGGATCCAAATGGATTAATTTATGCGATTAGACAATTAGATTTAACGACTGGAAAATTAACCAATTTAATTGCAGAACAAGGTGGTTCTGCTCGTCCACAAATATCGCCAGATGGCAAATTAATGGCTTATGTAAAAAGAGTACGTTTAAAATCAGCTTTATATATTCAGAATATAAAAACTGGTGAAGAATGGCCTTTATATGATGATTTATCTCACGATCAACAAGAAACATGGGCTATTTTTGGGGTTTATCCAAACTTTGCATGGACACCAGATTCGAAAGGTATTGTATTTTATGCCAAAGGAAAAATCAAACAAATTGACTTAAACAATCTACAAGTAAGCGATATTCCTTTCGAAGTTAACAGTTCACAAACTGTTCAACAATCCTTACATTTTGAGCATGATGTTTTTAATCCTGAGTTTACGGTTAAAATGATTCGACAATTAACCACATCGCCAGATGGCAAATTAGTAGTTTTTAATGCCGCAGGTTATTTATACAAAAAAGAATTACCTAACGGGATACCAGAGCGTGTAACCAATGGTATTGATTTTGAGTTTGAACCAGAATTTAGCAACGATGGCAAGTTTGTAATTTATACCACATGGAGCGATGAATTTAAAGGTGCTATAAAAAGAACTGATCTTAAAACCGGCAAAACTATCACATTAACTGATGAAAAAGGGTATTACTATTCTCCATCCTACTCAAATAAAGGTGATAAAATAGTTTTCAGAAAAGGTGTTGGAAATGAAACTTTAGGCTTAACCTATGGAAAAAATACTGGTATTTTTATTATGCCAGCAAATGGTGGAGCAAAAACGTTAATTAGCGAAAGCGGAATTAAACCAATTTTTAATGCAGATGATAGTCGAATTTATTTCCAAGGATATGAAGCTGGTAAAAAAGCTTTTAAAAGCATGGATTTGAATGGAGGCAATGAAAGAACGCATTATACTTCTCAATACGCAACACAGTTTACACCAAGCCCGGATGGAAAATGGATGGCGTTTACAGAATTATTCAACGCTTACATTACTCCAATGGTGACCACTGGTATAGCATTAGATTTATCTGCAAATAACAAAGCTATCCCTTTGGCAAGAGTTACAAAAGATGCTGGAACCTTTTTGCATTGGAGTACAGATAGCAAAAAGTTACTTTGGACATTGGGAGAGCAATATTATAGTAGAGAAATTAAAAATACTTTCAATTTTATTGAAGGTGCACCACAAGTTTTACCAGAGCCAGATACCGCTGGTATTGCGATTGGGTTGAAACTTAAAACAGATGTTCCAACTGGAATTTTAGCCTTAAAAGGTGCTAGAATTATTACCATGAAAGGTGATGAAGTAATTGAAGAGGGAACTATTTTAGTAGAAAACAATAAAATTATCGCTGTTGGGAAAGATGTAAGCATTCCAGCAAATGCTAAAGTTGTTGATGTAACTGGCAAAACAATTATGCCTGGAATAGTTGATGTACATGCGCATTTACGTACAAGTCCAGATGGTATTAGTCCACAACAAGATTGGTCATACTTGGCTAACTTATCTTTTGGGGTAACGACTTCTCATGATCCAAGTAGCAATACAGAAATGGTTTTCAGTCAGAGTGAAATGCTAAAAGCTGGTCGCATGATTGGCCCACGTGTATACTCTACGGGTTCTATTTTATATGGAGCAGACGGCGATTTCAAAGTAGTAATTAATAGTTTAGATGATGCTTTATCTCATTTAAGACGATTAAAGGCAGTTGGTGCATTTTCGGTAAAATCCTATAATCAGCCACGCAGAGATCAGCGTCAGCAAATATTAGAGGCTGCAAGACAGCTACATATGGAAGTTGTTCCTGAAGGGGGTTCAACGTTTTTCACCAATATGAATATGGTTGCCGATGGCCATACAGGGATTGAACATAGTATTCCTGTAACACCAATCTATAAAGATGTAGTTAACTTCTGGAATAATACCAGTGTGGCTTATACCCCTACTTTAATTGTTGCTTATGGAGGTCAGTGGGGTGAGAATTATTGGTACGACAGAACAAATGTTTGGGAAAATGAACGTTTATTGAACTTTACGCCAAGGGCGATTATTGATTCACGTTCTAGAAGGAGAACTACTTCAGAATATGGAGATTATAATCACATTGAAGTATCTAAAGCTGTAAAACAATTAGCAGATGGCGGAACAAAAATCAATTTAGGTGCTCACGGACAAATACAGGGTTTAGGCGCACATTGGGAATTATGGATGTTTGTACAAGGCGGTGCAACACCATTGCAAGCTATTCGTAACGCTACCTTAAACGGTGCAAGCTATTTAGGAATGGATAAAGAAATTGGTTCTTTAGAAGTTGGAAAATTAGGTGATTTAGTCGTACTGGATTCAAACCCTTTAGATGACATTAGAAATTCTGAAAAGATAAAATATGTGATGATAAATGGTAGATTATACGATAGCATGACCATGAATGAAACTGGAACTAGAGAAAAAGTACGGTCTAAATTATGGTTTGAATTAGATAAAGGCGTAGCATTTACAATTCCTTATAGACTATCAGATACTTGGACTTTTACAGTACCAAACTGCGACTAGAATAAATGGATGATGGAAAAGGTAAAAGAGAAGATGGAACTGAAATAGTTCTTTTAACTTCTATCAATGCTCCAATTCAAATTGTTTTCGATTGCGCTAGAAGTATAGATATACATCAATTATCTACTGCAAAAACTAATGAAAAGGCAATTTCGGGTAGAACAAGTGGTTTGTGCGAATTGGGCGATGAAGTAACTTGGAAAGCCAAACATTTTGGAATTTATCAAACTTTAAGTTCCAAAATAACCAAACTAAAAGCTCCTTATTATTTTCAGGATTGTATGTTAAAAGGGGCTTTTAGTTTCATTAAGCGCGACCATTTTTTTGAAGAAACCAACGGTGTAACAGAAATGAAGGATGTATTTGCTTATGGCGTTCCGTATGGAATATTTGGAAAGTTGTTCAATAGAATTATCCTTAAGAATTATATGATTGCTTTGTTAACTGAGAGAAATAGAGTAGTTAAAAAAATTGCTGAAAAAGAATTTGTAATCAATACTTGAGTGTCATTCCGACTTTGGAGGAATCTAGGAGTTGAATTTAACTTTTAGATTCTTCGCTTCGCCCTGAATGACAAAACTGTCTAAAGCACCAATAAACCAAATTCCCTTAAAGTATGTATTGGTTTAGAATACCAGAACAACTCGAAATGTTCTATTGTGTTTTCGAAATCAGTTTTGATTTCTTGAAAAGTGTACTTTTTTTCATTTGAAACTGAAATTTTCTCTAATATAGAAACCAACCACTCTCCTTCTTTTTTTTTGGTTTGGATAGTAAAACTCTCCTTTTTACTATGGAAATTTAAAGTCATTATTTCCCACGAATTGCCCTTTTTAGATTTAGTAAAGGTTTCCATTGTGGGCTTCCCTCCTAACCAAACTATTTTGGCAGTTGGCTTAATAGTAAAACTATCATCGTTATTTAATGCCCTATTAATAAAATTAGATGGAATTGTAGTTCTAGGGATTTTGAAATCAAACCAATCTTGTAGCTTGTAATCAAAGCAAATGCCATGCATAAAATTGAAAAGTGATTTTTTCAGCCCGAAACTAAATTTAGTATGATCAATTCCAGTTTTATCGGTGTAATTGATATCGTTATTGGCAAAAGTTCCAATCGCTTCGGTTTCTTTTACCACACCGAATTTCTCAGGATATAAACCAACTGGACTATGTGCTGTCATTGCAAATTGGTGCCAAAAGCCAGATTGTAAAACCCCAGCTTCAAATAATTGGCGAACCATTTCTAAACTATCAACTGTTTCTTGAATAGTTTGCGTTGGATAACCATACATTAAATAGGCATGAACCATAATTCCAGCTTCAGTAAAATTTCGGGTGACTTTAGCCACTTGTTCAACCGTTACACCTTTATCAATTAGCTTTAATAGTCTATCAGATGCAACTTCTAATCCACCAGAAACGGCAATACAACCCGATGCTTTTAACAACAAGCATAAATCTTGTGTAAAACTCTTTTCAAAGCGGATATTCGTCCACCACGTAACTGAAATTTTTCTTCTTAAAATCTCTAGGGCTACCTCACGCATTAATGCTGGCGGTGCAGCCTCATCCACAAAGTGAAAACCATTTTCACCCGTTTTTTTGGACAATTCTTCAATCCGATCTACAATTAACTTTGCTGCAACAGGTTCATAAACTTTAATATAATCTAATGATATATCGCAAAATGTACATTTTCCCCAATAACAGCCATGCGCCATTGTTAGTTTATTCCATCTACCATCGCTCCACATTCTATGCATTGGATTTACAATTTCAATCACAGAAATATAGTTGTCTAATTGTAAATCAGCATAATCAGGAGTACCTACATCAGCTTGTTTATAATCGCTTCTTAAGGAGTCATTTCTATAAGTAACTTCTCCGTTCTCTAGTAAAAATGTTCTTTTATATAGATTAAATTCACCACCTTTTATAAGTGCACTACATAATAATTCAATTGGCAATTCTCCATCGTCTAGTGTGATATAATCGAAAAATTCGAATACCCTTTTATCAGATAATGAACGTAGTTCTGTATTTGGAAAACCACCACCCATTGATATTTTAATATTCGGATAGTTCTGTTTTACATATTGCGCACAGCGGAAAGCTGAATATAAATTACCAGGGAAAGGAACAGAAATTAGAAATAGTTTGGGTTGAACTTCTTCTAATCTTTTTTTAAGAATATTGATTAAAATTTTATCTACATATGTAGGTTCTTGACTTAAAGCCTCATACAATTCATCAAATGAATTAGCACTTCGTCCTAATCGCTCTGCGTATCGACTAAATCCAAAATTTGGATCGATGCATTCTACAATAAAATCAGAGATATCTTCTAAATAAAGTGTGGCTAAATGTTTCGCTTTATCTTGCGTTCCCATGGCGCCAAAAGCCCAGTCTAGTACTTCTAATTGTGCTACACGAGAAGCTTCTGGCAAAAAATCTTCCTGACAAACCTGTAAAGCTAATGTCGGATTTTTTCCTTGCAAAAAAGCAATTACAGCATCAATGGTTTTGAGATAGTCTTCTTTTAAAGCAAGGATGCGTTGCACATTAAAAGATAATTCTCTTTTGTTTAGCTCAGCGTGAATAAATAAATCATATAATCCTTTTTTAGAGAACAATTCCAAAATCACTTCGATCCCTAAATCGGCTTGAGTTGAAGAAATGTTCTTCGTATTTAGAAAACCTTTTATATACGCAGTTGCAGGATACGGAGTATTCAGTTGTGTAAATGGTGGGGTAATTAAAAGAAGGTCGCTTTTCAAAGGATTGTTTTTACAAAAATACAATTAAGATTATGAATTAGTAGTGTCATACACTAAGTAAGTTATTGTCATCCTTCGTTCATATTACGTTCATCCTTCGTTTATCTTACGTCTTAATAGTATTTATGCAAGCACCGAGCAATAACTTTAAATAAGGGTTGGTTTCCTTTCTATCGCTTTAAGATTGCTTCGTGCCTCGCAATGACGCAAGTAAAAAGCTACAAATTCTGTGCAATTACAAAACCACTTGCCCAAGCCCACTGAAAGTTGTAACCACCAAGCCAGCCTGTTACATCCATACATTCTCCCCCAAAATACAAGCCTGGTATCTTTTTGCATTCTAATGTTTTAGAAGAAATTTCATTGGTATCAATTCCACCACGCATTACCTCTGCTTTATCGTAGCCCTTATCACCCGCTGGCTTAACTTTAAACTCGTGAATAGTCTGATAAATCAACTCCATTTCAGCTTTGCTTAAATCTGCTACTGTTTTAGTTAATGGTAGAAATTTGCCTAATGCATCTGTAAATTTCTTTGCATAAAAACGGTTCAACAACGTTGATAGCAGTGTTTTACCATTCGCTTTACGCTCCTCTTCAATCAATTCTCTTATATTTTGATAAGGCAATAAATTAACATTGAAAACCTCGCCTCTACGCCAATACGATGAAATTTGCAAAATTGCTGGTCCACTTAACCCCCAATGGGTGAATAGCATATTTTCTTCAAAAGAAATTTCATCGTTACTTACTTCACAAAAAACAGAATTTCCCGAAAGTTGTGCGTACCAATCTTCATCTTTTCCAGTAATGGTTAAAGGAACCAATGCAGGTGCAGTTTCTATAATTTTCAATCCATTTTTACGTGCAAAACGCAAGGCGAAATCAGTTGCCCCCATTTTCGGAATTGGCAATCCGCCACTTGCAATTACAACCTTTGGTGCAGAGATAGTTTTAATTTTATCGCATATGGCATAATTTACGATAAATCCGCTCGCTGTTTGCTCAATATCTTTCACCTCAATATTGCACGAAATTTCTTGGTCCATTTCTTCGCAAAGCGATGTAAAAACTTCGACAACATCTCTTGCATTTTTTTGATGAGGAAATAATTGACCTAATGTTTTTTCTTTTCCTACAATGCCATAAGTTTCGAAAAAGCTAATCGTATCTTCAACTGTCCATTGATTAAAGGAAGATTTTAAGAAATGTGGATTTGCAGAAATAAACTGTTCTGTAGTTGCCCATTGATTGGTAAAATTACATCTGCCGCCTCCAGAAATTAAGATTTTAGCTCCTGGCTTACTGTTCTTTTCGAGTACAATAACTTTTTTTCCTAAGAAACCAGCCTGCACAGCACACATCAATCCGCAAGCACCAGCTCCAATAATTATCGCATCTGCATCCATCAATTGGTTTATATTGTTATTTTTGTGCAAAATAAGCATAAATTTATATTCGATAATGGCAAAACAGATAAGCGAGCTAAAATTAGGGATATTAGGCGGTGGACAACTCGGCAGAATGTTGATACAAGAGGCAATCAATTACAATTTAACCACCTTGGTTTTAGATCCTGATCCTGACGCACCTTGTAAACACATTGCTAATAAATTTGAATGCGGTTCAATTACAGATTTTGACACGGTTTACAACTTTGGCAAAAAAGCTGATATCATTACTATTGAAATCGAAAAAGTAAATATTGAGGCATTAGAACAATTAGAAAAAGAAGGAAAATTGGTATTTCCACAATCTCGAGTTATTCGATTAATTCAAGATAAAGGTGTACAAAAACAGTTTTTTAAAGAGAATGATATTCCAACAGCTCATTTTCAATTAGTAAATTCGAAAGATGATTTAACGAATGGAAACTTTGCTTTTCCATACATTTTAAAGCAACGTAAAGATGGCTATGATGGCAAAGGTGTAATGAAAATTAACAACCTTGCTGATATAGAAAATGCTTTTGAAGTACCATCCTTAATAGAGGAATTAGTAGATTTTGATAAGGAAATAGCAGTAATTGTAGCTAGAAATGCCAATGGCAACATGAAAACTTTTCCAATGGTGGAAATGGAATTTAATACCGAAGCTAATTTGGTAGAATTTCTAATTTCACCATCAACCTACCCAGAGGATATTCAAAATAGAGCTGAAAAAATTGCATTAAACATTGCATCAGCTTTGAATATTACCGGAATATTGGCCGTAGAAATGTTTGTGACTAAAGATGGAAACATTTTAGTGAATGAATTAGCTCCTCGTCCACACAATAGCGGTCACCAAACGATTGAAGGAAACTATGTTTCACAATTCGAACAACATCTACGTTCAATTTTCAATTTGCCATTGGGCGATACTCGTTCAATTAGTAATGCCGTAATGATAAATTTATTAGGCGAAAAAGGACATGATGGTTTAGCGAAATACGATGGTTTAGAAAAAATAATGGCTATTGATGGGGTTTATGTACATTTATATGGTAAAAAATATACTAAGCCTTTCCGCAAAATGGGGCATGTTACTATTGTAGATCAAAATCGAGAAAATGCAATAGAAAAAGCAAGATATATCCAACAAACCTTAAAAGTAATTTCTTAAGAAACAAATATTAAAAGTAGACAATATGAGTGCAAAAGTAGGTATAATTATGGGCAGCAAATCTGATTTAAACGTGATGCAAGATGCTGCTGATATCTGTAAAGAATTTGGTGTTGAGTTTGAGATGACCGTTGTTTCTGCACATCGTACACCAGAACGCATGTTTACCTACGCAAAAGACGCAGCTAATAGAGGTTTAAAAGTAATAATTGCTGGTGCAGGTGGTGCAGCTCACTTACCTGGAATGGTTGCTTCTATCACAACTTTGCCTGTAATTGGTGTTCCTGTTAAATCTTCAAACTCTATTGATGGTTGGGATTCTATCTTATCAATTCTTCAAATGCCTAATGGTATTCCAGTAGCTACAGTTGCTTTAAATGCCGCTAAGAATGCTGGTTTATTAGCTGTTCAAATTCTGGCAACTGCCGATGATTCAATCACTCAAAAAATGCAAGCATATAAGGATGATTTAAAGAAAAAAGTTGAGGAAAGCGCTGCTGAAATGTAAATGTAGTCTCTTATGTTTGCGTCATTCCCGCGTAGGCGGAAATCTTTAAAAGCTGTAATTATTAATTTGTTGTATTACGATTGCCAATCGAGTTGGCAATGACGAGTTAGAGCTTAATTAAGGCTAGGATCACTTGGGAAATTGCTAACATGAGCGTATTTTGGACCTAGATTAACAATTACTTTTCTCCATAACTCTTCTTCGTTATGTGAAAAGACAATATCTTGATGATATTTACCAGATACAATCCATGTATTGGTGTTAATCTCTTCTTCCAATTGTTCTTGCCCCCATCCAGAATAACCTAAGAAAAATTTCACTTCATTTTCAGAAATGCTATTGTTATTCACCAATATCTTAAGTGTTTCGAAATTTCCTCCCCAATAAATTCCGTTGGCAATTTCTTCCCCACTATTTAATTTATCGTAACAGCGATGAATAAAATGAATAGTATCAACCTCAACAGGTCCACCAATAAAAATTGGGTAATCAGCTTGTCCTAAATCAGGTACTAAATCTTTTAATAGTAAACTACTGGGCTGATTTAAAATAAAACCAAGCGTGCCTTCTTCTCCATGCTCAGCCATTAGTATAACTGAACGTTTAAAATTTGGATCATTTAAAAACGGTTCAGAAATCAGCAATTTTCCAGCAGAAGGGACAATTTTACTTAACATTTGCGAAATTTAGCTAAAAGTTTCAATGTTGCAAAGTTAGAAAGTTGTAATGTTCAATCATATTTAGTATGGATGTTGCAAAACATTTAAACATTAAAACATTACAACCTTTCAACTAGTTTACACTATTTTTGTAATATGGAGGTTACTAAAGAAACACTAGAAAATTTAAGGCAAGATTATCGTTCTGAACAACTAAACGATAATGACATCAATAAAAGTCCAATTAAACAATTTGAGAAATGGTTTTCTGAGGCTTTGACTGCCGAAATATTTGAACCCAATGCAATGACTTTGGCAACAGCTGATAAATCTGGCAAACCAAACGCTCGTATTGTTTTACTAAAAGGATTTGATGAAAATGGGTTTAGTTTTTACACCAACTATTTAAGTACAAAGGGTAAGGAATTGAAGAAAAACCCACAAGCTTGTTTAGTTTTCTTTTGGGCGGAATTAGAACGTCAAGTTCGGATTGAAGGAAAAGTTGAAAAACTAAGTAAAGAAGCTTCAGAAAAGTATTTCCATTCGCGTCCAAAGGGAAGTCAGATTGGCGCCATCGTTTCTCCTCAAAGTCAAGTTATAACAGATAGACAACTATTAGAGGCTAAGGTTGAAGAATTAACCGCAACTTATCAAGATAAAACAATTCCTAAACCAGCGCATTGGGGTGGATATATTGTTAAACCAACATCTATAGAATTTTGGCAAGGTAGAACAAGCCGTTTACACGATAGAATTAAGTACGATTTAATAAATGGCAAATGGCAAACTAATCGTTTAGCTCCTTAAAACAAAAAACCCGCATAATGCGGGTTTTTTGTTGAGTGTTAATTTATTAATTAATTATGGGTTCTGCGGACCAATGTTTGGATTTGCATTAATCTCATCTCTTGGAATGTACCATTCCCATCTTACATCACCAGCTGGTAGCGTTAAGAAGTTAGCAACAGATGCAGCAACATAGTTAGGAACATTTGCTACTGTTCTGTCTAATGGTAGGTTTAAACGTTTCAAATCTAAGTATCTGAAACCTTCACCCCAAAGCTCAATTCTTCTACTGAATAATATCTCGTTGATTAATGTAGCACCAACACTTGTTGATAACACATAACTTGGATTTCTTTTGAAATTCAATGTAAATAAAGTTGCTTGAGCCAAAGCTGTTTGTGGCACAGCAGATTTCGCATAAGCTTCAGCTAAAATTAAATACATTTCAGAAGACCTCATTAATGGAACATCTCCTAAAGAAGGGTCACCTACAGTTTTAACGGAATATTTTCTGCTCATATAAGGTTGTCTAACAAAAGAAGTTAATGGCAACGGGAAGTTAGCAGTTGTTGGTGCTGGCTCCCACATTTTTGCTCTAACATCTGTTGCAGGAATTTGTGCATATAATGCAGAGTTAATTCTTTTTGGAGTACCTCTTTCGTAAGAGGTATTTGCATTATAAGCAATCTGTGCAAAGAATGAACCAAAAGTATCACCTTGCTCAAACGTTGGCATCATTGCCCACATTACCTCAGATAAGGCAGGAGCATTGTTAAAACCAGATTGGTAAGCGGTTGCATCCATTAATGGATAAGCACCACCATCAATTACTTGCTTAGCGTATGTAATCGCAGTTGGATAATCTTGCATAGTTAAGGCAACTCTTGCTTTCAATCCTTTAGCAACCCAAACGTCAGCATGACTCTTGTTTACTTTGGTTGTTACATTTAAAGCAATTGCTGCATCAAGATCTGCATTGATTTGTGTATAAACAGTCTCAACACTTACTCTAGGCATTTGGCTATCTGTAGATTTTAACGGCATAGGTACGGCTAATTGATTATTAGGTTTTGCTGTTGCATCATATCTTTTGCCATAGAATTGTACTAGGTAAGAATATGCGTATGCTCTTAATGTTAGAGCCTCTGCTTTGATTCTGTTTTTTTCAGATTGAGTTCCGCTTGCATTATCAATATTATCAATTATTGCGTTGGCATTACCAATCATTCTGAAGAAAGTTCTGAATACCCAAACGTTAGAAGGATGAGTGTCAGTTCTAGGAGCAACATAATTACCCTCACCTGTAGAGGTAAACCATGTTGCAGTTGCTTGATGCAAATCTTCTCCCATAAAATCAACTGCTAGCAAAATACCGCCAACACCTGGTTTGCCTTGAGCATTACTTGAAGTCGTTGTAGTTCTTTCGAACATATATCTATAAATACCATTTAATGCAATATTCGCATTTGAAGTACTGGTAAATACAGCTGAATCGTCAATCTTATCAGTTGGCGATACGTTAAGGTAGTCTTTTTTACAGCTAGAAGCAGCTAATAATACAACCACACTTGAAAATATAATTATTTTTTTCATCTCTTTTATTATTACTAGTTATAGTGAAAGACTTAAACCGAAGCTATAGATTCTGCTAGGTAAATATGTTGTACTATTTACCCCATCGAATGACTCTCTAGGATCTAAACCTCTTCTTTTTGAAATTGTTCCTAAGTTTTCTCCAGTAACAAAAATTCTTGCACCAGAAACATCAACTTTGTTTAACCAGGCTTTAGGCAAACGATATGATAAATTTACGTTAGAAAAACTAATATAAGAAGCATCAATCAACCATCTACTTGAAGTAGCATTAATGTTTGTAGTGTTACCAACATCTAAACGAGGGATTTGACTTGTCTTATTAGTAGTTGACCAAGAGTTAGCAGCATCTGCATGTAATGAAGCACCATAGCTAACACTCATTAAACCTTGATAAACACTATCATAAAACTTACCACCAATTTGATAATTTACTAAGAATGATAACGATAAATCTTTATAACTAAATGTATTAGTAAATGAACCAACTAAATCAGGAATCGCAGTTCCAGAATAATCAAATTTAGCTAAAGTCTGATTAGTTACATATTGTACACCATTAACAGTTCTCATACTTCCTGCTGCAGTTCCATCGGCAGGAATGTATAATGAAGAACCATCACTTGGATCAACACCCGCATATTGTCTTAAATAAAAAGCATAAAAATCTTTACCGACTTCTCTTCTTTTAGTTCCAGAAATAATGGTTGGGGTTTCAGCTGGTAATTTGGTAATTTCATTTTTGAAAATTGTCCAATTTGTTACTAAATTCCATTTAAAATCATTAGCTCTCAACACGTCACCACCTATCTGTAGCTCCCATCCCCTATTTTCCATCGAACCGATATTTTGAAGCACAGAGGTTACTGAATTAGATAATGGCCTTGGCACACTAAAAAGTAATTTGTCTGAACCTCTTTTGAAATACTCTAATTCACCAGTCAATCTATTTTTGAAGAAACCAAACGACAAACCTAAGTTTAAAGTTTTACTAGTTTCCCATTGCAAATCAGGTGTTGCAACAGTAGATAATAAAGCACCAGGTTCTGTACCGTTGTTCCATCCAAGATCATAAAATGCTTGGTAATCATAATAACTAGACAGTGAGTTATTTCCAACTTCACCATAAGAAGCTTTCAATCTTAAATCACTAATCCAGTTAACACTTTTCATGAAATCTTCTTTAATAACGCTCCATGAAGCACCTGCAGAGAAAAATGTACCCCATCTACTTTGAGGGGCAAATCTTGAGCTTCCGTCTCTTCTAAGTGATCCTTCAACAAAATATTTTTCTTTGTAATTGTAAGTTGCTCTAGAAAGATAAGACTCGATTGTTTCTTTATCTCTTGCACCACCAACACTATTAGGTGTAACAAAGTTACCAAACTCAGTATTACCTTGTAAAATTAAAGATGTTTTAGAAGCGTTGAAGTTTCTTGTGGTGAAATCATACGTCTCATGGCCAATTGTTGCCGCGATATTATGGTTACCAATTGTTTTCCTATAATTTAGTAATTGATTAAATGTATAAGATCTAATTGTTGTTGAACTATTAGATGCAGCACCTCCTACTGAAGCACCATCACCAACAGTTGGATTTTGATAAGTACTAGATACATTATTTCTAATATCAATATTAATCGCAGGAACAAAAGTGAAGTCTTTTAAGAATTTAACTTCAAAGTAAGTTCTACCACCAATATTATTTCTTCTCGCTAAGTTGTCATTTAAGATTGTTTCATACACAACATTACGACCTGGTAAAGCTCCAGTTGGACGGTTAATAGATCCTGGATGCTGCCCATAATCGTAATAAAATTCACCGGTAGCAGGATTCAAGATCTTATTTCCAGCAGCATCTCTTGCAAATACAGGGTAAATAGGGCCCATATTTCTAGCAAAGAGAAACGGATTGATAATACTACTTCCACTACCACTTCCTGCATCTTGTGCATTAGTTAAATCACTAAATGATGCAGATAAGTTCAATCCCGTTTTTAACCATGGTTTAATTTGACCATTTACATTCATACGAGCATTGAATCTTTGTAAATCAGATTTCAAGATATATCCATTGTCCTTCAAATAACCAAGTGATACAAAATAATCTGCCTTTTCTGTTTTACCAGAGAAACTCGTGTTTACATCAAGTCTTTTACCAGTTCTTTGTAATGGAGCATACCAATTGAAATCATCATATAGTAAAGATGCATTAGGATTAAGCTTTCCATCAGTACCAACAATTGCATTATTAGGTACATTAAATGGATTGTAAACCAGGTTGGTTGCGACTGTGTTTGTTGCATTTTGTGATGCAACGGCCTCAGATTGGGCTGGTGATGCCGAGAACATCAAGTTGTTTTTGATTGCTTGCCAATATGCTGGGTAATATTGATAAGCATCAAGTCTATCATATTCAGGTGTACCTCTTTCTGAAAATCCTTGATTAACTGTTGCATTAATCGTAGAAGAACCTAAATTTTTACCACGTTTTGTAGTAATAATAATTACACCATTTGCAGCTCTTGCTCCATAAAGTGCTGATGAAGATGCATCTTTTAAGATCGAGATGTTGTCAATATCGTTAACATTAATGTCACCAATACTACCATCATACTGAGAGCCGTCTAAGATGATTAAAGGACTGCTAGATGCAGCAAATGATCCAAAACCACGTAAACGAATAGTAGTACTAGCTCCTGGTTGGCCATTACCTGAAGTAGTAGCAATACCTGGAGAAGAACCTTGCAACAACTGAGTTGCATTAGTTACTGTACGTCTTTCGATGTCAGCTGAGCCAATAGTTGCTACTGAACCTGTAATTGCTTCTCTTTTTTGAGTACCATACGCTACAACAACCACCTGATTTAATGTACTTGTTGAAGATGTAAGTATTATGTTAATTACGGATTGAGTGCCTATTGTTCTTTCAACTCGCTCAAATCCTAGAGAAGAGAAAACCAAAACTGTTGTTGAACTAGGTACAGAAATGGTAAAATTACCGTTTGTGTTAGTTTGAACAGCATTGTTTGTTCCTTTAATTTTTACAGATACACCAGGAATAGGGAGACCATCGTCTGCACCTGTAACCTTACCCGTAACATTTTTGTTCTGTGCAAATGCTGTACTAATGGTCAGCAATGCCAAAACAAATAATTTAAGTAATTTTTGTTTCATTTACGTTAATTTTAATGTGAAATAATTATTGTTATAACATGCAATATACAAGTAGTGTAACAATGTTGCAACATATTTGCAACATTTTTTTTACAAACAAATTCATAATCGTAATTGTTATAAATTATTTTTTGCCAAAAAAACTGACTAAATCGTTTTTTATTATTCTAAATTTCATTTTATAAAGTTTTCAACATTTAAGCCTAACAATTTAATAAAACCCATTAGTAAACGTAAAACCTTGTTGTTTTTAAACTTGCTTTATCATCCTTATTCCTCTAGATTTGTTTAATCAAAATGATGAAATGAAAAACATAACAGTAATAGGTTCAGGAACCATGGGAAATGGAATTGCACATACATTTGCGCAGTTTGGTTACCAAGTAAATTTAGTCGACATTAATATAGATGCTCTAGGAAAAGCAATGGCAACTATTACCAAGAATTTAGAAAGGCAAATCGCTAAAGGAACATTAACTGAAGAGGAAAAAAATTCAACTCTAGCTAATATTACCACAGTTACAGACTTACAAGCTGGTGTAGAAAATGCTGATTTAATTGTAGAAGCTGCTACTGAAAATATCGAATTAAAACTCAAAATATTTAAAGACTTAAATCAATTCGCTAAACCCGAGGCGATTTTAGCGAGTAATACCTCTTCTATTTCCATTACTAAAATTGCTTCAGTCACTACTCGTGGTGATAAGGTCATAGGGATGCATTTTATGAATCCAGTTCCTGTAATGAAATTGGTTGAAGTAATTAGAGGTTACGCTACAAGCGATGAAACCACTAATTTGGTAATGGAACTTTCAAAAAAGTTAGATAAAACTCCTGTCGAAGTGAATGATTATCCAGGTTTTGTAGCTAATAGAATTTTAATGCCAATGATAAACGAAGCCATTTATACGTTGTATGAAGGCGTAGCTGGTGTAAATGAAATCGATACAGTGATGAAATTAGGCATGGCTCATCCAATGGGCCCATTACAATTAGCAGATTTTATTGGATTGGATGTATGTTTAGCCATATTAAATGTTCTACATCAAGGTTTTGGAAATCCGAAATATGCACCATGTCCATTATTAGCAAATATGGTAATGGCAGGCAAAAAAGGTGTAAAATCTGGCGAAGGTTTTTATGATTATAGTAACGGTGTTAAAGAAGCTAAAGTTGCAGCTAAGTTTATCTAAAACCCGTAAAGGAGCCTAAAAGCGAGCAAAAATATTGCATCATAAAAGGAAATCACTTTTAGAGGATTTAGAGGTTAAACTATTATCTTTACCAAATGAACGAAAATCTTGATCCTTCTTCAGATAACTTATCTCCTATTGAACGTGATATTGAAAAAGTATTACGCCCACAAGAATTTGAGGATTTTACAGGACAGGAAAAGATTTTAGAAAATCTTAAAATTTTCGTTAAAGCTGCCAAATTACGCGGTGAGGCTTTAGATCATGTTTTATTGCATGGTCCTCCAGGATTAGGAAAAACAACCCTTTCTTATATTATTGCCAACGAAATGGGTGTTAATATCAAAGTAACATCTGGTCCTGTATTAGATAAACCAGGTGATTTAGCGGGATTACTAACCAATCTTGAAACTGGCGATATTCTTTTCATTGATGAAATCCATCGTTTATCACCTTTGGTTGAGGAATATTTATACTCAGCAATGGAAGATTTCAAGATTGATATTATGCTTGAAAGTGGTCCAAATGCTCGTTCTGTACAAATCAGTTTAAATCCTTTTACTTTAGTTGGCGCTACAACTCGTTCTGGTTTATTAACTGCGCCATTAAGAGCTCGTTTTGGAATAAATTCCCGTTTAGCCTATTACGACGCTAAAATATTAACTACCATCGTTTTACGCTCATCAGAAATCTTAAAAACTCCAATTACAGATGAAGGCGCTTATGAAATAGCTCGTCGTAGTCGTGGTACACCTCGTATTGCAAATGCACTTTTGCGTCGAACCAGAGATTTCGCTCAAATAAAAGGAACTGGAAGCATTGATACTGAAATTGCTCGTTATGCCTTAACAGCTTTAAATGTTGATGAGCATGGTTTGGATGAAATGGACAATAAAATTCTATTGGCCATTATCGATAAATTTAAAGGTGGCCCAGTTGGACTAAAAACCATTGCAACAGCGGTTGGTGAGGATGATGGAACAATTGAAGAAGTTTATGAACCTTTCCTTATTCAGGAAGGGTATTTAATGCGTACTGCACGTGGTAGAGAAGTAACGGAAGCAGCATATAAACACCTTAATCGTATTAAAATAGGTCAGACAGGCAAACTTTTTTAGTCTTCTTACTGTTATTTATACAAATAAATTTTTCTAACATTAGGTAGAAATTTTCTTTCCTACCTTTTACCCTGTTTTATGAATATAGAAATAAGAAAACTCACAATAGAGGATTACAAGGATTTACGCGAATCGATGGTGCAAGCTTACGATACAAGTGGAAATGGAATTTGGAGTAAAGCTAACATTCAAAATTTGTTGAATATTTTTCCAGAAGGACAACAATGTATCGCAGTAGACGATAAAGTAGTTGCTTGTTCTCTCTCTATAATTGTAGATTATGATATTTTTGGAGATAGTCATACATACGAAGATATAACTGGTAAATACACATTCTCTACTCATACAGCCAGTGGTAATGTATTATATGGTATAGAAGTTTTTGTCCATCCAGAATATCGTGGATTGCGTTTGGCCAGAAGGTTATATGAAGCTAGAAAAGAACTGTGTGAAACGTTGAACTTAGAAAGTATAATTGCAGGCGGTAGAATTCCTGGATATCACGAGTTTGCAGACAAATTAAGTCCAAGGCAATACATCGATAAGGTGAAGTCAAAAGAAATTTATGATCCAACACTAACTTTCCAAATCTCAAATGATTTTCACGTTCGGAAAGTCTTAAAAAACTATTTACCAGGCGATTTAGAGTCAAAAGAGTTTGCAACACTTATAGAATGGAACAATATTTATTATCAGGATAATGTTTCTGCTAGGTCTGCTAAAATAATTAGATTGGGTTTAGTTCAATGGCAAATGCGTTTGTTCCCTGATATTGATGCATTTTATGAGCAAGTTAAATTCTTTGTAGATGCAGTAAGCGGTTATAAATCGGATTTCATCATGTTTCCAGAGTTTTTCAATACTCCTTTGCTAGAGCCTTATAACCATTTACCAGAAATGGAAGCTATGAGAAAACTGGCAGAAAGCACAGCTGAAATAGTTAAAAAAATTCAAGAATACGCTGTTTCTTATAACGTAAATATCATTTCTGGCAGCATGCCAATTATAGAAAACGGAAAGCTGTACAATGCTACCTATTTATGTCATAGGAATGGATTAACAGAAGATTACAGAAAAATACATATCACTCCTAACGAACAAAAATATTATGGAATGTCTGGTGGAGATAAAATTGGTGTTTTCGATACGGATTGCGGTAAAATTGGGATTTTAATCTGTTATGATGTTGAGTTTCCTGAACTGAGCAGAATTTATGCAGACCAAGGAATGCAAATTTTATTCGTACCATTTTTAACTGACACACAAAATGGATACACTAGAGTAAGAAGATGTGCACAAGCAAGAGCAATAGAAAATGAATGTTATGTGGCCATTGCGGGTTGCGTTGGAAATTTGCCAAAAGTAAATAATATGGATATTCAATTTGCTCAATCTGCTGTATTTACACCGTCAGACTTTGCCTTTCCTACTAATGCAGTTAAAGCAGAAACTACGCCTAATACAGAGATGATGTTGGTGGTTGATGTTGATTTACATCTTTTAGATGAACTTCATCATTTTGGTACTGTTAAGATACTAAAAGACAGACGAAAAGACTTATATGAAGTTAGGTTATTAAAATCCTAAAGAATATTACCATTCTGAATTGCTGTAATTTGAGTAACTCAGAATGGCAATTCTGTTATTTTGTGACATTGTTTCTAAAGAATATAAAATAGACAATGAGCAATACGACAACTATAATTGGAATAATCCATTTCATTGCTTGTCCAGCACCTTTATTATCTGGTTCATTTACTGTTGGCGCTGGTCCAGGATTATCTTTATGAGCTTCATAATTCGTTTCAACTGGCGGAGCTGATTTATTTGGGTCTTCGGTATGATTTGGCGTTGAATTTTCCATGATTTTGTAGTTTAGTTTTCTGTGAAAGGATAATTCCAATCCACCAATTAACAAATGTAAAGCATAAAAGGTTTTTAAGGCAAAAGCCTATCTTTGCAAATCTATGTTCAATAATTCTGCAAAATATAGTCAAATGATTAAAACCGAGGCTTTACGACTTGGTTTTATGGCATGCGGAATTGCTAAGGCAGAATTTCTAGAAGATGAAGCACCTCGTTTAGAGAATTGGTTAAAAAATAGTCACCATGGCGAAATGACGTACATGGAAAATCATTTCGATAAACGTTTAAATCCAACATTATTGGTTGATGATGCAAAGTCTGTAGTTTCGTTTACCTGAAATTATTTTACAGAAGATAAACAGTTAGATACCAATGCTCCTAAGATTTCTAAATATGCGTATGGAACTGATTATCATACGGTAATAAAAGAAAAGCTTAAAGAACTCTTAGCTTTTATTAAAGCCAATATTGGTGAAGTTTCTGGGCGATGCTTTGTTGATTCTGCACCTGTAATGGATAAAGCTTGGGCGCAAAAATCAGGTTTGGGTTGGCGTGGTAAAAACTCAAATTTAATTAGTAAAGATGCTGGATCATTTTTCTTTTTAGCAGAGCTGATTATCGATTTAGAGCTGGAATATGACGCTCCTTTTGCAGCTGATCACTGTGGTTCTTGCACACGTTGCATTGATGCTTGTCCCACAGATGCAATTATGGCTCCCTATGTAGTTGATGGTAGCAAATGCATTTCTTATTTAACCATTGAGTTGAAAAATGAAATTCCTAACGAGTTTAAGCATAAAATGGAAAACTGGGCATTTGGATGTGACATTTGTCAGGATGTTTGTCCTTGGAATCGATTTGCAATACCACACCAAGAGCCAGCATTTAAACCCGCTCTTGAGTTATTACAACTGAATAAAACTGAACTTATTGAAATGACAGAAGAGGTCTTCAAACAAGTGTTTAAAGGTTCAGCAGTTAAAAGAACAAAGTTTACAGGGTTAAAACGAAATATTGATTTTTTATATCAAATCTAATATGAAGCAAATATTCATTCTCTTCGTAGTTTCAATTTTCTTTCAAAATGCAACTGCACAAGAATTAAAATTAAAAACTCGCAAAGCCGATGCATTAGGAGCCAAAGCTTTTGTCAACACAATTATTGATAGCAATTTAAGTTTGGTAGATCGAGAAAATAGTATTTACAAGGAAATTAAGAGTGGTAATATCCCTGATTTTTTAAGAAAACTGAAAAAGGTCAGTTATACTTCAAAAATAAATAATCAAGAATATTCGATAGATTTTTTTGTATTACCAGATTATGTGGCAATTGGTAGTAATGATGATTATATGTATATGCCAATGACGCCAATTTTAGCTCAACGTGTTGCTAATCTATTAAAATGTACCTTACCGACAAGAAAAATGGTCGATTTAATTTATCAAAATGCAAGTATAAAACTAGAGCCACAACCTATTCCTCCAACTAAAGCAATGACAACTGTTCCTGTTTTTATAACTCATAATGAATTGGTTAAAACACAGTTGACACCTTATTCTATTCAGCACAATAACAGTGAATTAACAGCTGGAAATAAAAAAGATGTTATTATCAGTAATAAAATTTATACTGAAAAAACTCCAAAAGTAGTTATTTATGGCTGGCATAAATTAGATGGAAAAGCGATACAACCACTTTATAATAAACACACCAATACTTGGGCAGATTATAGTCACGGAATTCGGCTAATTCAAAATAAAGTACTGGTAAACGGTAAAAAAACTACCATAGCTAAAATTTTAGCAGATCCAAATTTAAATCACTTATTAAGTGATGAGGGTGTGATTGAAAAAGCATATTACCCAATTACAGCATACCAATAATTATCCTATCGTCATTCTCGTGAAAACGGGAATCGAAAGGTGTTTAGCAATCAAGATGCGTTAAGATTCCCATCCGATAGCTATCGGATCAAGTTGGGAATGATGATTTATTTTTTCAATCTTTTGTTAAATAAACAAGATTAAAGCGAACACGAACTAAAGCAAAAAGCCCGACTAACATTAATCGGGCTTCTGTATCTGTTCAATGGAACTCCTTTGGAACTTTTCTAGTTCCTTATAACAAATGTATTATCACTCCTGTTTTTATCTGGTACATGATCACTTTTCATCACTACTTTGCTAATTTGTTTGTTGGTTTTTAGGGATGATATAAAGGTTTTATTCTCCTTTTCCCAAACACCAATAGTATGATGTACTTTTTCGATTGAGTTATCACTATACGTAATTGTTAAATCTATTGGCAAAGGTTTATTGCTTTTATTTTCGATTTCAATATCATATCCAGCATTGGTTTTATTTACTGATTTAATTGCCATATCAGTTACACCTTCATCAAAAAACCAACGTTTCCAAAACCAATTCATATCTTTACCAGCGCCAGTATTCATGCTATAAAAGAAATCGTAAGGCATTGGATGTTTACCATTCCACTGTGTAATATAATTATGTAAAGCCTTAGTAAACAATTCATCACCTAAATAATCTTTAACAAAAAGATAACCAAACCCTGGCTTAGGGTAAGAATTTGTGAATGAACCAGAACCTTTTAATTCGGTAGTTAATGTTACAATTGGACTATCATCTTTAGTACCCGAAGAACTTCCTGTTGGTGCAACGCCATAATCATCTACGATTGTGCTATCAATCATTGGTGAAATTAACCACTCGCCTATTGTTGCCCAACCTTCATCCATCCAGCCGTATTTGGTTTCATTTATACCCATGTAAAATGGGAACATAGTATGAAAAATTTCATGATCGGTTAGCGTAATGGCATCAAATTTATTTTGAGTTGGATTATCATTTACCATCATTGGATATTCCATTTGATCTAATCCATCAAATACTGTTTCATGACTATACGGAAAAGGCCATTTTGGAAATACATAACTCATGGCGTGAACTGTTTTACGAGCAAAATCAATTACTTCATAATAATCTTTATGTTTTTGATTGAATACCGCATCAACTCTAGTTCTTCTACCTGTTTTTGGATCTACAACCAAACTATTAGATTTCCACAAGTAATGGTTACTGGTTGCAAAGGCAAAGTCTACCACATTTTTAGCATCGAATTTAAAAGTATTGAAAGGTTTCTGAGCAGTTACTTTATTTTGCGCTAATTCGGCGCTATCAATCACATTAATTGTTTCATCACTTTTATTAGCTAATTGATATTTTTTGTAAATGTTTTTTGCAAATAATTCAGCACCATTTGATAAATCGCCTGTTGCCCAAACTGTATAATCTTTTGGAACAGTAATGGCTGCTTTAAAATTGCAAAAATCATTGTAAAACTCCTCAGCTCCACTGTATGGGATTTTATTCCAACCATCTACATCATCATAAACTGCAATTCTAGGGAAGAAATAAGCAATAAAATGTGCGCCTTCATCTACTTGACCCGTTCTTTGGTGAGAGCCTTTATTTAACATATAGCTGTACTCAATTTTAAAATTCATCGTTTTACCTGGCGCCAATGCAGGAACTTTAGTATGCATATTCGTTCCATCAATTACTAAAGTTGAGGTATCTTTAGCTTGATTATTTAACAAAACACTTGTGATTTTAACACCATCACCTAAATCTCGTTCATTCAATTTAGATTTTCTAACAACTCCTTTTTTATAAAGGTTTGGATACAATTTAAACCAGATTTCTTCTAAAACATCTGGACTATTGTTGATATATTGAATTTCTACAGTTCCCTTTACTACTCTTGTTTCAGGATTAAAATCTATTTTAAGGTTATAATTAGCAGTATTTTGCCAATATTTTGCTCCTGGCGCTCCACTAACATCACGTGTTCCTTTCTGGTAAGTTTGTTGAAAAACTTGTCCCATTGGAAGTTGAATTGGAAGTTGAGCTTTTGCATATAAACTCGCCAAGAATAGAATGCAGAATAATTTTATTTTCATATTAAGTTATAGGTATTAAAAGAGTTTATTTGCCAAACTTCATTTTTAACTGCTCCAACATATCATTATTAATTGGTGCAGCAGGTTTTTCTTTTTGTTGAGGTTTTGTGGCCGTAACTTCAGTTTTTGGCACGTGAGTTTGCGCCCTGGCGGCTTTTTGTTCTTCTTTCTTTTTATTCCATCTCACCCAAATCTCCTCTAATTTCTTTTTTGTGTATAAAGGAAAATCACCCTGCTTCATCCATGCGTAATAACTTGGTTCTGCATCAAAAACTTGTTCAACAGTTTTACCTTTATGCTTACCGAAATTAATCGTCTCTTCTCCGTTTTCATTATAAACCATTCTACCTGCAAAATCTACCACCTTATTCATGTTGGTAAAACTGTGCAATAGATCTACATCATTTTGTACAGGCTTCGATTTGTTCCCTTGCTTATCTTCAAATTCAATATCTTGATATTTATCAAGCTGCGCTAATAAAACCTCATAAGTCGCTTTAATATCAGCCTCTGCAGAATGTGCATTAATGATATCTTTTTCGCAATAAAATTTATAAGCAGCTTTTAATGTACGCTGTTCCATTTGATGGAAGATATTTTGCACATCGACAAATTTTCGATCACTCATATCGAAATCAACACCAACTCTTAAGAATTCTTCTAACAACATTGGTATATCAAATTTATTAGAGTTGTATCCAGCTAAATCTGCATCACCAATAAAGGTTGCAATTTCTTTTGCAATGGCACCAAATGTAGGTTCGTTTTTGATATCCTCATCATAAATACCATGTATCAATGAAGTAATTAAAGGAATTGCCATTTCAGGATTAATCCGCTTTGTTAAAATCTCTTCAGATCCATCAGGCATCGCCTTTAGTATAGCAATTTCTACAATTCGATCTGCGCCAACGTTTATCCCTGTGGCTTCTAAATCGAAAAAGGCTAAAGGCCGTTTTAAATTTAATTTCATTTTATTTTAATATATATTGAGGTATTGCTAGTATGATAAATGTTTCTTTTTCAAAAATGCTAAAAAGGTTTGGTTAGTTCTGTACTATTCAGCTAAAATTTTAGTTGAGATTTATTTCATATTGTTAATTAGTAAAATTAAATTGCTATAAATTAACTGACCTCTTTATGAAGAAAATTTTAGCCTTAACCTGCTTTTATTTTACACTCTTATCTGCTCATGCCCAGAACTTTAACTTTGGAGCAATTACATACGATGATTATGAATTTAACAAAAGAACATTAGATAGTAATGCAAATGCCGTGGTTTTAAAAGAATTTGGAACTGCAACCTTACAAATTGACGATGCTACTGGAAGGCTTATGTTAATGTTTGATTACCATGTAAAAATTAAAATTTACAATAAAGAAGGATTTAGTCAGGCTAATATTGTCATTCCTACTTATAAAGATGACACAAGAGAAGAGCTAATTCAAAATCTTAAAGCTTCTACTTTTAATTATGTTGATGGTAAATTTGTAGAAACTGCAATGGACAAGAAAGCAGTATTTACAGAAAATAGATCTAAATACACTTCATTAACCAAATTCACTTTACCAAATATTAAAGATGGCTCTATTATAGAATATAGTTATCATTTGCAATCTCCAAACTATTTTAATTTTAAAACATGGGAATTCCAATCAGATATTCCTAAGGTTTTTAGCGAATATGTAGCTTATATACCAGCAAACTTTAATTACAATGTAACACTTCGTGGATTTAATAAATTAAGCGATCAAAAAGCCGAACTGAGTCGAGAATGCTTACGATTAAATGGGGTTGCGATAGACTGCTCAAAAATGACTTATAATATGAAAAATGTGCCTGCATTTTTGGAAGAAGATTATATGACAGCTGCTAGTAATTTTAAGTCGGCAATTTATTTTGAGCTTTCAGATATGCAAATGACCAATGGAAGCAAACAGAGCTTTACAAAAGCATGGAAGGATGTTGATTTCGAATTAACATCTGATAAGAATTTTGGTTCGCACATGAAGCGTAAAGATGTTTTTAAAGATTTAATGCCATCCATTTTAAAAAAAACTACAGACGATTTAAGCAAAGCCAAAGCGATTTATGATTATATCAAGAAACAAATAAAATGGAATAATTATTATGGAAAATATAGTGAGGAAAATATTAAAACTGTTCTTGAAAGTAGATCTGGCAATGCAGCTGGCATAAATTTAAGTTTAATTGCAGCACTGTCTGCAGCAGATTTAGATGCTGAAGCAGTTATTATTTCTACACGAGATAATGGAAATGTAAATAAATTATTCCCTATTATAAGTGATTTTAATTATGTGGTGGCTAAAGTTAATATTGGAGAAAAAAGTTATTTATTAGATGCTACAGAACCCTTATTACCTTTCGGATTATTGCCTTTACGTTGTATAAATGATCAAGGTAGAGTAATTAATCTTAAAAAACCATCGTATTGGATAGATTTAAAAGCAGCTCAGAAAAGTGTTACAAATTATTCGTTAACTGGGAAATTAAATCCAGATGGAAAAATTACAGGTACAATTATAACTACCACCTTTGGCTATGCGGCTTTTAATAAACGAAAAGACATTAAAAAATATAATTCTACTGATGAATATGTGGAGAAACTGGATGAAGGACTGGCAAAATTAAGTATCTTAAAACAAGAGATCTTAAATATTGATAGTGTAGAAAAACCTCTTGTAGAAACATATGAAGTTGAATTTGCAGCTCATGATGGTTCAAGTAAAAATCAACTCTACATTAACCCTTTCTTTATTAATCGTATTTCAAAAAACCCTTTTAATTTGAACGAAAGAACGTATCCAGTAGATTTAGGTTCTGCATCTGATGAACGAATTTCAATAACCATCAGTTTACCAGAAAATTATGTTGTACAAGAAAAACCACAAGACATGGGTTTAGCTTTACCAGCAACAGGAGGTCGCTATTTATTACAAACTACATTAACAGATAATAATCTGATATTAAATCAAGTTTTGCAGTTTAACAAAGCCATTTACGGTCCGGAGGAATATCTTTATCTTAAAGAGTTTTACAGCAAAATCATCCAAAATCAAAAAGCAGATTTATTATTAAAAAAAGCTGATTAATGAAAGTTACATCCCTATTTCTTATAATGTTTCTAAGTTTTTTTATAGGTTTTGCACAAGACAATTATGATGCTGAATTAATACCCGCTACACTTCGAAACAGAGCAAATGCAACCATCAGGAATGAAGAAACTGTTGTAGACATGCGTATGCCAGATAATGTAGTTTATTCTGTTAAACAAGCCATTACTGTTTTAAATAAAAATGGTGAGAATAGTGCTCGTTTAGTTCTATTTTATGACAAAAATACTTCCATCAAAAGCATTAAAGGCGAAATTTATAACGAAGTTGGTAAACTAAGTGGTAAATTTTCGCAAAGCGATTTTAAAGATGAAAGTGCTGTACAAGATTTCTCTTTGTTTGAGGATAGTCGTGTAAAACATTACCTACCTTCCGTAAACACTTATCCATATACCATAGTTTATACGTATGAAATACGTTATAAGCAAAATCTGATTATCCCGGATTGGGCGCCAAAGCCTGCAAACGATGTTTCTGTAGAGATAAGCAGTTATACTTTTATTTGTAAGCCAACTGATCAATTTCGTATTAAAACTCAAAATTTAGCTAACAAGGCTGTAGAAACTGTAACTGATAAGCAGAAAAGTTTAGTATGGACTGTAAATAATCTAGTAGGTGTAAAACCTGAACCTTATAGTCCCGATAGAGAAAACTATCAAACTAGTGTTAAAATTGCACCTCAAAATTTTAATTATTTCAACTATAAAGGCGATTACACTAATTGGCAGGAGTTAGGAAAATGGGAATATGATAATTTATTAAAAAATCGTAAAACACTTTTACCTGCAACTATTCAAGCCATTACAGATTTAGTTAAAAATGAAACCACCGATAAAGAAAAGGCTAGAAAAATATATCAATACCTACAAAATAAAACACGTTACATTAGTGTGCAAATAGGCATTGGAGGTTTTCAGCCTGTTACCGCTGCAGATGTAGACCGATTGGGTTATGGCGATTGTAAAGCATTGGTTAACTATATGCAAAGCCTGTTAGATGTGGCTGGTATCGAATCATATTATTGTATTGTACAAGCTGGCAGTCAGAAAAAGAGTTTAGATCCTACATATGCAAGTATGAATCAAGGAAACCATGTTATTTTATGTATGCCACTTAAGGGCGATACAACCTGGTTAGAATGTACTAGTCAGAAAATTCCTTTCGGTTTTTTAAGTGATTTTACAGATGATAGATATGTATTAGCTTGCACAGCAGATGGAGGTAAATTATTGCGCACACCAAAATTAATTACATCAAAAAATCTTCAAATAAGTAAAGCAGATTTAAGTATAGATAAAGATGGAAATGTAACTGGGAATTTAAAAACAATATTTTCTGGTGCACAATATGATAATCACGAAGAAATTGTCGACAAACCTTTAACAGAGCAACTGAAGCTTTTAAAAGAGGTCTACGACATTGATAATATCAATTTCGATAAAATTGAATACAGTCAAAAGAAAAATATTGAACCAGAACTCACAGAAAATTTAGCTTTAAATATTAGAAACTACGCATCAATAAATAATGGAAAAATGTTTCTATTATTAAATGCCTTTAACATAAAAGCAACTATACCTGATTCTAAAAACAGAACATTACCTGTTTATTTAAATCGCGGTTACACTGATATAGACACTATCGCTTACACCCTACCTGAAAATGTAATTCCACTTATCGAACCAAGTAATACAAACATTTCTAGTGAATTTGGTTCGTACGTTTCAAAAACTATATTAGAGGGAAATAAATTAATATACTATCGGAAATTTGTAATGAATGATGGTACATTTCCAGCAGAGAGTTATGCAGCATTTTTTAAATTTATAGCTGATGTAAATACTGCAGATCACCTAAAATTGGTATTTAACTTAAAAAAATAATCCCGAGACCAATACCGATAATCATAATTAAATACATCAGAATTTCTGTCGTAGCAAAACGTTTGTATTTCGTCCAAAAAGAATAATCGTGCTTAGGAGTAGCCATAAAAAATCCCGAATTTTATTTCAAGATAAAGGTAGGTATTTAACTATTAATTGTAATGCCTAGCATCATTAAACAAGCAAATAAAATCTTTTTCATTTTTTTAAGGTTTATAATCTCCGTGACCTATATTTTTTACTAAATCTTCTAATTCTGTACCGGTAAATTCTTTCTCGAAAAATGTTCGTCTATTATTTATTACAATCAATGTAGCTGGTAAAGCACCCGACCATTTTTTATCTACATTGTCTATAAATGCTTGTTGATTGGGCTCATTAATTACATAAACTTCCGATTTCAATTTATGTTTTTTAACAAATGGAATAACATTAGATTTTAATTTAGATTTAAAATCCATACTAACCAAAATCACTTTTATAGGTTTTTTGAAATATTCGGTCTTTAAATTCTCAAAATGTGGCAATTCCTCAACGCATGGTCCACACCAAGTTGCCCAAAAGTTTAGTACATAGGTTGTATCTTTTCCCTTGGCAAATCTTTTATCTAGCTCATTTAATGATACTAATTTAACTTGAGCGTTTACTGCAAAAGTTAATGTTAGCAAAAATAAAATCAGCAAATATTTCATTAGACTAGATTTATTTAGTCAACAACTTCTTAACCTCTTGTTCTACAAATTTGTGTTTAGGAACTAATTTTTGATTTTGTTCATCGTCAATTCTGCCTATGTATTTAATTAAAAATCCATTCAGTTTTTTCTGTAATACCACAGCTGTTGGCGTTTCTTTTATGCCCAATAACCAAGTATATTTAAAATTATCATCGGATAAGTAAGGAAATGTAAACTTCTTGTTTATTGCCAATTTCTTCATTTCAGCCATCGCATCTAGCGGATATTTAATCGGATCATCACCATAAGGACCGATTGCTACTACAGGAAAACCTTTAACTTTATATTTCTTATCTAAAGCCATAATTCTAGGCTCATAGGCTATACAATGATCGCAGGTTGGCGTCATAAAAACTAAAATAAAACCTTTCGCAGTTTTTTGGGCTTTTAAATCATACACATTTCCCTTGGTACTTAACAAAGCCAGATTAGGCAATACCTCACCAACTTTTAACGTTTTTTGGGCATATACAGCCGATGTTAAACCAATTATTAAACAAAGAGAGCTAATTATTCTACGCATATTATTATTTTAAAGTTCCTGTTTTTACAATTGCATTCTGATAAACAGGCATATTCAGATCATCAACTACAACACCTCTGGTAGTAGAAGCATGTACAAAAAAATTGTTATTCAAATAAACGCCAACATGGTCTACTTCATTGCCTCCAAAAGAGAAAAAGATAAGATCACCTTCTTCTAAATTTCCCTTGTTTTTCTTTTTTATAGCCTCTGCCTGATCTTTTGATCGCCTTGGCAAAGTATGCCCATAAATATTCTTTTCTAACAGCAAAGCAAAACCAGAGCAATCTATTCCACTTTTATCCATTCCACCTAAGCGATATTTAACACCTGTCCAATCGGTAATAAAACGATATAGATCTTTACTTTTTAATGCAGCCATTGCATCAGCTGCTTTCGCTGCTTTTTCACTAGGCTTAACCGTATATTTTCTAGTACCACATGATGATAAAATCAACACTAAGACTAAAATAAAGCTATAGAGTTTAAAATTGCAGCTTTTCATACCTATGTTTTAATTAACCGTTGTATTTCATCCAATTTCAGTAAAGCTTCAACTGGCGTTAACAAATTTACGTCTAGGTTATTTAAGGTATCTCGTATTTTTACTAACACTGGGTCATCAATGGCAAACATTTGTAACTGATATGCCTGATTTTGCACCTTCTTAATGCTATCCTTAATACTTTGCCCTTCAGTTCTATCAATCTCTAAACGTTTTAATATTTCGTTAGCGCGATTAATTAATTTCGACGGCATTCCCGCCATTTTAGCTACATGAATTCCAAAACTATGTTCACTACCACCTGGCACTAATTTACGCAAGAAGATTACTTTATTGTTCATCTCTTTAATCGTCACATTAAAGTTTTTAATGCGGCTCATGGTATTTTCCAACTCATTTAACTCATGATAATGCGTCGCAAACAAAGTTTTTGGTCGTGCAGTTGGATGTTCATGTAAAAACTCTGCAATTGCCCAAGCTATAGAAATACCATCATAAGTACTTGTACCGCGACCAATTTCATCTAACAAAATTAAGCTTCTATCCGATATGTTATTTAAAATACTGGCCGTTTCATTCATTTCTACCATGAATGTACTCTCGCCGCTAGATAAATTATCTGATGCCCCAACTCGAGTAAATATTTTATCGATTATGCCAATATGAGCTGACTTTGCAGGAACAAATGAGCCCATCTGCGCCATTAAAACAATTAACGCAGTTTGTCTTAAAATAGCCGATTTACCAGACATATTCGGACCAGTGATGATAATTATTTGTTGACTATCATTATCTAAAAACACATCATTAGTAATGTATTCATCGCCTGTTGGCAACTGTTTTTCTATTACTGGATGGCGACCGCCTTTAATATCTAATTCCTTTTTATTGTTTAAAATCGGTTTGGCGTAATGGTTTTTAATCGCTAATTGTGCAAAACAAAGTAACACATCTAATTGCGCAACTAAATACGCATTTAGCTGAATAGGTTTAATATAATGAGAAACCTGATACATCAATTCATTGTACAAACGCACTTCAATAGCTTGAATTTTCTCCTCTGCACCTAAAATCTGCTCTTCATATTCTTTTAGTTCAGGCGTAATATATCGCTCTGCATTTACCAACGTTTGCTTACGTATCCAACTTTCGGGCACTTTATCTTTGTGCGTATGGGTAACCTCCAAATAATAGCCAAAAACGTTATTAAAAGATATTTTTAAGGATGGAATTCCCGTTGTAGCCGCTTCTCTTTTCTGTATTTCTACTAAATATTCTTTTCCGCCAAAGGCGATTTTACGTAAACGATCCAATTCCTCATCTATCCCATCGGCAATTACATTTCCTTTAATCAGCAAAGCTGGAGGATCTTGATTTAGCTCTCTTTCTAACTTTTCTTTAATGCTTAAACAAGGGTTTAATTGCGATGCTAGTACAGTTAAAAATGGATTTTCGGTTTGTTCCGCTAGTTTTTTAACATCATCTATATGAGATAAAGCTCGCTTTAATTGTACCAATTCTCTCGGACCAGCTTTTTGCAAACCAACTTTAGAAATTAATCTTTCTAAATCTCCAATAGGTTTAATGTGTGTTAAAAATTCTTGCAAAAGTTCATCGTGATGCACCAAATACTCCACCATTCCCAAGCGCTCTTGTATAGGTTTTAGTTCTTTTAGTGGCATAATAATCCACTTGTGCAACATCCTTGCACCCATTGGGGTGCAAGTTTGGTCTAATACATCAAATAAAGTCACTCCGTTATCGTTAGCCGTACTCACCAATTCTAAATTGCGAATGGTAAATCGATCCAACCACATGTAACGTTCTTCTTCCAGCCGGGAAATAGAACTAATATGCTGCAAATTGCGATGCTCGGTTTCGCCCAAATAATATAAAACCACCCCCGCTGCTACAATACCAGCTTGCAATTTATCAACACCAAAACCTTTCAGTGAGTTAACCTCAAAATGTTTAGTTAATATTTCATTAGCATAATCTGTAGTAAAAGCCCAATCGTCGAGATGAAACGTATAAAATTTATCACCAAATAGGTTTAAAAATTCCTGACGTTTACTTTTCTGGAAAACAACTTCTGTAGGTCTAAATCCTTGCAAAAGTTTATCAATATATTCTGCATTGCCCTGAGCAACTAAAAATTCACCTGTAGATATATCACAAAAAGCGACACCTATGTTTTGTTTATCAAAGAAAACAGCAGCTAGGTAATTATTGGCTTTCTGACTTAAAATATTATCATTGTAAGCAATCCCAGGTGTTACCAACTCCGTTACGCCACGTTTTACAATGGTTTTAGTCGTTTTAGGGTCTTCCAACTGGTCGCAAATTGCAACTCTTTGCCCTGCCCTAACCAATTTAGATAAATAGTTTTCTAATGAATGATGAGGAAAACCAGCCAACTCTAAAGCCCCATTTGGACCAGTACCACGTTTCGTTAAAACAATGCCTAAAATTTGTGCTGTTTTTACTGCGTCCTCGCCGAATGTTTCGTAAAAATCTCCAACTCTAAATAACAATAATGCACCAGGATATTTCGCCTTAATGGTATTGTATTGTTGCATTAATGGTGTTACGGTTTCTTTTACTTTGGCCAAAATCTTTATCAATTACTAAGGTGTAAATATAGCATCTTGAGGCTTAGTCTTGAAGTTTTGTTAAAAAAATATATAGTTGTGAGTAGTTTATCTGCGAGTATTTCTTTGCTTCGATGAATAGAATTATCACTAGTTAAATTAATATGGGCTATCTTTGAAAAAAATAAAAACAAGAATGGCAGTTTTACATAGAAAAGAAGAAAAAATACAAGTAGTGTTGGGCAGATTACCTAAAAAATACACCGACGAGCAGTTTGTAGAAATGTTCATTAAATTATATTCTAAAGATTGGGGTAAAATTAAATCAGCATATATTAAACAATCTCAGGATAAAGAACCTGGAACGGTAATTAATATGCCGAAACCTGATTTGTATTTAAAACAAGTTTTAACTTCTTATTTAAAGCAAAATGTTGCCATCAAGGCTGATGATAAACAAGAATCAATTGTTGATGAACAACCTGTAGCTAAAAAAACGAAAGCACCTACTAAGAAGAAAGTTGAAACAGTTGAAGAAGCTGTTGTAACTACAAAAAAACCAAAAGCTGTTGCTAAAAAGAAAATTGAAACAGTTGAAGAAGTTATAACTGCCAAAAAAGCAAAAGCACCTGCTAAAACGAAGGTTGAAACAACATAAAGATAATACAATAACAACTCAAAGTAGTGGAACGACAACTTAGAGCATTTGAATTGCAACTTAGAGTGTTAGAATGACAACTCAGAGCATTGGAACAACAACTCAGAGTAGTGGAAATTAATACTACTGTCATTCACAGTTTAATCCGATAGCTATCGAATG